>NZ_JH621255.1:120609-140957 GCF_000255455.1 Aquimarina agarilytica ZC1 | reverse complement strand
ATAATTTTATACAAGACCCGTTTAATACCCAAAGTTTTAACAGGTATGGCTATGTATGGAATAATCCACTTAAATATAATGATCCCTCTGGGGAGATAGCGTTTTTAGCAGCCGCATTAATTGTTGGAAAATTTGCAGCAATAGGAGCTGGTGTTGGAGTTGCTGTTAATGGTATTAACAACTTAGCGAATGGTCAAGGTTTCTTTGATGGAGCTGGTTCAGCAGCTTTATTTGGAGCTATAAGTGGAGTTGTCAGCTTTGGAATCGGTAGTGCCACAGGTGGAATAGGGAATTTAGTAGCCAAAGGATTTGCAAGAGGAATACTTCATGGACTTAGTGGGGCAACAATGGCTATGATACAAGGTGCAGGTCCAGAAGGAGCATTGGCAGGATTTGCAAGTGGTTTTATTGGATCTGGTAGCATCACTTTTAGGGGAAGGAGCTTCGCCATTTTTAACTATAGGAGCGGCTGGAGTAACTGGAGGAATAGCATCTGAAATAGCTGGAGGTAGTTTTGCTGATGGTTTTAGGAATGGTGTAATTGCTGCGGGGTTAAATCATGTGGCGCATAGGTTTACTGGTCCTCCTGATAAAGCAAGACAAGCTGCAAGAAGGCAAAAACGTTTGCAAAAGCAGGCTGTTAAAACAGCTAAAACCGTTAGGGAGTTCATAGAGACTAATGGTGGTTCATATAAAAGCATTTCTATGAGTGGAGTCCTAGGTGGTGGATTAGGATTCGAGTTAGGTTTCGTTACGGATGGAACAGGAAGTTCTTCATTATTTTTTACAATTTCGGGTCATGCTGGTTTTGGAGCTGGTTTTGGTTTTAATTCAGGTATTATTACACCTACTCAAAATCAACAATTTTTGATTGATGATTTTAGGGGAGCAGGTGCTGGTTGGGAAGCAAGTGTTACTATTTTTGGAGCTAGTCAATCAGGTAATTTTGATCAAAATGGTAGCCAGGCATATAGAGGTTATGGAAGTGGTGAGAGGGGATATTTAACAGGCTCAGGTTCAATAGCACCTCAAGTGCCAACAAAACTACAGTTAGGAGGCTCTATTTTTAGATCAAAAACATGGACATTTTTTAATTTTTGATAAATCATATGGAAACAATTAAATTGGATTTATTTTCAAAGTCAATACTTTTTATTTTAGTTTTAGGAATAGTAGGGTTGTTAATTTTTGATTCTAGAAATTGGTTTGAAGAAATGTATGTCGAAAAGCAAAATGAGAGTTATTCAGGTATAATAATAAAAAAAGAAATCCAAAAAGAAAACCATAGTATAAGGGCTTTTTATATTGATAATAAAGCTATTAGTATTAATAGTGATTTTTACAAATTAATGGATATTGGGGATTCAATTTTTAAGAAGAAAGGAGATCTTACAGTTAATTTATATAAGAAGGATGGTAGTATTTTTCAGTTTGATTATGACAGTCATTATCAAAAGCATTATTCATACGAATATGACAAATACTTTAAAAGTTTAAAAAATAAAAATTAACATAAAAAGTTTTCGATGAATAAAGTCAATTTTGCAGAGAATTCCCAGTTCGCGCTCGGTGTGCTGTGAGAGGATCGTAAGATTCTCGTAACTGAAAATAAGATGGTAGTAGGTCTACCGATATCGGCTTACAGGAGCAGGTATCAAACTACCTTTCTGATGCTGATGGAGTAATCTATTGGTGTGAAGCGAGAAAGGAAAAGGCTTCATTTAGGAGTCAAGTATAAGTAAAAGAGATGAGCGAAAGCGAACCTATCGAAGAAGCGTCGAGAAAGCGGTACTTACTGTCAAAACCAAGATATCGAGGAATTTTGGGATAAGCATAACGGTCACCGCACCCGACCGCTCGGATTTAAAGAATAAAAAACAAAAGTGATAGCGCAGATTTGCAATCTGTGCCAACAACGATAGTAAAACAAAGCTACTTTTAGAAATAGAGTAGCTTTTAGTTTTAAAGCGAAGCCATATTTTTATCAAAGAATTCTTTAAATTTTTTGGAGGTAAGCATTTTATCAATCATTCTAAAGACCATAGTTGCATCTTCATCCCCGCTGCCGCTAGCAGAAATAAATAAAAAACAGAGCGCTACTGCTAGCGTCACGCTAGTAGCAACAAAGAGAGTCAGGCAACGGATATAGACTATAAA
Source organism: Aquimarina agarilytica ZC1 (assembly GCF_000255455.1). Classification (GTDB taxonomy): domain Bacteria; phylum Bacteroidota; class Bacteroidia; order Flavobacteriales; family Flavobacteriaceae; genus Aquimarina; species Aquimarina agarilytica. The sequence continues at coordinate 138,800 of NZ_JH621255.1, read as the reverse complement.
AAGCTATCTAAAAAATTAAGTAGCTTTTTGTATTTTGTTGGTTATGAGTAGAAATTATAAATTTCATAATAAATCAGGTCTGTATTTTGTAAGTTTTGCTACGGTATATTGGATAGATGTATTTATCAGAGAAAAATATTTTACTGTACTAGCAGAAAGTTTAGATTATTGTAGGCAACAAAAAGGAATGGAGCTGTATGGTTATTGTTTTATGCCAAGTCATGTGAATTTGTTATTTAGAGCTTCAGAAGATAATCCATCAGAATTATTGAGAGATTTTAAAGGTTTTACTTCAAGAAAACTTCTTAAAGTTATTGAAGAAAATCAGCAAGAGAGTAGGAAAGAATGGTTGCTCTGGATGTTTAAAAAAGCAGGAAAAGAAAAAGGAAATGTGTTAAAGTATCAATTTTGGCAGCATCATAATAAGCCAATAGAATTATGGACTCCATCGGTTATCAAACAAAAGTTAGATTACATACATAATAATCCAGTTGAAAGTGGTTTAGTTGTAAATCCCGAAGATTGGAAATACAGTAGTGCTCGGAATTATCAAGATGATCATACGGTTTTAGAAATAGATGGTACTGGTTTTTTAGGTTAATTATTTTGAGACATAAGGTGTAAAATGTATTTAATGTAATATTTTTCGCAGGTCATCACTACATATCGTCTGCCGAAACGTATCAAGAAAATGATTTAGAAGACTTGCATAGTATCGTGGATAATTTTCATCCGCTTTTGTAATGTTATGGAATGGGTTTTGAATTGATTATATTTGTAATAGTTTATAATAGCATTATTATGGGAGCAGCAGAGTTGAAAAATACAATAAACCGGTATATGATTGATGCTGATGAAAAGGTGTTGAGAATAGTGAAGGCTGTTTTTGAAAGTTACAGAGAAGAAAATAAAGATGTTGATTTTTATGATGAACTTCCTGTAGATATACAAGATTTATTATTTGAAAGCAGAAAAGATATTAGTAATGGAGATTTCTTTTCACACAAACAAGTGATGTCTGAAATAAATCAGAAATTTAATATCACTGACTAGAGAAAAAATGGATGTTATTTGGGGTAAAAAAGCTAAAATTAGCTATACCGAAGAACTTGAGTTTATTTTAGTAAAATGGAATTTAGAAGAAGTTAAGAAATTTACATTACTAGTTAATAGTAAACTTGAAGTATTAAAGGCAGGTAAATTAGAAGGTAGAATTTCAAAAAAAAGTCAAATAAGAAGTGTGGTTGTGTCAAAACAAACAACGCTATTTTTTGATATAAATCAGAAAGAGAACAGAATTGAATTATTACTTTTTTGGAATAATAAGAGAGATCCTAAAGAATTAAAAAAAGTATTACAAAATTTATAATTAATTTGAAACAAGCAGTGATTGTATAATCATTGCTTTTTCAGTTTCCCTCAATCCCCTGCTGGCGAGAGCGTCTCACTCGTGAACCAAAATAAAAGAATGATATAAATAAAAGAAAGCTATCTAATGTAAAAATTAGGTAGTTTTTTTGTGTATAATAGATTATGAGGCGCATTCAGAAAATTATAATAAAAGTCGCTTAGTGATTTATACCAAATTTACTGGGTAGTCCAATCTGTGCCGATAGCGATAATCAAACAAAGCTATTCAATAAAAAAGAGTAGCTTTTATTGTTATCAATAATAATCCAGTCTAGCTTTTGTATCTCTACAAATGGAAATGAAATTATTAAATAATAAATATAAAAAGAGGCTTAGATTATTTGTGCCATTTTTTGTAGGTAGGTAGTTCAGTAATGATTTTAAAAGATGTGCTCACTTTTGTTGAATACAAAAAGTATAATTTCAATAGTACAGTTGTTGTTTTTAACTCTGTAAATTAAAGAGCTTTGTTTATTAATAATACATTTATGAAGATTATCAATATTAGATTTAGGACAAATGTGATTATGATTCTCAATACGATCAATCAAATATTCTACTTGATTTTCAAATCTTTCAATGATATCAATATTCCAATCAACTATTAATTGATCGATAATATTTTCATAAGATTCAATAGCTAAAGGTGTCCAACTAACTTGCATTCTTCTTAAGCTGTTGTATTTTTTGTCTTATTTGTTTTTTGACTACAGAATGAGGAATTGTTTCCCCATTATCAGCTTGTTTAAGACTTTTTTCAATAGCTGTTTTTTGTGATAAAGTTAATTCATCATACCAATCAGTAGTAGTAGATTGAGAATTAAGAAGTTCTTTTAACTTACTGATGATATTCTTATCTTGAAGATTTACAATTTGTTGAATTAGATGATATTTTTCAGCTTGAATATCCATGTGTAACAAAGATACAAAATTCACGAATAGCCTAAGGCTATTTTGAAGTTTTACATAAAAATGAGTACAATATTCCTGCTTGTTCATGTATTCGCTAGCGACCGTTCGTGAACCAAAACAAAGAAAATTATTTAATGTAAAAAATAGGTAACTTTTTTTGTGAATAATAGATTATGAAGTACGGAATTACAGGCAAGGAGAATAAAACAAAAAAGCTATTTTGAATTGATTATATTTGTAATAATAGTGATATCTGTATTATGAGAGTATTAGAAATGAGACAAGAAATGTTGGAGTTAATAAAGAATGAAGAAGATAGTTCTTTAAAAAGCTTGTACAGTCTTATTAAAGCTTATAAGAACCAACGTCATTTAGACAAAATGATTAAAGAAGGGGAAGAAGACATCAAGAATGGCAATTTATACAGTCAGTCGGAAATGCAGAAAATGATTGAAAATTGGGTGAAGTAATAAAATCAGTTGTTTGGACCAAGAGAGCTTCCAAAGATTTAGAGAAAGTAACTAAATTCAATTTGAAGCTTTATGGAGCAGATAAAGCATTAAAAATAGCTACAAACCTTAGAGAAAGTACTGATATTTTAGAAAGTTCTGTAATTAATGTAACTGAGTATGGTCAAGTAGATGGAGCTTTTCTACATCTAAAATATGATTACAGGAAGTTAATAAGTAATCATTGTAAAATTACATATAGAGTTGGTAGAGAAAATATTTATATTGTTAGAGTATTCGATACAAGACAAAACCCTAGCAAGAATAAATGAAAAATAGTATTTCTGGTTCCTGCTTGTTCCCCCTCGCGCTCGAATGACTGACCGCCCCGCTAGCGCTTGGTGTGCTGTGAGGTCATTACAAGATGATCGTAACTAAAAATAAGATGGTAGTAGGTCTACCGATATCGGCTTACAGGAGCAGGTGTCAAACTACCTTTCTGACGCTGGTGGAGTAATCTGCAGGTGTGAAGCGAGAAAGGAAAAGGCTTTGAAAAGAGTCAGGTAAGAATAAAAGAGATGAGCGAAAGCGAACCTACCGATGAAGCTTCGAGAAAGCAGTACTTGCTGTCAAAACCAAGTGTATAGGCTGTACAATAAGAGCCGTATGATGGGAGACTGTCACCGTACGGTTCTGTGAGAGGTATGGGGTGAAATTCCCTGTGCCTACTTGACTCTGTGACGGGTGCCAACACAGTAAATCAAACAAAGCTATGTCTACAAAAAATACTAATAGAAAAATATCGCCCAGAACAATATGTTCTAGGCGATATTTTTGTAAATATTGTCAGTTCATTAAAAACTGATCTGTGTCATAAAATTTAGGGTCTATTGAAAACCATATAAATTACGCATTCCACGAATATCATCATCGGAATAACCACTAGTTCCAAAACCACAAGTGGTCATTATGGAGTTGGTAAAATCACCAGAATTGTTAGTGCCAGGGATGTGAATAAGTCCACCACCATTCCTGCTATTTCTCATTTCTCCACAACTTCTCAAAGTTCTCCAATCGTTATGGCGTATACCAAAATTATGTAATACTTCGTGCTTTAATAATGTAGCTAAGCTATTGCGATTGCTAAAATTACCTACTCGCTGGGCGTTGATCATAATGGTTCTCCCAGCGCGTGTTCTATCTATATTAGGAAAATCAGCAATCGCAATTATGTTATCAGCAGGTAATGAGCTTTGGTTCACATAAAACACAAAAATATCTGCTCGAGTAGCACCCCATTGGTCTGGTCGTATGAATATATGTCTTAGTTTAACCGAAGCTCGTATTCTGTTATTAAAAGCCCACACCATATCACCGGCAGCTTGGCGTTGAAACTGTTGGTTAAAATCAACAAAAGCTACGGTATAGGTTCTGTTACCAGGAGCTAAATCTAAACCCTGCCAAGCTTTTGCTAAGTCTTGATCTACTATAGTTTCTGTATTTTCAATACTACTTTGATCAATAGCCTTGTCTTTATATACATAGCTTTTTTGTGTAGTTCCATCGGGTAACGTAAAAGTAACTAACTCTGTTTCTGCTGGGTCAAATAAATGATTAGTTAATTGAGCACTAATGTCATTGGAAAATTTGGATTGCGCTTGAGCTTGCGGTTGCGGCTCAGCTTCAGAAATTTCAGTTTCATTTTCGCACGAAGTAAATAAAACTGAAAATAATACCGCAGCCGGCATCACAAATCGAATTTGCTTTTTGAAAGATTTCATAAGGTTAATGTTTATTGTAAATTGTTAAAAAATTAATGTTAAAGGTTAAACGATTTACATTTAGAAAACCCTACCCCCCCCTCTCTAAATTATTTTTTATTTTTTTAAGACTTATGGGATTAATAAAAGAAACTCGGCTTAGTGTTAAGGATTTACTAGTAAATGCTACTACAGATTTGTGTATTAAAAAATGGGCAAAAAAAATCGCCTAGAATTTATTTTCTAGGCGACATTTTTATAAATATATAGATCAGCCACTTTAAAGACTAATCAATACTATAACATTTTAGGTTTGGTTTACCTAAAACCAAATAGATTACGCATACCCCAAATATCATCATTGGTATAATCACCAGCAAATACGCCACAAGTAGTCATTATGGAGTTTAACAAATTTCCTGAGTTATCAGTACCAGGGATATGAACAAGTCCACCTTGATTCGGGGTATTTCTCATTTGCCCACAACTTCTTTTTGTGCGCCAATCGCTGTGTTCAATTCCAAAATTATGCAATACTTCGTGTTTTAATAGCGTAGCTAACTTATTACGAGTATTAAAGTTGTTTCCTTTGTCCACATTTAACATAATAGTTCGACCAGATCGTGTAGCGGGGTGAGGTGGAAATTCAGCAATCGCAATGGCTTTAGAGCTAGGTAAATCACTTCCCCTTACAAAAAACACAAAAATGTCTGCTCGGGTTGAATTCATTTGATTTGGACGTATAAATTGATGCCTAAGTTTAACCGAAGCTCGTAATCGGTTATTAAAAGACCATACCATATCCCCGGCAGCTTGGCGTTGGAACTGTTGGTTAAAATCAACAAAAGCTACGTTATAGGTTTTATTACCAGGAGCAACCCTTGTAAATAAATGCCAAGCTTTGCCTATGTCTTTATCTGTGGCTATTTTGGTGTTTTCAATAGTACTTTGATCAACGGACTTGTCATTGTACACATAGCTTTTTTGTGTAGTTCCATCGGGTAATTTTAAAGTAACCAGCTCTGTTTCTTCGGGATCAAATAAATGCTGAGTCAATTTAGCATTGATGTCATTGGAAAATTTAGATTGTGTTTGCGGTTGCGCATCGGCTTCGGTAACAGCATTTTCATTTTCATTTTCTTTTTCGCAGGAAGCAAAAAAAAACGAAAATGAGACCACAGCGGGTGCAATAAAACGCATTTGTTTTTTAAAAAAATTCATAATGTAATTTGTTAAAAAGTTAATAGTTAATACTGTTTTAAAAACGTGTCAAAAATTAAATACCCTACTGCTTATCCCTTTGTTTAACAGAGTTTTGTGATTTTATTAACAAATAAAAAAAGGACTTTAACTTGATTTTTATACCTAGTTTATATACGCTTTTTAATAAGAATTTTGTGTGAATTTTTGGGATGAATTTGTCCCTTGTTTCATTTTTTTAAAAAACATTCTTAAAATACGAATAGGAGTAAAAAATGGAGATTATCTTTTGGTTTTGGCTAGTGCTTACCTTGCTGTCTAGGGGTTAATTATAAATAAAAACAATAGCTACAAAGTGTATAGGTAATTTTTTCTTATAGTTTAGTCGACCCTACACCAAATTGCAGGGAATTAGACCGTTTAAATGTTAATTTTTTTTTGAAGATATTACAGTGAATAAGCCCGTTGTGAATTGTATTTTTGATAAAAAATAAAGACGATTATATTTTGAGAATTCCATACAACTTACTTGCTTATTTGTTTGAATTTATAATGCCATTGTTAACCGTAATTTCGCCTAAAATGAAATTATTTGTAGTGGGACGAATTCATTCAAAAAAAACACTACAAACAGCAGATTTTTCAGGAAATGATTGGTGGTGGTTTCATTGTGCTTCATTAGGGGAATTTGAGCAAGCTGTTCCTTTAATTGAAAAAATAAAAACGGATACCAATAAAATTTTAGTTACCTTTTTTTCACCTTCGGGTTACGAAATTAAAAAGAAGCATCATTTAATTGATCGGGCATTGTATTTGCCTATGGATACGCCTCAAAATGCAAAACTGTTAGTTGGAACAGTGCAGCCAAAAGCCGCTTTTTTTATTAAATATGATTTTTGGGAAAACTATTTTAAAGCACTTAACGGAGTGCAGGTGCCTATTTATATTGTTTCGTCAAATTTTAGGAAAAATCAATGGTATTTTAAATGGTATGGAAGTTTTTTTAAAAAGACCTTAAAGCGGGTAACTCATTTTTTTGTGCAAAACCAATTATCAGTAAAAGTGTTGCAATCCAATGGATTTACTAATGTTAGCCTAAGTGGGGATACACGTTTTGATCGGGTACATGCACAACTAAGTATGGATAATGAATTGGATTTTGTAAAACAATTTAAGCAAAACAGAACCTGCGTAGTCTTGGGGAGCACTTGGCCCGATTGCGAGGCCGCTTTTGTAAAAGCAATTAACACAAGTTCGGATAACGTGTGTTTTATTATTGCTCCGCATGAAATTAAAGCAGAAAAAATTAAGGATTTAAAAAAGAAATTAAAACAGCATGTAAGTGTACTTTCCAAAGGGGTGGATCCATTGAGTAAGGTGTTAATTATTGATGCCATAGGCTATTTAACAAAAATATATAGCCAAGCCGATATTGCGTACGTAGGCGGAGCTATGGGAACTACCGGAATGCATAATATTTTGGAGCCGGCGGTATTTGGAGTGCCCATTTTGGTAGGTCCTAATACACAAAAATTCCCAGAGGCTAAGGCCTTGGAAAAACATGGAGGTTTACAAGTGGTAACCAATTCCGAAAGTTTTAAAAAAGTGTTGTTTGGTTTGTTGGCAAATGAACCGCTAAGAAAAAAAATGGGGGAAGCAGCAAAAGATTTTGTGCAAAGCCAAGTTGGAGCAACAGATAGCATTATTGCAGGAATAGCATATAAGGACTAGCGGAGTTGCTCACGTAGTTTTGAAAAGTAATCATACATATCCGAAATAATATAGGTGTTTTCACTTAGGTACAATACATCTAAAATTTTGGGAAGCTCTTGGTGAATACGTTCAATAGCGGAAAGCGCCGTTTTTAAATGCTCAAATATTTCAAAATTTAAAGCAGTCAATAAAAATACATTTCCGCCTAAATTTTTAATTAAGGTAGTCGCTTCAGCCGGTTTTTGGTTAATAAGCTGAACCAAATTGTTGTCAATATGAGCTAGGGACTGGTTAAGGTGTTCCGCTACTTTTTTTCCTTTGGGGTTTAGTTTAGTAAGTTGAAAAAACCGACAAAACCATCCCTTGTTAAAATAGGCAGTTGTCTGGGCGCTGGTAATTATTTTTTGATAACAGCTATAATCATCAGGTAGATCACTATGAATTTTTTTAATGTAATTAGGAAGCGGATAGGTGATGTTATGGGATAAAATTCTAGTAAAATAGTATTCAAATGAATCCGCTTGGTAGGTGTTAAATTGTGCGCCTGTTTCAATAATACTTTCCTTTTTGTTTGGTGAAACAAGGGAGCTTTTTTTAATATGAATGACTTGTTTTAAACAAAGGTCCAGCAAGGTGAGTTTAATACAATCCGTAATTTGTGTGTCATTACAATGGATAAGTAATTGAGTGGCCGAGGGTTTTAATGTAGCAAGTAGCCCCGTGTACAAGGCATCGGAACCAGAGTTGTTTTCATAGGAGGCTAACACCGAATCGGACATAATTGATATCAATCACATTATAGTAACCTACAATGTAGCTTAAAAATGACTAAAAAAGGAGGAGCTTCCTAAAATAAACCGTTGAGCTTTGCATTAATCTTATGGACAACTTCGCCTAAATCTTCGGGTTCATTTACAAAATCAAGGTTGTCAACATCAATAATAAGGAGGTTGCCTTTGTCATAGCCTTTAATCCAATCTTCGTAACGTTCATTTAATTTACTAAGGTAATCAATGGAAATACTACTTTCGTAATCACGTCCGCGGTTGTGTATTTGCTTTACCAAATTGGGAATACTACTGCGCAAGTAAATCAGTAGATCAGGTTTTTCAACCACACTTTCCATAAGGTCAAATAGGGATCGGTAATTTTCAAAATCACGATTGGCCATTAATCCCATGGCATGTAAATTGGGGGCAAAAATATAAGCATCTTCATAAATACTTCGGTCTTGAATGGTCGGTTTACCCGAAGCTCGGATATCTAAAATTTGCCTAAAACGGCTATTTAAAAAATAGACCTGCAAATTAAAAGACCAGCGATCCATGGTGTTGTAAAAATCTTCTAAATAAGGATTTTCCAAAACATCCTCATACAAAGGAGTCCATTTAAAATGTTTGGCTAAAAGTTCAGTTAAGCTAGTTTTTCCAGCGCCTATGTTCCCTGCTACAGCTATATGCATAGTCGTTATTTTGAAGATAAAATTAATTGGTACGTGTAAACGTTGCTTCCGTTGTAAATATAAAGTTTTTCATTCCTTACAGAAAAATCTTGCCAATTATTTTGTAAAATTATAGATGAACCAACAGTTTTTAAGGTGGTATCAAAAAATAGAAATTCACTTTTGTTAGGAGTGCTCCCCACAATATAATTAGCTGCTAAAACAATTTTATCCATTTTTTTTGAAGGCGCACAATTTAATTGGGTGCCATAAATATTGTAACTGCATAGTTGCGAGTCAAAAAGCACATAAGCGGTACTAAAATCGGCAGTTAAGCAGCTAGGTTTTTCCGAAAAAGGGATGGTTTGGCTCCGCGTACTATTATTTTTGTAATTGTAAAACTCTAAACTATTAGTAATTTCATTATGGAGCCAAGCCTCTTGATTTTTAGTGTTTTCGGCCCATAATATAATTTTAGAAGGGGAAATGCTATTCAAATCAATGCGTTGTGTTTCATTTAAAAAACGATCTAAAAAAACTAAGGTGTTGGTTTCTTTATAAAATATAAGAATTTGAAGCGGATTAAGTATGGAAACACTCGTGGGTTCACCTAATTCATAATTAGTATATACCCATTTGTTGGTGCCATCTGTTTTAGTTACAATTTCGTGTTTGGTAAAAAAAAGAAAATTGTGGGTGTCAACTCCAATAAATTTAGTGTATTCGTTATTGGGAATAGCTAGGCTATCAATTAACTTTAAGTTCATATCCTGTGCATTTCCCGCTTGCGCTAGAAAGTATAAAAGGTATAAAACTATTTTAATGAATCGCATTTAAATGAGAAGTTAAGCAAATATATTGAAAAGTTTATAGTGTAATAATACCAATTCTGAAGTAATATGATCGTTAAAATAATAAGTCTTTTCTACTATTTCTGTGTTATAAAATTTAATAACAGCTAAGGCTATTCCGAAATTTTATGCCTGGAACTAGCGAAAATCTTTTTCCATTTTATTATAAGCATATTACTTCGGAATTGGTATAAGATGTAAATTTATAGAAACAATAGGTTAGTGTAACGATGGATAAACAAGTATTCGTATTTTAAAACAGCAAGAATTTCTGATATTTTAGAAGCTTTCAGTATTTTCGACAAACCAAATGGATTCCAAACAAAAAAATGCCCAATTAATTAAAGCCGAAGCAGCCCGTTTGGGCTTTATGTCATGTGGTATTAGTAAGGCAGGTTTTTTAGAAGAAGAAGCACCAAGATTAGAAAAATGGTTAAAAAACAACATGCATGGCGAAATGCGCTACATGGAAAATCATTTTGACAAACGACTAGATCCCACAAAACTAGTCGAAGGCGCCAAAAGTGTAGTGTCTTTACTGCTCAATTATTACCCCGAAAAAGTACAAGAAGATGCAGCGGCACCTAAAATTTCGAAATATGCATATGGGCAGGATTACCACTATGTAATTAAGTCAAAATTAAAGGAGTTACATCACTTTATATTGGCCGAAATAGGCGAGGTAGGAGGTCGAGCCTTTGTGGATTCGGCACCAGTTTTGGATAAAGCTTGGGCCAAAAAAAGTGGCTTGGGGTGGATTGGTAAAAACACCAATTTAATTCAAAAACAATCGGGCTCATTTTTTTTTATTGCCGAATTAATTTTGGATATTGAATTGGCAGAGGATCATGCAGTAACGGATCATTGCGGAAGCTGTACAGCATGTATTGATGCCTGTCCAACTCAAGCAATTGTGGAGCCCTATGTGGTCGATGGGAGTAAGTGTATTTCTTATTTTACCATAGAGTTAAAGGATAATTTGCCCAACACAATGCAAGGTAAATTTGATCAATGGATGTTTGGTTGCGATGTATGTCAGGATGTATGTCCATGGAATCGTTTTTCAACAGCGCATAATGAACCCTTGTTTGATCCACATCCAGATTTATTAAGTATGACAAAAAAGGATTGGTTGGAGATCACACAAGAAGTTTTTTCGAAAGTGTTTCAGAAATCTGCCGTCAAAAGAACAAAATATAAAGGATTAACACGAAATATTAATTTTTTAAAAGAATAATTTTTAGTTGTGTGTTGAGAGTTGTGTGTTGAGAGTATATGATAGAGAGTATAGAATGCAGAGTATAGAATAAAGAATAGAGAATATAGAAGAAAGAAAATAGATTATGGAGTATAGAGTTGTGTGTTGAGAGTTTTGAATGCAAAGTATATGGTAGAGAGTATAGAATACAGAATATAGAAGAAAGAAAATAGATTATGGAGTATAGAGTTGTGTGTTGAGAGTTTTGAATGCAAAATATATGGTAGAGAGTATAGAATACAGAATATAGAAGAAAGAAAATAGATTATGGAGTATAGAGTTGTGTGTTGAGAGTTTTGAATGCAAAGTATATGGTAGAGAGTATAGAATACAGAATATAGAAGAAAGAAAATAGATTATGGAGTATAGAGTTGTGTGTTGAGAGTTTTGAGTGCAAAGTATATGGTAGAGAGTATAGAATATAGAAGAAAGAAAATAGAGTTAATAATAAATAATTTATATAAACAACTAACAGCCAACAGCTAACTAACAACCAACAGCCAGTAACAAAAAATAACATGGATTCAGCAAAAAAGAAACAAGAAGCATTAGACTATCATGAAAAGCCCACGCCAGGGAAAATAAAGGTAGTTCCTACTAAAAAATACGATACACAGCGTGATTTATCATTGGCTTATTCGCCAGGAGTTGCCGAACCATGTTTGGAGATCGAAAAAAATTACAATGATGCGTATAAATATACGGCAAAAGGGAATTTGGTAGCGGTAATATCAAATGGTACGGCAGTTTTGGGCTTGGGCGATATTGGTGCCATGGCATCCAAACCTGTTATGGAAGGGAAAGGCTTGTTGTTTAAAATTTTTGCAGATATTGATGTTTTTGATATTGAAGTGGATACTAAAAATGTAGATGCTTTTATTGAAACGGTAAAAAATATTGCGCCTACTTTTGGGGGGATCAATTTAGAGGATATCAAAGCTCCTGAGGCTTTTGAAATTGAGCGTCGTTTAAAGGAAGAATTAGATATTCCTGTAATGCACGATGATCAACACGGAACAGCTATTATTTCTGCGGCAGCATTATTAAATGCCTGTGAGTTGGTGGGTAAAAAAATGAGCGATATCAATATCGTAATAAGTGGAGCGGGGGCGGCAGCTATTTCGTGTACTAGGTTGTATAAGTCTTTTGGGGCTTTGGGTAAAAATATAGTAATGACGGATAGTAAAGGGGTGATTCGAAAGGATCGAGGTAACTTAAGCCCGCAAAAAGCAGAATTTGCTACCGATAAGGATGTGCACACTTTGGAAGAGGCTATGAAAAATGCCGATGTATTCATAGGATTGTCTATGGCAAATTTAGTCACCCCCGCCATGTTGCTTTCCATGGCAAATGATCCTATTGTGTTTGCAATGGCAAACCCTAATCCAGAAATTGAATATAACTTGGCGGTTAAAACCCGTAAGGATATTATTATGGCTACAGGTCGAAGTGATCATCCGAATCAAGTAAATAATGTATTAGGTTTTCCATTTATTTTTAGAGGGGCTCTAGATGTGAGGGCAACAGCTATTAACGAAGAAATGAAGCAAGCAGCAGTGGTTGCATTGGCGGAGTTGGCCAAAAAACCAGTACCCGAAGAAGTGAATATTGCTTACAATAAAACGAAGTTGATTTTTGGAAAAGATTACATTATTCCTAAACCATTTGATCCGCGTTTAATTGGTGAAATCCCAGTAGCCGTAGCCAAAGCTGCGATTGAAAGTGGTGTAGCCCAAATTCAAATTAATGATTGGAATGCGTACAAACAAGAATTATTAAGCCGATTAGGGGATAATAATAAATTTATAGAACTGCTTATTGATCGAGCCAAACAGCAACCTAAAAAGGTAGTGTATGCGGAGGCAGATCAACTACAGGTATTAAAAGCGGCACAAATCGCTTTTGAAGAAGGAATTGCTATCCCTGTTTTGTTAGGGAATAAAGCAATGATTTTGGAATTAATGGACGAAATAAAGTTCAATACCTCTGGTGTCATAATTATAGATCCAAAATCGGAAGATGAATCCGAAAAACGAACAGCCTATGCTAAAAAGTATTGGCAAGAGCGTCAGCGCAAGGGGATAACTTATTATGATGCCGAAAGTTTAATGCGTGAGCGTAACTATTTTGGTGCTATGATGGTCAATATGGGAGATGCCGATGCATTGCTCTCGGGGTATTCCCGTAGTTATAATCGTGTAATTAAGCCAGTACTTGAGTTAATTGGTTTAGCGCCAGGTATTCGTAGGGCGGCAGCGACCAATTTAATGATTACCGATTATGGGCCATTATTTGTGAGTGACACTTCAATCAATATCAATCCTTCGGCAAAAGAATTGGCAAAAATAACCCGAATGACAGCAGCTACATCGCGATTTTTTGGGATTGATCCAGTAATCGCAATGGTTTCATATACCAATTTTAGTAGGTCTAAGGATTCGGATGTGGAAAAAGTGAACCAAGCGGTGAATCTATTGCATAAAACCTATCCTAATATGCTAGTCGATGGACCTGTGCAGGCTGATTTTGCTTTAAATAATGACATGCTTAAGGAACGCTTTCCGTTTTCAAAGTTGGTCAACAAAAGGGTGAATGCATTAGTGTTTCCAAATTTGAGTGCGGCAAATAGTACCTACAAGTTGTTAAAAGAGTTGCATGGAGCAGCTTCGGTTGGACCCATTTTAATGGGAATGAAAAAGCCAGTACATATTTTACAGTTGGGAGCGAGTGTGGAGGAAATTGTGAATATGACAGCAGTGGCAGTGGTTGATGCACAAGTAAAGCAGGCTTAGTTTGAATACGTCTGTTGGGTTAAAGTGCGTATTTTTATAACAAAATGTTTGTCGGAAATAATTTACATTTTTTTGCCTAAAGTCTTAAAAAAAACAAAAAGTTTTGGAGCCAAATATTTTACTATTTTTGAAAACTAAATTTCATTCATTTTTATGATAACGCATATTAGAGGAAAGCTCGTAGAAAAAAATCCAACGGAAGTTGTAATTGATTGTAACGGAGTTGGTTATTTTTTGAATATTTCACTGCATACGTTTTCTTTAATAGGAAATGATGAATTACTTCAATTGTATACACACTTACAAGTTAAGGAAGATTCGCATACACTTTATGGTTTTGTGGAAAAAGCAGAAAGAGACATTTTTAGATTGTTGTTATCTGTTTCAGGCATAGGAGCTAGCATAGCCAGAACAATGTTGTCTTCCTTAAACCCAAAGCAAGTAAAGGATGCCATAGCTTTAGCAGACGTATCAACAATACAATCTGTAAAAGGAATAGGGGCTAAAACAGCTCAACGGGTTATTCTGGATTTAAAGGATAAAGTATTAAAACTGCATGAAGTTGATGAAGTTTCTGTAGTTTCGGGCAATACCACGAAGGAAGAATCGTTATCTGCATTAGAGACTTTAGGCTTTAATAGAAAGATAGCTCAAAAAGTAGTTGAGAAAATTCTGACTTTAGACCAAAGTCTAACCGTAGAGAATGTGATTAAACAAGCGCTTAAAAAATTATAATCATTTGCAACGAATAACCCACTTACAATATAGAGTATGGTCGGTCTTTGTAGGACTTTTTATACTTATCAGTACTAATGTTTTTGCTCAAGAAAAAGAGGAAACTGTTCGAGATTCGACAAGTACTACGCATTCATTTACTAATATGGCACTACCTGATCCAGATAGTATCGAAAGTAAGTATGAATATGATCCCATTACCGATAGGTATAAGTATTCTGAAAATTTAGGAGAATTCAGTATACGATATCCGCTGTATTTAACGCCAAAGGAATTTCAAAGATTGGTCCGTAAGGAGCAAATGCGTGATTATTTTAAAGAAAAGGTGAATGCCATTTCTGGAAAAGATGTGGATGAAGAAGAAAAAAGAAAGAATTTACTCCCTATTTTTTATGTGAATTCAGGCTTTTTTGAAACTATTTTTGGGAGTAATGAAATTGAGTTGATTCCTCAAGGTTCTGTTGAGGTTGATTTGGGATTGCTTTTTAACAAAACAGATAATCCATCATTTTCACCTCAAAACCAAAGTAATTTTACGTTTGATTTTGATCAGCGTATTAGTTTGAGTTTACAAGGGAATGTCGGGACACGACTATCGGTATTAGCAAACTACGATACAGAATCTACCTTTGATTTTCAAAATCAACTTAAATTAGGATATAACCCTAATGAAGATAGTATTTTACAAGCACTGGAAATAGGAAATGTAAATATGCCATTGAACAGTTCTTTGATTAGAGGAGCGCAAAGTCTATTTGGTGTTAAAGCACAATTGCAATTTGGAAAAACAACGATTACCGGGGTATTTTCGGAGCAAAAGTCGGATACACGTTCGGTGAGTGTTCAAGGTGGAGGAAGAGTGGATGATTTTGAAATATTTGCTTTAGATTATGACGATAATCGTCATTACTTTTTATCTCATTATTTTAGGGATACCTATGATAAATCGTTAGCGCAGTATCCATTTATCAATTCAAATATTCAGATTACCAGAGTTCAAGTTTGGGTAACTAATAGATCAAATAATACCCGAGGATTAACAAGTGCGCGTAATTTAATCGCGCTACAGGATTTAGGAGAATCAAATTTAGATAACATTGGATTAGGTGAAAATTCCGCAGCAGTGCCTATAGGTTTTTTAAGACCAGGAGTAAATGCCGAGAGTTTGCCTCGTAATGAAAACAATCAGTTTGATCCTAATTTAATAGCCCAAGCTGGAGTAGGTTACCTAACTAATAGTATTAGAGATATTAGTCAGTCAACTAATGCGTTCAATATTCCAGGAGGTATAACGGCGGTTGAAGGTTCGGATTACTCAAGGCTAGAAAATGCACGTTTATTGACAGAAAATCAATATACTTTAAATACCCAGTTAGGATACATTTCATTAAATCAGAAGTTGAATGCTGATGAGATTTTAGCGGTAGCATTTCAATACACAAAAGACGGGCAAGTATTTCAAGTAGGAGAATTTGCTAATGACGGTGTAGCAAATACCAGTGCTAACGGAATAGCTAATCCTACAACGCCAACCACTCCGGGTGGAACTCCAGAGCCAGCTTTGTCACTAACACAAGCCTTAGTGGTTAAAATGTTGAAGAGTACACAAATTACTGTAACGGAGCCAGTTTGGGATCTAATGATGAAAAATATCTATGGATTAGGCGTTTTTCGTTTAACACAGGAAGATTTTAATTTAAATATTCTTTATACCGATCCTTCACCTGTAAACTACATAACAAAATTTGATGATGCAGATGTAATCATACCCAGACCAACTCCAAATGATGGTTTAGGAAATAGTCCTACCTTATTAAAAGTATTTAACATGGATAAGTTAAATGCGAACAATGATCCTGTAAATGGAGGAGATGGTTTTTTTGATTATTTTCCTGGTTTAACCGTTGATCCCGAAAATGGGAGGATAATTTTTACTACAGTTGAACCTTTTGGGGAGCATTTATACAGGCGTTTGAGTGGTAATCCAAATAATTTAAATCAGGAATATGATACTAGTAATACAGCTAGGGCAAATTGGACGCCTGATCAGCAAAGATATGTTTTTGATAAATTATATACGGAAACAAAAGTAGAAGCGCAGTTAGAACAGGCGGATAAAAATAAATTTCAATTAAAAGGGCGTTATAAAACCTCTGGGCAAGATTGTATTAGTATAGGCGCATTTAATGTGCCACGAGGTTCAGTTACCGTTACTGCGGGAGGTAGAGTATTACAAGAGGGGATTGATTTTTCTGTAAATTATCAAATTGGTTGTGTGGAAATTTTAGACGATGCCTTAAAGGCTTCCAATACACCTATTGATATTTCAACCGAAAATAATGCGGTTTTTGGTCAGCAAGTAAAGCGGTATTCTGGGGTAAATATAGAGCATAAATTTTCGGAAAATTTTGTATTGGGAGGAACCTTAATTAATTTAAGAGAGCGTCCATTAACTCAGAAATCAAATTTAAATTTTGAGCCCATAAATAATACCATAGCGGGTTTAAATACTAATTTTTCTACCGAAGTACCCTTTTTAACAAGAATGGTAAATAAATTACCAAACATAGATACTGAAGCGCCTTCTAACTTTTCTTTTAGGGGGGAGTTCGCATATTTGTTTGCTAATGCACCAGATGCGGCTGATTTTAATGGGGAAATCACATCGTATGTGGATGATTTTGAGGGTTCACAATCAAGAATTAGTGTAATGTCGCCTCTTTCGTGGGAATTATCCAGTGCTCCTTTAAATTTTGGAGGAGAACTTCCAGGAGGTATAGAATCTGGTGAAAAAAGAGCAGGCTTATCTTGGTACAGTATTGATCCTGTTTTTTATAGTAATAGAGCGCCCAGTGGAATTTCAAACGATGAAATTTCATTGCCCGAAACTCGAAGGGTATTTATAAATGAAATTTTTAGAGAGCGAGAAATTGCACAAAATCAAACACGTGCCATTTTTACATTTGATTTACATTACAGGCCCGAAGAAAAAGGACCATATAATTATAATGATAGTTTTAATGTAGTGAGTAAGGAGCAAAAATTTGCAGGGATCACCAGAGGCTTAACTACTACTAATTTTGAGCAAGCTAATATTGAGTTTTTAGAATTTTGGTTGTTAAATCCATATTCTTATAAAGACAATGCAAATGATAGTGGGAAAATTGTTTTTAATATTGGAAATATTAGTGAAGATGTATTGAAAGACGGAAGAAAACAATACGAAAATGGCTTACCTGAAGCTGAGACTAATTTTGTACTTGGGGCAAATAATAACCAATATATTGATGGTAATGGAGTGGCAGGAGCTGCTATAGGTAGGGTGCCTCAAAATCAATCCTTGGTGTATGCTTTTGATACCGAAGGAGGAGCAAGATCGTTGCAGGATGCAGGTTTTGATGGATTAAAAGATGATCAAGAAGCGATAGCTTTTGGACCTAACGGAAACCCGGAAGATCCATCAAATGATAATTACCAATCTTTTTTACAAGCAGGTGGAAGTATTGTAGATCGTTACCGTAGGTTTAATGGAATTGATGGGAATTCATTTACAGAAGTGTCTAATGATAATAGAGGAAGCAGTACGATACCCACGGTTGAAGATGTGAATCGTGATAATACCATGAATACGATTAATAATTATATTGAATATACAATTGATATTAATAAT
>NZ_JH621255.1:101615-120456 GCF_000255455.1 Aquimarina agarilytica ZC1 | reverse complement strand
GAAGAGCGTGGAGGAGCCACCGATTTGCGTTCATCGCGTTTTATGCGTATGTATGTAACTGGATTTCAGGAGGAAACATTGTTGCGTTTAGGGACATTGGATTTGGTAAGGAGTAATTACCGAAGGTATGATGTGGTTTCGCAAAATGGAATTGATACCGAAGGCTTGAACGTGAGTAGAGAAGGCTTGGCGGATGGTGCGGTTGATCCAACGCAGTTTACAGCATCATCGGTAAGTATTGAAGAGAATCCAGACTATAAAACTCCTCCAGGGATTGTTAGGGAGCAGTTAAATAATAACAACACGATTTTGTCGCAAGATGAACGCTCATTAGCCTTAACGGTTGATCAGCTAGAAGGACAAGATGGTAGGGCAGTATTCAATAATTTTAATATAGACATGCGACAGTATGAAAATTTAGAATTATTTATTCATGCTGAAGATTTACCAGGTCAAGACATTCTTCAAAGTGGAGAGGTTAGTGCGATAGTGCGTATAGGTAATGATTTTACCGATAATTTTTATCAAATAGAACTTCCTTTGACAGTGAGTCAAGGAGTCTCTCAAAGTCAGTTATGGCCTGAGGCGAATAATTTTGATTTGCCATTAGATTTATTGCAAAAAATTAAGGCAAGGGTAAAATCATTAACGGCTATTGAGCGTCAAAATTTATTGTTTTTTAATCAAAATTTTGACCGTATTAGCGAAACTGACAGAGTTGGTTTAGGTGAGCTGAAAATTGGAATCAAAGGAAACCCTAGTTTTGGAAACGTACGGGTATTGATGTTGGGGGTAAAGAATAATTTAGCGGCAAATAATGCTTCTAATAACAGAAGCGCTCAAGTATGGTTTAATGAAATGCGCCTGAGTGGACTTCGAAACCAAGGAGGTTGGGCAGCTGTAGCTAATGTAGATACCAATATTGCTGATTTTGCTAATATTACTGCTTCGGGTCGATTGAGTACTATTGGTTTTGGAGGTGTAGAGCAAGGTCCTAATGAGCGTAGTACCGATGATCTTAAGCAATATGATTTTACTACAAGTGTGCAGTTAGGACAATTGTTTCCTAAAAAATGGGGCTTCCAAATTCCGGTGACTTACAGTAGAGGTGAGGAGTTAATTACGCCGCAATATGACCCTCTGGATCAAGATTTATTATTGGAAGATGTGTTGAATAGCGCTGGAGCAAATAGGGATGAAGTTGAAGAGCGTTCTACAGATTATACCAAAAGACAAAGTATTAGTTTAATTGGATTGCGTAAAGAACGTGTGGGCGAAAAGAAGCCTATGCCTTATGATATCGAAAACTTAAGTTTTTCTACTACTTATAACCAAACAGATCACCGTGATTTTGAAATTGAAAAATCATTAGATCAAAGTTTTAATGCAACTGCAACTTACAATTACAGCTTTGTGCCGTGGAATATTGAACCACTTAAAAAAGTGAAATTGTTAAGTAAATCAAAACATTTGAAGTTTTTAAAGGATATTAATTTTAATCCATTACCAACAAATATAAGTGTTACTTCGGGTTTAAATAGACGCTTTAATAGTCAGAAATTTAGAGATATTTCTCTAACCCCTGGGAGTATTGAAATACCAGCACTAAAGCAACGTAATTTCTTGTTCGATTGGCAGTACGCATTAAATTACAATTTAACCAAGTCGTTTAATTTTAACTTTACCTCTTCGGTAAATCGAATTGTACGAAACTATTTAGATGCGGATAATAATGTAATAGACAATATTGGAATTTGGGATGGATTAACAAATATTGGTGATCCTAACAATCATAATCAAAGTTTGCAAGCCAATTACGAGCTGCCTTTTAAAAAGTTTCCAGCTTTAGCCTTTATAAAATCAGCGTATTCCTATACAGGGAACTTTCAATGGCAAAAGGGGAGTGATATTTTTAGAAGTTTGACCGAAACCGAAATAGAAAGAGACCCAGTGACTGGAGAACAAGTAGAAGTACAAGTGGCTATTCCAGATCAAGGAAATACCATCCAGAATTCTAGTGTACACCGTTTAAACACTTCATTGGATCTATCTAAATTTTACAAGGGTATTGGTTTAGTTAAAAAGACATCAAACCAAAAGAAAAAGAAACGTAAAAAGAAGAAAAAGGATTCATTAGGTGTGGCTAATGTAAAAGTGGCTCCTAGAACTATTGCGAGTCGTAAAAAAATTAACTCGAAAAATTTAAGTACTAAAAATAAGATTTACAATGCAGGTGTAGGGATTGTAACTTCATTAAAAAGGTTAAATATTAATTTCCAAAATGATTCGGGAACGGTATTGCCTGGTTATACGAATGATATTGGTTTTCTTGGAACTTTAAAACCTTCGTCTGGTTTTGTTTTTGGAGGTCAGGCCGATGTAAGACAGGAAGCAGCTCGTAGGGGTTGGTTAACTTTTTATGATGAATTTAATCAGCAATATCAAAATAGAACAGCAAACACCTTAGATATTCAAGGTACGGTGGAGCCTTTTAAGAATTTTAAAATTGATATTACAGCTAACAGGGCTAAGTCAAGTACCTATACCGAAAATTATAGAGTGGATGAGATCATAGATGGACAGTTTGAGTATAATTCACTTACTCCTAATACGTATGGGAACTATAGTATTTCAACGGTATTGATTAGAACGGCATTTCAAAAAAGTGATGAAAATACCTCACAAGCATTTGAAGAATTTAAAGCGAATAGGCTGAAAATAGCAAACAGATTGGCTGGGCCAAATACGCCAAGAGCAAAAGATGCTGAAGGGAATGACACCGTTTATCCTGAGGGTTATGGTCCAAATAATCAAGCAGTGTTGTTGCCTGCATTTTTGGCAGCATATTCGGGTAAAAGTGCCGATAATATTAGCCTAGGAGCTTTTAGAGATGTGCCTTTGCCTAATTGGAGTATGAAGTACACTGGGTTTATGAAAATGAAGTGGTTTAAAAAACGTTTTAAACGTTTTTCATTGGCACACGGTTATCGCTCGGACTTTACGGTGAATCGTTTCCAGTCTAATTTAGAATTTAATGCTAACGATGTTGGTGCGGAACGATTAGATCAAGGAGGAAATGTGAAAAATGAATTGCTTTTTGGAAATGTGAATTTGACTGAGCAGTTTAGCCCTTTGTTGAAAGTTGATTTAGAAACCAAAAGCTCCATCAAAGTCTCTACCGAAATAAGAAGAGACCGTGCTTTGTCATTTAGTTTTGATAATAGTTTGTTAACCGAAGTTAGAGGGAATGAGTATGTAATAGGGCTAGGTTACCGTGTAAAGGATATTTCATTTGCAACCCGTTTAGGGAGTACAAGTGGAAGAAGAAGGGTAATAAAAAGTGATTTGAATTTAAAGGCAGATTTATCATTACGTCAAAATGAAACAGTGATTAGAAATTTAGAAGTGGACAATAGTCAGGTAACTTCGGGTCAGGATATTTATAGTTTGAGATTGACTGCCGATTATGCTTTGAGTAAAAACTTAACCGCTTTATTCTTTTACGATCATACCTTCTCTCAGTTTTCTGTATCTACAGCTTTCCCACAAACAAACATTCGAAGTGGATTTACATTAAGGTATAACTTTGGGAATTAACATGTAGCTTTCAATTAGTATTTACAGGAGGATTTACTTTTTTGACAGTACGGAATCGAATAGTATAAGGGAATCAATTTTCTTAAAAAAATGAAATAGTTAATTGAATAAATTATATTAATGTTTAATTTGCAGTATCGACTAAGTGGGAACAAATGTTTGTCATTTGTTGATGTATAGAAAAATAATATTGAAAATAAATTAAAGTATTTTATGGAATTTCCTTCAGAATTAAAGTATACAAAGGAACACGAATGGGTAAGTATTGATGGTGATGTTGCGACCATTGGGATAACTGATTTTGCGCAAAGTGAACTAGGTGATATTGTATATGTGGAAGTAGAAACACTTGATGAGACTTTGGATCAAGATGAAGTTTTTGGAAGTGTTGAGGCGGTGAAAACAGTGTCAGATTTGTTTTTGCCTCTTTCGGGAGAAATTATAGAATTTAATGAAGGGCTAGAAGATGACCCTGAACTTGTGAATACAGATCCTTATGGGAAAGGCTGGATGATTAAGTTGAAAATTAGCGATACAAGTCAAATAGAGGGATTAATGTCTGCTGATGATTATAAAGCATTGGTAAATGCGTAAAGCATTGGCTTTTGTGGCTTATGCCTATGTGGTATTTATTTTAGTAGCATCTTTATCAAAATTTGTTATTGGAGTGTTACCGGGTAAAGTACCTAATAGTGATAAATATGCGCATGCAATAGCCTATATGTTATTTGTAATTATATGGGGAGCTTATTTAAGTAGTAGATTAGAAATTGAGTCAAAAGCCAATTTTATAAAGCAACTAATCAAAGCTTTTTTTTTAGGAGTAGTTTTAGGAGTGCTTATGGAAATCGCACAATGGTTATTAACATCCTACAGGCAATTTGATGTGTTTGATATGTTAGCAAATACAGTTGGAGCTGCATTTGGCTTGTTAATAATGCGATTATCATTAAAATATTTCAGTTTAATGAAAAAAAGTGGGTTTTAGATTTTTTTATTCCTTAATAAATTAGCTATTTTTACTCACGACTAACGAATAGATCTTATGAATTTAAAAAAGAATCCAAAAGCTGACCTAAGAAGCAAGAGTACGCTCTTTTTTCAAGTAGGTTTAATATTGGTTTTGTTATTGACATGGGGAGGTATTGAATACAAAACCTACGACCGTCAAATAATAGAAGAGGAAGACTTTGAACTTGTTGTTGAAGAAGAGGAAGATATTCCGATTACAAAAATGGTTTTTAGAAAACCGCCACCACCGCCACCACCGCCACCATCAATTGAAATTATTGAAGTGATCGATGATAAAGAACCAGAACCAGAAACTGTTTTTGAAGAAACTGATGTGGAAGAGGAAGAAGATATTCCAGATGAAGTTCCTGACTTTACAGCCGATGAAGGTGATGGAGAAGAGGAAATCGGTGATGTTCCATTTGCTTTAATTTCTGAGTCACCTACGTTTCCTGGTTGTGAAAAAGAACGCGGAAATGCAGCCAAAAAGGCTTGTATGGAAAAGAAGATACAGAAATTTGTAAACAGAAAGTTTAATACGGATCTTGGTTCAGAGTTAGGTCTTTCTGGAGTACAACGTATTTTTGTAATGTTCAAAATTGATAAAAAAGGTGATATTGTTGATGTAAGAGCAAGAGCACCACACCCAAGGTTAATGAAAGAAGCACAAAGAGTAGTTTCTTTATTGCCTAAAATGAAACCGGGTAAACAAAGAGATAAAACAGTTGGTGTATTGTATAATTTGCCAATCACATTTAGAGTGGAGGATTAATTAACTGTCTTCTCATTGAATATAAAGAAAGACTATCTGTAAAGATGGTCTTTTTTTATTTGCTATGATTTTATAAATTAAAATGAGTTGGGAAAGTAAACTAGTCTTCTTAAATAATTGCTGTAATCTAGTATAAACAGTAAGGCAGTGGGGAATCAGAAGTCAAGTATTTACTGTGTAAAGTCGATGGGTTAAAATTAGTTTGTTTTAAGTGGTAGTTCGTATTATATACTACAATTGTTAATACCTGTGAGAAATATTGTAGGTAAGGTTTTTATAGGCTATCTTTGCACCTCAAAAAAAAGACCAAATATTCGCCTATTTTGAGTGTTGTAGAAATTCAAGAAGCCAAAGTCTCTTTTGGAGCAGATTTTAAAGAAATAACTAAAGTTCGTTTAGCGATAAGTGTAGTTTTTTCTGCTGTTGCGGGTTATTTACTTGCAGCCGATACGGTGATTTTTTTAGAGTTGTTTATTTTGGCCATAGGGGGTTATTGTATGGTAGGTGCTTCCAATGCATTTAATCAAATTATTGAACGCGATTTAGATGTTTTAATGAAGCGCACAAAAAACAGACCCATTCCTTCGGGGAGAATGTCTGTAAATACGGCTTTTACAATAGCGGTTATACTTACCATAGTAGGCTTGACATTATTGTATTATTTGAATCCCAAAACAGCCATGTTTGGGGCAATTTCTATATTCTGTTATGTTAGTTTATATACGCCATTAAAAACGAAAACACCTTTAGCTGTTTTTGTTGGCGCTATACCAGGAGCTATTCCCTTTATGTTAGGTTGGGTAGCCGCTACGGGCGAATTTGGAATAGAACCAGGGACCTTATTTATGATTCAGTTTTTTTGGCAATTCCCTCATTTTTGGGCTATAGGCTGGTTTCTGTTTGATGATTATAAAAAAGGAGGTTTTTTTATGCTTCCCACAGGAAAAAAAGATAAGACTACTGCAGTACAAATAATCATTTATACCATTTGGACCATAGCCTGTTCATTAATTCCAGTTTTTGGAAAAACGGGAGCCTTGGAAATAAGTGTGGTATCTGGAATTTTAGTATTTGCACTAGGGATGTATATGCTTAAGGAGGCAATTAATTTATATAAGGTACGAACAGAACAAGCTGCAAAAAAGCTAATGTTGGTAAGTGTACTTTATATAAGTGTGCTACAAATAATTTATGTAGCCGATAAATTTATAACGCAATGGATTTAACAGAAGGAACATTTCAAGAAAAAAATGAACGCGCCAAAATTAGCATGATGTGGTTTGCTATGATTAGCATGTTTATGACCTTTGCAGGTTTGTTAAGTGCGTATATTGTGAGTAGTAAACGTGAGGACTGGTTAGTAGACTTTCAGTTGCCAAATGTATTTGTGATAAGTTTAGCTACTATTTTTTTAAGCAGTATTTGTTTTTACTTAGCTAAAAAGGCAGTTATAAACGAACAAAAACAATTAGCAACAACAATGTTATTTGCCACTTTTGTTACTGGTGTGTTGTTTGTGTGGTTACAATTTAAAGGTTTTGGTGAAATTTTAAATTTGAATTTACATCCAACAGGAGGTGCTTCAAACGTGAAAACATCGTTTATTTATATTATTGTTTTTGTGCATTTGTTACATATTTTAGGTGGTTTATTGGTGCTTACGGTTACTGTAAAAAATCATTTAAAGGATAAGTATAGTAAAAACAATCATTTAGGAATTACTTTAGCAGGAATGTATTGGCATTTTGTAGATGTATTATGGGTATGTCTCTTTTGCTTTTTATATTTCATGAGATAATAAATTTCCTTACTTTTGTCGAATAATTAACTAATATAACTAGTAATATTACTTATGGATACAACTGTTATTAAAACAGGTACTGAAGGTAACGCTTGGGGAGGCGATAGTCAGCCCTTAAAAGTGAGCTATGGTAAAATGATGATGTGGTTCTTCATATTATCTGATGCCTTAACATTTTCAGGATTTTTAGCTGCTTATGGTTTTTCAAGATTTAAATTTATAAATTCATGGCCAATTGCCGATGAGGTGTTTAATCACTTCCCATTTTTGCATGGCGTAGATGCACCAATGTATTATGTGGCTTTAATGACGTTTATTCTTATTTTCTCTTCTGTAACTATGGTGCTAGCTGTGGATGCAGGTCATCAAATGAAAAAGAATAAGGTAGCGATCTATATGTTTTTAACTATTATAGGGGGTATTATATTCGTTGGTTCTCAAGCATGGGAGTGGAAAAACTTTATTAAAGGAGAATACGGTGCAATTGAAACCAAAGGAGGTCAAATTTTACAGTTTGTTGATAAAGATGGACATCGTGTAAAATTAGCTGATTTTGTAACTGCGGCTCCTGCAGAAAGAGTACAGCATCAACGTAAAAATGGACTGTGGTATGAAGGTGAGAAAGAATTACCAACATATACTGTTCAAGATGTTATAGCAGGTTTTAAGAAACGTTCTGATTTATTAATAAGAACACAAATACTTACTGAAGAAGGTGAAAAGACAGTCTTGTCTAGAGCAGCTTCAATGGATAAATTAACGAACAGTGCTGTTGGTGTAGTTGAAGGCGCGAACTTGATAAAGAATGAGTATGGAAGTACATTGTTTGCCAACTTTTTCTTTTTCATTACTGGTTTCCACGGTTTCCACGTATTTTCAGGTATTGTACTTAATATCATTATTTTCTTTAATGTATTATTAGGGACGTATGAAAAGCGTAAGAGTTATGAGATGGTTGAAAAAGTGGGGTTATACTGGCACTTTGTCGATCTAGTTTGGGTATTTGTATTTACATTCTTTTACCTAGTTTAATAATAAAGTTTTTTAAGGGAAGTCATCATGGCACACGAAATAGGACATCACGAATCGAATACAAAAAGAATTTGGAAAGTATTCACCATATTATCAATAGTAACAATTGTTGAGGTTATTTTAGGTATTATAAAGCCTGAAGCTTTAAATGCTAAAGTGGCATTTATGAAATTGTTAAACTGGATATTTATTATTTTAACATTATATAAGGCGTATTTAATTACTTGGGCATTTATGCACATGGAGGGAGAAACCAAAGGCTTACGTAGGTCTGTTGTTTGGACAGGGATCTTTTTGATATGTTACCTAATGTTTATTCTGTTGACAGAAGGGGATTATGTATTTGAAGTATACAAAAGCGGTTACAAAAGTTGGGATTTTTAATCCAAATTATATAAAATATTTTATAAAAAAAAGCTATCTCATTATGTGAGGTAGCTTTTTTTTGTAGTCATTTTCGTGCTTAATTATTTTTTAAATTGTTCACTTCATTAGTTAATCGTTGCATGGCTAGTTGAAGTTCGTGAATAGTGGCTGTTTCTCCAATAGAGTGAATATCAAAACTGAGTTTACTGGTCACTTCCCATACTTCTTGTATATCATTGATATCAATGTTTATTTCAGGGTAGGAAGGGTTTAGTGAGATCAATTTAATGCTAGTATGATCAGTTTGTTTGTGGAGTTCTTTTACAAGTACACTGTCTTTTAAAACAACCACACAAATACGTTGGTTACTTAAGTTATTAATGGAATCAGTAGCCTTAGCAATTACCCATTCGTTAGGTTTTAAATGAGGATACATGCTATCTCCTTGTACTTGAAAGCCTCTAAAAGTAGCATTTCTATATTGAGGTAATGGAAAATCAAATGCAGGTAATTCTGTAAACCAATGCCTATCCTGAATATTAGTTGGGTAGCCAGCAGCAGCTTTGGCATCAACAAGAATCATATTTTCGTTTTTTTCAGAATTCAGAGTGATAAGCTTAGGGCTCGTGTCTTTTTGAATGGTATTAGCGTTTTTTATAGCGCTAAAACCATACAACCATAGTGGATTAATGTTACAATGTTGTATCAGTTTTACAAGTGTATATCCGGTTATTTTAGTGCGTCCACGCTCTATATCGGCAATGTTATTTTTAATTCCTAGTTGCGTTGCAAATTCCTTTTGTGTAGCACCTTCGCTTTCACGTATTTGTTTGAATCTTTTAGCGGCAAGTGTATTTGAATTTTCCATGACACTAAAATACTAAAATTGGATTTATTCCAATAATAAAAAAGTTTAAATCTTTAATAATTGGAAATAATCCATATATTTGTAATAAATCCAATTATAATCATTCTTTTTATGTCTGTAGCATTGTGTCCAAATCCAGTTGAATTAAAGGTAAAGCATTCGTTGAATAATGTTTCAGAAGCTTTAGTAAAGCTTGAAAATAGAATCGGAAAAAGTGAATTAGCAATTTATGATTTCAAAAAAAATAATATACATCTAAAGAGTCAATTTGATCTTTTTTCAGAGGAATTGCAATTAGGGATACGCGTAAAAGCCTATTCATGTTTTTTTGAAGAAACAGAAAATCAAGCTCAAATAGAACTTAATAATTCCTCATGTTTAGGAGTTAGGGAGTTAGTAGTTAGTGATTATCAAGTGATCATTGATGCGGATGAGGTTATTCGCTATTTAAAGTGTCAACTTTTCTTAAAAACAAAGCGACAAATGAATGCCTAAAATGATGAATTTTAACAGTTATATTTTTTTAAAGGTGTATTTTGTGGATGAAATACGCTATTGGTAGATAAAAGTAGCTTTTTTTAGTTTTTTGTTAAATTTTTGGCTCTTAAAAACGTTATATTTGAAGTACTAATATCTAACATTTACCCTATGAAAAAATTAATTTTAGGAGTAGCTGCATTATCTTTAATGTTTGCAACTTCATGTAGAGAGACTGCAAAAAAAGCAGAAAATGCTGCTTCAGAGGTAGGTAACGCTGTTGAAAATGCAGCAGAAGCTACAAAAGACGCAGCTGGAAATGCGGTTGATGTAGCAGGAAATGCTATTGAAAATGCTGCTGATGCAACAAAAAATGCAGCTGGTAACGCTGTAGATGCAGCAGGAAATGCGGTTGAAGCAACTAAAGATGCCGCTGGTAATGTTGTGAACTCTGCAAAGGACGCAGCAGGAAATGCTATTGATGCAGCAGGAAACGCAGTTGAAGCAACTAAAGATGCCGCTGGTAATGTTGTAAACTCTGCAAAGGATGCAGCAGGGAATGCTGTTGATGCAACCAAAGATGCTGCTAATAATGCTGTTAACGCAACTAAAGATGCTGCTAATAAATTACATGGTGATCACGGTCACGATCATTAATAGTAGTAAACTATTATAAGTAAAAAGACTGATTTTTAAATCAGTCTTTTTTTTGTTTTAGATGGAATGTATAAATCAATCGTATTATACGATTTGTGGATATTTATATGCGAAATGTTTTTTCGTTAATTGTATTAAATATTTGATCCTTTTAATAGTAAGCTAGCGGTAGCAGGGTTTGTAGCTAAGGGAACATCGTAAACATCACATAGACGCATAAGCATAAAAATATCGGGTTCATGTGGGTGTTTTGCCAAGGGGTCTCTAAAAAATAATACCATATCAACCTTGTCTTCGGCAACTAGAGCTGCAATCTGAGCATCACCTCCAAGTGGTCCAGACTTTAAGGCATTTACTGTGAATCCGGCTTTAATGGCTTTTTGACCAGTAGTTCCTGTTGAAATTAAATCTACTTCTTTTTTTATAAGTATATCTTTATGTGTATTTAAAAACTGAACCATTTCAGCTTTTTTACCATCGTGAGCTATAATTGCAATTGTCATGTTTTTGAATACTTAGTGTTAAACTTATAACGGGAGTATGCGTTTGGCATATCTAAATGATTTAGCCCAATAATTTGTGCTTAATGAGGACTCTATAACTCCTTTTGAACTACTGGAGTGAATAAAAAAGATAGTATTTTCGCTTACTTTTGAAACTACTCCGACATGGTTGATTCTTTTAAAAGATTTTCCTGTTTTAAAAAAAACTAAATCCCCTTTTTTAATGTGTTGTCGTTTAACTGGTTTTCCTTTTGTGGACATGGCGGCAGAAGTTCTAGGAAGTACAATGTTTTCTTTGCCAAAGGACGTATATACCAAACCAGAACAATCCATACCTCTTTTGGTAGTACCTCCGTATTTGTAGCGTGTGCCTATATAGCTTTTTGCATGTTGTACTATGCGAATAGCTTTAGGATTAATAGAAGATTTTCTGTGGCTAGAATTGCTTTTTTTTAATGAACCACATGAGGTGAGTGATATTAGGAGACTAATTAGAAGGAATACTTTTGTTTTCATTTTAAAGATTTGATAATTAAATCGGCAGTTTTTTTACTTGCACCTGTGCTTCCTAATTTAAGTTCTAATTCATAATAGTTTAAAAATAAAGAAGTTCTTTTTTCAGGATTAGATATAATGTCAAATGCTGCTTTTAAATTTAAAGGCGTAAATTCATGTTGAATTAGTTCTTTAACAACAGGTGCATCCATAACGAGATTTACTAATGAAATGTATTTTAATTTGATGATTTTTTTGGCAATAGCATAGGAAATAGCTCCTCCTTTGTAACAAACTACTTGTGGAACTTTGAATAGTGCAGTTTCCAATGTAGCTGTACCCGATGTTACTAAAGCGGAATAAGCTATACTTAGAATGTCATAAGTACGATTAGGAATTAATGTGACAGATTTGTTTCCAATAATACTGTTATAAAATGCTTCTTCTTGACTAGGAGCGCCAGCAATAACAAATTGAAATTGCGGGTAATGATCTGGAAGGCTAAGCATGATTTCCAGCATTTTAGTAATTTCTTGTTTTCTACTTCCTGGTAATAGGGCAATAACGGGGCGCTCATCTAAATTGAATTCATTTCTAAATTTTTGATCATCAATTTTTGGAAAATTAGCAATAGCATCAATTAAAGGGTGTCCTACATAATGAACGGGATAGTTATACGAATTGTAAAAATCTTTCACAAAAGGTAGAATCACATACATGTGGTCAACAGTAGCTTTTATAGTTTTTACTCTGCTGGCACGTGAGGCCCATACTTGTGGGCTAATATAATAATGAGTGTTGTAGCCTTTGGGTTTAGCCCATTTGGCTATTCTTAAATTAAAACCCGAGTTATCAATAAAAATGAGCGCATCGGGTTTAAAAACAGCTATATCTTTTTTGCAAAATTTAATAAAGCCTAAAATTTTAAAAAGGTTTTTAATAATTTCTGCAAACCCCATAAAGGCTCTTTCTTTATAATGTGTCACTAAAGAACCACCGGCAGCCTCCATTAAATCGCCACCCCAGCATCTGATATCAGCAGAAGGATCCCCTTTTTTAAGTTCTTTAATTAAATTAGAACCGTGTAAATCTCCTGAAGCTTCTCCTGCGATAATGTAATACTTCATAATATTAAGCAAACTTTTTATAAACGATATATATAGCTACAATAAAAGTAGCAATCATTACTCCTCTGGCTTGATAGTTTTTATGCTGCTTTAAAAATAAAAAAAAGGCAGGGATGTTAAGTAAGGCACCAGCAGCTAAAATTGCTCCAATTACATTCTCTTCAAAAGCGGCTTCAATGGTGGTTTTTATAGTCATGTCCGAAAAACCGATAATCCATAAAATGCTACCTAATGCTGTGGCAATAAAGCCAACCAATACTCCTGTTAGTACAGGTTTTATAGCGCTGTTATTCATTTAAATTCCATGTGTTTAATTCTTGAATATAGTGATGTGCGGTAAGGTCAAATTGAGTGGGAACCACAGAAATATAACCATTTGCTAAAGCCCATTCATCTGTGTCTTCGCCTTTATCTTCATTTACAAATTTTCCGGTTAGCCAATAATATTCACGGCCCATAGGGCTTGTTCGTTTATCAAATTCCTCTTCCCAATGTGCATTAGCTTGTCGGCATACTTTGATGCCTTTTATTTCACTAGTTTTTAATACCGGTATGTTCACATTTAATACCACGCCTTTAGGTAGTCCATTTTGTAAAACTTGATTTACAATTGATAAAATAAATGAGCGACAATGAGTGAAATCAGCTTTCATACTATAGTCAAGTAATGAAAACCCAATAGCTGGAATGCCTTCAATACCCGCTTCAACGGCAGCACTCATGGTTCCCGAATAAATGACATTTATGGCAGCGTTGGATCCATGATTGATTCCACTTACACACAAGTCTGGTTTACGTTTCAAAATTTCGTGTGTGGCCATTTTAACACAATCAACTGGGGTGCCCGAACAACTATATTCTTCTTGTGGAGCATCGGGGTCAATAACTATTTTATCACAATATAAAGTTTCGCTAATAGTTATGGCATGACCTTTGGCGCTTTGCGGGCTATCAGGTGCCACAACTAATACATCGCCAATACTATTCATTATTGATATTAAAGTACGTATACCTGGTGCTGTTATACCATCATCATTGGTTACTAATATTAAAGGTCTTTTTTTGCTCATAATGAAAATTAGTTGAGTGGTAAAAATACAGTTTTTTACTTCGATTTGTGTAATGGCGAATTATAATGAGCGTCATATATATAACAAATCTATTATTTTGACCCTTGTAAGGAAATATTACTTGTTTATGGTATAAGTTTTGAATAGGTTATTTATTGAGAGATTTCAATTTATTGATTATTAAATTAGCATACAGTATTTTAGGACTCATCAATAAATGCTATAATTGATGATTTTATAGATTTTTATTAAAAACTAATAACAAGTGTGAAAAATGGCACAATTATTAGTTGTATATTCACATTTAACTTTAATTTACAGAAAATTTACTTTGCTTTAATTAGCTTAGGATAAAACAGAGAGAGATTGATGAAAAAAAGTGTAATAATTTTATTGCTTGGAGTGATGGCAGGAGTTGCCTCATGTAGTTTTACGCCCAAAAGTGATTCTGATCCTGACCGAAATAAATTGTTAATTGATTTAATATCGTTTGTGTTAGAAAAGGCTCATTTTGATGCGCGAAAAATAGACGATAGTTTTTCAAAAGAGGTTTTTGAAGATTATATAGAGGCTTTAGATCCACAAAAAAGATATTTTTATGATTCGGATATTGTAGAATTTAAGAAATATGAGAACTTAATAGATGATCAAATTAGGGATAAGGATTTAACATTTTTTAACCTTACCTATGATCGTTTAAGTATGCGTGTAAATGAAGTGAAAGCTTTGTATGGTGACCTTTTAAAAAAACCTTTTGATTTTAACGAGGAAGAGACTATTGATACAGATTATGAAAAATTGTCTTATGTATCTTCAAAAAGAGAAATGCGTAAAAGATGGTACAAGCGATTAAAATTTAGTACGCTAAGTACTTATTATGACAAGCTGGAAGAGCAAAAGCAAGACAAGGAAAACAAGGTAAAGAGTGAAGATAAAACTGATGCTGAACTGGAAGAAGAGGCAAGAGAAGTAACTAAAACTTCGATTAAAGAATATTTTGATTTTACTGATGATTTAGATGCAAAGGATTGGTTTTCTGTTTACATAAATTCCATTGTAGAATCTTTTGATCCGCACACTTTTTATTTTGCACCTAAGGATAAAGATCGTTTCGATATTTCAATGTCTGGAAAGTTAGAAGGTATTGGAGCGCGTTTGCAAAAGAAAAATGAAAATATTAAAATAGTTGAAGTGATATCAGGTGGACCAGCTTGGAGAGGTGAAGAGGTCGAAGTAGGAGATATTATTTTAAAAGTAAAGCAAGAAGATGAAGAAGAGCCAGTGAGTATAGTCGGCATGCGTTTAGACGATGCGGTAAGCTTAATTAAAGGTCCAAAAGGAACAAAAGTAATTTTGACGTTACGTAGAGTTGATGGGAGTATTGAAAATGTTGAAATTACAAGGGATGTGGTAGAGCTTGAGGAAACTTATGCTAAATCATCATTAATTGATAGAGGAGGAAGCAAGTTTGGTTTAGTCAATTTGCCAAAGTTTTATTTCAATATGGATGATTATAATCAGCGTAATGCGGCACTGGATGTAGAAAAAGAGATTGAGCGTTTAAAAGAAAAGAATATTGACGGATTAGTTATTGATTTGAGAAATAATGGAGGAGGATCATTAAAAACAGTAGTTGAAATTGCGGGTCTATTTATTAAAAAAGGACCTGTAGTACAAGTAAAAGCTAAGGAAAGTAAACCACAAGTGTTAAAGGATACTGATGCCTCAATTACATGGGATGGTCCATTGGTTATTATGGTTAATGAACTTTCAGCCTCGGCATCCGAAATTTTGGCAGCTGCAATGCAGGATTACCGTAGAGCTATTGTAATCGGTAGTAAGCAAACTTATGGAAAAGGAACTGTTCAAAATATAATGGACCTAAATAGATGGTTACGTAGTAGTGATGTAGGAGATTTAGGGGCGTTAAAAATAACAACTCAAAAATTTTATCGCGTTAATGGAGGCTCCACTCAATTAGAAGGAGTTAAAAGTGATGTAGTAGTACCAGACAGATATAGCTATATTGATATTGGAGAAAAAGATCAAGACAACCCACTGCCTTGGGATAAAATAGCTCCGGCAAATTATGATTTATGGTCTAATTTAATGGATTATAAAGCAATAGTAGAAAAGAGTAAACAGCGAATGGCAGAAAATAGCCAATTACAGCTTATAGAAGAAAATGCCAAATGGGTAGCAGATCGTAGAAATATATTAAAGTTTCCGATGAAGTTTTCTACATATAAAAATGAAATTGAGCAAAATGAAAATAAGATTGAGTACTTTGAAAAAATTGATGAGTACAAGTCTAATTTAAAGTTTAGTTCCTTGCCTTATGAGATTTCTTTAATAGAAAAAGATTCTGTTTTAGGTGAAAAACGTAAACGTTGGCATGAAAACCTAGTAAAGGATGTATATATAGAAGAGGCTGTTAACGTGTTAAGAGATATTCAATTAGTACATCACAATAGTACTTCGGGAATTATAAACAAATAAATTAAATGAATCAATCCACAACTTCGTTAAGTGGTTTGGCGCTCCAAAAATTTAAAAGGAATTTTTGGAGCGTTTTGAGTTTAGGGCTTATAGTGATTTGCGGATTAATTGCCTTATTTGCTTATGTTTTAGCTCCAGATAACTCACAAAATGCAAATCAAATGCACTTATCTATTCATTCAAAGCCTCCGGGTTTTAAAGTGGGTATTTTGAGTGTGCCCAATGAAACTAATAGAGCTCAATCACTAATTAGTAAATTTTTTTTCGGAAATAAAAATAGTGCATGGGAATACCCATATGAGCGACTAGCTTTTACAGAAAAAGCGGTAATTGTTCATCCTTACACAAGTGATAAGGAATTAAAAGGTGTTCCAAAAGAAATTGAACTGAGTCGTTTTCCTAAAGAAAGTACACCAAATAGTATCAAAAAGGGATATTCTCGTGAGCATACTTTTATTTTAGGTACAGATAAATATGGGCGTGATTTATTGAGTAGGTTGTTAGTCGGTAGTCGAATTTCGTTTAGTATTGGTTTTATTGCTGTACTAATTTCATTACTAATTGGAGTGCTGTTGGGAGCTTTGTCGGGATATTTTGGAGGAGTTGTTGATGCTGTTATTATGTGGGTTATTAATGTGGTTTGGTCAATTCCAACTTTGCTATTAGTTATTGCAATTACATTGGCATTAGGAAAAGGTTTGTGGCAGGTATATATTGCAGTAGGTTTAACCATGTGGGTTGAAGTAGCACGGGTAGTTCGTGGACAGGTGTTAAGTATTAAGCAACAACAATATGTAACCGCTGCAGTTACTTTAGGTTATTCACATGCACGTACATTGTGGTACCATGTGCTACCAAATAGTATTGCGCCGGTTATTGTAATTGCGGCAGCCAATTTTGCTAGCGCAATTCTTATCGAAAGTGGATTGAGCTTTTTGGGAATTGGAGCGCAACCCCCCGTACCAAGTTGGGGGTCAATGATAAAAGATCATTATTCGTATATTATTCTTGGAAAAGCTTATTTGGCTGTTGCTCCAGGTATCGCAATTATGTTACTGGTTATGGCTTTTATGCTGTTGGGTAACGGAATTAGAGATGCTTTGGATGTTAAAAGTTGATGATTATTAGTTGTCAGTTTTCGGTTTTCAGTTGTCGGTTGTGAGTTGGGGGGGGTTAACTCAAGTTTATTTCCCAAAGAGACATTAATTTCTTCTACAGTAATTTCAAACAGGAAATGGTATTATTTAATTTTATAAGTCGTTAAACAAAATGAAGAAATATTTATACCCTATACTTTTAGCAGTGGTTAGTATTGCTTTTTATTTTATTGAAAAAAAGTTAGATTCGGATTATTATAATGATTATCGAAAGGAAACTCATAATGATGCAGCAAATGCTGGTGCAGTTTTTAATTATTTGCCAACATCTACGACAGGGCAGGTAGTTAAACATGCTTATTATACGTTGTCATATAATGAAAAACATGAACAGGCGGAATGGGTGGCCTATGAGTTGCTTAAAAAACACACCGCTTATAATGATTTTAAAAGACCTTATTTTCAGGTAGACCCATTAGTGAAAACGAATTCTGCAAGTTGGCGTAATTATAAAAATTCTGGTTATGATCGCGGACATTTATGTCCTGCGGCTGATCGTCGGTTTGATAAAAAAGCCCACGATGAAACTTTTTTAACTTCAAATATATCACCACAGAAGCATGAGTTTAATTCCGGTATATGGAATGATCTTGAAAAAAAAGTGCGTTATTGGTTAAAAAAGGATAAGCAGTTATTTGTGGTTACTGGGCCGGTTTTTGGAAAGTCGAAAAAAACCATTGGTAGTGAGCAAGTAACTGTACCTACCCATTTTTATAAAGTAGTGCTAAAGTATGGAAAAGGAGCTCCTAAAATGATTGCTTTTCTAATTCCCCACAATACCACTTCGCGAAAGCTGAAACAATTTGTAGTAACAGCGGATCAATTAGAAGCCTTGTTGGGAGTCGATTTTTTTTCGAAACTTCCTGATGGTGTTGAGGCTAAATTGGAGTCTAATAAAAATGTAAGTTTATGGCTACTGTAGTATAATAAATAGGTGTCGTATGGGTTATACGTGAAACACTATACACATGCGTATTTTTATATTTTTTATAACAGCTTTTTTGTCATTAACTACCCTAAAAGCTCAAGTTAAAACAAGTCCTGATTTTGAATTAGGAGGTATTGGAGGTTTTAATTTGGCTAATGTTGTGGGGGCAGATGCCAGCAATAATAATGGTCTTCGAGTTGGGTTACATTTAGGAGGCTATGCTCAATTTGATTTGCAGAATAGTTTTGGATTCCGTCCGGAATTACACCTATTTTCAGTAAAAGGAACCAGTTCTGGTGGATACAGAAGTATTTATATGGATTTTCCGTTATTAGCTACTTATGAATTGGCAGAAAGATTTAAAGCAATTGCTGGGATACAGCCATCACTATTGTTAAGTGCTAGAGTTGATGATGGTAGAGGGAGAATCAATAATCAAATCAGAAGAATTGATTTTGGCTTCGTTTTTGGAGGTTGGTAT
>NZ_JH621255.1:60526-101570 GCF_000255455.1 Aquimarina agarilytica ZC1 | reverse complement strand
CGTGTAGGTGCAGATGGTAATGAGCGTACTTTTAATTTTAATTTTCAACTTTCGGTAGGCTATCGTTTTATGTAGAAAGCTTATGCCGGGAAAAAAAATAAACGACCTGTTTAGTGTTTCACTTGCAGGTCGTTTGTTTTTGTAGTTTCTCTATAGAATCATAGCGTAATTTCTTCAACAGTTTTGCTGTTGTCTTTATAAACACGGTCAATTAATAATCTTCTAGGGTCTATAGCTAATTTGGCTGGTATTGTATCTATTTCAAAACTAAAATCCATTTCGGGTTTTGTTATTTTAACTCGTTTTTGAAAAATAAGACTCTTTTCATCCTCATCCCCAAAAGCACCCAGATCGATCCAATCGTTTATTGGAATGTTTTTTTCAACACCAATGGAATCTGCTCGTATTTTTTTTGCAGTTATTTTCATCGAAATTTGGTATTTTCCGTTGTTTACTTTTTTATAAGTAGCTTCTTTTATTCTGTTGTCATATAAT
This sequence comes from Aquimarina agarilytica ZC1, assembly GCF_000255455.1. GTDB lineage: Bacteria > Bacteroidota > Bacteroidia > Flavobacteriales > Flavobacteriaceae > Aquimarina > Aquimarina agarilytica. The sequence goes on along the minus strand of NZ_JH621255.1, from coordinate 101,075 downwards.
GTGATCGTTTTCAATAAATCAGTGACTAAATAATTTAAAGAATCGGGAACTTGAGGTTCTAGATATTCTAAAAAATCAAGTGAGGTTGGATAAGGCGGATTTTTGTATTTAAATTCATTTAAAAAATTACGCATAGCTGTGTTCACCTTGTCTTCGCCAATATAGTCTTGTAAGGCATATAATACTACACTACCTTTTCCGTAATGGATGTATTGTTGATTCTCTACTTTGTAAATAGGGAGTTCCTTGTTTAATTCTCCACTTCGACCTCTCAAATAACGTTCGTGATTATATTTGAGGAATTCACGCATTTTCATAGGAGTACCTGATTTTTTTTTCATCACCATAAGCGAAGCATATTCAGAAAAACCTTCGCTAAACAGGGTTGCTCCTTGCATACGGGCACCTATAACTTGATGTGCCCACCATTGGTGTGCCATTTCATGGGCAATAACAGCATCTACTACATTGTTTTTGTCTTCATCTTCTAAGTTGACAATAAAACCCAAAGATTCCGAATAGGGCATAGTGCCTGGGAAAGCTTGAGCAAAAGTACTGTAACGAGGAAATTCAATAATCCGACATTGATTATGCATATAGGGACCAAAATTTTCGGAGTAATAAGTTAGTGAGTTTTCAACAGCATCCAGCATTTTGACTACATTTTGTGGGTGTTTTTGATCGTAATACACTTCTAAAGCAATACCGTTCCAATCCCGTTTTTTTATTTTGTATTTGCCCGAAACAAATGATACAAAATTTAAAGAAGGATGGTCTATTTGATAATGAAAATAGGTCCTGTTATTAGCTATCCATTTTTTTACTAAGGTACCAGGAGCAATAGCAATTTGATCATTTGCAGTAGATATCACTGTTTCAATGCAAGTAAAATCAGAGGTTCCATTAGAAATATAATTACGCATGCAATGAGTAGAACAATTAGCTTGCAATTTGGGCATGATTTCTTTTTTTGGTAATCCGTATTTTTTTCTCAAATTTTTATCACTAAGTTCTGCTCCAGAAGAATAACCAATAGTAGGAAATACAGTGCTGTTATTTAAAAAAGTACCGTTGGCAACAATACTGGTCAATTCATTATTGTTTTCAAAACCTTTGGTAAGGTATTTTACGTTAATTTCTAAAGGAATTTCTTGATTAGGCTGCAACGGGTTATTTAACTTATAAATCTGATAACCTAATTCTTTGTCATCTAAAATCAATTCCGAATCTGGAATAAGAATTTCGGTTTCCCAATTTTGATGAATATTAAAATGAATAGAATCAATTGCAGTATCGGATTCATTTGCAAGTGTAGCTTTTGCTTTAGCAATTACATTTCTTTTGTAGGCAAAAATATCAACAAAATAATTGATGTCTTTTAATTTAGGTAAATTAATTTTCTCAAACTTCTTGTATTTTTTTTCATAATCTACCTGTGATAATTCTATTTCATCAGCAGTAGGCATTTTGTTTAATAGCTGTGTATTGTAATACACAAATCCGGCAACAAGTAACCAAGTGGTGATTATGCCTAAAAAGAAAATTTTGTAACCTGTACTTATTTGCTTTAGCCCTACAGATACTCTGTTTTTTAAGGATTCCATTTTTCCGCGATTCCATAATAAACCAGCAATGGATAAGCATATAGTAGCTAATAGTAACCAATATGTATTAAACCACAATGCTCTTTTTAGAGAAGGGCCAAATGAATTCATATCAGAAAACAAAAGATTAGGTCTTCCTCCAATGTACATCATGTTAGATTCAATATCAAAAGCGAAAAGTAATGTGTCAAGTATAAATAGTATTAAAATAGATATAAAATATCCAATATACTTGTTTTTGCAGAGTACTTGAATCAAGATCATTATGCCACTAAAAATAAAGTAGCTGCTTAAATCCACATACAAAAAATCAAAAATATAAGTATTAAGGTCTATACGATAATAACCTTTGCCAAGTTGATATAAAATACCACAGATAATAAAAAATATACGAAGTAAAGAAGCTATAGCCACCAATGAAAGCGTTTTGGCAACTAATGAAATTAGAGAAGTATGCGGAGTAGCATCTATCACTTCATTAATTTTGTAATCACGATCCCTCCAAATTAATTCACCCGAAAAAAACACGATTATAATTAAGATAAAAAAAGAAGTTCCTTTGATGGTATCTATAATTTTATAAGTTACCGGGTAACTCTGTAAACCATAGTATTCGTATCCAGAAATGAGGTTTGAAATTAAAATTATAAGACTAAATAATAGTAAAATTTTAAAGGTGACATTTTTAAAAATGCTCAAAAAATTAATAAAAAAGAAACTCTTAAAATGATCCCAATGCGTACGTATTGTGTAAGCTTGTTGTATTTTAGGAAGTGTAAAAACAGTATTTGAAGTTTCAATTTTCTTTTTAAGCGCTTTTTCTTTTTTATTTTTTTTATGAAATGAAAAACTGAAAAAAGAAATTATCAAAATAATTACAGACAATCCCAACCAGACAATTCTATTAATTAGTAGAAAACCTGTTAAAGATGGATTTAAGCTGTTTTTTTCTATAACAGTATAGTATTTGGTTTGAGTGTTGTAGGTGTTTAAGCCAAATATGTCTGTGAGCGCACCTATGCTTTCATTTTCTACATCTGAAATGATATTAAGCGAAATAATATAACCAATCACTATTAGTAAAGAGCCTACAAATGAAATAACGGTACTTTTCCATTTGTTAGCCATTCCAAATATGATCGCACCAGCAATAAACATATTGGGTAAAATAAAAATAAAGTAATTTTTTACAAATGTCATGAGTTGAAAGCCACCTATTCTATCTGGTGATATCCAATTAAATATTGGTCCTAGGTAACTTCCTATAATAATTCCAAGAAAAACACCCAATAGTGGAATAGTTGATAATATTAAAGCCCCAAAAAACCGTCCAAAGAAATAGCCAGATTTTGACAGCGGAGCACTAAAAAGTATTTCGTCAAAATTATTAGCATAATCGCGTAATGCGGCATTATTAAAAAAAGCGGTGGCTGTTAATAATCCAAAAAATGATAAAATAATAGTATAAATGCTAATAACGTGCGGGGCGTTCTTATAAACATTACCAACAGATCCTCCTATGGAAACATGATCACTTACAACAGCTCCAAATGTTAGCAGACTAATAAGGACAAAAAAAACATATATCATGGGTTGCTTAAGAGCAGCTTTAAGCTCTTTTGCAAAAAAAATATAAAACATAATCGTAAGGTTGAGGGTTAAACTAAAGCGTTTTGTGTGTTAATTTTGGAAAAGAAAACATCTTCCAAATTAGGTTTAACTTGTTCAAAGCCTTCATAAGGATTTGTTTCGCTATAAATATGAATTAAAGGTTGTCCCCCAACCATTTTGTTTGAAATTAAAGTATAATTGTTGGCATATTCTTTCAAGTTATCTCGAGATACAATTTTTTGATAAATTTTGCCATCCAAATCATTGATGGCATGTTGAGGTGATCCTTGATACACTATGTTGCCCAGATTCATAATGGCCATTTTGGTACAAAGCTCTCTAACATCATCAACAATGTGCGTGGATAAGATTACAATAACTTCTTCGCCAACTTCTGCTAATAAATTATAAAATCTATTTCTTTCACTTGGATCTAAACCGGCTGTAGGCTCGTCAACTATTATTAAACTTGGGTTGCCAATTAAAGCTTGGGCTATGCCAACACGTTGTTTCATTCCTCCAGAAAACCCTTTTACGCTTTTGTTGCGTTTTTCATATAAATTAACTTTGTCTAATAAATAGTTAACTAATTCCTTTCTTTTTTTGGAATTAGTAATCCCTTTTAAAATAGCTAAATGATCAAGCAATTGTGCCGCAGTTATCCTAGGATACACTCCAAATTCCTGAGGTAAGTAACCCAATACTTTTCTTAAAGCTTCTGGCTGATTAATAACATCTATATCATTAAGTGTGATGCTACCACTATCTGCTTTTTGTAGTGTGGCTAAGGTTCTCATTAATGAAGATTTCCCAGCTCCATTTGGACCTAAAAGACCAAACATTCCATTGGTAATCTCTATAGAAATATTGTTTAGTGCTTTTACATTATTAGGATAGGTTTTTGCTAAATTTTCAATTTTAAGTTTGTGCATAAGATGGTTAATGTAATGAACAATTAATTCCCTCTAATGTACAAAATACTTAAGTATAGAGATCTAAGAAATTAGTGGTTGGTTAAAAGTTACTAGTCATTCGATCGGAATCCAATTTAACCATAATAAAAACAAGCATGGTAAATCCCCATAAGCCGGAGCCTCCGTAGCTAAAAAAAGGCAAGGGTATACCTACTGTGGGCACTATTCCTATAACCATTCCGATATTTACAAAGAAATGGATGAATAAGATACTGGCAACAGAGTAGCAATACACCCTATTGAATTGACTTTTTTGCCTTTCGGCAATAAATAGGGCGCGGATAATTAAAATGCTGAAAAGAATGATAACAAATACACTGCCAACAAAGCCCCATTCTTCACCAACAGTGCTAAAAATATAATCGGTATGTTGCTCAGGTACAAAGCCTCCTTTGGTTTGAGTGCCTTCGGTCCAGCCTTTTCCAAACCAACCGCCACTTCCAATAGCAATTTCACTTTGATCGGTATTGTAGCCAATCCCTTTAGCATCAACTTCTTTTCCTAAAACAATATTAAAACGATCACGGTGATGTTGTTTGAATACATGGTTAAATACATAGTTTACTGAAAAACTAAATAGACTTATTCCAATAGTGTAGATTACTAATTTAGAAATTAGATTCTTTTTCTTTTTGGTAAGAAAGTAAATGCAAATAGCGATAATACTACTGCATATTATAACTGTGGTAGCATTAAAAAGAAGTGTGAGTACAAATACACTAATTGCTAAAAAACCTAAAAATAAATACAAACCTGCAATACCTTCTCTATACATGGTGAAAATAAAAGCAGCGTACACCAAGGCACTTCCAGCATCGGGCTGTCCCATAATTAAAAGTGCAGGTAAAGCTAAAATTAAAAGGGCTTTGGCTTGGTGTTTAAAGTGCTTCATATTGGTTTGCAAGTCACTAATGTATTTTGCTAATGCCAAAGCAGTTGCTGCTTTAGCAAATTCTGAAGGTTGAATGCTAATGCCTCCAAATACATACCAAGATGTGGCTCCAGATATTGTTTTTCCAAAAATAAATAGGCCCAATAAGCTGACTAAAGAAACCATATAAATTATACTGGAAAAGCGTTCGAAAAATTTACTCTCTGTGGCTAAAATGATAATGATGAATATCATACTCAGACCAATCCAAAGGGCTTGTTTACCATAGGGTTGATTTAAGTCAAAATATGAAGTGGCGGCGTCACTTAATGAGGCTGAATAAATGTTGATCCAGCCAAATATGACTAATAAAAAATAAACAAGTATGGATATCCAATCGATATTTCCCAAGTTTGATTTAGCCATATTTATTGATTAATTTTAAATGGTTCTCCACTATAAGGTTTGGCGTATTCTTCTTCTAGACTATGATTTAAAACCCATTCTTCCATGCGTTTTAAAGTGATTTCTTTTTTGATATATTTTTCAATCATTAAACTAGAAATCCTTCCGGCATATCGAGCTCCCCAATATCCATTTTCTACAAAAACAGCTAAAGCGATTTGAGGATTATTTTTTGGAGCAAAAGCTATAAAAATAGAGTGATCAGTTAATTGAGTACGCTTGCCGTCTATTTTAGTAAAGTTTTCTGCAGTACCTGTTTTTCCGCAAATTGAAATTCCTGGAACTTGTAAAAAACTGGCAGTACCTTTGGTGAATACTTGTTCCATACCTTCGATTACTTTTTCAAAATGAATCGGACTAATTGTGGTGTGTTTTTTAGTCGTAAACTTTGGTTCGGTAATTTTTGTATTGTTGATTTTTTTAAGCATGTGAGGTGTGTAATAAAAACCTCTGTTGGCAATTGCGGCAGTCATATTTGCCAATTGTATAGGGGTAGATACCACTTCGCCTTGTCCAATAGCATTAGAAAGTGTGGTGGTGGCTCTCCAGTTTTTAGCAGGATATACTTTGTCATAATAGGCGGCACTTGGTATACGCCCTGGTCTACCTGGTGGAAGGTCGTATCCTAGGAAATTACCAAAGCCAAAGCTTTCTAGATGTTTACGCCAGTTGTCTAATCCTTTTTGAGGAGGTTCATACTTTTCTATGATTTTACGGTATACTTGGGCAAAATAAGAGTTACATGAAACGGCTATTCCTTTGGTCAGATTTACGGGGCTTGGGTGGGCGTGACATCCCATTTTTCGTCCTCGACTGCCATATTTGTATCCATGATAACATGAAAAACGATCTTCGGGGGCAATAACACCCTCTTCCAAAGCAATAAGTGCATTTATAGTTTTAAAAGGAGAGCCAGGAGGGTATTCGGCAAGCAGCCCTCTGTCATAAAGTGGTTTGCTTATAGTGTCGTAATACATTCGGGTATAATTGGTCGATCTTTTTCTTCCTACCAATAGATCAGGATCGTAACTTGGTGCGGTGATAAGGGCTAGTATTTCTCCACTTGATGGTTCAATAGCAACAATACCACCACGTTTATTTTGCATTAGTTTTTTTCCGTATTCCTGTAATTCAATGTCAATGGTTAAGTGAAGATCTTTACCACGGACAGGGAGTGTGTCTAACTTTCCTGCTTTGTAAGGGGCAATTTCTCTATTTAATCGATCCTTTTGTATGTATTTAACTCCTTTTATGCCTCGTAATTCTTTTTCGTAAGCACTTTCAATTCCTTGTTTACCAATTAAATCTCCAGACCTGTAATAGGGTTGTTTTTTTATAATTCGATTGTTTACTTCGCCAATAAAACCAAGTACGTTGGCGGCAGCTTTGGTTTTGTAATCTCGTAAGGAACGTTTTTGAATGTAAAAGCCTTCATACTTCCACATTTTTTCTTGTAAATAGGCATATTCACTTTTAGTTAGTTGAGGAACAATAACAGAGGGTAGTTGTCTAGAATAATTACGCGCTTTGTTAAGTTGCTTGACAAGTTTTTCCTTTTTGGTATTTAAAATTTTACAAAATTCAAGCGTATCAAAAGCTTTGATTTCTCGGGGTATAGCCATAACGTCATAGGAGGGTTGGTTGGCTACAAGCAATTTGTTATTTCTGTCAAATAAATACCCGCGTTGAGGGTAGTCGTATAAAATTTTTACCGCGTTATTTCGGGATAAATTTTCGTAGGAGGTATCATAAATTTGTAAATAGAATAAACGAGCAGTAAATCCTATTGCTGTAACTATAATAATAATAAGTAAAAGGAGTTTTCTCATGCCAATATTCTTGGATTAATTTCCTTTCCTAAATAACGATAAGCTAAGCAAAATAGTTGCAATAGAAAATATTCCAGCACCTAAAGTTTGTGATAGTACGAAGTTTATATAACGTAGCTCAAAAACTTCAAAACTAAATAAGGTAATATGATGTATGAAACACATTAAAACAACGTATATGACCAATTGTTTAAATGGAGCGTTGTTTAATTTAAGATTTTGATGAATGTAGTTAAGTCCAAAGCAATTTTCAAGTATAAAAGGTCTTAAATAACTTATTAGTAGACATGCTGCAGCGTGCGAGCCTCCAGAGTTACCAAACATATCTAATGTAAGTCCTAACATAAAACTTGAAATAAGGAATATCCAAGGTTGATTTTGAATAGGGTAGAGTAAAATGAAAATAATATATGGATAGGGGTTAATGTATCCAAATAGCAATATCTTATTAAAAATAACAACTTGCATTAATGCAAGGCTTAAAAAGCGGACTATATTTAGTGTAATGGTATTATTCATTAGTCTGTTTTTCAATGGCCTTTATTTCTGTGGCATTTTTGTTTTCAATAACATTAACAAACCCAATATTGGTCATGTCATTAAATAATTTGATATTAACGGTGTAGTAACTTTCATTCGTATCAAGTTGAAAATCTTTAATGGCACCAATAAGGATTCCTTTTGGAAAAATAGTTGAACGGCCACCGGTAACTATGGTATCTCCAATTTTTAAGGGGGCAAGTCTAGGGATGTCTATTAATTGGACAATGTTAGGTGACTTAGTATTCCAAACTAAAGAACCAAAATGATTTGTTTTTTTTAGCTTAGCGTTTATACGAGAGTTTTTGTTAAGTATAGAAATTACTCTGGAATAATTGGTGCTGGCTTTTTGAACTATACCTACAATACCTAAATCGGTGATCACTCCCATGTCGGTATCTATACTGTCTTTTTTACCTTTGTTTAAAGTAATAAAATTGTTGGTCTTGTGGTAGTTATTGTTTATTACTAGTGCTGGTTTGTAATGGTATTGGATAGTGGCGGAGCTGTCTGTAGCTAGAGTGTTAATACTTGTCGTATCGATCCCTTTTTGCTGAAGCGCATTTTTAAGTTTTGCGTTTTCAATTAAAAGTCTATTGTTATAGGCTTTTAAACTGAAATAATTATCAATGTTACTTGTTACAGAAAATAAACCGCCAGTTAAAAAGCTGGTAGAGCTTATAAATTTACTTTTATGGTAGCTGTGGGATTGTATGGTAAGCCCAAAGGCTATGGTAAATAATATAATAAATAGCAGCGTATTCCTATATCGGATAAGAAAGTTTATTATTTGCTGCATGTTTTAATTGTATGCTATTTGTTGATTACACTTTTGTAGCGTTCCAAATTTTTAAGCGTAATTCCTGTTCCTCTTACAACGGCACGCAAAGGATCCTCGGCAATGTATACGGGTAAATCTGTTTTTTGAGAAAGTCGTTTATCCAAACCTCTAAGCATTGATCCTCCTCCAGCGAGATAAATACCTGTATTGTATATGTCGGCAGCTAATTCGGGTGGCGTTTGTGATAATGTTTCCATAACAGCATCCTCGATTCTTAAAATAGATTTGTCTAATGCTTTAGCTATTTCTCTAAATGAAATTTGTACCTGTTTAGGTTTACCAGTAAGTAAATCACGTCCTTGAACACTCATTTCTTCGGGCGGAACCTCAAGGTCTTCGGTAGCAGCACCGATTTGTATTTTTATTTTTTCAGCAGTGCGCTCACCTACATATAAATTGTGTTGTGTACGCATGTAGTAAATGATATCATTTGTAAATACATCACCAGCAATTTTTACCGATTTATCGCACACAATTCCTCCAAGGGCGATAACTGCAATTTCTGTAGTACCTCCTCCGATATCAACAATCATATTTCCTTTAGGTTGCATAATATCAACACCAATACCAATAGCAGCAGCCATAGGTTCGTGAATTAAAAATACTTCTTTACCATTTACACGTTCTGCACTTTCTTTTACCGCTCGCATTTCAACTTCAGTTATTCCACTAGGAATACAAATTACCATACGTAATGAAGGAGTAAAAAGTTTCTTTTTTAATGCAGGAATTTCTTTAATGAACATACTGATCATTTTTTCACTTGCATCAAAATCGGCAATAACTCCGTCCTTTAAAGGTCTTATGGTTTTAATATTTTCATGTGTCTTTCCTTGCATCATTGCGGCTTCTTTACCTACAGCAATGATTTTGCCACTATTCCGATCACGTGCAACTATAGACGGACTATCTACAACAACTTTGTCGTTATGAATAATTAATGTATTGGCTGTACCTAAATCAATAGCAATTTCTTCGGTAAGAAAGTCAAAAAAACCCATGCGTTTTTATGGAAAAAGGGGGTGAAACGTATTAAACATTAAAAATACTAAAATTAGCACAAATTTAAAGCCTATTTTTAATATAGTTTACAAAATTGGTCTAATTTATGCTAAACTAGTTGGTTCAAAATTAAGAAAAGCTCGAAATAAAAAAATATTTCGAGCTTTTTTAGGGAGTTTATTTTAGTTGTAATACCAATTATGTATTTAAAATGCATTATTTCAAACTTAATTGATATATGAAGTAATTAATGTTTAAAATGTCTAGTTCCTGTCATTACCATAGCCACTCCATTTGCATCACAATAATCAATACTTAATTGATCTTTGATGGATCCACCAGGTTGAATAACTGAAGTAATACCTGCTTTATCTGCCAATTCAACACAATCTGGGAATGGGAAAAAAGCATCACTAGCCATAGCAGCACCTTTTAAGTCAAATTTAAATGAATTTGCTTTTTCAACAGCATGTGTTAATGCGTCTACGCGCGAAGTTTGACCACAACCACTTGCCAATAATTGGTTGTTTTTAGCAAATACAATAGTATTAGATTTAGTGTGCTTACAAATTTTTGAAGCAAAAAGTAAATCTTTAATTTCTTGCGCAGTTGGTGCTTTTTTAGTGACTACTTTTAAGTCGCTTTCAGCATCAGTAATACTGTCTTTATCTTGTACTAATAATCCGTTTAGGCAGGTACGGACTTGGTCTGTAGGAAGTTCAATTTCATTTTGAACTAATAGGATTCTGTTTTTCTTTCCTTTAAGAATTTCTAAAGCATCTGCATCATAGGAAGGAGCAATAACTACTTCACAGAATAATTTGTGGATTTCTTCGGCTGTAGCCAAATCAATAGCAGTGTTACTAATTAAAACACCTCCAAAAGCAGAAACAGGATCACCTGCTAGTGCATCAAGGTAAGCTTGCTTAACAGTATCGCGTTGTGCTAACCCACAGGCATTATTATGTTTTAAAATAGCAAAAGTAGGAGCTTCTCCTTTAAATTCATTCATTAGGTTTACAGCACCATCAACATCTAAAAGGTTGTTGTATGAAAGCTCTTTTCCATGTAATTTTTGGAACATAGCTTCAAAATCACCAAAAAATGTTCCTTTTTGGTGTGGGTTTTCGCCGTAACGTAATGTTTTACCTTCGGTAATACTTGCTTTAAAAACCACTTCTTCTTTAGCTTCAGCATTAAAGTAATTAAAAATTGCAGTATCGTAATGCGAGGAAACATTAAAAGCTTTGGCAGCAAAACGCTTACGGTCTTTTAATGAAATACTTCCATTGTTAGCCGAAATTACTTCTAAGAAATCGGCATAGTCGTTAACAGAAGCAACACAAGTTACATCGGCAAAGTTTTTTGCAGCAGCTCTAATTAAAGAGATACCACCGATGTCAATTTTTTCGATAATATCCTGTTCAGGAGCACCAGAGGCTACAGTTTTTTCAAAAGGATATAAGTCAACAATAACTACATCAATTTGAGGAATATCATATTCAGCAATTTGCTCAACATCACTTTCAACGTTTTGACGGTTAAGGATACCTCCAAATACTTTAGGGTGAAGGGTTTTTACACGACCTCCTAGAATAGAAGGGTAACTGGTCACATCCTCAACAGGAACTACTTTAATACCTAGATCAGTAATAAATTTTTCGGTACCACCTGTGGAATAAATGGTAACACCTTGTTCGTCAAGTTTTTTTACAATTGGGGCCAATCCCTCTTTACTAAATACAGAGATAAGTGCTGACTTTACAGTCTTTGAATCGCTCATGGTGAATAGGATAAAATTAAGAATGCAAAATTACGTATTTGTCATTTAATTATGCTAATTCTCATTTGAATTTTGCTCAAAGAAAGATGTATATTTGAATCAAAGGATAATCTGAGTCTAATTTGTATGGTATTTTGGGATAATTATGATAAAGTATATGCCACCAAAATAGTTAATTAGAGACTAAATAGTTAGAAAATGAGAATTTGTTTTAGTGTAATTGTAGTAAGTTGTTTGTTAATTTTTTCTTGTAAAAAGAAAGAAGATCAACGTGGAGTGCCACCAATTGAAGCCGCCGCAGATAAAGATTTGAATAGGACCAAAACAAAAACGGCAGTGGTGTTTAATACGCCTCAAAATAAAGCATTATATGAACATTATTTGTTGCTTAAAGCTGCGCTAGTAAATACGAATGCAAAACAAACAAAAAAAGAGGCAGATAAGTTTAGTAAGTTGTTTGTTACAGATTCATTATATGCCAGAGCTAGACAAGTAGCGATTCTTATCGCAGCAGAAAATGATATAAAAAAACAACGAGAATTTTTTGTTGGATTAACCGATGAGGTAACTTCAATTTTAAAGGATGATGTTAAAAGCGGTAAGCTTTACCAACAATTTTGTCCAATGGCTTTTGAAGGTAAAGGAGGCTATTGGCTATCAGATAGTGATCAAGTTCGTAATCCTTATTTTGGTGATCAAATGCTAAAGTGTGGCGAAGTGGTAAAGGTGCTTCAGTAATTTTAGTTGTGAGTTGTCGGTTGTCAGTTTTTGTGTTGTTAAAAAATGTAAATTATCAAACAATAAAAAGATCAAGGATTTGTTGCCCTCTAACCTCTAACCTCTAACCTCTAACCTCTAACCTCATATATGTCTTCGCAGTCTAGGCTTTCTAGAGCATTTAAAAATGCTAAAAAACTATCTTTTGATGATACTTCGAAGCTTATCTTGTTCAGTGATTGTCACCGAGGGGATAATAGTTTTGCGGATGACTTTGCTAGGAATAAGAATATTTATTTTCATGCACTTAGTCATTATTTTGATCAAGGTTTTACTTACTGTGAATTAGGTGATGGTGATGAATTATGGGAAAATAGATCGTTTAATGAAATTTTTAGAGCACATGAAAATGTGTATTTATTATTTAAAAAATTTTATGAAGCAGGAAGATTTCAGCTTATATGGGGAAACCATGATATGATATACCGTAAACCCAATGTGGTAAAAAAATATTGGGACACGTATTTTGATCGAAAAACAAATACAAAAAAATCACTTTTACCCGGAGTTCAATTTGAAGAAGCTATTGTTTTTAAACATACCCAAACGGGGCAAGAATTGTTTTTAACACATGGTCACCAAGCAGATTTTATGAATTATGTAGCTTGGCGTTTTAATCGGTTTATGGTACGAGTACTTTGGAGGCCATTACAGGTAATCGGTATTTATGATCCAACAAGCCCTGCAAAAAATTATAGTGAAACTATAAAAGTGGAACGAAGAACCAGAAAATGGATTGGTCAAATTGGAAAAGTAGTTACTATAATTGGACATACCCACCGACCGCGTTTTCCTGAAAAAAATCAAATTCCTTTATTTAATACCGGTAGTTGTGTACATCCAAGAGCCATAACGGGTTTAGAAATTGTAAATGGAGAAATCTCATTAATTAAATGGCAAATTGCCACTACTAAGGATGGCGTACTAAAAATTATTAGAGTGCTTTTGGAAGGGCCACAAAAATTAACTGATTTTAATTTTTAAAATCGAATTAAAAGTTAGAATACAGTTTTGGGTAATAACTAGATGTTCAGCTATATAAAATGAGTTGTAGCCTTTGTGGGGTATTGTAGTGGTTAATTTAATATGTGATTAATGTTCAATTAACAATGACTAGGTAGCTTAGATTATTAAAAATCTAAAATGAAAAATGTATTAGTCTACATTTTCTATGCTTTGTTGGTATTTAATCAAGCTTATTGTCAATACATAAAATTTGAAAATTTCACCACAGATAATGGGCTATCAAATAATTCGGTAGTAGATATAGAAAATGATAATGATGGTGGATTATGGATCGCGACATGGGATGGTTTAAACTATTACGATGGATATGATTTTGTAGTTTTTAAACATGATGAGACCAATGAAAATTCCATTGGAGGGAATTACATTGCTAACATTGAAAAAGATAAAGAGGGGAGTATTTGGGTAATTACTGGCGAAGGAAAAGTGAGTAGGTATCTAGGGGATCACACATTTCAACATTTTCAATTCAATTTTACACCTTCAAAAATTCAAAAATCACATGAAGGAAGCATTTTTGTTTTTGGTAAAAACCAGTCTTATAAATTTACGGGGACAGCATTTGTTTTAGCAGATTTTAATGAAATCAATCATAATAATAGTGCTTTTTTTAAAGGAATTCTTCATACAAAATATCCTGATGTTATTATTAATGATGTATTACAGGATGACAAGAACAATATTTGGTTTGCTACTCGAAGAAATGGATTATTTATACTCCCTAATAATGTAGAAAATTTCGATAATAATAAAATAGATCATTACCTACATGATAACTATGCTTCTCATAGTTTAAATAGTAATGAGATTGAAAAATTACATAAAGATTATTTTGGGAATATTTGGTTAGCTCAAAAAGATGGAGGGTTGAGTATGGCTTATAAAGACTCGGATCAAATATCAACCGTAGCGCATCACCCAACTAAATATCCACACCTACCTAACGAAACTATTCGTGCGATTACTACAGATAAGCAGGGGATTATTTGGTTAGGTTACTATACAAAAGGACTATTTTATTATGATGTTACACACCAGTGTTATATCAAATTTGAAATTAATGAAAGTAAAAAAAATCAAGATTGGGAGCGTATACGAACGCTGAGTTTTACATCCGATGGATCGATCTGGGTAGGTACTTATGGAGGAGTAATAAAAATTAAAGACAAAAAATATACATTATATGATGCCAATACAATTCCAAATTATGCAAACAATAGGTGTTATTCTTTTTATGAGGATAATGAAAAACAATTGTGGGTAGCCGGTTGGGGAGGGCTTAGTAAGTATAATTTACAAAAAAATACTTTTGAAGCATTTGAAGGGCAAGAATTGTTAAGCTCCTACCATATAAGAAATATAAAAAAACACAAGGGTACATTGCTTATTGCTACAGAACAACAAGGAGTTATTTTTTTTGATGTAAAACATAAAAAAACAACTAAAATTAGTGAGCAAGATGGCGTGTTGGGGAATAGTGTCTTTTCAATTTTGGTTGATGAATTAAATGAAAACTACTGGATAGCCTCATTAGGGGGGATAACTATTTATAACAAAAAAAAAGGGATTCTTAAAAAAATAACAGAAAAAGAAGGCTTACCCAGTCATTTGGTTTATGGGGTGTTAGCAGGCGATGATAAAATTTGGGTTACCACCACAAAGGGTATTGCTTATATTGATAAAAATAATTTTAGTGTAAAGCCCATTACCGCCGATGGCGGTATAGCAGTAAAGGAGTTTTCCGAAGGAGCTTATTACCGAGACCCGAAAGGGGGGCTATATTTTGGAGGAATAAATGGACTTATTTATTTTAATCCAAAGTCAGTTAATTTTAGTAAAAATAAATCAAAAATTAAGGTAAGGCTTGCAGGAGAAAATGAGTTTTTAAAAAGGATTGTGCGCAAACATGAACAGAATGATTTTAAAATAACGATTACTCCAGTGGTATTCCCTAGCACTCATACAGCAACTTTTTATTATAAGTTAGAAGGATTTGATCAACATTGGAAGTCAGCTACTGCAAAGAAGGAGCTATTATATGAAGATTTACCTTCGGGGAAATATGATTTTTTTATTAGAGATACTAATGCCCCAACTAAGGAACATGTTTTTGGAATTACGGTAGAAAAGTCTTTTTATGAAACCACTAATTTTTATCTGTTTGCATTATTCTTTTTTGTTGGAGGAACCTTTGTTTTTTTACAGTTAAAAAATAAAAGGAATCGTATTCAACAGCAAAAATTAGAAAGTCAAATAGTAGAACGTACCCAAGTAATTCATAATCAAAAAGAAGATTTGCTTAAAGTGAATTCAATACTAGATGAGAAAAATCAAGAAATTTTATCACAAAAAGAGCAATTACTTCAACTTCATCATAATTTAAAAAATCAAGATTTTGAGATAGAGGCTTTTAAAACATTTGTATTGTCAGAATTTCAAAAGCCGGTATCCAAAATTATAAAAGCTTCATATAAGGTAAAGGATGAATTACATGTTAGAGAACAATTATTAAATCAATCGGGGAAAATAATTGATTTAATTTCTCAGTGGAACAATCTGGATTACATCAAAGATATTGGTGCTAAAAAAAATGTCCTAGTTAATATCCAACCTGTAATTAATGAAATTGTAAAAAGGCTAGGGGAGAAACTAAAAGGGAATAAGGTCAATTTTGAAGCACAAATTAGTACCGATATAGGGTGGGTAGAAATTGATTTATTACGCTTCAAATTACTTTTTCAATATTTATTTAATGACTTAATTAAATATTCGGATATACATACAAATTTAGTTGTCCAATTAACTTATCGAGAAGGCGCTATTCACTTTAGGATACTTTCCAATAGTAAGGTTTTAATTAATAATTGGTGTAGTATAAGTAGTTTTAGTCCTTACTTTAAGGCTTTTAAAATTTTAGTTGCTGATTTAGAAGGCGATTTTGCCACACAAATTAATGATCAATTTAAAGCAACCTTACAAATTCCTGTAGCTTTAATCACTTCTGTAGAAAAAACAAAAGAAATCATATCATGGAAACATCTTGATTTAAGCGAACAGCTTTCGTTAAACAAGAATACTATTTTAGTTTTTGCAGAAAAAACAAATTTTAGTGTCGCTAACCAGTTGTTGGAAAATGAAGCAGATAATTTGATTTTTGAAAATACTATAGGGGATTTATTATCGGTTATAAAACAGGTAACTATTGATGCTTTAGTTCTTTATCAGTCAATTTTTGATAAAGAATTGGTCTCCTTTCTAAAAACAAACATTAAAAAAAGTGGAAATAAGAAAATACCTGTACTATACATATCGGAAGAAATTAATTATGAGCTACTAGAAAAATCAATGGTTTTTAATATTGATGAAGTTATTCAGTTGCCTACCAGTGATGTTTATATTAGGAATAAGATTTTAGCCTTAATTGATAATAATGAAGAGAATAAGATTGAAAATAAATTTAACGAAGAAATTTTAAAAATTTTAACTGAAGATGATGACTTACTCACGGCTAATGAAAAGCTATTAAAGCAGAGTGTTGAAATTATAAAAAAGGAACTTTCGAACCCCTCATTCAATATCGAAAAGTTAATATCCATACAAGGAATATCACGAATAAAATGTTACCGAATGTTTAAAGAGCTTACCGGGAAATCACCATCGGATGTATTAAGCTCTTTACGCTTACAAAAAGCAGCCTTCCTTTTAAGAAACAAAAAATTAAACATATCAGAAATAAGTTTTGAATGTGGCTATAATGATTCAAAATACTTTGGGCGTATGTTTAAAAAGTCATACGGAGTGAGTCCTAAGGTTTTTAAAGAGCAATCAAATGCAGTACATGAGTTAATTTAGGATTACTCTCGAGTTAGTTAAATGTTACTGTAACAAAAGTACCCCTATTTGATATTAAAGGCAGGTGATTTTGATATAAAAACACCCCTAATTGAAACAATTCTACCCCTTCTAAAAAAAGTCTAAGAATACATTTGGACTAAACCAAAACTATTTGTTTACATGAAAAAACATTGCTTTTTTTTAATAATTGCTTTAGGAAGCATATATAGTGCCTTTGCTCAAATAACAGTAAGAGGTACGGTAAAATCGGCAGATGATAATACCCCAATTCCATCTGCCGCTATTTACTCCAAGGGTCAACCAGATATTGGTGTGGCCTCAGATTTTGATGGTAACTTTTCAATTGAATTGAATGAGAAAAATGGAATACTTGTTGTTTCATCATTAGGATTTAAAACTAAAGAAGTTTCATATACAGGAAATCAGGTTTTAGAAATTAACCTGAATACAGATTTAAGTGCTTTGGAAGAAGTGGTGCTTATTGGATATGGTACAGCTAAAAAAGGAGATTTAACTTCGGCGATTGCTCCGGTTGAAAATATCGCAACTTTAGTGAGCAGACCCGTAACTAATTTTACGGATTTTTTACAAGGGAATACACCAGGTGTAACGGTGCTACAAAATGGAGGTGATCCGACAAGCCCAGCTAAGGTTGTTATACGTGGTTTAAGTTCGGTAAACTCAAGCTCGGAAAGTGTATTAACTATAGTTGATGGAGTGCCCTATTATGGGCCCGCAATTAATCCCAATGATATTGCCTCCGCCTCTGTTTTAAAAGATGCCGCTTCTACAGCTATTTATGGAGCCCTAGGTAGTGGAGGTGTAATTTTGATCGAAACTAAAAAAGGAAAAAAAGGGAAGCCTAGAGTTGCTATCGACACCTATACTGGATATAAAAATGCGATTAATTTACCTACGGCCTTGACTGCAGAACAACAAGCAGCGGTATATAATTTAGCAGCAGGTAATGGAGGTGATCCGCTACAATCAGCTCATGACCCCGAACAAAATCCTTGGGGGCAAGTTACCCGTACCGATTGGATTAAAGAAATTTTTAGAAACGCTCCTACAACCAATGTAAATGCGAGTGTAAGTGGAGCAGGAGAGTATTCAAATTATTTTACTTCTTTTAGCTATAATAACACCGAGGGGGTGTTGCAAGGGACCGGCTTTGAACGCTATACATTTAGAGTAAAATCTGATTTTGATATTACAAATAAACTAACCATTGGTGAAAATGTTTATTTTTCTCAAAGTAATGCTGTTGGTGCAGATACATCAAGTGGGTATTCGGGAACAATAATAAATGGAATTTATATGCCATCGGCAGCACCAACTCGTGACGAAAATGGAGATTTTCATGGAGTAGTGCCATTTAATCTTTCTCAATTTGCAGGGGCATATGGGGATGTGTTTAACCCATTAGCGTTATTGTTGGCACCAACTGATAATAGACCTTCAACTTACTTAAATGCAGGAGCATTTTTAAATTATGAAATTTTAGAAGGTTTAAATTTCAGAACAAATTTTTCATATGCATTTACCAATAACAGAACAAAACGTTTTGTGCTTATTAGAAGGGAATTAGGAAGAACCAATTTAGTGAACTCACTTACACAAACTAATGCCGTGGATGATACTTGGGTATGGGATAATCAAATCGCCTATGTAAAGTCGTTTGGAAATCATAATTTAAATGCCACAGCGATTCATTCTGCTCAAAATGTATCATTTGAATCCTTATCTCAACGAGGGGAAGGTTTTAGTAGTGAGGCTCCTTTTAATCAATTTTTAGGAAATGCTACTGTGATTAGAAATCCTAGTTCAAGAGTATATCAAAGGAGGTTGAGGTCTATAATTACTAGATTGATGTATAATTATGACAATCGCTATTATGTGAGTGGTAGTTACAGACAAGATGAATCATCAAGATTAAGTGTTAAAAACCAAAAAGATGATTTCTTTTCGGGAACAGTAGCTTGGAAAATTTCTAACGAAAGTTTTTTTAATACCAATTTTATTAATGACTTAAAAATAAGAGCATCGTATGGTGAAAAAGGAAATATCAACTCGGTATCATCCTATAGTTTTGATGTTCCTTTGGGAAGTGATGATGAAGTAATAGGAGCAAATGGCGGTTTTGGAAATCGTTCAATTTTTGAATTATCGGAATCCAATCCTAATTTAACATGGGAACGATCTAAATCGATCAATGTTGGTTTGGATACTGCAATACTTAATAATTCCTTATCATTTACCGCAGATTATTTTGAAAAAAGAACAGTTGATATGCTTTTTCCTGGTGATCCAGATGCCACTAAAGGGATTGGTCCTAGTTTAGTAAATGCTGGTGAAGTTTTAAACAGGGGTGTTGAATTAAGTGCTACCTACAAGAATACTATTGGTGATCTTGGTTTTAAAATAAATGCCAATATCTTTTCATTATTACAAAATGAGTTAGTGAGCTTAGCAGGTGATACAGAGGTTTTTGATGTGCCTCAAACAGACGATACATCGGTGCGTCAAGTGTTAAGGCCTTTTAGATCAAAAATAGGAGAGGAATTATTTTCTTATTTTTTAGTTCCTTATGAAGGGATTTTTCAAAATCAAGCAGAAATAGATGCACATAGTTTAGACGGAAACTTAATTCAGCCAAATGCCGTGCCAGGTGATTTTAAATTCACAGATACTAATGGTGATGGTAAAATAAGTCCCGATGATAGACAATATTTGGGGAGTTACCAACCAGATTTTACCTATAGTTTTGGAGTAAATTTAGACTACAAAGGATTTGATTTAAATATGCTTTTTCAAGGAGTAAGTGGATCAAAAGTATTTAATGGATATAAATATGCTACCTATAACGCTTCTTTACAAGGATATAATTTAGACAATAGAGTATTGAATGCTTGGACGTCAGAAAATACGAATACGGATATTCCTCGAATTTCTACAAAAGATAACAATAGCAATTTTGGAACCAATTCAAGTTGGTATTTAGAAGATGCTTCCTATTTGCGATTAAAAAATATAACACTAGGTTATAGTATACCAGAGCAGGCAATGAGTAGTGTTTTCAAAGGCGCTTCGCTGCGACTTTTTGTATCAGCAGAAAATGTATTTACAATTACTGATTACTCCGGAATTGATCCTGAGGTAGGAGGTTTTGGATTAGATGTAGCCCGATTCCCATTATCGAGAACTATAACAACAGGTTTATCATTATCATTTTAAAATAGACACTCTTAAATATTAAATAAGATGAAAAATACAATTATAAAAATAGGAAAGGTCTCTTTTTTTGCAGCCTTGACCACTTTAATATTTACCTCATGTTCGGACGAGTTTACAAATCTAGACCCAGTTGGAAATGTTTCTTTGGAAAGTTTTTGGCAGTCCGAAGATGATGTAATACAAGCATCTAATAGTTTGTATAAAGAAATGAAAGAGCAAAACATGTTTGGGCGTGGTTTCTTTTGGTATTTAAACGCGTCTGACGATATGGTAACAGGAAGGATTAGAGCAGATGTTGATAATGCTAAAAACTTTAATATGACTGGTGATGAAGGTTCGTTTAAAAATATGTACGGGGATACGTATAAGGTAATCCGCAGGGCTAATTTTATTTTAGCAAATGTGCCAGAAATGGATATCAGTCAAGGTATAAAAGATCGAGTATTAGGCGAAGCTTATTTTATGAGGGGCTTTAGCTATTTTTGGCTAGCACATATGTATGGGGATAATGGAACAAATGGTGGAATTCCAATTATTACTGTTCAAAATATGAATGCACCAGCAGGCAGTTTTAAGCGCCCAGAAAGTGTTGTGGAAAATTATGCACAGATTACAGAAGATTTAAAAAATGCAGCGGCGCTTTTACCTTTGTTTACGGATTATACCGAAGGAGATTATGGGAGAGCGCACAAGGATGCCGCACTCGCTTATTTAGCAAAAACGGCTTTATATTGGGCACAATATGATGCTTCAAAATATGCCGATGCGGTTACTTATGCCGATGCAGTGACTAATTCTGGTTCGGGCAGAGCTTTAATTGATACGGATAATCCAGCTATGGATTTTAGATTACTTCACAGTGCGTTAAACGATTGGGGAAGTGAATATATATGGTCGGTGAACTCAAGTGCCGAAGACGGAAGTATTTTAACAGGTGTAATGTTGGAAAACAAAGGTTGGGGATCATTTAATGGTTGGGGGTACTTTCAGCCAACAGCGGAATTGTATGATGCGTTTGATGAGGAAGATAAAAGGCGAGAGGTTACGGTACTAAAATTTGGGGATGAATTTGAATATTTTGGTGAAAAAAGAAAGTATCAATCGGAAAACTCATTATCTGGTTTTCAATTTAACAAGTATATGTATGAATTTAAAGATGCTAACCCGATTGGGACATTGGTAAGTGCCAACGGTAATAACCCTTCTACGGCTTACAACGTGCCTCTTTTACGATATGCAGAAGTACTATTGATAAAAGCAGAAGCATTAATCATGCAAGGTCAAAATGGAGACGCACCCTTAAATATGGTGAGGGATAGAGCAGGTTTAACTCCAATTATAAATGCGACAATGGATCATTTAAAGCATGAGCGTAGAGTGGAATTGGCAGGAGAATTTGCGAATCGTCATTTTGATTTGGTACGTTGGGGTGATGCTCAAAAGGTATATGCAGCAGCTTTACATGGAAGAATTCATGTAGACCGAGGTAATCCAGATTCGTCATTTAGTATTGAAGAAATTTGGCCATCCAGAAACTTTGATCCAAAAGTGAATCATGTATGGCCCATACCAAATGCAGCGGTTCAATCATCGGGCATTTCGCAAAACAAAGGTTACTAAACAATTCTGATTTTTAATTATTTTTTAATGAGAGGGGCTACTTAGCAAGTCCCTCTTTTTATACCAAATCAATCCTAACAACCATTTATTTGCAGAAGACTGACTAACAATAACAGCATATGTCCACATATAAACTATATAAAATAGTTACCCTAATTTATTTCATTTCTTTTTTAGGAATAGCTCAAAATACCCCTCTACCAATGATACAATCTCACAATGATTACCTACAAAAGGTTCCGTTTTGGAAAGCCTTTTCTAGTGATGTTAACGTGTATGAAGTTGATGTTTTTTTTCAGAAAAACACACTTTATGTAGCCCATACTATAAATGAAATTAATGAAAAAGCTACTTTAGAATCATTGTATTTAGATCCATTACGATCAATAATAGCCAATGAAATTACACCTATTG
Organism: Aquimarina agarilytica ZC1; assembly: GCF_000255455.1. Lineage (GTDB taxonomy): Bacteria > Bacteroidota > Bacteroidia > Flavobacteriales > Flavobacteriaceae > Aquimarina > Aquimarina agarilytica. The sequence continues at coordinate 78,629 of NZ_JH621255.1, read as the reverse complement.
AAAATTTAATTTTAATGATTGATGTGAAATCAGAAGCATTAGCTACACTAGATGAAATAATTGATGTGCTACAAATGTATCCCGAAATTATAACACATTCTCAAATTAAAATTGTCATTTCGGGCAATAGACCTAAACATCAAACTTATAACAGTTACCCGGGGTTTATTCACTTTGATCATCAAGAGTTGTTGGAAAGTTTGGCAACGAATGATTTAAAAAAAGTAGCTATGATAAGTACTAGTTTTGAAAATTATTCGAATTGGAATGGTAAAGGAAGGTTGACACATAATGATTATAAAATGGTGACCGATGTCCTAGAAAAAGTGAAGAAAATCAATAAACCTTTTCGGTTTTGGGCTACGCCAGATTCAAAAACAGCCTGGCGAACATTTATGGATTTAGGTGTAGATATTATTAATACCGATATGCCTTTTGAGTGTGTATCATATATAAAAACGTACAATAGTAGGGTGACTATTCCTCAATTACAATCGGAAGTATATAGACCAACTTTTAAAAGCGATAAAAAGCGCAAACGTGTAAAGAATGTTATATTAATGATTGGTGATGGTACGGGTTTATCTCAAATATCATCTGCTGCAGTGGCAAATAATGGGAGCTTAACATTAACCCAATTACAAAGTTTAGGTTTAGTAACAACAAATTCTGCCGATGATTTAATTACCGATTCTGCTGCAGCTGGAACAGCTATTGCTACAGGTAAAAAAACAAACAATCGAGCTATTGGTACAGATGTTAAAGGAAAACCACTACAATCCATAGTGGAAACCTTATCTCAAGCCGATTTTTCAACGGGGATTATAACAACAGATAAAATTACGGGTGCCACACCGGCATCATTTTATGCCAAACAAATAGATCGATCTCAAACTAGTGGAATTGCAAAAGATTTATCTAAAAGTAGTTTGGATTTTTTTGTTGGAGGAGGAGCAGCTGAATTTAAAAATACAGCAGTTAATGAACAATTCAAATTGGTCTCTAATGCAAAGGATATTGAAAAAATAAAAGATGGCAGAGTGGGATGGTTTATAGGTGATGAAAAACCCCTGTCGGTAGTTAAAGGAAGAGGGAATTTATTAGCAGAAACAACAAAAGCAGGATTATCTTTTTTAAAGTCAAAGAAAAAATCATTCTTTTTAATGGTTGAAGCTGCGCAAATAGATTCTTGTGGTCATGAAAATAACATTGAAGGAGTAGTAGCCGAAGCCATTGATTTTGATAGAGCTATTACGGAAGCTATAAAGTTTGCTGATGAAAATGACGATACGTTAGTTATTATAACAGCAGATCATGAAACCGCAGGTTTAAGTATTTCTGGCGGTAATATCAATCAGCATAAAATCGAAGGAGATTTTACTTCGCATGATCATACAGCAGCTATGGTTCCTTTATTTGCTTATGGACCTAAGTCAACTATTTTTTCTGGAGTATATGATAATACGGATATTTTTTACAAAATATTAGAATGTTTAGAGGTGGATGTGACTTCTAAATAAATATTAAACTGCCTAAAAAAGGTCTAATTTGGCAATATAATTTTAAAATACATTGTCTTGGTAAATTAGACCTTTTCTATTGTATTTCATTAATTATGGAAAGGCAGATTTTAATTAGGATGAATAAGTAGCGATCAGTTCTTTTTTTAATATGCATTGCACATCAATAGAATCCTTTTCTCTGATCAAGTAGGATTCGAGTTGCTCTTCATTAGTTAGTTGTTCTTCTTTTGTAATAAAACCATAACCTTGGTATATCCCATTTTTAATTAAAACAAAAGCTTCTTCATCTGTTGATCTGCCAGGTTTTTTTATTACATTATTTTTGGCAGTAGCTTTAATTTGTGAAATGGCTAAGCGAACTCTTGAGTTATAAAGAGCCACACTTTCGGTTTGCCTGCAAATTCCCTTACAAGTATCAATTTTGTAATGGTTACAATGTAAATTTAGTTGCTGGAGGTTGCAGTATTTAGGACAAAGTTCAAAGGCTACACATATTTTTTCTAGATATAAAATAGCATCACGCTGATTGTAAAATACCTGTAAATAGTCTGGGCAAAGTTTAAGTACATTTGTAGCAAAATGGATTACTCCATTTCGATCGGTGTAGGTAAAAATACCATAGGATTTTGGATTCCTTTTGGAAGCGACATTATACTGAGGAAAATGTTTTTTTATGGCCGCATCTTCCATAAGCAAAGCGACTAATTCACTTCCAGAAAGTTCAGTGTCAATATGAGTAGTTTCACGGCATAAATCTAATTCCTTTTGTTTTTTATCATAAAAATGACTGAGCACACGTTTTTTTAAATTTTTAGCCTTTCCTACATAAATGATTGTTCCTTTTTTATTTCTAAAATAATAGATGCCAGCTGCCTCTGGAATGGTATCAAAAACCTCATCGGGTAAATGAGCAGGTAAGGTCGCTTGTCGACTTGTTGCTTTTAAAAATTTCTCAAAAGTAGCAGCTGCATCTTTTTGTTGTTGCAAAAGTTGAAAAAGGCTTACAGTAGCTTCGGCATCGCCGCGTGCCCTGTGTCTGTCCACTAATGCGATATCAAGTGCAGTGCAAAGTTTGCCTAAACTATAGGATTTATGTCCCGGAAGTAACTTTCGGGATAAACGTACGGTACATAATTTTTTTCTTCTGAAAGGAATTTTTAATCGATTAAATTCTCCTCGAATGACATTAAAATCAAAGTTTACATTGTGCGCTACAAAAATAGCGTCGGTAGTAATGGCTAAAACTTGTTTGGATATCTCTTTAAAAGTAGGAGCATTGGCAACCATAGCATAATCAATACCAGTTAAGGAGGTGATGTAGTCGGGAATTTCAATTTCTGGGTTTACCACTGATGTAAATTCATCAATTACCTTTGTGCCATTATATTTGAAAATAGAAATTTCTGTGATGCGATTGGATTTACCAGTAGTTTCAACATCAATAATAGTATACATCATTTTAAATGTTTTTCTAGTAATTTTAATTCTACACCCAACTGATTAAACATGGTGATAATACTACTTATTTTAAGTTCTTCTTCACTATATTCTTGCGTATTAATGCTGCATGTAAATTCCCATAATTCAATAACTTCGTTGATGGGAACTTCATAAGCTTCGTAAGCTGTGTTGTCCGAAACTAGTTTTAATGTGCCATTTTTTTCAATTTGATTATAGACTCTTTTGTACACCATACCATCGTTAAGTGTTAGTAGCACATAGGTTTTTCCATTGCTGACTTCATTTAGGTCTTCGATAAATTTTCCTATAACAAAAGCGCCATCTTTCATGGGTAACATGGAATCTCCTTTAATAGGGAATGCCCTGTGTTTGCCTGTGGGCAGAAAGGGTAATTTTATATTCTGTAATTGTTCAATATATTCTGGGTCATCATACCCGTTAAGATAGCCTGCCGAAGCTTTGATAGGGACTATTTCGATTAAATTTTCATTAGCGTCATCAACAACAATGGGGAAAAGTACACGTTGATTTCCCAGTTCAATGAATGAGGCATCGTTAGCTTTTCTCAAATCATTGCGAAGTAGGATATCTACAGGTAGTTTAAAATAATCAGAAAAATCCAATAACATTTCAATAGAAGGTGCCGAGCGGTTTTCTTCATACGATCCAATACGTGATCTAGGTACGTTTAAAGCCGAAGCTAAAGCTTCTTGCGAAAGCTTTTTTAAACTCCTTAAATGTTTTATATTTGTAGCAATAAAATTCATATTGCTACAAATATAAGTAATTAATGCTTTTTATTATAGTAATTTTGTTTGACAAAGCTTATTTCTTTTTAGGCTTTTTTGATTTTGGGGTAGTGAGTTTTATTTTTTGTCTTACTCGGGTTACCTCATCTTTTAAAAAATAGGTGTAGTTTTCATTATAACTTTCAATTTTTGCTTTTTTGAGTAACTGTAATGCGATTTTATAATGACCTTTAGTTTCCAATGCATAAGCCGATAGCCAGTACATTTCTGCTTTCCCAATTCCTTTTAAGCCAAAGGCAAAGTCAATTAATTTTTGAGTTCGTCCAATTTTATCTGCCCAAATTAAATATTTAGCATAGGCGTAATAGACTTCTAAATAATTGATATCGATGGCAATCACTTGATCAAAATAATCAAAAGCTTTTTCGTAGTCTCGAAAATGTTCGGCATAAATTGTTCCTAAAAGGCAAAGCGAAGCACAATGATTTTTATCGTAGGATAGGGCGTAATTTAAGGCTTCACAAACTTCCTCCCAATCGGAACTAAAACCATTAGTGGCTCCCTTAGCTTTTAAGTAGTATGTGTCTGCTAATGTTAATCCCATAATTGTTTTTTTAAATCGTTTTTGAGTACTTGTCGTTTAGATGTATACGCTTTAGTTTCTTTTTTAATTTTAAAATCCGAGCCTTTAAATATTCGAATTGGGTTGCCACGTTCAATGTTTAAATGATTTATCCATTGATTTTTAGTGTTTTCTTTTACTTGTTTTAAATTATAATCGGCTATTTTTTGATGTAAACGCTGTATGGCTATTTTTTTATTTTGATGTTGTGACCTGCTGTCCATGGCCACAACTTGTAATCCGGTAGGAATATGCAAGGCTCTAATGGCAGAACTTACCTTGTTTACGTGTTGCCCTCCAGGACCCGAACTTCGAATTGCTTGAAATTTAGTCTCTTTTTGATTACTAATCAATTGCTGATTTTGTTGAATTTCAAACAATCCGATAAACCAGTTTTTGCGTTTGTGATGTTTGCGAAAAGTGGATGTGCCTACCCATTGAATAGTACCCAGCCACTCTTTTAAAAAAGAGGATAAGTATTTACCCTCTATTTTTAATGTTACAGATTGTATCGTACCATTTTCAGTTCCATTTATTTTTAATATAATTGTATGCAAAAAACCATTTTGCTTAAGCTCATAAATAAAAGCTTTAAGTACTTTAGCAACTACCCATTCACATTCTTTAGGTCCGCTACCCGCTGATATTTGTATAATTTTTGTTTCCATTTTTATCTGTATCTATTAATTTGCCCTAAGGCTATGTTGATACTATTGTTTTTTGGAAAGCCTATTTTTATTAGGTCTTTTCCGCTTAATTTCTTTCCCATTATATTGGAATTGTTGTGCATCAAGAAAAATAGTCTTGTTGTTTTTTAACACTAGACATAGTTCTTCCTTGTCATTTTAGTACAGTGATTTGTCATAAAATGAATGCATTATTATTTTAACAGCACATAGTATGTTTGGCTGTCAATTTTCTATAAATAGCTTCGGAAAGATTTAATTCTGGAAAAGGCATAAAAAAATCCGAAACTTTGGGGCTTCGGACTTTTCATGTATAATAAAGGAAATTATTTATGAAAGAAGTCTCGAAGCAAAAACACAAAAGAACCTAATCCTGTATGTGTATTTATGTTTAATTGATAATTTAACATGTACTTCGTTTTTAAAATTGTTTTGTGCAGTATTGCGATGCAAATATGTAATGTGTTTTTTTAATACACAAGTAATTTAAATAAATATTTTGTTGATTTACAGTGTGTTATTGCTAAAATAAGGCAGTAGAAGCCTAGTCCGTTTTCCACGGATAGTCACTTACTATGTAAGCTGTTGATGGGCTTAGAATTGTGTTTCAAACAATTTTGTATTTGATGTATGTAAACATTGAAAAATAACATAAAAAGAGCGTCTAATTCATTAGACGCTCTTTTTATTATATCAATTATTCGTTTTTACACCTAACTTTTTGATTTGTAAACAGCCTTTTGAGCGTCTCTTTTATGTGAGTAAAATAAAATCATAGGCTAAAATTTGTTTTTTGGTTTGTGATTGTGATGCAAATATGGGTGATTTTATTGCTTTTTTCAAAATTTTGTTTTGGTTATTCTTGACTATTTGGGTTTTGGCAAATAAAAATAAGCTTCGGAATTTAATAAAAAGACTGATAAACTGTTTCATTCTGTATGTTTTTAAGGTATCAGAATCTTTTTAGTAATGTTACCTTTTGAAGAGAAAAGTTTAATTAAATAAAAGCCTTTAGGTAAATCGATAATATAATTATTTTCAAGCATATCTTCTATAATTTTAAAATTTTGCCCATTAATATTATAGATTTCAGCTCTTGAAATAGAAACTTTTTCAGATTCTATGATGATACTCGATTTATCTTTTGTAGCGTAAATCTTAATCTGATTTAAATCGGATTCAAAATTAGGTAGACTTAGTCTTTCAATTTTATTCTTAAAAATGGCAGTTACAAAAACGGCATTACTCATTTCTAAAACCAAGTGATCATTTTCATTTGTTATTTTGTAATCAATGTTTAATGATTGTAGAAGATCAAAATATACACTTTCTAAACGATTATGAATTTCAAATTCACAATTAGTGTTAGTGCTTAAAAATTGATTTGTTTCTAATGAATTACCAGAGTTTGTAAAGTTAAATTTTCCTTCAAATGTATTACAAGAACCTGCTCCAGAAAAATCCAAATTATCCATGATTAGTAATGAAGGAGCTACTGAAGGGGATATTTCGGAAACAATAAAGTGCTCTGGGTTTTCAAAATACAGCGAGTGTAAATACCATTTTTGAAATAAATCATTACTTGATTCTTGTGAAAAAAAATTTATTGATGTTAAAGCAAAAGTAAATAATATATAATATTTCATAACTATTGTAGTTGAGATTCAAATATATGATAAGTTTTTCTTTAAAGAATTGATTATTAGTTGTCTATTTTGTTTAAGTGTTTGTTAATTTTAGAAGTCAATTATTTAGTTTTTGTTGGTGTTCTAATGAAGTTTTTGAATAGGACTTTGACTAAAAAAATGGGTTAAACTTTAAAAGTTAAGATCTTCTATATTTTGATTCCACAACATTTTGGATACTATCAATCTCGAACACTCTTAATAATATCTTTCTTACAAAAACCATCCATTTGTTTTTCATAGTATTTATTTAAGATGTTTTTGAAATTTTTAGAAGGTTTTAATCCTAGCGGCATTAAATCTTTATCATTAATTATTCTTTTTAAAAAGGTAGATTATAATCAATAAATAATGGAAAAAGTGTTTGAAACTTAAACCTTTCATTTGAAAAAAGTATTTTTGAAAAAAAATAACATATGGCTTCAGGTTTTTTTGCAATATTAGATGATGTAGTAGTCTTATTAGATGATATCTCCGCAATGAGTAAAATTGCGACTAAAAAGACTGCGGGTATTTTAGGAGATGACTTAGCCGTTAATGCGGAAAAAGCTTCAGGTTTTGCCTCAAGTAGAGAGTTACCTGTACTTTGGGCTATATCCAAAGGCTCTTTATTAAATAAAATCATCATATTACCCATTGCCTTTCTTTTAAGTGCTTTTTTTCCAATCGCAATCAAAATTATTCTGGTTCTTGGGGGATTGTATTTAGCTTATGAAGGTGTGGAAAAAATTTACGAGTATTTATTTCATTCCAAAAAAAATGAGCTACAAGAGTTAAAAGCTACAGCTTCTGATCCTTTAAAGCAACCCAATGAAAAACAAAAAATTAAGTCGGCAATTTTTACAGATTTCATTCTTTCAATAGAAATTATAATTATTGCTCTGGGTACGGTATTAGATCAGCCTTTACTAACTCGAATATTAGTGGTTAGTACTGTTTCATTGATTGCAACAGTTGGAGTGTATGGTATTGTTGCTTTAATAATTAGAATGGATGAATTTGGAGCAAGCCTAATTAATATGCAAGAAGGGGATAATAAACTTTCCGATAAAGTAGGGCGTTTTTTAGTAAGTAGCTTGCCATATGTAATTAAAGGACTATCAATAGTAGGTACTGCGGCTTTAATAACTGTGGCAGGAGGGATTTTTAGCCATAGTTTTCCGGATCTTTTTCATAGTGAAAACATACCATCAATTGTAATAGAAATTGCCCTTGGACTATTGGGAGGGATTTTAATGCTGTTGTTAGTGTCTTTCGGTAAGCTTTTGTTTAAAAAATCAAAATAGTATCAATAAAAACCGAGTCTAAAAATGGATTAGCCTCGGTTTTTTTATGCTAAAACTTATCTCAACTGTTCAAAAGCCATCAATTTATCAATCAATTCTTCTTTTGTTAAATGATGAAAAACCGTGTGTACTTTTTCTTTTAAATCATTAGATAGTTCTCGATTAGGTTTTGTTTTAAATACTTTTTTAGCCCACAATAATGTGTTGTTTTCCTCTAAGGTTTCACTAGTTGCTTTTTCATAAGATTGGAATTTAATTCCTAATTCTTCCTCAAATTCGGCAATCTCAAAAGCTTCTTCTTGTTGCAATACCGTAAGTGCATATCCTTTTAACCCTGCGCGAGCTGTACGGCCACTTCGGTGTACATAAGTCTCATAGGCATCTGGCAAATGGTAATTGACTACATAGCTAATTTCTTTAACATCTAACCCACGAGCAGCTACATCTGTTGCGACTAAAATATCGATATGACCTTCTCGAAATTGCCCCATAATGCGATCGCGAATTGGTTGCGACAAACTTCCGTGTAAGGAGCCTGATGAAAATTTATTAATAGCTAAATTTTTAGCTAATTTATTAACAGCAGCTTTTGTTTTACAGAAAATAATCCCTCTTTCTCCCAATCGATTAGTAAGAAAATGCATTAATACATTCAATTTTTCAATAGGTTCTACCACAACGTATTCGTGAGTAATGCCTTGATGTCCTATGGTTTCCATATGGGCTTCAATCTGTATAGGATCCTTAGACATATAATTTTGAATCAACTGTTTTATAGGACCAGGCATAGTTGCCGAAAATAAAATTGTTCGCCTGTAATTAGGGAGTTCTTTTACGATTTTATCAAGTCCTTCTCCTAGTGATTTCACCATTTCATCTGCTTCATCCAATACTAAAAAATTAGTATGTTTAATATTGATAGCTTCTCGTTTTATAAGATCAATCAAACGACCTGGAGTTGCTACAACAATCTGTGTAGGTTCGGTAAGTGCTTTTATTTGAGGTTTTATAGGTGTTCCTCCGCAAATGGTAGTTATTTTTATTTCAGGAATTTGTGTTGCAAAGCTTTCTAAATTGACATGAATTTGCTGTCCTAATTCTCTTGTAGGCACTAAAATAACAGCTTGAATTGTTGGGTTTGTCTTATCTATTAACTGTAATAATGGTAATCCAAAGGCGATTGTTTTTCCCGATCCTGTTTTGGCTAAGCCCACCACATCTTTTTTTGTAGTTAACAAAGTAGGAATTGCTTTTTTTTGAATATCAGTGGGTGTGCTGATATCTAAGCTTTTTAATGCTTTTTCTATAGGTGCTATAATTCCTAAGTCTGCAAAAGGAGAGGCCATAAAATATTTTTATGTAAAGATAAGTAGGTTCTAAAGAATAAGAATCGAATAAGTATTTTCTCTTCAATAAAATACTTTATTGGTTTAGAAATATACTTTCAGAAAAGTAAACATCATTGACGAACCGTCAAGTATGCAACACACACACACACACACACACTTTTTGTGGTGTGAGAGGAGCACGGTCTTAAATTATGGGGAGAGTAGTTACTTGATCGGAAATCGTTTTATAAGTTGATTTTCGTTATCATATAGCTCAAGTGAATATTTTAAATTAAAGGATATGATTAACTTTTCTAATTTATCAAAGTGCTTTAATTCAACTTCTCCATTTAATAGTATTTCACTTTCTCCTTCAATATTCAGTTCGGCCCATTCAGATGTGATTTCATAGCTGTTGAATCCACTTTTTCTAACATGCCAACCAATTTGTTTAAATTTTATGGATAGAGATTCTTTTGAGATTTTATCAAATATTAATCCGTAAAAATTATTCATAATTCAGGATTTAAATAGGTTTTTAAATTTTGCTTAATAGTGATAAATTAGTTGATGGATCTTTTGTTTAAATTCCGTTTCGGATTAGCTGATGACTTAAGTAAAGTTAGCTTACCAAGTATGGGACCCCTAGGTTTGCTTGTGTGAGGGACGTGTTCTACTCAATTATGGTGAGAGCGATCTATTTGATTGTGCTTTCGCGCATTTTTCGAGTTAAATATCCTGATTTAGTTTATCAGGATTTTGTCTTGTGTCAAAAATTGTAATTATTTCAATTTCATCTGATTCTGTCGAAACTCTATAATAAAAAGTAGTTTGTTTTGTTACGACACATTTATATAGTCCTTTAAATTCCGACGATTGGGGAGAACTCTCTGGTTGAAGAGAAATCTGTTCGATTTTTTCCGTTAGTTTTTCAATAAATTTATCACGTGTTTTTAAATTCCATTTTTCTAATAAATATTCGGATAATTTTAGAAGTTTTCTTTCTGCTAATTCGGATAAGAATACTTTCATTAAGAAATCTTTTTCAAGAATGAATCAAAAGAAACTCTTTTTCCACTTTCAAGCTCATCAATCCCTTCTTTGATTTCATTTTTTTCAGAAGTACTTAATTCATTCCAAAAATCAACTTTTTCAGTATTGACAAAGTCAGCTACTTTTTGAATAAAATCACTATTTTCTATAGCTAAGATAGTCTTTATTAATTCTATTTTTGTTGATTGAATATCCATACTTATTGTGTTAACTTATCAAATATACGAAAAGAGTTTTTATCCGTTCGCTTGAGTATGTATGAAGCACAACGATTCGTGTAAAAAGCATAAGTTGGGTGATAAGTACTAATATTTTTGTTTATTAATTAGTTAAATATAAATATGTTAATTTTATTTTTTGCTTATGCCAACAACCTATATTTTCTTAAATATTGTCTCTGCCTTGAATGATAATATAGTTCTTTTACAGAATGTCCTAAAGGGAGAAAGGCCCAGATACGATGAAGTAAGGCTCCCAAGTATAGTAAGTGGCAAGGTTGATTGGAGTGACCCAATGACTGAGGTAAAGTATGCGACAGGCAGGCTTGGTGGTGTGAGAGTTGCATTCTTCTTAACTGGTTACTGACATTTTTAGTTCATAGTTAGTGCTTCTTCCTCCACTTTTTTCTTTTAATAATATTTCTTTGTTAATAAGGTCTTGAATATCTCTTAGTGCAGTATCTTGAGAACATTTACATATTTTACCCCATTTAGATGTAGTTAGTTTCCCGTTAAAACCATCAAGTAGTTTATTTAACATTTTTTGTTGACGTTTATTTATAATAGTTTTAGAATTTACTTTCCAAAACTCTGCTTTCAATAATATTCTTGATAATAATTCAGAAGTTGATTTAAATGAGTTTTTTAAGCATTCTAAAAACCAGAGAATCCAGTCGGTGATTTCAGAATTTCCTTTTTGAGTTTTTTCTAAAATCTGATAATATTGTTTTCTTTCAATTCGTATTTGAGATGACATACTATAAAAACGCTTAGCACTATTATCAGAGCGGGCAAGTAATAATTCTGTGATAGCTCTTGTAATTCTCCCATTTCCATCTTCAAAAGGGTGAATTGTAATAAACCATAGGTGTACAATTGCTGATTTTAATACTGGATCTAAATCGTTTTCTAATTCTATCCAGTTAATTAAATTTTCTATTTCTGAATCTATTCTGTCGGATTTAGGAGCTTCGAAATGTACTTTTTCCTTACCCATTGCTCCAGAAACAACCTGCATAGGTCCTGTGGTATCTTTTCTCCAATCTGCAACTGTAATTTTATACATATTACTCCATCCTGTTGGGAATAATGAAGAATGCCACCCAAATAATCTATTTTTTGTTAATGGTAAATCATAGCGTTGTGTTGCATCAAGCATCATTTCTACAATTCCGTCGATATGTCTTTCTGATTCTATAGCTCCAGCTAATTCTATACCTAATCGTCTTGCTACTGATGAGCGAACTTGTTCTAAATCTAAAATTTCTCCTTCTATTTCAGAAGATTTAACAATTTCTAATGTTATTGTATTTAAAACAGCTTCATCTTGTAGATCAAAACCAAGGGATTCCATTTTTCCTAACAAGCGACCTTGTAAGTTTCTTGTTTCAGCTAATTCTTTGGAAACTAACTTTTCATTCCAAGTGAAATTTGTCCAATTATCTTTTTCGTGTATGTAAACCTTGTTTATTCTCCGCATAATATGCAGCGAAAGTAAGGATTATTCTCCGCATTAAAAATTATCTCCGCAAATATTGTTTCGAATATTGTTTTTATTCTCTGCAAACGAGTTTTTTTTCTTGAATGGTAATATAGTTCATTAAAATAAAGAATGTCCCAAAGGCTGTGATTTCCAGATATGAGGAAGTAAGGCTTTACCATTGGTCACTATGGTATCATTTAACTTAGTTGAATTAGCTGCATAATGAGAGTCGTATGATGTGAGACTATCACGTAGGGTTCTGTAAGAAGTTTAGGGATGAAATTTCCCTTTACCTACTCGACTGCCAATTGGTAATTTAATATTCTTGTATCAATACTTCCGTTGGTATATTTAAGCTAGCGCTTAATTTACGTATCATATCAAGTGTCAATTTTCTTTTTTTATTTAGTATTTCGCTAACTCTACTCTTAAAACCTATTATTTCAGCCAAATCTTTTTGTTTAAGCCCCATTTGCTCCATCCTAAATTTTATAGCTTCTATGGGGTCTGGCATTCCGATAGGGTAGTGCTCTTCTTCATATTTTTCTATTAAGATTGATAAAATCTCTGCTTCATCTCCTTCTGTAGAGTCAATATCAGCGTGAAAAATGTTTTCAAGTCTACCAAGAGCGTTCTCGTAATCAATTTCTGTTTTTATAGCTTTAATCTCCATAATTATATTGTATTAGCATCAATTTTGTCATATTCTTTATGTGTTCCAATAAATCTTATGAATACCCATTTTCTAGGGAAATTAATATCTGTTATTAGTCTGTATTTGTTACCACAAATATTAAATACAACCCTACTATTTTTAAGAATACTTGCTGAAGCATAGTTAGTTTTGATTTCATTCGGGCTTTCCCAATTAGCTTTTGTAGCTTCTCGATACCAAGCTAATAGTTGTTGTTCGCTATCAGGATTATTACTCCAAAAATCTCGTAAAGTTCTTTTTGCTATTACCCTCAAAATATTAGTTGTCTTTACAATGGCAAATATAATAAATAATTACCAATTTGGTAACTTGTTATTTTGTAATGCTTGTTGGTAACGGCAGTTTGTCTAAAAACCTCCGCTTTTAGATTTTTTAAGTTAATATAAGTTGATTTAAGGAAGATTTATATTTAGGGGAGTTGGTTTTGTTATGAAATGCAGAGTGCTTGAGTGTGTTATAATTCACTAAAACTAATTTTTTACTATTTACATCATCGCCTACTAAAATGGGTTATGAAAAAGTTTAAACGCCACAATAATAGCCGTGTGAGATCGGTAAAATGGTTGAGACAATGTAGAAAGGGTTTTCCAAATCTATTTTACCATTGGTCACTAGGGTATCATTTAACTTAGTTGAATTGGCTGCATAATAAGAGCCGTATGATGGGAGACTATCACGTAGGGTTCTGTGAGAGGTTTAGGGATGAAATTTCTCTTTACCTACTCGACTGTGGAGTGAGCTGTTTGCTTTATTGGCTACACGTTTTTTTCGCGTTCAAAAAGCTCGTTTTCTGATTCAGTTCTATTTTTCCAAATTAACTTTGTGTTCTCATAATGACCAACTTTGCCTAATTGAAATTTAAATTGTTTATCTTTCTTATCAACAATTTTAAATTTTATAATTTTTTCCAAAATTAGATTTTCATTAACCGAGTTTGGATGAAAAGCCATATTACATATTTTAGTTCGTGCTAATACACTTGGGTAAATAATGAAATCTCTCCATAATTCTCCATAAAGTAACTCATTGCTAATCATTGCAGTTAGCGGATAAGGTTTTGTTTCGGTAATAAATCTATTTGCAATAAAACTATATAAGCTTTCGAAATGTTTGAATTTATCTTTTGTCTCTTTTGGTAAAGTCTCACGTATATACTCAAATGAATCTTTAGCCATTAAATTCCAAACATTTTCTTCTGGCAAGTCATTTGGTAGACAAATTCCAGCTTTAATACTTCTTTTTGACATTCCTTTCCAAACACTTAAATAGCCTTCATCTCCAATCTCAGGTTTGCTTTCTATTATTGCCCCGTTTGGATTGTTAGAGCAGTAAAATACACTTTTATATTTTAGATTTGCACGTCCATTTTTTTTCAATATAGAAGTTGGAGGGAAAGAAAAAGTTTGTTTTAATGTTATATCTTCTTTATCTCCAATATCTTTTTTGAGTCTTACTCGATAAAACTTATGTGAGTTAAATTTTTCTGTATCAAGCATACCAAATGATGTTGGAAGTATTTTAGCAAAATCAAAATATTTATCGTAAACATCTCTTTCTGTTAATTGTGAAAAATCAGATTTATTCAACGTTTTCAATTCATGAATATAGGTTTCGAAATTAGGAAATGAATCTAAATCTTCTTGATATATTTTATTGATTTTTTTTCTGTCCATACAGTTTGTCAAACTTATAGCAAATAATCTATATAGACCATTGTCTATATACTTTTATATAAAAAGCTAATCTATATTATTTTAAGTAAATCACAAACTATTTGGGAATACACTAAATGAATAAAACCAATATGAAAATATATTGAACTATTTTAATAACAGAAGTACAAATGCTTCAGCTGAATCTTTCAATGCTAAAATAAAGGAATTTAGAAATCAATTTAGAGGCGTAAGAGATGTAAAATTCTTCCTCTACAGGTTAACTAAATTATATGCTTAATTTTTGCTGCTCCCCAATAATATTACTTGATCCGATTAAACCACAAAAACCTATATTTTCTTATACATTGTGTCTGTTGTAAAATTATTAAAATTGATCTAAGTAACTTATTTAAACCAAAAAGCCTTCAAAATCATAAGATTAAGAAGGCTTTGTACTCGGGACGGGACTTGAACCCGTACGAACTAATGTTCATTGGATTTTAAGTCCAACGTGTCTACCAATTCCACCACCCGAGCGTGGTTATATCATAAAAAGTGTCAGAGCGAAAGACGGGATTTGAACCCGCGACCCCCACCTTGGCAAGGTGATGCTCTACCCCTGAGCTACTTTCGCGTTTTAAATGAACGTACAAGTGTGTTACTTGCGGGTGCAAATCTACAACCTTTATTTGGTTTTCAAAGCCTTTTTTTGAAAAAAAATATGATTTTTTTTAATTGTTTTTCGAAGCAATTTGTTTTGAGGGTATTAACATGCGTTTTATTTCATTTAACTTCATTAAGGCTTCTACCGGAGTAAGCGTATTAATGTCTATATCTATAATTTCATTTTTTATTTCTTCCAATAAAGGGTCGTCTAAATTAAAAAAGCTCAATTGCATTTCCTCTTCCTGTGATTGCTTTAAGGTGTCGGATATGTCTTCGCTTTTATGTGATTTTTCCAGTTGCTTAAGCATTTTTTGTGCTTTTTTAACTACATGTTGCGGCATTCCCGCCATTTTAGCTACATGGATACCAAAGCTGTGTTGACTTCCACCAGGAGTTAATTTTCGTAAAAATAGGACATTATCTTTCGTTTCCTTAACAGCAACATTGTAATTTTTAATACGATCAAAAGTATCGCACATATCATTTAATTCGTGATAATGCGTAGCAAACAATGTTTTTGGTTTGCAAGGATGCTCGTGTAAGTATTCACTAATGGCCCAGGCAATGGATATACCATCGTAAGTACTGGTTCCACGACCTATTTCATCGAGTAGAATAAGACTGCGATCCGAAAGGTTATTTAGAATACTTGCCGTTTCGTTCATTTCAACCATAAAAGTAGATTCGCCCATGGATATGTTATCGCTGGCACCTACACGCGTAAAAATTTTATCAACGATATCCATTTCAACAGCCTCGGCAGGGACAAAACAACCTATTTGAGCAAGTAGTACAATTAAGGCTGTCTGACGTAAAATAGCGGATTTACCACTCATGTTAGGCCCTGTAATCATTATAATTTGCTGCTCATGATTGTCTAAGTAGACATCATTAGCAATATAGGCTTCTCCCGGAGGAAGTTGTTTTTCAATAACAGGATGGCGACCATTGGTGATTTTTAAGGCGCCTCCATCTATAAAAGTAGGGCGAGTATAATTTTGTTGTAGCGCTAAGTCTGCAAAACCACTTAAACAATCAAGTTGTCCAATGAGCATGGCGTTATTTTGAATAATTTGAATGTATTCATGCATCCAAGTCACTAAATCACCAAAAAGTTGTTGCTCAAGGATAAGAATTTTTTCTTCGGCACCTAAAATTTTAGTTTCATATTCTTTAAGTTCTTCGGTAATGTAGCGCTCCGCACTTACTAAAGTTTGTTTTCGAATCCAATGCTCTGGGACTTTGTCTTTGTGTGTATTTCTAACTTCAATATAATAACCGAATACATTATTTGAGGCTATTTTTAATGAAGGAATTCCTGTGGCTTCGGATTCCCGATCCAGCATGTTGTTCAAATAATCTTTTCCAGAAAAGGCTAAACCGCGTAATTCATCCAATTCGGTATGGACACCATCGGCAATTGTTTTTCCTTTTAAAATATTTACAGGCGCTTCTTCGCAAAGGGTTTCTTTAATTTTTTGTCTTAACAATTGACAATCATGTAAGGCATCCCCAATTTTTTTAACGGCATCTTGGGTACTGGCTTCGGCTATTTTTTTGATAGGAGCAATGGCATCTAAGGAGTGCATGAGCTGATTAACTTCTCGCGGACTTATTTTAGCCGTGGCTACCTTGGAAACTAAACGTTCTAGATCGCCAATTAGAGCAATTTGAGCACCTATTTTATGGTGAATATCCGTATTTTGAATAAAAAAGTCAACCACTTCATGACGTGTTTCAATACGTTCCTTGTTTTTAAGCGGGAGCGATAACCAACGCTTTAACATACGCCCTCCCATGGCAGAACTAGTTTTGTCAATAACATCAAGTAGGGTAACCGCTCCAATGGCATTTGGGGTGTAAAGCTCTAAATTGCGAATGGTAAAACGATCCATCCAAATAAAATCATCTTCGGCTATACGTTGGATTTTATTGATGTGCTGTAATTTGTGATGTTGGGTCTCCTTTACATAATGTAAAATAGCTCCGGAAGCAATAATGCCATGATTTAGGTGGTCAATACCAAAGCCTTTAAGGGATTTGGTGTTAAAATGAGTGTACAGGGTTTCTTGTGCATAATCATCCTTCCAAACCCAATCTTCCAAATAAAAGGTGAGGTAGTCGGGACCAAAGTTTTCGGTAAACGTATTCTTTTTTTGTTTGGAAACTAGTAGTTCACTTGGCGTGAAGTTTTGCAGCAACTTATCAATAGTGTCTTGGTCTCCTTGCGCGGTTAAATATTCACCAGTGGAAATATCCAAAAAAGCGATTCCTAATTGTTTTCCGCCATAGTGAACCGCCGCTAAAAAGTTATTGTTTTTACTTTGTAAAACTTCGTCATTTAAAGAAACCCCAGGAGTAATCAATTCTGTAACTCCACGTTTTACAATAGTTTTTGTTTGCTTGGGGTCTTCCAGTTGATCACAAATAGCGACACGCTGTCCTGCTTTTACCAATTTTGGTAAATACGTGTTTAACGAATGATGTGGAAAGCCTGCGAGCGCAGTTTCGGATTCCGATCCTGCGCCACGTTTGGTTAAAATAATATTTAATATGTTGGCTGTAATTACAGCATCTTCGCCAAAAGTTTCATAAAAATCACCTACTCTAAATAATAATAATGCTTTAGGGTATTTTGCCTTAATAGCATTGTATTGCTTCATTAAAGGAGTTACTTTTTTTTCTTTTGAAGTCGCTTTTTTTGCACACACAGGATTGGGGTAATTTAATTGATGTGCTAAAATACGGATTCTCTTCACGTGACCTTCATATGCTGTAAATGATTTATTAGGATTTATTCACATGTTTTTAGTTGACAGTTGTGAGTTGTTGGTTATTGGGGTGAAGGTAAAGGGTCGAAGGTTGAAGTTTAGGGAGATTTGGCGTTTATTTTAGTATCAAAAGCAAGGTCTGTTTATAAAAAATGATTAAAAATTAATATGAAATTGGGCTATCCCTAAGCAAAAAACTAAT
>NZ_JH621255.1:12395-60362 GCF_000255455.1 Aquimarina agarilytica ZC1 | reverse complement strand
TCTTTAGTCTTTAGTCTTTAGTCTTTAGTCTTTAGTCTTTAGTCTTTAGTCTTTAGTCTTTGAACCCTTAACCCTTAACCCATTTTGCAGCAAAACAGAAAATTAAAAAATAGCGAATTAGAGCGATTGAATATAAGCCAATTTAAAGAGGCCGAAAAAACACCACTAATTGTGATATTAGATAATATCAGAAGCTTGAATAATATAGGTTCCGTTTTTAGGTCGGCCGATGCCTTTTTAATTGAAAAAATTTATTTGTGTGGTATTACAGCTACTCCACCACATAAGGATATTCAAAAAACAGCTTTGGGAGCTACGGAAACAGTTGCTTGGGAGTATGTTGAAGATACGCTGTTGTTAATAGAAAAATTAAAAGAAGAGGCTGTTGAGATTTTAGCTATTGAGCAAGCCGAAGATGCGGTTTTTTTAAATGAATTTCTTCCTAAAAAGGAAAAAAAATACGCTGTTGTTTTTGGGAATGAAGTAAAAGGTGTACAACAATCGGTAGTAACTGCTAGTGATAAAGTGATTGAAATTCCTCAATATGGAACAAAACATTCGTTGAACATTTCGGTAAGCTGTGGTGTGGTACTTTGGGATCTATTTTGTAAGTTGAGCTAATTTTCCAAAATTGAAATAATTTCAAGATTAAATTTAGAATACAAATGCATATGTTTTTAAAAGGAATTATAGGTTTTTTAGTTATTAGTTTTTTTAGTTGTAAAGCTTCGAGTAGTTTAGGAGTAAAGCCATCAATAGTAGAGCATAAAGAAGGAGTTGTAGAGACTCCTCCTCATAAATCGGCACGCTATTATAATGAGGTTTTTGAGGATATTAGCATTAAAACTTACACTTATGGTGAAAATATCACTCAAGGTGGAAAAAAAATGGAGCTTAAGCTTGATTTGTATCAGCCCAAAGGTGATACGCTAGCCAAACGTCCTTTATTTATTTTTGCACATGGCGGAGGTTTTACAAAAGGAGCTAGAGATGTTATTAAACCATCGGGGTTTTTACAAACCTTAACAAAATCCGGTTATGTGGTGGCTTCAATTAGTTATCGATTATTGGATGTGCCTTCGAATATGCAATCTACATCCATCGGTATATTAAATGCGGTTGAAGATATGAGAGCAGCTATCCGTTATTTTAGAAAAGATGCCGCAACTACGAATGAATTTAAAATCGATACAGATCAGATTTTTATAGGTGGTTATTCTGCTGGAGCCATTACGGCTTTACACACGGCTTACTTAAATACTATTGATAAAGTAACCACTTATGTGCCTTTTTTAGCTCCTTATGTAACTACACATAATGGAATTGAAGGCAGTAGTGGAAATCCTGGATATGCTTCTACAGTAAAAGGGGTAATTAATGTATCGGGAGCTATTGTGAATTCGGAATTATTGGATACAAATACTTCCATTTTATATAGTTTACATGGTGAGGCCGATAAGCTTGTACCCATTGATGGAAAAGGAAATGGTCTCGAAGGCTCTAAATTTATTCATGCTAAAGCAGAAAAATTAGGCTTAACCCATAGACTTAATGCGATTCCAAATAAAGGGCATGATATTTTATGGCCTTGCGCTGCTTGTAGAAAAGATTTACAGCAATTTTTAGCACAAAATACGGCTAAGTAAGTTGGTGTTTAGTGGGGGTTATTTCCGAGGAATCATGACAGGTTTTTAGTAATTGTTGCGTTGTTTTGTGCAGCAAAGGATGTGCGTAATTTGGAGCAATATCAAGTAAAGGAATTAAAACAAATTTGCGTTCATGTAATAAGGGATGAGGAACAGTGAGCGATTCATAATTAAAGATACCTTCTGAAGAAAATAGAATATCTAAATCAATAGGACGTGCTTCATAAGCAGGTCCTATTTTAGGTTTACGACCTAAGTCTTTTTCAATTTCTTGTAGCACAATTAAAGCATTTTTTGTGTTTAATGAAGTTTTAATAGTAATACAAGCATTTAAAAAAGGTGTGCTTATAAATCCCCAAGCAGGTGTTTCATATATAAATGATGATGCGTGAACAGTACCGATTTTTTTTTTGATTAATACCACTGCTTCTTGTAAATGCTCAAAACGCGGTGCTATATTACTTCCTAGTGAAATAATAAGTTCGATTATCGGTTTTTTTGTTTTCAATAACTAAAATTTAAGGAACAATAACATTTAAATGAGTTATGTTACTGTAATACATTGTAAATTTAACGTTTATTAATGAATGTAGTGATAGATAGATATTTTCGACATAGTGATCAGATTTTTGAGTCTATTAGTTATATTTCAATGAATAGTTTAGGATGAGAATAGTTTTTAAAATACTGGGAGGATTACTTTTTTTAATTATAGCGGCATTAATAGCCATTCCTTTTTTCTTGGAAAAGAATATTGATACATTGGTGCGGAACTTTACAGCAAACCAAGTCAATGCAAAAATTGATTATTCGGACATTGATTTGAGTTTAATTAAAAGTTTTCCAAGTGCGCAATTGAAATTGGAAAATTTTGAAATTATAACTAACGCGCCATTTGAAAATGACACTTTAGTATATGCAAAGTCTATTGTTGGAAAAATATCTATTATTCAATTGCTAACCGGATTGGATAAAGGCGTGAGTATTGATAAGATTGCTATTGATCAAGCTAAGGTAAAAGTCTTAGTAAACAAAGCAGGGAAAGCAAATTATGATATTACTATTCCAAAAGAAGAAGTTGCAGAAGAAGATACCAACGATAGCGCTTCTGGTTTTAAATTGAATTTGGATTACGAAATAAATGATAGTCATATTATTTATATGGACGAAACAACCAAAACCTATGTGGATATTGCACATTTAACACATACAGGGAAAGGGGATGTGTCTGAGTTAATTTCGGATTTAGATACCGCTACCGAAATGGAGATGTCATTTGCCATGGGAGGTATGACATATACCAAAGCCATGCCTATTCATTTAAAAGCCTTAATAGGGGTGGATCAAAATCAAAATAAATATACCTTTAAGGAAAATGAAGCGCTAATTAATCAAATTCCATTGGAGTTTAATGGGTTTGTTCAGTCGTTAGAAAAATCCACCTTGGTCGATATTTCCTTTAATTCAAAAAAGGCTGCTTTTAAGGATTTGTTAGCCTCCATACCAAGTGCCTATAAAAAAGATATAAAAGGCGTAAAAGCTAATGGTAAATTTGATTTGCATGGAACAATTAAAGGAGAAAGTACCGATGATTTGATTCCTAAAATAGACATTTCATTACGTACAGAAAATGCGAATTTTAAATATCCAGACTTACCAAAGGGAATTGATAATATTACACTAATTGCCGATGTGAAAAATGATACAGGTATATCGAAAGATACTCATGTTGATATTCATAGTTTTAAAATGAAGATTGACCAAGATCAATTTTCGGCTAATGGTAAATTGAGTAATGTTTCCGAAAATTTAAAGGTAAATTTAAAAGCTAAGGGAGTAGTTAATTTAGCAAATCTAAACCAGGCTTATCCTGTAAAATTAGAGACCGATTTAGCAGGAATTATCAATGCAGATGTAGCGACAAGTTTTGATATGGCTTCTTTAGAAAAGGAAAAATATGAACAAATTAAAAGTAATGGTACGGTCACCTTAACCGACTTTTTGTTTGCTTCTGCAGAAATGCCGCACCCGGTTAAAATTACATCAGCTAAAGTTGATTTTCAGCCCGAAATAGTAAAGTTAGCGCAATTTAGTATGACCACGGGAGATTCGGATTTGAGTGCTACGGGGACATTGGAAAATGTAATTCCATTTGTGTTTTCCGATAAAGTACTTAAAGGAGACTTTAATTTGGATGCAACTACCTTTAAGGTAAGTGATTTTATGGTTGCCGAAGCTGAAGCAACTGATGAAAAGGAAGCAACGGAATCGGAAACAACTGAGACGACCACTGCGCAAGGTGCTATTCCTTCGTTTTTGGATATTACTTCACGCTTTAAAGCGGCTACAGTATATTATGACAATTTAGAATTAAAAAACACCTCGGGTTTATTGGCTATAAAGGACCAAAAGGCGATTTTAAAAGATATCAATACGGATATTTTTGGAGGTAGTATAGGTTTGTCTGGTTATGTATCCACCGCAGAAAAGGAGCCTACTTTTAATATGGATTTGGATATGAAAAAGCTGAGCTTTGCCAAGTCATTCCAAAGTTTAGAGATGTTGAAAAAAATGACGCCCATTGCTTCTGCTTTAAATGGAGTGTTTTCGTCTAAAGTAAATTTAAATGGAAAGTTGAAAGATGATTTTTCACCAGTATTATCTTCATTAAAAGGTAAGGCTTTAGCTAATATTTTAAACGCAAAAGTAAATCCTGAAAACAATAAATTATTGAGTCAATTAAATCAGCGTACCGATTTTATTAATATGGATAAGTTGAATATTAAAGACTTAACGGCTAATTTTGATTTTGAAGATGGAAAAGTAAAGGTAAAGCCTTTTGATTTTAATTTGACGGATGATATCAAAGTGACAGCTGCTGGTGCGCATAGTTTTGATGCCGGAATGAATTATAATTTAACCATGGATTTACCAGCAAAATATTTAGGGAGTTCAGCAAGTGGTTTGTTGTCTAAATTGTCGGCTGCGGATCAGGATAATATGAAAGTTCCGGTACCTATTTCATTGGGAGGTACTTTTACAAGCCCCAAAGTTGGTTTGGATATGAAAGGGGCTATTTCTAATTTAACCAAACAAGTAGTAGCCAATCAAAAGCAGCAATTAAAGCAAAAGGCAACAGCTAAAGTAAAGGAAGAAGTTTCGAAACAACTATCTAAGCAAGTAAAAGGAAAGGCTAAAGATGTTTTGGGTGGGTTATTAGGTGGAAGTAAGGAAGCTAATAAGTCGGATAATTCTTCCAATGAAAATGCTAATAAAAATACTGAGGATAAAGTTAAAAAAGCTGCAGGAAACTTGTTAAATGGCTTGTTTAAGAAGAAATAGTATCGGTAAACAAAGGTTTTATTGAGGTTTTTGTACTATTTTATCTATATTATTAACAGATTCATCGATTTGATTTAAGGTTATTGTTTTTTTAGTAATTAGGTATACCTAGTTTTTGGTAACTTGCTAAATACAACTAATTAAAAATCAATTTTATGAAATTTTTTCTTTCAGTTGTGTCTCTTATGTTTTGCTTGGGCATATGGGCACAACCAGCTGGTGAGAACCCAGCTAATTGGACTAAAGTAAATTCACTTTCGGACGAATTTTCAGGGAATTCACTAAATCAAGGTAAATGGGAATTTGGTCACCCTTGGTGGCGAGGCAGATCTCCAGCCATTTTTGGAAAAGGAGCCAATGCTTTTGTGAACAATGGGCGTTTAGTAATTAGGGCTACCTGGGTGGGTGGTAACAAAGATTATATGCGATCGGGTGCTATTAGGAGTAAAAATCGAGACATGGCTGTAGGCATGTATTCGGAATGTTCCTATAAAGCAAATAGTTTAAATATGGGATCTAATTTCTGGTTTGCTCATAATTCGAGAGACAATCAAAACCGAGAAGATGAAATAGATGTACAAGAAGCTTTTGGTACACAAGCCCCTAGGACAATGAATACCAATGTGCATAATCCACAACCTAATTTTACAAATGATCAACCGCAACCTAACAAGTTTAGTGTAAGCGGAGCAGATATAGATAAAGGCTTTCATACCTATGGAGTATGGATTGTAAATGAAAGTACCCTACGTTTTTATTTGGACGGGGTATTTAAAAAACAAGTGACCACCAATAGTACCATCCAACCTTTATGGATGATTATTAATTCCGAGACTTATAATTGGATGTCTCCGCCAACTCAAAGCCAAGTAAATGATGGTTCCAAACGCGATATGTTAGTGGACTACGTGCGTACATGGAGAAAAACGGGGAATATTCAGGGAAATCCACCACCACCTAATAATGGCGGAAATGCAGGTTCGGGTGTACCTATAAATAAAGTGATTTCATTACGAAAAACAGGAGGAGATCGAAAGTTTGTTACCGGAGAGAGAAATGGAAGTCAATTACTAGCTAGAGCCGGATCTGTTAGAGGTTGGGAAAAGTTTAGAGTGGAGAGCCACCCTAAAGGAGGTGTGGTTTTAAAGGCGCTTTCAAACAATAAATATGTGCAAGTTCCCAATAAAGATGCTAATGCTCCAGTAAGAAATCAAGGAACTTTTAAAGGGGACTGGGAACGTTTTGAATGGAAATCAAAAGGGAATGGAAAAGTAGCATTGAAGAGTGTGCATTCTGGGAAATGGTTACAAGCTTCATGGAACGAAGCTAATGCAATAATAAGAGCTAAAGGCAATGCCGATTTAGGTTGGGAAACCTTTGATTGGAAAACGGAAAGTGGTCAAAAAATAATTGGACAGCAAACGAATTCATTAAAAATAGCTGTTAATCCTGTGCAAGATATGGTAGTTCTTGAAGGGACTTCTAATGTGGATGTTCAGCTTTTTGATCAAACGGGAGCGGCTGTAGGTTTTAGTGTAGAGAAAACTTCGGATAATTCGATCGCATTAGATTTAGATGATGGTTTATCAGCTGGGATTTATTTTTTAGTAACAAAACCTGGTCAAACATTGAAAATTGTTAAAGATTAATTTTTTGGAATAGCTGGATCATTTTAATTACAGGTATTTATTTGTTAGTCAATAGATTGTTTGTTTTGTGTTTTTAATGCTTTATATCTTTAATAGGAAATATTTAACAATAGATCGTGAAATGTTTTAAGGTTTTAAGAGACATACAAGGTGTAATTTAAAAATATAAGTTTATGTTAGAATTAACAATTCCTAAGCGCGAAGAGGTGTCATCTGCAAATCAAGCAATTTTTGATAATTTAGAAAAAGCAGTAGGCTTTGTGCCTAACATTTATGCCGCCATGGCTCATTCCGAAAATGGATTAGGAAATTATTTACAATATTCAGGTGCTAAAACATCATTTTCAAATAAAGAAAAAGAAGTTATTGATTTAGCAGTAAGTCAAGTAAATGGATGTAAGTATTGTTTAGCAGCACATACAGCTATTGGTAAAATGAATGGCTTTAATGATGATCAAATCATAGGATTTAGACAAGGAAATGCAGAGGATACTAAATTAAATGCGTTAGCAAAGTTAGCTCAATCAATAGCGATTAATAAAGGAAAAGCTAGTGACGCAGAAGTAGCTGCATTTTATGAAGCTGGTTACAACAAAGAAAATTTGGTTGATCTAGTACTTGCCATTGGTATTATTACGACTACTAATTTTTTCCATAATTTAACAGGTGTAGCTATTGATTTTCCAGAAACTAAGGAATTATAGTATAAAGCATTGTTTCATAATTTGTAACGTAAAAAGCAATTTTAGGAGACATAACAAACACATATAAAAGAGGATGTTAAATGCATCCTCTTTTTTAATTTATAATGATATGGGTATATAATCGTGCTAGTGATTTGTTTTTCTGCGTTTTAGTTCTTGAGTGATTAAACTCAACTCTCTACCCGTTTGTCCAGAAATAGAAGTGTTTTCTTGGGCTCTTCTAATCAAATAAGGTAACACATCTTTTACAGGGCCATAAGGCATGTACTTAGCAACATTATAACCGCTTGCAGCCAAATTAAAACTAATATGATCACTCATGCCTAATAATTGCGCAAAGTAAATACGTGGGTCATTGGGAGCAATATGTTGTTTTTCCATAAGTTGAGTAAGTAATAAATTACTGTATTCATTGTGGCTACCACAACAAATATAAACTTGTTCAATATGATCCATGCAAAATGCTAAGGCAAGATTAAAATCAATATCACAATTTTTTTTAGAAATGTGTATAGGCGATTCGTAGCCTAAAGCAATAGCTCGTTCGTTTTCTTTTTCGACATATGCACCACGCACTAACTTAAGACCCACATAAAATTGTTCCGTTTTTCCTAAAGCGATAACTTTTTTTAAGGCCGCTAATTGATCTTTACGATATAATTGTACAGTATTGTATATTATTGAAGTTTTTTTGTTGTACTGTCTCATTAATTGTACTACAATAGTGTCAATAGCATTTTGAATCCAACTTTCTTCAGCATCAAAAAAAATAGGAACGTTTGCTTTTACAGCATTTTGGCAGAGTTCATTAATTTGAGCAATAGCTTTAGAGTAACTGATCTCTTTTTCTTTGCTTAATGTATTATTTATGTTATTTTTTTTTGAAAGGATATCAAAACTGATAAATCCAGTCATTTTAAAAACCACAAAGGGAATATTCGGGTTGTTTTTTGCTTTTTCAATAACTAAAAAAGCCTCATCAAAGTTGTTTTGATGGTTTCCAGTTTGGTGCTCTACAGAGTAATCTAGTATGGTTTTTATATTAGATTGGGCTAGTTTATGAATACTTTTATTACAATCTTCTCTATGTTCCCCACCACAAAAATACTTAAATATGCTATGTCTAACTATAGGTATTGGAAATTTAAAAGGCATAAAAATTTTAAGTAATAATGGACTGGCCTTGGTAAGCCAAGGCCAACCAATTAATTTAAACAACCAATACGCCTTTTTTAATTCATTAGTGCTTTTGGAACTAAAAGCAATTTGAGTATCACTAAAATTCAGCATTTTTTTAGATTTTTTGAGGCAATACAATTTATAAATTTAGTTGCTAAATTTAGTGCCATTTTATGGCTATTAACAAAGGTTTATCTAACTAAATTAGGCTGAGTTATTAGATTTATCAAGCTAATAAAAATGAACAAATATTATGTGAAACTGTTATTTTTAAATTATAGTTTTTGTGATTTTAGTAATAAACTAACACATAAGAACGAAAATATGCTATCCCTTATTTAGGCGCTTTAATACCAGCTTCAATACGAATAGTTAAGTTGTTTTCAATAGGAGGTACAGGACATGAATATCCATGATTGTATACACAAAACGGGTTGTACGATTTATTAAAATCAATAATAATTAGATCCCCCTCAGGGATGCTTAGGTCAATATACCTTCCGCCAGCATAAGTTTCGTTTCCATTAGTTAAATCATTAAAAGGAAGAAATAATCGGTTTCTGTATTTTTTACTTTTACCTAAATTCGGACTTTGATAAATAGTTAAGCGCTGTTTTGTTCCGTTTAATATAAATTCAATTGATCCGTATTTGTTAAAACTTGCGAGTCTATCCGATGTAGTTTTTAGTTGAAGTGAAGCTGGATTTTTGTACTTACTAAATTTAGCTTCAATTTTATATAAACTATCTATAGCGAAAAAATGATGCCCTTTAAAAGTCTTCCGTTCCTTTTTGGGTAATGGGGATTTATAGGGATTACAGTATAGCTTATTTAATTTTTTTTGAAAATTTTTAATTTCTTGCGCATGCTTTATCTGTGCATGAGTACTACCCGTAATTAATAGTATAAATAATGATAAATAGGATAGTTTTAAGCTCATAATGGGTAGCATTTAGCAGAGGTATGTCTTATAGGTAGTCTGCTGAAACCCTTAAAACTAACTACAAAAACAAAGAAATTATACTTACAGTAGCAAATCCAACAAGTGCCAATAAGGTAGTCATTATTGTCCAACTTTTAAATGTCTGCTTTTCTGTTAAGCCTAAATAGTTGCTTACTAGCCAAAAACCACTATCATTAACATGTGATAAAATTGATGCCCCCGATGCTATAGCAATTACTAATAATGCTTTGTCTATTTCACTTACGTTAGAAGCTAGAAGTGGAGCCGTTATACCAGCCGAAGTAATCATTGCCACCGTAGCGGAACCCTGAAGAATTCGAATAAAAACAGCAGCAATAAAAGCAAAAACTATGATCGGAATACCTGCATTAGCAAAATAATTGGCAAGCATTTCACCTGTGCCTGTATTGACTAACATTTGTTTAAAGACTCCTCCCGCACCTGTCAATAGGATAATAATACCTGCCGATG
This sequence comes from Aquimarina agarilytica ZC1, assembly GCF_000255455.1. GTDB lineage: Bacteria > Bacteroidota > Bacteroidia > Flavobacteriales > Flavobacteriaceae > Aquimarina > Aquimarina agarilytica. The sequence continues at coordinate 50,407 of NZ_JH621255.1, read as the reverse complement.
ACATGGATTTTGTTGTTATTTTTAATAGCGTTTCTTTAGCCACACCACGTTTAATTCCTAAAAGATAAATGGCAATTAAATTAGCGAGAATTAATGCAGAAAACGGATGTCCAATCATTTGAATCCATTTTTTTATTGCCGTAGGAATACCCGTATTTATTTCAAATAAAGCGCTATTTAAAACTGTGTTTATAACAATTAAAAGAATGGGAATACCAATAATACTTAATACTAAACTTACGGATGGATATGACGTATACGTTATAGTCTCTTCCTCTAGTTTAGGGGCATTAATGTGTATGTTACGGCTAATATAATTGGCAAATAGAGGGCCACTAATTATGGCTGCAGGAATACCTGTAACAAAACCAAATAAAATAACCCATCCCAAATCTGCTTTTAAAATATCGGCTACGGCCACTGGTCCTGGAGTAGGAGGAATGAAAGCATGTGTTATGGCAAGACCGGCTAATAAAGGAATGGCATAGAAGTAGTAATGATTTTTTTGTTTTTCGCTGTAGCGAATAAATTAAGGGTACTAAAATGATAAATGCGACATCAAAAAAGACAGGAATAGCCACAAAAAAACCAGTGAGCATTAATGCCCATGAGGCATTTTTTTCTCCAAATTTATGTAACAGGTATTTTGCCAAAGCTTCGGCACCTCCCGAATGTTCCAAAATAGCTCCAAACATAGCGCCTAAACCTACCACAACAGCAACAAAACCAAGCGTATTTCCCATACCATCTTGCATGGTTTTGATAACCAATGAGGGGTCCATGCCAGCGCTAATTCCTACGGCAATACTTGCAATGAGTAAAGCTATAAAAGCTTGGATTCGAAATTTTAGAATCAATACCAATAAAGTGGCAATTCCAATAAAAACAGCTAGTATGAGTTGATAGTTTAACATTTGAGGTTTTTTTGAATTCTGCTTAAAATTTGAGTTGTAATTTGTTGAGGTGTTTGATCAATGGCCACATGTACTCCGTAAGTTGGGGGTTCCAAAGTGTCAAATTGAGATTGTAGTAAATGCGTATCCATAAAATGCCCCTTTCGGCTTTCAATTCTATTTTTAATAGTTTCAAAAGTGCCTGTTAAGTAGACCCATTTAATTTTTTTGGATTGCGAACTTAGTAGTTCTCGGTAGCTTTCTTTTAAAGCAGAACAAGCTAAAATAGCTCCTTTTTGTTGTTCCCATTCATATAACTTTTTGGCCAGTAGTAGTAACCAAGGTTTTCTATCGGTATCATTCAAGGCCTTACCACCTTTCATTTTGTCTATGTTGGACTGGGGATGAAAATCATCTGCATCATAATAATCAAGACCAGTTTTATCTGCCAATAGTTTGGCAATAGTCGATTTTCCACTGCCGCTAACGCCCATAACAATGATTAACATAAGTGTTAGTTTAAAGTGAATGTGGTTTTTAAGGTGTTGGCAGAATTGTTTCCTACAAAAACATTAAAATCGCCCGACTCTAAAACAGGTTGCAGTGTATTATTCACAAACATTAAGTCTTTGGGTGTTATTGTAAATTCAACAGTTTTTGTTTCTCCTTTTTCAAGAAAAATGGGTTTAAATCGTTTTAATTCCTTTACAGGGCGAGTTAAACTTCCTACAATATCCTGAATGTATAATTGTACGATATCACTACCAGCATTTTTACCTGTATTAGTAATGGTTACAGATAGACTAACAGTTTCGTTTTTAGAAATAGTTGTTTTAGAAATTTTTAAATTTTTATAACTAAACCTAGTGTAGCCAAGTCCATACCCAAATGGAAAATGAGGTGCGGCACCTAGATCTAGATAATGAGTGGTATTTCCTAAAGAGCTTTGCCATGCTCCAACAGGAATACTATCCATTTGCACAAAACTTTTTGGATCAAAAGGTCTTCCGGTGCTTTTATGATTATAAAATAGAGGCAATTGTCCAGCGGTTTTTGGCCAGGAAACAGGAAGTCGTCCTTGTGGTTCACTTTTTCCCCAGAGCATTTCATAAATTGCTGGTCCCCCCATGGTACCAGGATGCCATGCCATTAAAACAGCATCCACATCGTCAATAATATTAGTAATGCTTAGGGGTCTACCTCCCATAATAACAAGTACAATAGGTTTGCCAGTTTTTGCTAAAGCTTTGATGAGTGCCTCTTGTTTACCAGGTAAGTCAATAGATGCTCTACTATGGGCCTCTCCCGATAAAATAGCTTCTTCGCCACCAAAAAATAAAATAACATCGGATGCTTCTGCAATTTCAAGGGCTTTTTTAAAACCTTGAGTTGATGTGTCTCTGCTGTAGCTTAAGCCTTCGGTAAATTTAAAATTTACCTTGTTGTTTGTAAAGGCAGAGGTTGGTGTTTGTGTATGTTTTTTATCACCATCAAAAATCCAAGTACCGAGTTGTTCAAGTGGGGCATTAGCTAAGGGGCCTATCACAGCTACTTTTGTATTTTTATTTAGTGGAAGAATAGCATTGTTTTTCAATAATACACTACTTTTTATAACTGCTTTTTTAGCCAGATCTAAATGCTTTTGATCATAATAATTTCCAGTAAATGTTTTAGATCGGTAAGGATTTTTAAATAAATCAAGTTGAAATTTTACTCGAAGAATATTAGCAACTAAAAAATCTAATTGAGTTTCTGTAATTTTTTTTTCTTCAAGTAATTCTTTTAAGTGATTTTCATAAGACTTACTTGTCATTTCCATATCAAGACCAGCATTAAAAGATAGTTCAGCGGTGTGTTTTTCATTTTTAGCATAGCCATGATCAATCATTCCCGTGGTGGAATTCCAATCGCTAACCACAAAGCCTTTAAAGTCAAGTTTTCCTCGTAATATATCGTTTAATAACCATTTATTTCCCGAAGCGGGAACACCATTTATTTCGTTAAAAGAAGTCATTACTGTAGGTGCACCAGCAGCTAGGGCAGCTTCAAAAGGTTTTAAATAGGTGTTATGTAATAAAGGTTGGTGTATAATGGCTGTATTGTAATCTCTTCCGCCAATAGCGGCACCGTAGCCTATAAAGTGTTTGGCACAAGCAGCTAAACTTGTGGGCTGACTTAAATCGTTATTTTGAAAACCTTCAACATAAGCTTTAGCTAATATTGAGGCTAAATAGGGATCCTCGCCAGGGGATTCTGCAATTCGGCCCCAACGACTATCTTGAGCAATATCAAGCATAGGAGCAAATGTCCAACGTATACCAAATGACGAGGCTTCGATAGCAGAAACTCTAGCTGCGGATTTCGCAGTTTCGGCATCCCATGAGGCTGCAAGACCAAGGGGAATGGGGAAAATAGTTTTGAATCCATGAATTACATCACGTGCAAAAATTAAAGGAATTCCTTGAGGACTTTCTTCAATAGCAATGCGTTGTAACTCGTCCACATAAGCCTTATTCATTACATTTAGAAAAGCACCTATTTTACCATTTTTTACATCTTGTTTTAATTGTTCGGGTAGGTCTTTGGACCTGCTCGATGTACCCCGTAGGGCTAATTGACCAATTTTTTGGTCTACAGTCATTTTCGAAATGATACGGGTAATTTTTTCTTCTACAGCAGTGTTACTTTGGGCATAAACATTTATTACTCCCAGATAGCACACTATGAATAGGTGGTTTAGGGTAAATCGATTGAAGAAAAAGTGGGATGATTCTTTTTTGTGATTTCTTTTTTTCATTATTTTTTTGATGATTAATACGATTTAGTGCTAAAACATTTTTTATTATTAGTGTCTCTTTTTTCTCAAATTCAGAGGGTAAAATTTAACTGAATGATAAATTTTAGTGGGTGAGAATTAAAAAAAATCAATAAAAAACACGTTACATCCTAATTCGTATAGTGTCCTAGATGATTTTAGGGGGGTAATCATCGAAAATTATAGTATTACAAAATGAAAATACTATAAATAAATGGAATTAATAAAAATGAAGTTAATTTTTTGAGAATATTTGTGGTAAACCCGGATTATGCATTGAAACTTTGTCATGAGGCTGTGATATACAATAAATACTAGTGTTTTCTTAATTTCAGCATAGCACCGTTATGGTTAAATTAAAAACACAGTTTACGATAGTATTTGAAGTAGATCGCAGACGTAATAGATTTTTTAATGCATAATTCGGGTTAAAAGGTAAAATGTATTTTCGCTAGAAATAATTAAAAAAAACAGGCTTCACTAAAGAATGCCTGTTTTTTAATATGTTTTGAAGTTTTATAATTTTATGATTCTTTCGGTAATACTGCTTTGGTTATTGGTAAATAATAAAACGTGCATGCCAGAGAGTAAGTGAGTAGTGTCAATAGTATTTGTGCCAGCTGTAATTATATGAGAACTAATCAATACTCCAGAAAGATCAAGGATGTTTAGTGTATAGGCAGTTGAAGTTTCAATACTAATAACATCAGAAACAAGACTAGGAGTGATCAAAATAGAAGCTTCGGGAAGCATATTTATAGTATCGCAAATTCCTGTTAATTCCCATGCATCACTAGTATCGGGTGTTTGGCCAGTTACGTGCCATTTGTTTTCATAAATGCGATGTTCAAAGGTAATTTGCGTACCAGGAGTAGTATAAATAGTATTGGCGGACCAATCATTAATAGTAGTGCAATCCAGGGTTTCTCCATTACAAATACCGACTAGTCTCCAAGGGCCACCATTTGTTGGTGTATCCCCTTTTGTATACCATTTGCTTTCATAAGCTTTTCCCATGTAAAGAATCACGGTGCCGGTGTTAGCATATGTTGTATCAGCATTATATTCAGGAGAGCTACATAAGGTATCGCAGGAATCTTCGGCGTTACCACAACCACATGCACCTGGGGCTATTTTGTTAGCGTCTTCGGGGCATTGATCTCCTTTTGAAGCGACATAGTCTATGGGTTGATCACAAGCCGATAAGGTTTCATTAGCATCGCCTAAACCATCCGTATCATTATCGGCAAACCAAAGTGTAGGGTAACATGCTAACAATTCATAGGCACCTATATCATGGGTGTCATTTTGTGGTCTCGTAGTGCCAAAAAAGTCAGTAGTAATTTCAGTGAGCGCTACACCGGCATTTTTTACGCTACTTTCAAAATTTGTTACAAAGGGTATTTGATCAGAAACATCCGTATTAATAAATTCTAGAGGGGTGTTTTCAATACAATTTTCGCAAGCTGTTAGGGTGCTTAAAATGCCTGGTCCATAGTGTAAATTATGCGTATATACTATATTAGAATTACCACCAATGTTGTGTAAGCGATCTTGTCCAATAATAATATTGTTTTTAATTTCAAAATTATTACAAGCACCTATTCGTAAATCGCCATTTCCATTTTTTCCATTGTTTTGACTTGCATTATTCACAATAGTATTGTTATAAATGTAGCAATTTGAACTTAGAAAAAAATGTAATCCACTACCCCCATTTTCTACCGAAATATTATTGCTAATCAAGGTTTTTGCAGTATAATCATCGAAGATTACTGATTTGTCTAAATAATTTTTAGTTTGAGTGTGTTTAAAATCATCAATAATAAAAGCATTTCCATCAAAAAATTCACAAAAAGGTACTTGAGGTACCCTCATTTCATTGCCATACATCAAATTATTACTAATATCATTATGAAAGCCTGTAGTATTATCCGTATTAATAAATTGATATAAATTAATTCCACTGGTGCCATATATGGAATACCAACAATTATTGTACACTTTGTTGTTTTTAATTGTTATGTAATCAGCTTGTTGAAAAGCCATGCCAGAACTAGTACAATCAAAAACTTCGCAGTTTTCGATACTAATATGATGTGGAATTTCATTACCAGTAGTGGCTGGGTTACTCCATAATAAGTTTGGACCGACGGCTAAAATTCCAGTTCCGTTGTAAAAACCATTAGCTCCACCTACAAAATCATTGGCACAACTACCAGGTTGATTGAGTGCGTCATCTAAATCAATTTTGCTTCGCGCTCCTTTTATTTTTAAGCCTATAAATTTAAGATATGAAGCTCCATTTATAATATCAATACCAGTCCAACTATCAAATTCAAGTAGTACATCTTGGTTATTATAGTTTTGAAAAGTAATGTATTCATCTTCATTTCCCGATTGGGTAATGGTAATTAGTGTCGCGTTTGGTCTGGTGTAATGACCTTCTAAAAAATAAACATTGTCTCCTGGCTGAAGACTTAAGGCATCAATTTTGTAAAGAGATTTAAAAGCGCTTGAAACGGCTAGACCATTATTACTGTCGTTTCCGTTTTTAGCGTCAATGTAATAATCTGTAGCTTTAAGGCTACTAATAATTCCGAACAAAAGGAGTAAGGATAACATCTTTTTTAAAGTCATAAATACGGTGTTTTAAAGTTTATACAAATAGTTCAGAGCATAATTAATTAGTTGACTTACAAGTTGTTAATTAAATTTAAGTAATGATTTTTAAAAATCACTACAGGTATATTTACTAAAGCCTTATAGTCAGGTTAATCTTACTTTAAAAAGGGAAGAATAAAAAAAAACTGCGTTGTAAAGCAGTTTTTATGGGTTTGGAAAATTTAGTAACATGCTTTTTTTTAGAATGTTGTTTTGTTTTGGATCAAAGTAAGAGGGGAATCATTCGTGAATAGATCAAGTTATTTCTGTTTATTCATGGTAAAACGAAATTTTTACTTGTAAATCGTATAAATTAATTGAATCGGTTACTTTTTAAGATGTTTTTAAATTGATTTTTTAAATCTTCCCCCGAATCATAAATCATTTGTTCATTACTAGGAAAAGGAATTTCTTCGCTACCAATTAAGCCTAAATGGGTTTCATTTAGTGCTCTAGTGTCTCCTTTATAATTGGCAAATAAATGTTCAAAAACTGTCGCTGTATTTAAAGGATAGCTATTTAAGTTTTGTTGAGTGTTGTTATCTATGATTTTTATGATAGCCTGTACACTAGCATTTTTATATTGTTGCAATTCGTAATATTCACAAATAGCTTTTTCTTTAGTTTCAATTATAATTTTTTGTTTATGTTCATCCAAAACAAAGTTCCCGTCCTTATCAAGTAAATATTCTTCGTTTATAATTTCTTTTTCATAAGTATGGTGGGTTTCTTTAATCCTTTCGGGAGAAATTAGAATCTCGTTAAAAAGAAATAAGATGTTATAATCATATGAAGTAGTAGCTGTTTTTTTAGTGTGAAATACTGTCCAAAAGCTGTTTAAATCATAAGTCGCTATGTTTAATAAATCATTTTCTAAGTTTCTGGGTATAATTTGATTGGTATTGTTTGTTAATGAGATAAATACATGTTCAATACCATTAGTATGCGCTTGATCAAGTAAAGAGCGCGTGTTTTTATAATTAGGATAAATCGACTCTAAGTAAGACAAGGTTTCATGGGTGTTTCTGAAATCATTTTTATTTTTTGCATTTTGAAATGCGGTAGTTCCATCCTTATATAAAAATGTCGCTAAGTTTTTCTTACTTTCAATAACCTCATTGGTATAATCAGAAAATTTAAAAACAGCTTTTTTAGAACTATTTAAATAGTGTAAGGGTAGCAGAGGTTTTATACGCTCTTGTCTATTTCTAAGTTTTAAATAGGTATGATAAATTTCGTCTAGATTAGTTGGATTGTTTTCTCGTGTTAAAAAATCAATTCGTTTTAAATCTTTAGAACTTGCTTTTTTAAAGGCATCTTCCAGTATAGGGATATAGGGCTGCTTTTTTTTACTTGTTTTATTTCGCGATAATTTATCTATGGCTTTTTCAATAGAACTATCATAATTACCTTGTGATAAAGACTTTTGGGTGTTTTTAACTCCACTGCACGAAATAGCGAATAGAATAGTAGTAATTAATAGTATACATTTTTTCATTAGTTGGTCTTTATGTTAATTTATTCAAAAGCTATGCCAATTGTGTTTGATATGCTTACCCAACTATCAATTCTTTTTGCATTCCATTAGCCATATAAATCAAAATATCTTCGGCTTGAATAATAAATTCGTTGGAAGGATTTTTAATAAGTTGACCTTTACGGCTTACAGCGAGTAGCACAATGTTATTTTGTTCTTTTTGTGCTACAAAGGCAGAGGTGTAATTTTTTCCTACCAAAGGAGAATTAGAACTGAGTTTAGTTTCGCAAATATCTAAATCAGCAGCAGAATTAGAAGTAGATATTAAATCTTCAGTCAGCAAAGCTACATTGGGTTCAAAAACATAGCTGGCAATAAATTTGGAAATAATCTCTTTGCGTGGAATAATATATTGAATGCCTAGGTAATTAAAGGATTCTTTCAACTCAATATTTTCAATGGCAACTACACATTTTAAATCTTCATATTTCTTTTTTAGACTAATGGAGTAGACAAGCGTATCTGTGTCACTATCAAAATTAATATATACGCGTTTGGAGTTTTTAATATTCACCTTTTCAAGACTCTCAAAATCATTTAATTCTGTTTGTAATACAAAGCATTTTTTACTATCATATAATTGCTTTATTTGTTTTAAATCTTCTTCATTATCAATCACAACAGCTAATGGTTCTTTGGCTTTTACTATTTGTTCCGCTACTTGTTTCGAAAATGAATTCCAACCAATAATAACACAGTGATTTGAAATTTTTGTTCCTAAAAGTCCCATTTCTTTATTTTTTAAATATCGTTTAATTCTCACATTTAATTCGGTAAGCAAGTATCCTAAAATTCCTAAACTTCCAATAACAAACAAAAAACCAATAAGTCTACCCCAAAAGGTAACAGGATAAAAATCTCCATAACCCACAGTAGTTAGGGTTACTAATGAATACCAATAGGCATCTGCTAGGTTGGTAATATTTCCTTCTGGAAAATCGGATTCAACAATATAGAGTTGATACACTAAAAAGTTATAGCCTAAAAGCGTGCCTAAAAAAGCGAGTATTTTTTTAGTGTTTAACATAAAGAATGTAGCTTTTTAAACGCTTCTAATTTTTCAAGGTTACAACTACTCAATTCAATATAACTTTTGTGGTTTTCAGGAAAGGTATGAATCGCTAAATGACTTTCGGCCAATAGCCAAAAACAAGTGTATCCTTGTGTATCAAAATGATGTTCGGTAAAATTGATAATAGTAAAACCACTATTAATTAATTGCTTGTCGAATATTTTTTTTAAGCGGTCGGGTTCTGTTTCACTTACCCATAATTGATGATTGTAAATTTGAGCTTCGACTTCTTTATATTTTATATCCATCATTCTTGTTTTGAATCCCAATTTAATTTAGAAATAAGGAATGTTATTTCTGGTATTTTTTTCAGCTTTAGCCTTTAGCTTTTAGTTTAAAACTATTTTTTAGAATATGGATTTTTTTTGAAGAATTCAAAAAAAATCCAACAGCCAACAGCCAACAGCCAACAGCCAACAGCCAACAGCCAACAGCCAACAGCCAACAGCCAACAGCCAACAGCCAACAGCCAACAGCCAACAGCCAACAGCCAACAGCCAACAGCCAACAGCCAACAGCCAACAGCCAACAGCCAACAGCCAACAGCCAACAGCCAACAGCCAACAGCCAACAGCCAACAGCCAACAGCCAACAGCCAACAGCCAACAGCCAACAGCCAACAGCCAACAGCCAACAGCCAACAGCCAACAGCCAACAGCCAACAGCCAACAGCCAACAGCCAACAGCCAACAGCCAACAGCCAACAGCCAACAGCCAACAGCCAACAGCCAACAGCCAACAGCCAACAGCCAACAGCCAACAGCCAACAGCCAACAGCCAACAGCCAACAGCCAACAGCCAACAGCCAACAGCCAACAGCCAACAGCCAACAGCCAACAGCCAACAGCCAACAGCCAACAGCCAACAGCCAACAGCCAACAGCCAACAGCCAACAGCCAACAGCCAACAGCCAACAGCCAACAGCCAACAGCCAACAGCCAACAGCCAACAGCCAACAGCCAACAGCCAACAGCCAACAGCCAACAGCCAACAGCCAACAGCCAACAGCCAACAGCCAACAGCCAACAGCCAACAGCCAACAGCCAACAGCCAACAGCCAACAGCCAACAGCCAACAGCCAACAGCCAACAGCCAACAGCCAACAGCCAACAGCCAACAGCCAACAGCCAACAGCCAACAGCCAACTAATACAAATCCCAGTTTCCTTTTAAATAGTATTTATATAAAATCGGATGATGTATTTTATTTATATCGGTGCTGTCCATAGTAGTTTTACTAAAAAAACGATCTTTTCCAAATGAGGTGATTAATTGCATGGCTTCAGTATTAATCCACTCGGTTTTGAGATTTTTAAAAGTAAGCTTTTTAAGCGCTTTTTTTAATACAATAGGATTGCTTTTTTTGGCTCCTAAAATCCAACCCCATTCTCCCATGGAAATGATTTGATTATGCATGGGGACTGTTTTAAAATTAGCCGATTGCAAGGTATTGTTTATACAATTAAAAGCTTTGGTGGCAAAATAGGGGCTTCCAGCTTGGGTAATAATAAAACCATTTGGACGCAATTTTCGGTAACAATGCGTGTAAAATTCATGTGAATACAAACGTCCTAATTCGATATTTCTTGGATCGGGTAAATCGATAATAATCACATCATAAAATGAATTGGTGTCTTGTTCTAAATGCGTATAAGCATCCTTATTGTAAATGTTTAGTTTGGAACTGCTCATGGAACCGTTATTGATATTTATCAAAACGGGATGATTTTTTCCTAAATCGGTCATTTTTTGATCCAAGTCCACCATATCAATTTTTTGAACGCTTGGGTATTTTAATAGTTCGCGAACCGCACAACCATCGCCTCCACCTAAAATTAAAATATCGGTAGGTTTTTGAGCTAATTGCATCACTGGATGTACCAAAGGTTCGTGATACATTTCCTCATCAATAGTACAAAATTGTAAATTTCCGTTAAGGTATAACCAGTGTTCTTTTTTCCATTCGGTTAGTACAATTTTTTGATACTTGGTTTGTTCAGAAAAAATAACCTTGTCTTTGTATTTTTTTTGCTCTCCCCACTGAATAATCGGTTTGGTATATAAAATCCCCGAAATTAAGATGCCAAAAGTGGCTAAAAGTAGCGCATTAAGTTTTTTTAAGCGCGGGAGTTCAATTTTTTCTTTAAAGCGAAATAATACAATAGCGGCTACTAAAAAATTAATAATGCCTAAAACAAAAGGCGTATAGGATAAGCCTAAAATGGGGAGTCCAATAAAGGCGAAAAATACTCCACCAAGTAAGCTGCCGTAATAGTCTTTTTCAAGAATGGATGAAATGTTAGTTTTTAAATCCTCATATTCTTTATTAATGCGAACTACTAAAGGGATTTCCAAGCCAATAAGTAAACCGACGAGCATACTTAAGCTGTAAATTAAAATTTCGTAATACATGGAAAAAGCAGCAATAGTATACACAATAACCGACGAAAATGCAACGACTAAGGATAGACTGACTTCCAGGATTAAAAAATTCTGGATTAAATTAGCGTGGATTTTTTTACTTAAACGACTTCCTAGTCCCATACAAAAAAGCATGAGCGAGACAATCATAGTCCACTGGAAAATGGAGTTCCCAATAAAATAAGTAGCCAAGGTAGAAAGTACATATTCCGCAACAATCCCGGCAAAACCAGTGGCAAAAATGGCTGCTTTTAAAACAAAAGAGTTGTTTTTTAAAAAGTCCATACAATTAAAATAGCGGCACCTATGTAGGCAAAGGCTTCAATAAGACCAGCCCCAATATTTGGTTTTTTTTGATTTACAATTTCATCAGTTAAACGTTGGCCAGGGAGTAAAATTTTATCCGAAATATAACGCATTACAGGTAAAATGAGTATACCTAAAACAGTATATAAACTAATATCAATAATTGAGGTTTGCCAATTTGTAAAGGGCTCCACTAGGGCATTCATAATAATTAAACTAATGGAAATAATAGAACCAGCAAAAGCCGTTCCTGCGGCTACATTGTCTTTTTCAATTTCGTTATGAATATCATATTTCATCCATAAACTAAATACTTTAGTACTTATAATAAGCATGATGTTTCCTATAAACCAATAACCTACAAAGGTAATGAGTCCTTCAGTCAAGCTAGAAGATTCGCCCACAAGCGCGCCGTATAATAAAAAAGCATTTCCTAAATAAACAGCGGCTTCAATAATTCCAGTACCTTCATTCTGATCTTGTAAAATTTCTTTTTTAACTGAAAATTTTGGGAGCATTAACTTATTTGTTACTAAAATAGAAACATGGAGTAAAAGAATACCAAGTATACCATAAATTCCAATCAGTTTAGCATCTTCAATAAAACCGTAGCTTTCGCCAGAAATGGCAGCAATTAGAATAACGGTTATGGCAGAAAAGTAGCCTACATAAGCAATACTAAAGGCAAAATTATCTTTTTCAACTAGTTCATAGGAAACAAGAATATTCGGATTCAAAACATTGTAAAGAACTTTTCCAATAAAAAACAAAGCAAAAGCAATGGCTAAGTAACCCAAACTATGGATTAATCCATTGATATCTATAAAATCTGTTAGCATATTCATAGGATTATGTATTATTTACCAAAACCACCACTTCTTCCTCTTGATGTTGAAGAGGTGCTAAAGCGATTGGTGTTTCGTGTTGTTTTTGAATAACTTTTACTGGAGGTATAACCTCTAGATTTTAAACTGGACGAACTTTGCCTTACCTTACTTTGAACTTTACTTTTAAAGCTAGATGGTTTTTTATTCCAACTAGTATTGGTATTTGTTGTTTTGGAGCGCGAACCATATTGGTTGTTTCGACCATAGTAATCGGTACGACCACGGTAATTCCGGCGATAGTCATTCCAGTCATTTCTAGGGTAACCATAATAACCACCATAGCCATATCTAGGTCCAAAAAACAGGTCACTCATTAAACGATAGCGACCATAAAAAGCCCAAAATGAACTTCCGTTACTATGGGTTTGCCATTGTCCATATTGTGGATTTCCTACATAGCCATTAGCACCAGCGGGTGCAGAATTTTTGTCGAGCACGCCATTTTCTTTATTTAAAATGGTCATTCCTAAATCGTTTTGATGATCTTCAAAAATAATAGGAGAAACCTCGAGCCAATCGGTAGTTTCAACTTTAATATCGGTAGCCTGGGCTGTTGTATCCTGTAATTGTTCTCGGGTTAGGTTGGGTTTAGACTTTTGTAAAAGAATACGGTATTTATGGTAATATTTATCTATATCCTCTTTGTAATCCATATCGGCTAGTATCACCGTATAGTTATTTACATCAATATATTTAGTAATTAAATTATCGACAGGTGATTTTACAAATTTAGGGCGTTGCTCGGTATTGCCTCCGCAAGAAATAACGCACAAGCAGACGCTAAATAGGGATAGAAATAAGGTGCTAAATTTATTCATGTTGTGCTTGGTTAACTTACAGGCAATATATTACTAATTTCAAAAGGTTTCACCTTTTTTCCTATACTAACTTCAAATTCATTTTCGCCCCATTGTTCAATAGTTAAAAAATGGGTTTCGGCATCATTTTCATAATCAAACGAGATCAATTCACTCCAATCGTCACTTTCTACATCGCGGTAATAACCAGGGGATTGTTCGTCAAAATGATAGCTTGTACCTTCGTAAATAATAAGGTTTGGAAATTTGTCGTGATTTTCAAAATAGGAAATAACATCCTGACCTAACTTGCGGAATTTTATTTTTTCGGAAATAACAATTTCCAAACTTTCATCTTCTTCAATGCTGAGGTAACGTGTTTTGCCTCGGGATTCAATTAAAAATTCGCGCGAAAAAAAGTTGTCACCCCAATCGTATTCTGCCATTTTTTTAACCGTCCATGTTTCCATGTCGTAATCCAGTAAATAGCCTTTTTCTAGGTCTGTTACTTGTATGTTTGTAGGATCAAAGTGTGTTTCTTCTTCTTCCTTTTTTTTAAATATATCGAATAGGCCCATTTTATTTTTTTGTTTTTTTAATATCTAGTTTTTTCGTGATTTCAATATTTTTTATTGTTTCCGTAAAGGGAATAGCTTCCACTTTTTCATTTCTTAATAAAAAAATAACATCTTTGGTCTTCCCAATAAGAATCCCTTCTTTTACCTCTTTATCTACAAAGTGTATCGTAATAGGTTTTTGATTTAATATTTGTTCTTTTTGATATTTTCCGTAGAAACCTGAGGCTGCATATAAAATGGATAAAAAAGCAAGAAATTGAGAGGTGTAAAGATAAATACTAAACCATTTTTTTTTATCTAAGCCAAAGCTATATTTTGAATAAGATTCTGGATTTTTTATTCTCCAATTTTTATCATATTTAACTAAAACAAACATAATAATTATACTTACAATTGAAAATAATAGTATAATAACGTCGGAAAATGGAGCAAGTAAAAAATCAAAAATATCAGAATAATCAAAAATATTGATATCAAATCTAGAATATTTACTGTGGTTAAAGAGCATGCCAATTCCTATAATGAAAATATAGCATGAGGTGAAAATAGTTTGAGATTCTCCTAATCGATCTTTTAAATTTCTATTGTCCATTAACGGTTTCTTTTATGAATATAAATATACAATCAAGTTTCTATTTCAACCCACTCTTCAACACTTCTTGAATCCCAATTAAATTCTCGCTAAACTGCATCATTTGAGCTAATACTTGTGCCATTTCGTTTTTATCGCCAAAGCCTTTTAGTTTGTTGTTTTTCACAAAAGTTTCTTTAATCACTTCCCATCGAGGTAATTCTTCTCCAGTCATGGTATTTGTAAGTTCTTTGTACTTTAATAAATTGGCTTCGGCCGCACTAGTTAAGGTTTGAGATTCGTTTTCGTAATGTGATAGGAGCAGGCTTTGTAATTCCTTTTCGTTCATAATAGGAACTACTTTAGCCACTAATTTACTCATATCTCTGTACGAACCTTGTAATTTGAACGAAGGTTCGGTACGGTAGGCATCTTCCATGGCTGCCGATTCAATGTAAGTTTCATTTACCTTAAGCACGGTGTTTCTTATAGTAATTACTTTTTCTAGAATAGATACGTAATCCTGTATCTCCTGTTTGGTGTGATTTCCTTGGAGTTCAATGCCTTCTTGCGAACCTGTTTCGACCATTTCGATCAGTTTATAAATATCGTCAAAATACTTGCTGCTTAATTGATACAATATCGGGTTGGAAGTCATGGCGTTTTCAACCAAACTCAGTTTAAACAAGTCGGCAGTATCGCCAATAATATCTCCTAAATTATAAATATCTGCACGGTTAGCTAGCATGTCTGGAATCTGGAATTTTTCGCCACTTTCGGTATAGGGATTTCCTGCCATAATAACACAGAATTTTTTGCTGCGTAAATCATAGGTTTTTGGTTTGCCTTTATAAATCCCTTCAATTTTTCGAGTTCCATCGGAAAGCGATATAAATTTTTGTAAAAATTCCGGATTGCAATGCTGAATATCATCAAGATAAAGCATCACATTATTCCCCATTTCAAAAGCAAGATTTAGCTTTTTTAATTCCTCTCGTGCTGCCGAGTTGTTAGCAGCCATTGGATCTACAGAGGTCACTTCATGACCAATAGCAGGACCATTAATTTTCATAAACACCAAGCCTAAACGATTGGCCATATATTCCATTAAGGTTGTTTTACCATAGCCTGGAGGCGAAATTAATAATAACATTCCCATACGATCGGTACGCTTGTTATCTCCAAGGCTTCCTAATTGCTTGGATAAGTTATCGCCAAACAAAGGCAAGTAGACTTGATCTATCAATTTATTACGCACAAAGGAGGAAAGGACTCTAGGTTTAAATTCCGAAAGTTTTAATGATTCTTTTAATTCTTCAGTGACCTGATGTTTGGCATTTTTATAACTTTCAAAAGCAGGCACTTCTACAGCAGTGAAAAGTGTTACATCTGAAATAAACTGGTGATAATTAAAGGTAAAATTACCTTCGGTTATTGAGGCGTGACTTCCTTTTAAGTTTTCGATAATTTGCAAAGGATTCACATGAATCACTTCGGCCGTTGAGGCATCTTTAAACAAAAGCAAGTAAACGACTTCATGTGCGTAGGCTTGTAAATTTGAATGGGCTATTTTTATATACGAAGTAACCCATTGCAGCGCTAATTGTATGGTATCATGAATACCATGTTGTTGCCTAGTCTTTTCAAGCGATTTTTTAAAGGAAGTATTTCCCTTTTTACTTTTTAATTCCTTGATAAATGAATCATGTATTTCTTGAGCAGTTTGACTTATGCAAAAAATAGAGTCAGTTTGTAATTCATAAAATAAGTAGGAAGCTACAGCGGTTTCAGTAAAAAGTGAATTTGCTGTAGGCGTTGCCTCATTTTTTTTAAGGATTTTTGCAGTGGATATATACGCTGCTAACTCCGAAATGATAGTCTTATAGGCAGTACTTTCAGGAAAAACAGCACGTACCTCGCCCGATGCTTTAATTTTTTGATTCCAATACTCTTTTTGTTCGTCTGCTAAGCTGTGCCAAAAAAACTGTCCATGAGCTCGAGTAATTGGAGAGAAACGGAGCAGGCCTAAATCATGATTTTTAGTGACTAACACTTTTAAAATTTTAGCCGCATCAATATCATGTACACCTTTCACATAACCTTCGGCATAATTTTTACTGCTTTGGATTTGTATGAGTTGTAGTAAATCTTCTTCGGTTTGCTTTTCTAAGTTTTCTTTTGGATTGTTTGAAAATACCTTGTAAGCTAAATAAGCTGATCGATATACGTTTTCATTTTCGGAAATTAATTCCTGGTTCCAATATTTTTTAGATTGCAGGAGGATTTCATTTTCAATTTCTTGATAAAAATCAGTCCCCGTTAAATGGTATTGTAACGCATCGTCTTTGTATACAATAGTTAAATCTAATGCTTGTTTGTTTACACCAAATTTGTGCTTACCCAATTTTATAACATTCTCACCATCCTCATATAAATCTTGTTTGTCCTTAAGTTTTCGAGTGGCATCTTCCTTAGCAACTTTTAAAGCAGTTTCAATAGTTTCCGCCTTACCAGCATCATCTAATTTTTGTAAGCTTTCGATAATATCTCTAAGCTTATTAATCATTAAATCCGAAGCAAAATAACCATTGATTTCGGCAACACTGGCAAAACTCAACGCCTTTTTGGTGACTCCTTTTAAAATTCGGTTTGCAGAATTTTCTAAGGCAACTGCTTTTTTGTTTCGGGCCTCAATTAAACTGTTTTTTCTAGTTTCAAAGGCATTGTAAACCTCTTCGCGTTTCTCAATGATTTGAGAAATGAAATCCTCAAAATCAGCAAAACGTCCTTCTAAATCTTCTAGTTGAACCGAAACCTTGTTGAGTAATTCGTCCGTTTTTTCGGGAGTACTAGCAATATCTAAATAGTTAATAATACTTTGATCAACCAGTTTTAACTGCGCGCCAAATTCGGCAGTGGCTTCCTTACTGCCTAAGGATTTTATGCTATTTTTTATTCCCGCTTTAAGCTGATTTATAGTGGCAAAAATCAAAGAAATGTTGTCAATTATTTTGGTAGAATGCGAGGTGTCCTCAATTTGCAAATTAGAAACAATGTCGATAAGCATTTCTAAATCCACCGCAATTTGATTGACTTCTTCCTCTAGTTTTTTGGCAGCAATTACTTTTTTAATGCTTTCAAGTGCCGTTTGTTTTTCCTCTAAACGTTTGTGGTAGGGCAGGAGGGCTTTGTCATCCAATAAAAACTGAACACAACGTTGCGAAATTCGATCGGTTTGTTCAGCAATTTCTGCTTCTAAATCGCTAATGAATTGTTTATCCACATAGCGGATATCATTCATGCCAATAACTTCTCCGCGAAGGCTACGTAATTGCGCTAATACCTGAACAAAATCATCAATAGATTTAAAGGAGCTGCTTTTTATTTTACTAAAAATAGCATCGGCCTTAGCTTTGGTTTCCTTGGTAGTGTTTTCGGCCGTTTTTCGGAGTTGGATTACCTTTTCGAACTCGTCAATAGCGGCATTGGCAGCGCCGTTAATTTCATCTAAGGGAACGGCTAAATCAAAGGTGTCAGGTTCTCTAATCCAATAGTAACTATTAGTAATATCACTTGAAAATTTAGCTATATCATCGTACAAGCCATCGTAACTATCCTCCTTATTTAAAAGAGTAATTAAGCCCTGGCATTCGGCCATGGCTTTTACAATATCTTTGTTGCCTATTTTATAGAGTAAGGTATCTGTATGTTCCGAAGGAATAACATCTCCTTTTATAAAAGGCGTTTGCCAAATTTGAATTACATGGTGTTTGGTTTGTTCATCTTCGGTTTTAAAATAACATAATTCACCTTTAGTTAAAATGGTAAATCCATTACAAATAATAGGTGTTTTTACCTGTTGCTCAATGACATTATAGGACATTAATACATACAGGCCTTTTTTACTTTCGTAGAAGACATATAAATAATCTTCTCCATTAGGAGAGCTTATTTTTTCTTGAAATTTAACATCGTTAATTCCATTGTCAAATAATTTAAAATCGCCAGACTGTAAGTAATACCCATCGGCAAAAATAACGCCTTGTTCATCGGGTAATAAAACGCAAGCATCTTTTATGCTTTCAATTTTTTTGACTTCTTGAATTTTATGGTTGTACACAAAATAACGAGGGGCTTCCTGAAAGGGTTTAATTTCAATAGCAATTAGGTTGCCTAAGTCGGCATAACGGTATTGTCCGTCATCCAAAGTTTGGTCAACTAACTCAACCGATTCATTATAAATCCCTTTGCCATCGTTGGTGTTATCTTCGATTTTAATGGTTAAATCGCCTCCAATGGTTTCTACAAAAACCTTGTCTAAAATTGAAATATGCGGATGATCACCATAACGATGCATATCACGAGTTACCTCGGTCCAATTAAATTCATGTTGTTTTGGAAATGTAAACTCGTGTTCACTTCGGTTATCAATATAAGTAAGTTGTCCTTCATTAATTAACCATTTAAAGGTTTTAATATCGGTAGGACTATCACTTAACTGAAACACCATATGTAAGTAATTGCCAACAATAGCAAACTTGGAAAAAATGGTGTTTCGGTAATATTTATATAGGTTTACAAAATCGTTTATAAAAGTAGTGTCCTCAAATAAGCTTAACGATTGAGGTGTAAAATGATCTTCGTCGTAGGTGTAAATACTAAACACATCGGCTAAGGTCATTTCGGTACGCAAACCAAAATGTACATTATATCCAAAAATACAATGTTCTCCTATAGTTACAATATCACGTGCAATACAGTTGTTTTCGGTATTGATGCGGTTATTGGCAATCAATTTGGTTTCAACACTTCCAAAAACTTCTTTACGGGCATCATTTAACTGAGCTAAACGCTGTAGTAGTTCCGTTTTCTGTTTTTGTAAACGGTTTTGGATAATCTCGTATGTACCTCCTTCGAGTTGTTGTGTACTATTTGTGTTGTTTTGTTCCATGTTGTTGTTATTTTTTAACTACAAATTTTATTTGGAGTTACTCCGAAGAGCTTCCCTCCTCCCTGAGGAGGGAACGATTTGTCTCTGACAAATCAAGGGTGGTGTATGCTCCCTGATACATATTACGTGGGGATTCATTACCACCTCTTTGGGACGTTTTAGCGAGCTGAAACTTAGGTTTTAAAATGACTTTCAATTTCCTTAAGTACTTGACCCAAATGATCAAAGACCATTTTGTTTTCAAAACGAATGACTTTAAAACCTAAGCCCTCTAAATACTGTGTTCTAATTTCATCCTTTTCTATAATCTCAGGAAGATTATGTATTGCACCATCCAATTCTATAATCAACTTTTCCTTTGGACAATAAAAATCAGTAATGTAATTTCCAATGCTATGTTGTCTTCTAAATTTTCTTCCTCTCAATTGACTTTTCTTCAAATATTTCCATAGAAATGCTTCCGCAGAAGTGCAATTGTTCCTTAAATTCTTACGGTAAGTTTCTATATATTTCCTATTGTGTATTTGCTTTTTGTTGGTCATAAAAAAGAAAATTTCAATCCACCGTTACCCACGTATTATTTTCGTTATCCCAAACTTGATTTTTTGTGGTGGTTTCGGATACTACATTTTCCACCGTAGATTGATCCGTTAGGGTGGAACCATCGGTATGTTTTGTGGTTTTGTATACGGTCATTTTTTTAGTGGTAGTAATGGAACCCTTTTCATTTTTTTTACTAATTACTTCATCAATCACCGTATCAATTTTAATAACACGTGCTTCAGTTTCAGTAGCAAGGTTGTTTTTGCTACTATATTGATCTTTTTTGTTGGATAGTGTACAGCTAATAGCGGTAACTATAATTAGTAAGCTGAGTATTTTTTTCATTGTAATTAAATATTAGAGTGAGTGTGTTGTGTATTAACAAATTACAATTAGGGTATCAGACAGCACTCCGATCACTTGTGCTGTCTGATAAATACTAACAATATTTACCCTAATTTTTTATCAGATAAACCTAATCCTTTTGCCAAATTAGCTAAGTTGCTAAATAGGTTTTGTTCACTACTATCGGTGGTTTTGCCTTTCAAATCAAGTAATAGATTAGCAATAGTTACATTTTTGATATCCTCTGATGAAATTCCGTATTTAGTAGCAAAGCCTTTTACTTTATCTAACAGATTTCCTTTAACATCGTCGCTTCCTAAAATGGCATCTTTAACCTGAGTAATATTGTCTGAATGGTTTACTAAACGGTCTATACCTTTTGATTTGGTGATCTGTCCAATAATTTGATCAAAAAACATGGTTTCCCCACCAACTATATCAATATTAGCTGCTTTTAAGGCTGCACCAATAACATCTGCTTGTGCGTAAGCAATTTCTTTTTGGATATTGATTTCGGCCAAGTCCACTTGTAATTCCTTATCCAAACGCAACTTGAATTCTTCGTGCTCTTTACCCACACCGTCAAGTTTTTTCATAGCTTCCGCTTTTTCTTCAATACCAGCAGCTTCGGCTAAAGCGATTTCTTTATCACCAATAGCTTTAGCTAAGGCTTTTTCTTTGATAACTTCGGCTTCAGCAATACCTTCTTCTTTAGTAGCTTCAGCTTTAGCTAAAATACCAGCAGCTTCGGCTTTGGCTTTTTTCTCAATAACGGTAGCTTCAACAACACCTTGTCGCTCATTAGCATCAGCTTTGGCATGCATTACTTGCGCCTCGGACATTCCAATAACAGCCTCTTCCTTGGCGGTTGCTTCGGCTAATGTTTTTCGAGCTTCTGCTTCTTTTTCACTAGCTTCTTTTTGGGCTTGAGCTTCAATATTAATTTCTTGTGCTTTTTGTTTTGCAGCTTCTTTTTGTGCTTCAGCGGCTTTGGTGGTTTTAATCAACGCTTCTTCTGCTTCTACTTGAGCTATAGTAATTTTAACTTGTTTCTGGCGATCTGCAGTTTTAAAGGCTTCAATATCCTTCATGTTTTCCTGCTCCTCAACCACACCTTTTTCTAAAGTAACCCGGTCTCTAATGACATCTTGAATGTTTTTCTTTTCAACTTCAACTACTTTTTCTTTTTCAATTTGAGCCAAGGTTACAATGCGTTCGCGTTCGGTAGCTTCAAGCATACGGTCTTTTTCAACACGTTCAGTTTCCACGGCATCGGTACGTTGCTTGTTTTTAGCAGCAACAATAATTTGTCGCTCCATGTTTTCTTCAGCAACTTTTACTTTTTCTTCAGTAACAATACGAGCAGTTTCAGCCTTTAAACGCTCTTCTTCTGATACTTTTAAGGTTTCCGCTTCTTCTCTAGCTTTAATATTGGCTATTTCGCGCTTTTGTTGTTCTTCTTTTTCGGCAAGTTGTTTGTCTAATTCTAAAATAGCTTCTCTAGCCTCAACATCTTGCTTTCGGATCACCTTTTCTTCATCACGTTTAATTAAATTGGCTTTCATGTTTTGAGCCGCCGTTAATTCAGTGATTTTTTTAATTCCTTCCGCATCTAAAATATTATCAGGTTTTAAATAGGTTACCGGAGTTTGCTCTAGGTAATCAATGGCACAATCTTCCAAGGTATATCCATTAAGGTCTGTTCCAATAATGTCTACAATTTCATCACGGAATTCTCTACGCGCCTCATACAATTCAGTGAATTGAAACTTTTTACCAACAGTTTTTAAGGCTTCGGAGAATTTAGCTTCAAATAATTCTTCTAAAGTAGATATGTCCGAAGCTCTTTCGCAACCAATGGTTTGTGCTACTTTTTTAATAAAGTCGACTTCGTTATTTACACGTACAAAAAAGGTAACTTTGATATCGGCACGCATGTTGTCCTTACATACCAAACCATCATTTCCTAGACGTTCAATTTGAATTTTTTTTACGGAAATATCCATAATTTCCAATCGGTGAAATACAGGAACCGAATACATTCCTTTATCTGTAGCCACTTTAGTCCCTTGAAAACCGGTACGCACCAAGGCTTGACCTTGCGGGACTTTTTTGTAAAACATTGCAATAATGGCAAAGTATACAATGATCAGGAATACGAGTAAGCCTATTCCAATAGCAATAAGTTGTAAAATGTTGTTCATAGTTTAAGAAAGTTTAATCGTTATAAGTTTTTACGTAGTAATAGTTTTTATCGGCTGATTGTTTTATAATTAATATATTTTCGTGGTAATTGATTTGTTCTCCATGTAGTGATTTTACATAAATAGTCATAGGGTTTCCTTCGGCGAGGACTTCGGCAGATCCCATTTTATTTTCTTTTATAGTGGAAAGTATTTTTCCTTTTCGACCCAATAAATCAATAGGTTTGTCACCATCCTTATTCAGATTAGTAAAGAAGTTTTTAAAAGGAGTCGTAAAAATTTTAGTCAGCACTAATGAAGGAATAATCCCTGCAATAAAAATGATAAAACCAAAGCTGTTGTTGTATGTATGGGTTAATGTAGTTGTTATAGTGGTGCATAACCACCAAATAAAAATCCAACTTGTAAACGTAAACATAAAGGGCAACCCAACAAAATTGAAATAAATAAGTACAATTTGCCACCATTTTAGTGGTTTACGGCGGTTGGGTACGACATCTTCTTTATTAAGTTCGGCATTAGCCACATCTTCAAAATCCAGATTGCCACCTTCAATACTGGTATGCGAGTCGATATCGGCATCCACATCAATGTCTACATCTGCGTCAATGTCAATGTCCACATCATATTCAAAATCAATACCCGAAATCATAGTAAATAACCAGTATACAATAAGTAGCAACATTAATATAGTAAGGATGCTATTTACAGGCGAAAAGACGATGTGAGATAGTTGTTCCAATGTGAGTCGTTATTTAGTTTTGCTAGTGAGTTAGTTTTTCAGGCTTTGGTTTATATGTGTCTAATTATCCCGTTTTTCAAAATCCTCTGCTTTTCGTTGTTTTATTTGATGAAAAATGAAATAAATCAACAGAATAATAAGTCCGCCACCGAGCAAGCCATTCATGCCTAAAATCATAAGTTCTATATGTTTCATTAGTCGTTGATTTTTACAGCTGTACCATAAGCTAAAATTTCAGAACAACCTTGCATAACCATGGATGTAGTTAGTCGAACATTGATAACGGCATCGGCACCTAGGCGTTTGGCGTCTTGTTGCATACGTTGCATAGCCTGTTCATGCGATTCTGCTTGCAGTTTAGTGTATTCGCTAATTTCACCGCCAACAATATTTTTAAGAGTAGCAAAAATATCGCGTCCCACATTTCGAGCTCTAACGGTACTCCCTCGAGCTACACCTAAAATTTCATTGATTTCTTTATTTGGAATATAATCTGTTGTTGAAAGTATCATAATATATGCTTTAGTTGTGGTTTAATGAACTATTGATTGCGTGGGTAACTATTTAGTGTGCTTACATAGACAGATGGATTAAAATTTTGTGTTATTTTTTTATGTTGAAATGAATTGAAAAATGTGTCACTCGATATAAGTTTCTTATCAAAATTTCAGTCAAGAAGACACATTTTCCAATCTCAAAGTAACATTGATGTTAAAATTTAAAAAAGGATAGGTTTCTGATATATAAGTTGACAGTTGACAGTTGACAGTTGACAGTTGACAGTTGTCGGTTGTTAAAAAAAAAGTAAGTTGTGAAACAATATAAAGATCAAGGATTTGTTGCCCTCTAACCTCTAACCTCTAACCTCTAACCTCTAACCTCTAACCTCTAACCTCTAACCTCTAACCTCTAACCTCTAACCTCTAACCTCTAACCTCTAACCTCTAACCTCTAACCTCTAACCTCTAACCTCTAACCTCTAACCTCTAACCTCTAACCTCTAACCTCTAACCTCTAACCTCTAACCTCTAACCTCTAACCTCTAACCTCTAACCTCTAACCTCTAACCTCTAACCTCTAACCTCTAACCTCTAACCTCTAACCTCTAACCTCTAACCTCTAACCTCTAACCTCTAACCTCTAACCTCTAACCTCTAACCTCTAACCTCTAACCTCTAACCTCTAACCTCTAACCTCTAACCTCTAACCTCTAACCTCTAACCTCTAACCTCTAACCTCTAACCTCTAACCTCTAACCTCTAACCTCTAACCTCTAACCTCTAACCTCTAACCTCTAACCTCTAACCTCTAACCTCTAACCTCTAACCTCTAACCTCTAACCTCTAACCTCTAACCTCTAACCTCTAACCTCATTATGATTTATCCCCACCTAATCCCATTTGTTCTTTTAGCTTAGCTAAACTGTCTTCGGCACTCGTTTTGTCCGAGTCTAAAGCTTTGTCAATTTCATCATCAATACTGCGACCAGAATCTGCAATATCACCATAAGCTTCAGCCAATGCTTCATCTTGCTGGACCTTTTCTTTCATACGTTCCAACATTGATACAGTGCTAGAGCTATCAATCTCGGCCATTTGTTTGTTTAGATTTTTTGTGGCGTTAGAAACTTTAACACGAGCTTTAAGGGTTTTTAATTCATTTTCCCACTTGCTAATGTTTTGTTTAATTTCCTGTACACTACGTTCTAATTGCGCTACAGAGCTGTCAAATTTGTCAGAATCTGCTTTGCTGCGAGTTTCTTGTGTGGTAGCTTCTTCCTTTTTAATTAAGGCTTCTTTAGCTAATCGATCCGCTTCTTCTGCTTTAATATCACCAGATTGTGCTTTTTTAAGGATAAGCATCGCTTTTTTTTGGTAATCTTCAGCTTTAGCTGCAAACTCTTCGGTCTCATTTTTAGCTCTAATAGCTAAAGCCTTAACTTGTGCTAACGACTCTAAACTTTTGGTTAAATCCCCTTTCATATCTCTAATGCCTTGTTCGGTTAATTTGATTGGGTCTTCGATACTATCTAGTGCCGAATTTGCTTGTGCTTCTCCTATTTTAAATAATCTTTTGAAAAAATTCATAATCTTAATACTTTGAAAAATTAATAATTTGTTGTGAGTATTCACTCAATAATAATCCTAGAGAATTTAGACTAGCTTCAAGTTCATTTAAGTCTAAATTTTCAATTTGTAGGGTGTCTCTAAAAATGACCCTCTCACCCGATTCATCTAAAACAAAGGCGCCATGCACCATGTCTCTATTTTTTTGAAGTAGGCTTTTGTATATTTCTGCATTATTGTTTTTAATGTCAAAAATATGTTGTTCAATAATCAGAATTGGTGAGGCTATCCCAAGGATCAGGTTTTTAATACCTTCACTTTCCTTGCTAATCATAATGATATTATCCTTTTTACTTTCGTGAGAAATATCAAATTTTAGTTGAAATAGATAGTCTTTGACCATTTGAAAATGTTCGTTCATAGCTGCTTGTTTATGTTGGTTTTAAGTGTAATTGTACTGCTGTCAATAATACGAAAACTTCGTTCATTTTTTATAGGCTTGTTGTTTAAAAATGGGGTTTGTATGCTACATTTAGTTATATTTTAAATTGCTAAAATTTTTAGTTTTTTCAAGCTGTTACTAATTTATATACGTAAAATACTATTTATATTAGTTGTATTGTGGTATATTAGCTAATAATATTAGTGTAAATATACGATCATATTTTATATTTGCAAATAAAATTAGCAATAAATGTCATTTTTTGGAAAAAATATAAAAAAAATACGGAGTGTTAAAAGTTTGAGTCAGCAGGCTTTTGCAGAGTTATTTGACTTAAAAAGAGGGACTTTAGGGGCCTATGAGGAGGGTAGAAGTGAGCCTAAAATTGAAACTATTTTGAAAATAGCTAATTATTTTAGCATTTCGTTAGAAAGTTTATTGACTAGTGAACTTACCGTAAATGAATTGCTAAAGTTTAAAGGAGATATTACCACCGATGTAAAAGATGATAAGAAAGAGCAATTTGCTCAAATACCTTGTGTAACTGATGCTAATGTAGATGGGTATATAGAGTTTTACAATAAAGAGAAATTTATTAACGAACTTCCAGTGATCCAATTACCAGTGAATACAGAAAAAGAATTTAGAGGTTATACCGTATCTAATTTAGAAATGACCAATCATGATAATGGGTTTTACCCAAAAGATGTAGTAATTGGAGAAAGAGTACCAAGTATGGTAATTAAAAAATTGAATAATGGAACTTTAGTTTTTGTGTTGGTCAATGGGGAGCTCATATTTAGAAGACTTTATGTAATTAAAAATAAGGTAGTGCTTCGGGCCGATCATAAAAATATTGAAGATGAAAGTTTTTTAATTTCGGACATTAAAGAATTATGGCGTGTACGTTATGTGTTTTGCCGAAGAATTCCAGAGTTTACTGATGGAGTCGAAGATAAATTATCTAAAATAGAATTAGAAATTAGTAAAATGAAGGAACGATTGGGTTAGTGATAGTTTTGATGAAAAAAGTCATACTAAATTAATAATATGACTTTTTTGTGTGTTTTAAAATTGAAAGCTTTAGTTGGATGTAGAAGTAACTTGATTTAAGTTAGTTCCTCTGGTAAGTAAAAATTCACCCATTTCAAGTTTAACAGCGAGTTCATTTTTTGAAGATTTTAAAATGGTAAATTCAGATACATAACCTTGACCATTTGTAACGGTAATTTTTTTAGTCTCTTTGTTTAATTTCCATGTGCCAGTACCAGCTTCATCCATAATGTGAGATTCAAATTGACCATCTGCTTTAAAAATAAAGGTGCATTTATTTAAAATCTCTGCATTCATGTATTCCAAACCTGCCTTATCAAGGTTTTCTTTGTTATAGGCATCTTTGAAAACCCATTGACCAATAATAGCTTCCGCTTTTTGGGCATATGTGTTTAGGGAAATAAAAGTGAATAGTAATAGTGTAATAGTTTTCATGTTTAGTTATTTTGATTAGTTGTTTATAAAAGAAAACTAAATTGTAGTATTTAACTTTCTTTTTTATTTCTAAAATTAACAAAATCAATCTATTACTTTTGTTTTTATTTAAAATGTTATTAACAATATTGTAATCCTTTTCTTTCTTTTTTTGATTTGTGGTTTTTTAAATTGATAAATAAATGAGACTAAAAAGATAAAGATCGCCTTCATTGGCGATCTTAGCTATAAATAATCTGGAAAATTGAGTCTACATTAATGTAATCGGAAATTCGACAACAGTGTTATCCCAGCCCATTTTTAAATGGATAAGCTGCTCACTTTTTTTGTACATAGCGATCGAAAAGGCTTCAATTTCGTTACTAGTAGTGTTTGTATTTGCTTTTACTTCACATAGGTTCTTACTTTTGTCATAGGTATACACACCCCACATATCAGTAGCTGTATTAATGTATAATGTCCAAGTATCTTTTGTAGGTAATATGGCAAATGAATAATTTCCAGGTTCTAGTTTTTTTCCACCAATTTCGGCAGGAACATTTAAAATAAGTTCAGGAATTTCATTAGCTCCTGCTCTCCATAATTTGTTGTAAGGGACAAGGTTGCCAAAAATTTCACGTCCTTTTTTTTGTGGACGAGAATAGAGTACTTTAATTTTAGGGGCTAATGCTGCAATTTTTTCAGGGGTAGACTCAAAAAAGCGTTTAGCGGCTTTTGGAGGGTAATATGTAGCATCCATTGGGCTAGGATCTACTTTTTCAAAATCCTGAGCAAATAGTGTAGTACATACAGTAAATAGGACAAATAATATAATGTGTTTTTTCATGGATGGTGTATTTATTTGTAAATAAGACTCTTTAAAAAAGTGTTCATTACGGAGTGGCTCATATTTTAACTTATTTTTATAGAAACTACAAAACCTTCGTGATTGCGAACGTTAAAAACAGTATTGTCTTCAAAAATTAGGTATTGACCTTTGACTCCTTTGATTTTTCCTGTGTATTCGGGTGTTTTTGTTAAATTTAATGATTTCACTTTTTCTGGATATTCAAGCACAGGGAAATGTATAGCCGTTTCTTTATTGTTTTCAATAAAATAGGGGAGGGCTTCTTCAGGGATGTATTGTTTTAAGTTGGCTTTAGCATCTTCTAAGGTTTCGTTGGTTATCGTATTCGTTAACATTTTACGCCAATTGGTTTTATCGGCAATATGTTCTTTCAGGGCAACTTCTGTAATACCTGCTAAATACCTGTTAGGCACTTCAACAATTTCAATGGCTTCATGTGCGCCTTGATCAATCCAACGAGTTGGTACTTGAGATTTTCGGGTCACTCCAACTTTTATATTGCTGGAGTTGGCTAGGTAAACAACATGGGGTTGTAGTTGTGCCTTTTTTTCATAAGTTAAATCTCGATCTTCAATATCTAAATGCGCTTTACTTAATTCGGGTCTCATAATCCAGTCACCTGCATTGGGTAATTTATAAAAATCATCGTAACAATAACCTTGTCTAAAAATTTTTTTATTCTGGCCACAGCCTAAACACTCATAGCCTGTAAATTGTAGTGTGATTGTTTTGTCAAGTAATTGATTAATATGTATAAAATGCGATTTAAATACCAAGTAATAATTTATGGGGTTGGTGTGTTCTGTTTGCATTTTTGTTAAAACTCCAGCGTATTGCATAAATTTTAGTGAATTTTTTGATTGATTTTTGTTAATTTAGAATCAAAACTAGACAAGTTTCTTTTTTTATTTAAATGAAAATACTATTCTGTTTAACAGTGTTTTAAGTTTTTTGTTTTTATAAAATAGAAATGTGTATAAGTTGTTTAATAAAATGATTATAAATATATAGAACGAGTTTAAATTTTTATTGAAGACTTTTTTGAATTACTTAAGCGTATTAGGGAATTCAATAAATCAAAATTGAGTACTACATCATTTTGTAATTCTTTAATTGTATTTAAGCGTTTATAGTGTAAATATAAAGATTTCAAATGCCATTTCCTCTAGTAAATTCAATAGCCAGTTGGTTTTTAAAAAAAAGAATTCATCAAATGGAATTATTTTTAAAATACCCAAATGAAGTCCAACATGAATTACTGTTTAAACTATTAAAAACAGCTAAAAATACCGAATTTGGTAAAGCTTATGAATTTGAAACAATAAAAAGTTACAGGGAGTTTACGCAACGTGTTCCTATTCGGAATTATGAGGAGGTGGAGCCTTTTATTACACGATCTCGCATGGGGGAGTCTAACATATTTTGGCCCTCAGAAATTAAGTGGTTTGCAAAATCAAGTGGTACGACAAATGCGCAAAGTAAGTTTATACCTGTAAGTTCACAATCATTAGAGGATTGTCATTATGCGGCTAGTAAAGACTTGTTGTGTGTTTACTTGAATAATAATGAAGGTTCGGAATTATTTAAAGGAAAAGGCTTGCGCTTGGGCGGAAGTAAACAGTTATATGAACAAAACGGGACTTTTTATGGAGATCTGTCTGCGATTTTGATTGATAATATGCCTTTTTGGGCAGAATTTAGTTCCACACCCTCCAATCAAGTATCATTAATGAGTGATTGGGAAATAAAAATGAAAGCCATTGTTGCCGAAACACTTTCTGATAATGTGACTAGTTTGGCAGGGGTTCCTTCGTGGATGTTGGTATTGCTAAATGAAGTAATGACTCAGAAAGGAGTTGAGAATTTAACTGAGGTTTGGAAAAACTTAGAAGTTTATTTTCATGGAGGGGTAAGTTTTACACCTTATAAGGAGCAGTATAAAAAAATAATGCCATCGGGCTTTAAGTATTACGAAATTTTTAATGCTTCGGAAGGTTTTTTTGCTTTGCAGGATCAAAATAATAGTAGCGAATTATTGTTGATGCTGGATTATGGTATTTTTTATGAATTTATTGATATGGATACCTATCATTCACCTACTCCTAAAGTAATTCCACTTAGCGAAGTAGAACTAGGTAAAAATTACGCCATAATTATAACTACCAATGCAGGCTTATGGCGCTATAAAGTAGGGGATACTATTCGTTTTACTAATTTAAGTCCATACAGAATAAAAGTAACGGGTCGTACAAAACATTTTATTAATGTGTTTGGGGAAGAGTTAATTATTGAAAATACAGAGGAGGCACTAAGTAAAGTATGTGCTCAAACAGGAGCGGAGGTAAAAGACTATAGTGTGGCTCCAATTTTTATGGAAGGAAATCAAAAAGGGGCTCATGAGTGGATGGTAGAGTTTAAAAAATACCCACAAGATGTAGCGGTGTTTTCTGAGCTTTTGGATAAAGAATTACAGTATTTGAATAGTGATTATGAGGCTAAAAGAAATCAAAATATTACACTTAATCCGTTAGTTTTTAATGTGGCTAGATCTGGCTTGTTTTATGACTGGTTAAAATCGAAAAACAAACTAGGAGGACAGCATAAAGTGCCTAGATTGTCAAATTCAAGGGCTTATTTGGATGAGTTAATAGTCTGTAATAAAGTTTGTTAAATATTTTATTGTACTCTTTTTTTTAAAATCAAAAAACTGTGTATTTCATCGATTTTATATTTAGTTATATCTAAAACAGCCAAAAAAATATCATTTTGTGTGTAATGCGGCGTTATCTTGCAGTACATAATGACACAATTAATGAAAAAACTTTTTGCAATAACATTTTTAATCTTTGGAACTTCCGTTTCAGCTAAAACTGTACCTGCAATAAAGACACCTGTTTCAAAAATTAAGCGTGTTGTTAAAACAATTCCGCATGCCAAAATAAAAACACCTAAAGTTTTTATTAAACGTGTAACAAAAAATGTGGATTCTAATTCTTTCGAGAATAGAGATACTTCAATGAATATCCAGTTAACTTACATGATAGACCTAAGTAAGTAGAAAAACGACTATAAATTTTGTGATGATTATTTAAAGAAGAATGTTTTTGAAACATTGCTAAAGTAACTATATAGAAACGCATTTAATGATTTGGAGATTATAATGTAATCTGTAAATTTAGCTTTACAGAGGATTTATATTTTAGGTTGCATTTAATTATGAAAGAGATGTAAAGCTAGATTGGTAGTTTATTGTAACATGAGTTGTAAAAAAAAATATTTGTAGAGTTAAAGGATTGTTTACGTCTAAATTATTAGACATTAAAGATATGAATAGAAATTAAATATTTTTTATGATTTGTTTTTGTCGAAATTTGTAGATTCGAAAACGTTTTAGTTTATTTAATAACGCATTAATAGATTTAAATTAACTTTATGAAAAAAATAATAGCATCGTTCTTGTTTATGGGAATTTTATCATGTTCAAGTGATGACGGAGGGAATAATAGCAATAATGGTGGAGGTAGTCAAAATACTAATCCCAATATTATTAGTGAGGGAAGTGTAGATTTTAATAAAATAAGAATACCAACTAGTGCAGGCGAAGGTTTGAAATGGGTGTATCAAGATGATATTTCAGATGATTTTAATTATGAATTTGGAGCTACATCTGCTAGAGTTAAGTTTGGACCTAAAAATCAATGGACTAATTGGTATCACAATAGTTGGGAAGGTCCGGGGTTAACAAAATGGGATGAAAGTAATGTATCTGTAACTGGTGGTAATTTAAAAATTATAACCAGAAGAGTAGAAGGAGAAATGAAAACCTATAAATTTAATAATAGTGATGTAAGTGGTAAAGCGACTAGGCTTGGTTGTGTGTCATCTAATAAACAAATTGTATTTCCTGTGTATATAGAAACAAGAGCTAAAATACCAAATTCAGTTACTGCTTGTGCAGCATGGTTGTTGAGTCCTGATGATACTCAAGAAATTGATTTTTTAGAGGCTTGGGGAGGTGAATATGAGCGTAATACAACTGGGAGTCTTAAATTGTGGGAAAATTTACATTTTAGTCATCATGTATTTATACGTGAGCCTTTCACGGATTACCAGCCTAAGGATAGTAGTACTTGGTATTCTGATCCTTCTGTTGAAGCTTGGAATGATCAATTTCATAGGTTTGGAGTTTATTGGAAAAGCCCGACACTTTTGGAATATTATTTAGATGGAAAGCTGGTTAAAGTGACTAATGGACTTGATGGATCAGATGGCTTAGATGGAATTGATCCTAAGAATTTCACCTCTCCCGATGGAACTCCAGAAAATAGAACTGGGCTAAACAAGCCAATGGATATTATTATTGATTTGGAAGATCAAAACTGGAGAGCTGGACAAGGAAGTACGCCTACTGATGAAGAAATAAAAAATGAAAAAGATCATACTTTTTTAATAGATTGGATTAGAATTTATAAAGCTGTAGAGGAATAGGAGCTATATATTTATCAATAAAAAACAAAAAGCAATGTGAAAACATTGCTTTTTGTTTTTTGTTATATAGTTTAAAGTGTAAAATATAGATAATACATTCGTCTCTTCAACTTCAAATTCATAAATTTGCTTTTTTAAAATATACCGTAAAAAATGTTTGATAATTTAAGTGATAAGCTCGATAAAGCACTTCATATATTAAAAGGTCATGGCCAAATTACAGAAGTTAATGTTGCCGAAACTTTAAAAGAAGTTCGAAGGGCTTTAGTTGATGCCGATGTAAATTATAAAATAGCCAAAGAGTTTACCAAGCGAGTAAAAGAAAAAGCTATTGGTCAGGATGTATTGAAAAGTTTAAAGCCTGGTCAATTAATGGTTAAATTGGTTAAGGATGAACTGACCGATTTAATGGGAGGTGATGCCGAAGGGATTAATCTTTCTGGAACACCAGCGGTAATTTTAATGTCAGGTTTACAAGGATCGGGTAAAACTACTTTTTCAGGGAAGCTAGCTCAATTTCTTAAAAATAAAAAAACAAAAAAACCTTTATTGGTAGCCTGTGATGTCTATCGTCCGGCTGCAATTGATCAATTACATGTAGTAGGAGGTCAAATAGGGGTAGAGGTATATAGTGATAAGGAAAATAATGACCCAGTTGCTTTGGCTAAAGCAGGTGTAGCCCATGCAAAAGCCAATGGTTGTAATGTGGTGATTATTGATACAGCGGGTCGTTTGGCAGTTGATGAGGAAATGATGAATGAAATTTCAAACATTCACAAAGCTGTTAATCCTTCAGAAACCTTATTTGTTGTGGATTCCATGACAGGGCAGGATGCTGTAAATACAGCAAAAGCCTTTAATGATGTTCTTAATTTTGATGGGGTTATTTTAACAAAATTAGATGGTGATACCAGAGGTGGAGCAGCGCTTTCTATTAAATCGGTAGTTGATAAACCAATTAAGTTTATCGGTACTGGTGAAAAAATGGAAGCGATAGATGTATTTTATCCATCGCGTATGGCGGATCGTATCTTGGGAATGGGAGATGTGGTTTCTCTTGTTGAAAAAGCCCAAGAACAGTTTGATGAAGAAGAGGCTAGAAAACTTCAGAAAAAGATTGCTAAGAATCAGTTTGGCTTTGATGATTTTTTAAGTCAGATTCAGCAGATCAAAAAAATGGGAAACATCAAGGATTTGATGGGAATGATTCCTGGTATGGGGAAAATGGTCAAAGATGTTGATGTTGACGATGACGCCTTTAAGCACATCGAAGCGATTATACATTCTATGACTCCGGCAGAGCGTGCGAATCCTCAAATAATAAATGCTAGCAGAAAAAAACGTATCGGTAAAGGTTCAGGTACTTCAATTCAGCAAGTAAATCAGTTATTGAAGCAGTTTAACCAAATGGGTAAAATGATGAAGATGATGCAAGGCGGTGGCGGTAAACGTATGATGCAGATGATGCAAGGAATGAAGTAAGGATTAACTTTTTAGATAGAATATAAATAAAACCACGTTAATGGAAATACTAGACGGGAAGAAAATAAGTAGTGATATTAAAGAAGAAATTGCTGTTGAAGTAGCCCAATTAAAAGCTAAAGGAGAAAAAGTACCTCATTTAGCTGCTGTAATTGTAGGGAATGATGGTGCTAGTAAAACATATGTTGGTGCTAAAGTTAAGGCATGTAATTTAGTAGGTTTTGATTCTACTTTAATAGAACTTCCTGAAGATACTACTGAAGCTAAATTATTAGCTAAAATAGAGGAATTAAATGCTAATGATGCAATTGATGGTTATATAGTACAATTACCATTGCCTAAACATATTGATGAGCATAAAGTTTTGCTTGCTGTGGATGCTACTAAGGATGTGGATGGTTTTCATCCTGCAAATGTTGGTAGAATGGCTTTAGAATTACCTACTTTTTTGCCGGCTACTCCTTATGGAATAATGGAGTTGTTAGAGCGCTATAAAGTGCCAACCCTTGGTAAAAATGTAGTAGTTATAGGAAGGTCCCATATTGTAGGGCGACCTATGAGTATTTTAATGAGTCAGCGAAGAGCAGCTGGAGATGCTACAGTTACAGTTGCACATTCTAAAACAGAAAATTTAAAAGAACTTACTCTAAATGCTGATATTATTGTAGTTGCTTTGGGAGTTGCCGAGTTTTTAAAAGGAGATATGGTAAAGGAGGGAGTTACCATTATTGATGTTGGAATTACACGTTTAGAAGATGCTTCTAAGAAAAGAGGCTTCCGTTTAGCAGGTGATGTGCATTTTGAATCTGTAGCACCTAAGTCATCATTTATAACACCTGTTCCTGGAGGAGTAGGACCAATGACCATTGCCATGTTGTTAAAAAACACCTTGCTGGCAAGATCACGTCATATGGCAAACGAAAAATAAAACTTCTGTAGAAGTAAATATAAAGTATAAAAAATGCGCTCAACTTTTAAAGCTGAGCGCATTTGTTTTATAAGAAACTGAGCTGTTAAGCATCAATATTTGCGTAAATCGCATTCTTTTCAATAAACTCTCTACGAGGTGGAACCTCGTCTCCCATAAGCATTGAGAATACTCTGTCGGCCTCTGTCATAGATTCTATGGTTACTTGACGCATTGTTCTAAATTCAGGATTCATTGTAGTATCCCAAAGTTGTTCTGCATTCATTTCTCCAAGACCTTTATAACGTTGGATTTTTGAATTTTCACCGTATTCTTTAACTAAAAGGTCACGTTGGTCATCATTCCAAGCATATTGTTTTTTAGCTCCTTTTTTAACCAAATATAATGGTGGCGCAGCAATATATACATAGCCTTGCTCAATAAGCTCTTTCATGTACCTGAAAAAGAAGGTTAAAATTAAAGTGGCAATGTGGCTACCATCAACATCGGCATCACACATAATAACTACTTTATGGTAACGTAATTTAGTTAAGTTTAAGGCTTTACTGTCCTCTTCTGTTCCAATAGAAACTCCTAGGGCAGTAAAAATATTTCGAATTTCTTCGTTTTCAAAAACCTTATGTTGCATGGCTTTTTCAACATTTAAAATTTTACCACGTAAGGGTAAAATGGCCTGAAAGTTTCGATCTCGACCTTGTTTAGCTGTTCCACCTGCAGAATCTCCCTCCACAAGGAATATTTCACATTCAGCTGGATCAGTTTCTGAACAGTCAGATAATTTACCAGGTAAGCCACCAATACTCATTACGGTTTTACGCTGTACCATTTCACGTGCTTTTTTGGCAGCATGACGGGCTTGAGCAGCAAGAATAACCTTTTGAATGATGGTTTTGGCATCCGCCGGATTTTCTTCAAGATAGTTTTCTAGCATTTCAGAAACCGCTTGAGAAACGGCAGAAGTTACCTCTCGGTTACCTAATTTGGTTTTAGTTTGTCCTTCAAATTGCGGCTCTTGAACTTTAACAGAAATAATAGCGGTTAAACCTTCACGGAAGTCATCACCAGCAATTTCAAATTTTAATTTGTCAAGAAGCCCAGAGTTGTCGGCAAATTTCTTTAAAGTAGAAGTCAATCCTCTACGGAAACCAGAAAGATGTGTTCCTCCTTCGTGCGTGTTAATGTTGTTTACATAGGAGTGTAAATTTTCGGCATATGAATCGTTGTAGATCATAGCTACTTCAACAGGAATATCATTCTTTTCACCTTCCATGGCAATAACATGGCCAATAATTGGTGTTCTAGAAGCGTCAAGAAAACTTACAAATTCTTTTAGTCCTTCGTTAGAATGAAAAGTTTCAGAAATAAATTCACCTTTTTCGTCAGTATTACGTGCATCGGTTAGCGTAATGGTAATTCCTTTATTAAGGTAAGCCAATTCACGCATTCTGCTAGCAAGTGTGTCGTAATTATACTCTACAGTTTGCTGAAAAATCGATCTATCTGGTAAAAAGGTAACAATTGTTCCATTTTTATCAGTATCACCAGTTGATTTTACAGGGTAAACGGCTTTCCCTCTTTCGTATTCTTGCTCCCAAACTTTACCTTCGCGGAAAACTGTGGCGTGTAAATGGTCAGATAGTGCATTTACACAGGAAACTCCAACTCCGTGAAGTCCACCAGATACTTTATAAGAATCTTTGTCAAATTTACCCCCGGCACCAATTTTGGTCATTACTACCTCAAGGGCAGAAACGCCTTCTTTTTTGTGTAAACCAACAGGAATACCACGACCATTATCGGTTACGGTAACCGAATTGTTTTCATTTATAGTTACCGTAATCACATCACAATGACCTGCTAATGCTTCATCAATGGAGTTGTCAACTACTTCGTATACTAGATGGTGTAAACCACGTACCCCGACATCCCCTATATACATGGAAGGACGCATGCGTACATGCTCCATTCCTTCAAGTGCCTGAATACTATCGGCTGAATAGCCTTGTTTAGCTTCTTCGCTCATAATTTTACTTTTTTTTACGCTATTTTCAAAGATAGGTAACAAAATTAGGAGTTTAAAAGAGTCTTGTTTAAGTTATTAACATTAGTGTATCAATAACTAAAAGTGACTTAAAAAGGTGTTTAAATTGAGTTTATTGGCGTTTTGGTGTTTTTTTGAACACTAATTTTGTGGTTAAAAATAAGAAAAGCCCTTAAAAGGGCTTAAAATGATTGAAAGTGCGTTTGGTGTCTATTGGTTTTAGAAATAGTTAAAACTATGTGCTTTAGTGCATTTCGTTTTTAGCTTCTAAAAAATAGTACAAAGAGCTTTTAGTAGTTAGCTTTTAGTTGTTGGCTTTTTTTATATTTTATAAAAATGCTAATGGCTAATAGCAAAAATGAATATGTAAAAAATGCAGCCTTTGAGTTATACCCTTTTCAGTTTATAGTACTTCATTTGGAGCTTTAATCTTCCACAATATCTCCCGTCCAGTTCATAAATCCACCTTCTAAGTTGTAAGTGGTTTCAAAACCAAGTTGTTCCATAATATCACAAGCTTGACCGCTTCGATTACCTGAACGGCAATAGATATAATAGTTTTTAGATTTGTCTAATTTAGCTACTTCTTCTAAAAAAATCTGACCTTCTAAAAAATCGATTTGTTTCATATTAGGGATATAACCTTCTGAAACTTCACCATCGGTACGTACATCTAAAATGACAGCGTTATCATCACTTTCTAAAAGCTCAATCCATTCGTCTTGATCTATATCTTGTCTCATAGTTTTAAATTTTATTTTACAATGTTATTGAAAAAAAATAAAAAATAATTACATTTGTGTAATGAAAAATTTAAATTTTAATATTTGGTGGTGGATATCTCTAGTTAACTAGTCGTGATATCTTGCATTTTTTATTTAAAATTTATAACGAAATTTCATTCA
>NZ_JH621255.1:0-12339 GCF_000255455.1 Aquimarina agarilytica ZC1 | reverse complement strand
ACGCTCTTGAAAAAGATTCGAAAACACTGAACTAATATGAGTTACCGACTTAAAACAAATTATAAAAAAATAATTGCTGATACCATTACACCAGTAAGTGTGTATTTAAAAATTAGAGATCGTTTTCCAAATAGTTTATTGCTGGAAAGTAGTGATTACCATGGGTCAGATAATAGTTTTTCATATATATGCTGCAATCCGATAGCTAGCATTACAGTTAAAGACGAAAAAATTACTCAAATGTACCCTGAAGGCAATGAGAAAGTAACAGAAATTACTTCGGAATCAGATATTCCTGAGGCAATCGAAGCTTTTGGAGGGATATTTAAAACAGAGGAGAGTGATTTTAAATTTATAAATAATGGATTGTTTGGCTATATATCTTACGATGCGGTGCGTTATTTTGAGGATGTTGAAATTAGTCAAAAGCCTAACAAATTAGATATTCCAGATGTATACTATGCCGTATATCAAAATATAATTGCGATTAATCATTTTAATAATGAAGCTTATATTTTTGCGCATACCTATAATAAGGAAAGTAATATTGAAGAAATAGCTTCATTAATTAATGTAAAAAACTTTGCTTCATATTCATTTGAATCAGTAGGGGAAACGACAAGTAATATTGACGATGAAACCTTTAAACAAAATGTGGCTATAGCTAAAAAACATTGTCAACGAGGTGATGTATTCCAATTGGTGTTATCTAAACGATTTTCACAACAATTTAAAGGGGACGAGTTTAATGTGTATCGCGCATTACGTAGTGTAAATCCTTCGCCTTATTTGTTTTATTTTGATTATGGAGATTTTAAAATTTTTGGAAGTTCGCCAGAAGCACAGTTAGTAGTGGACGAGGGTATAGCCGAAATACATCCAATTGCAGGAACATTTAAGCGTACGGGTGATGATGAAAAAGATGCGGTATTGGCTAAAAAATTAGCCTTAGATCCAAAAGAGAATAGTGAACATGTGATGCTCGTTGATTTAGCGCGTAATGATTTAAGTCGTAATGGGAGCCATGTAAATGTGGAGCGTTACCGTGAAGTACAATTTTATAGCCATGTCATACATTTGGTGAGTAAAGTGACGGGTAAAAAACATGAGAGTAGCTCAACAATGCAAGTGGTAGCTGACACCTTTCCTGCGGGTACTTTAAGTGGTGCGCCAAAACATATGGCTATGCAGCTTATTGAAAAATATGAAACAATTAACCGAGAGTTTTATGGTGGGGCCATAGGCTTTATGGATTTTAAAGGGAATTTTAATCATGCTATAATGATTCGAACATTTTTAAGTAAAAATCATAGTTTGCATTGGCAAGCTGGAGCAGGTTTAGTTACGGCAAGTAACGAAGAAAGTGAATTGCAAGAGGTATACAATAAACTTGGCGCATTAACTAAGGCTTTAAAACTAGCAGAAGAAATTTAAACTAGTTTCCTATTTTTCCATGTAAAAGGAAAACCACAAAAAAACAGTAGCGTTAATTAAATAAGATTCCTAGTAGTAGAGGAATAATAATTATGAAAAAAATATTAGTTATAGATAATTACGATTCGTTTGTTTACAATTTAGTTCACTATTTAGAGGATTTAGGTTGTGAAGTTATTGTAAAACGTAATGACCAATTGGCGTTGGAAGACGTAGAAGCTTTTGATAAAATTTTACTTTCACCAGGGCCTGGAATTCCTGATGAAGCTGGTTTGTTAAAGCCAATTATTAAAAAATATGCTGCTACAAAAAGTATATTTGGAGTTTGTTTGGGACAACAAGCCATTGGTGAGGTTTTTGGAGGAACACTCCGAAATTTAGACCAAGTATACCATGGAGTGGCAACAAAAATTGATACTGTAGTTACGGATGCGGTTGTGTTTGAAGGACTAGAAAAATCATTCGAAGTAGGCCGTTATCATTCATGGGTGGTGGCTAAAGATGGTTTTCCAGATAGTTTAGAAATTACTTCGCTAGATGAAAATGGGCAGGTAATGTCATTAAGACACCGAGAATTTGATGTCCGTGGGGTACAATTTCATCCCGAATCAGTATTGACTCCTGATGGCATGA
Organism: Aquimarina agarilytica ZC1; assembly: GCF_000255455.1. Classification (GTDB taxonomy): domain Bacteria; phylum Bacteroidota; class Bacteroidia; order Flavobacteriales; family Flavobacteriaceae; genus Aquimarina; species Aquimarina agarilytica. The sequence goes on along the minus strand of NZ_JH621255.1, from coordinate 10,272 downwards.
AGATGCTTGAAAATTGGGTGAATAATTAAATTAATAGTTATTTATCAATTCCCTCAAAGGAGGTAATCTCATAGTGAGAAGAGTTTTAAGATGAAATAATCTAAAAATACTGAAGTTTACAGATAAAAAAAGGATTTATAAAATTATAATAGAATTGCAACCCCAAATTGCTAAATCAATTATAAAAGTAAATTGCCACTAGTTGATAGCTGGTAGCAATTCGCAAAGCGAATGAAAAATGAAAAACATATTAAACAGACTAATTAATCACGAAGTACTTAGCAAGCAGGAAGCTAAAGATATTTTGGTCAATATTTCTAACGGAAGTTATAACCCAAGCCAAATAGCCTCATTCCTTACGGTGTATATGATGCGAAGTATAACGGTAGAAGAATTAGAGGGATTTCGAGATGCATTATTAGAACTTTGCGTAGCGGTTGATTTAAGTGAATATAACCCTATTGATTTATGTGGTACAGGAGGTGATGGAAAGGATACGTTTAATATTTCAACCTTATCATCATTTGTTGCTGCTGGAGCAGGAATTAAAGTGACAAAGCATGGGAATTATGGAGTGTCTTCAACCTGTGGAAGTTCTAACGTAATGGAGCATTTGGGGATTAAATTTAGTAACAACAAAGACTTTTTAACCAAAAGTATTGATGAAACGGGTATTTGTGTATTACACGCACCTTTGTTTCATCCAGCCATGAAAAATGTAGCGCCTATTCGAAGGGAATTAGCCGTAAAAACATTTTTTAATATGCTTGGTCCTATGGTTAATCCAGCCTTTCCAACCAATCAAATGGTAGGTGTTTTTAATTTGGAATTAGCGCGTATGTATGGATATTTATATCAAAATGGAACTAAAAACTTTACCATTTTGCATGCCTTGGATGGGTATGATGAAATATCCTTAACAGGAAAAACCAAAACAATCACTAGGCAAACGGAAGCCATGTTAACACCAGATGATTTTGGAGTAACTCAGTTAAAACAATCGGATATTTATGGAGGAGATTCTATTGAATCTTCTGCTAAAATATTTGTCGATGTATTGAGCGGAAAAGGTACAGAAGCACAAAATAATGTGGTTTGTGCTAATTCAGGAATGGCTATAGCAACTGTATTGAATTTAACACCAAAAGAAGGTTTTGAAAAAGCCAAAGAAAGTTTACTCAGCGGAAAAGGCTTGGAAGTTTTAAAGAAAGTACAAGCACTTAATTAGTATTAAGTAGATAGTATAAAGTAGTAAGTTTTAAATGTAGGTATAGTATGAGTTTTTAGTTAGCCAACAACTGACAACTGACAACTGACAACTGACAACTAAATATGAATATATTAGATAAAATAGTAGCAGATAAACGGATTGAAGTCGATTTTAGAAAAGGCTTGATTCCTGTGTCTCAATTGGAACAATCGGTACTTTTTGAACGAGCTACAGTGTCATTAACAAAGGCACTTCGCGAAAGCGAAACAGGAATTATAGCCGAACACAAACGTAGATCACCTTCAAAATCGGTGATTAACCAAAAAAGTAGTGTTTGGGATGTGGCTAAAGGCTATGAAAAAGCAGGAGCTTGCGGAATGTCGGTATTGACTGATGGAAAGTATTTTGGAGGTTCATTAGATGATTTACTAGCTGCACGTGCTAGTGTTGATATGCCTTTGTTGCGTAAAGAATTTATTATTGATGAATACCAATTGCTCGAAGCAAAAGCTTATGGAGCCGATGTATGTTTGTTAATAGCGGCTTGTTTAACACGAAATGAAATTAAACACTTATCAGAATTTGCTAAAAAGTTAGGCTTAGATGTATTGTTAGAAGTACATAATCAAGAAGAATTAGAAAAATCCTTGATGCCTTCATTGGATATGTTAGGAGTGAATAATAGAAATTTAAAAACTTTTGAAGTAAGCTTGGAAACAAGCAAAAGTTTAAGTACTCAAATTCCTGATGATTTTGTTAAGGTTTCAGAAAGTGGTATTAGTTCAGTTGAAGCTATTAAGGAATTAAAACCTTACGGTTATCAAGGTTTTTTAATTGGTGAAAACTTTATGAAAACGGATGATCCAGCACAGAGTGCTATTGGGTTTATAGGGCAATTGTAAATTTCTAAATAAGAAAAAATGGAAGCAATTTTAATTACAGGGGTTACGGGTAATGTGGGGTCTCATGTATTATTTGAGTTGCTTTTTGAGCTATATACTCAAAAAAAGAAGCCCTCCATTTATGTGGTAATCAGAACTGGAAATGGAAAAAATGGACAGGAGCGTTTATATAATGAGGTGTTTGCTCCGGCGTTGATTCCAACAAAAATTAAGTCTTTTTATAAAGAGTACTTAGCAGATTGTATTCATGTATTGGAAGGGGATATTAGTGATTTTGTAATTCCTGAAAAAGCTGGAAATCAATTTACGGTGTATCATTTAGCGGCTTCGGTAAATTTAGGTAAGGGAGCTAAAGCCAAGCATGAAATCGCCGAAACAAACTATAAAAACACGAAGGCTTTTTTTGAAATTATAAAAAAACGCACAAAAAAATTAGTTTTTGTGAGTACCGCTTTTTCTCGAGGCGATATTGAAGGTGTGATTACGGATGATTATCATGGAGAAACAGATTTTAAATTCAGAAATTTTTATGAAGAATTTAAAATGAAAATAGAAAAGGAAGTCCTGCAATTTGCTGCAGCTAATAATTTTGAATGTATCATAGCAAGGCCTAGTGTGGTTTCGGGAAGGTTATTGGATGCTCCAAAATATGTGACTAATAGTTATATTGTGTTTTATGCAATTGGTGCTTTTTTTAGTAAAATGAAAGCACTGTATAAGGATATTGGAAGAGTGCGTATCGTATTAAATCCCGAAGGTGGTTTAAATATAGTACCTGTGGATTATGTAGCAAAAGCGATTGTTAGATCGGCAGCTTTAAAAGAACAACAAATTAATATTACGCTTACCAAAAACGTTGCTATTCAGTACTTATTAACTATGATGTTTAATAAATGTGGTATTGATGGGTTGGAATTTGTAACCGAGGAGCCTAAGGACAAAAGTGTTATTGAAGCCTTGTTTTACAAAACGGTAGGTGGACAATTGGCAAGTTATGCCATTTCAAAAAAACATCAGTTCGAATCTAAATTAGTACGTAAGCTTTTAAAAGATATTGAGGAACCCGATATGACTTCGGTGTTTAAGGAAATGTATGACTTTGCGCACAACATCAACTTTGATAATACGAATATAAATCCAGTGATTGGGTAATGGAAAAGAGAAAGCTAAAAATAAAAGTATGTGGAATGAAACAGCCCGATAATATTCGGGAAGTAGTTGCACTGGGCCCGGATTATTTGGGTTTTATTTTTTATCCAAAATCCCCCAGAAATTTTGATGGGGCGATTCCCACAGTTTCTGAAAGTATAAAAAAAACAGGGGTTTTTGTAGATGCTGATATTGATTTTATTATTGAAAAAGTTGAAAAGTATAATTTTAAAGCGGTTCAATTGCACGGTAGTGAAACAGCAAATTATTGTAAGGAGTTAAAAGCCAGGTTGAGCTTAATTTCTGTAAAAGCAATTAAGACTACTGATTTTGTTGAGGTGTTTAAAGTTTTTGGAATAAAAGACAGCTTTGACTTTAATGTATTAAAGGACTATGAGGCTTATGTGGATTATTTTCTTTTTGATACCAAAGGCAAAGAAAAAGGAGGGAATGGATATACTTTTGATTGGCAAGTATTGAAGGCTTATAAAAGTAACACACCGATTATTTTAAGCGGAGGTATTGGACCCAATGAATTACAAAAAATTGAACAAATCCTAAAAACAGATTTACCTATCCATGCCTTGGATTTAAATAGTAAATTTGAAATAGAACCGGGGCTGAAGGATGCCTTATTATTAAAAGAATTTTTAGAAAAGATAAATACAGTACAAAGTAATTAGTACTGAGTAGTAAGTAAAAAATAACTTAATACTCGGTACTTTGTACTCAATACTAATAGATATGGAATATCACGTTAACGAAAAAGGATATTATGGAGATTTTGGAGGAGCTTATATCCCCGAAATGCTTTATCCTAATGTAGAAGAATTACGAACGAAGTATTTAGAAATAATGAATCAACCTGAGTTTAAAGCTGAGTTTGATCAATTATTAAAGGATTATGTGGGTCGACCAAGTCCTCTATATTATGCCAAACGACTTTCGGAAAAATACCATACTAAAGTGTATTTGAAACGAGAAGACTTGAATCACACCGGTGCGCATAAAGTGAATAACACTATAGGTCAAATACTAGTTGCCAAAAAATTAGGTAAAAACCGAATTATTGCAGAAACTGGTGCGGGTCAGCATGGTGTGGCTACGGCAACGGTTTGTGCGCTTATGGGCATTCAATGTATTGTGTATATGGGTGAAATTGATATCAAACGACAAGCACCTAATGTAGCTCGTATGAAAATGCTTGGCGCAGAAGTTAGACCTGCAAAATCGGGAAGTAGAACCTTGAAAGATGCTACTAATGAGGCTATTCGTGATTGGATTAATAATCCTGTGGATACGCATTATATCATTGGATCGGCTATTGGCCCGCATCCATATCCAGATATGGTGACGCGTTTTCAGAGTATTATTTCGGAAGAGATTAAAGGGCAATTAAAAGAAAAAGAAGGTCGCGAGAATCCGGATTATGTAGTAGCTTGTATAGGTGGAGGAAGTAATGCAGCAGGAACGTATTATCACTTTTTGGATACGCCAGAAGTGGGAATTATAGCAGTAGAAGCAGCAGGTAAAGGGGTAGATAGTGGCGAAAGTGCGGCGACGAGTAAATTAGGGAAAGAAGGAATTATTCATGGTTGTAAAACCTTGTTAATGCAATCACCCGATGGACAGATTACGGAGCCTTATTCGATTTCTGCTGGCTTAGACTACCCGGGTGTTGGGCCAATGCATTCACATTTATCGCGCACAGGTAGAGCTGAATTCTTTTCGGTAACGGATGATGATGCTATGACAGCAGGTTTGGAGCTTTCACAATTAGAAGGAATTATTCCGGCTATCGAAACTTCACATGCACTAGCTATTTTTAATGAGAAAAAATTTAAGCCAGATGATGTGGTGGTGATTAGCCTTTCGGGAAGAGGAGATAAGGATTTGAATACTTATATCGACTATTTTAAATTATAAGTTAAAAATAGTATTAAGTAGAAAGTATGCAGTACAAAGTTTTTAATACTAAATGTGCGGTACTTAATACTATATACTAATTACTTTGTACTAAAAAAAATGAACAGAATAAATAAAAAATTAAGCGAAGACAAAAAGTTATTGTCTATATATTTTACAGCAGGATATCCTTCATTAAATGATACGGCTACAGTTATTAAAGAATTAGAAGATAACGGTGTGGATATGATTGAAATTGGATTGCCATTTAGTGATCCATTAGCAGATGGTCCAACTATTCAAGATAGTTCAACGGCAGCATTAAAAAATGGAATGACTACACAAAAGTTATTCGAACAGCTTGAAGGAATTAGAGATACCGTGAGTATTCCATTAATTATTATGGGGTATTTTAATCCAATGATGCAATATGGAGTAGAGGCTTTTTGTAAAAAATGTGCAGAATTAGGAATTGATGGCCTTATTATACCCGATTTACCTGTAGCTGAATACGATGAGCATTACAGAGCTACTTTTGAAAAATATGGATTGATTAATGTGTTTTTAATCACACCACAAACTAGTGAAGAGCGAATTCGATTTATTGATAGTGTTTCTAATGGATTTATTTATATGGTAAGTTCGGCAAGTGTCACTGGATCAACTTCAGGATTTGGAAATACGCAAGAGAGTTATTTTGATAGGATTGGAGCAATGAAGTTAAAAAATCCTCAGATCGTAGGTTTTGGAATTAATAATGCAGAAACATTTATTCAAGCAACCACTAAAGCAAAAGGAGCCATTATAGGATCAGCTTTTATAAAAATGATTACCAAAAAAGGAATTGATGGTATTCCCACATTTGTTAAGAGTATCAGATAATATTTTTTAGCATAAAAAAAGAAAAGTTCATTATATATAATGAGCTTTTTTTTTAAGAATACTATTTTATACTTTTGAACATATAATCTAAAATAAAATCTAAAAATAATGGAAGAAAAATTAGCATCAATTGATTTTGGGAAAATAACGACAATTGCTATTGATTACGGAATCAAAATAGGGCAAGCATTAATTTTATTACTAGTAGGTTTATGGGTGATAAAGCAAGTAGTTAGAGCAGTAAAAAAGATAATTAAGAAAACTGATATAGATGAGTCTTTAAGTGGTTTTTTAGTGAGCCTACTTACTTGGGCTTTAAAAATATTATTATTTATTAGTGTTTTAGGACAATTGGGAGTTGCTACAACATCATTTGTTGCAATTATTGGTGCTGCAGGTTTGGCTGTTGGTTTGGCATTACAAGGATCGTTGGCAAATTTTGCTGGAGGGGCATTGATTTTGTTATTTAAGCCTTTTAAGGTAGGAGATCTTATTGAAGCGCAGTCTGCAATAGGGGTAGTAAAGGAGATTCAAATATTTGTAACCAAAATTATTACACCCGAGAATAAAGAAGTAATTATACCCAATGGGGCATTGTCAAATGGTAATATTACTAACTTTTCAAGTACAGGACATTTACGAGTAGATTTAACAGTAGGTATTAGTTATTCGGATGATATAGAAAAAGCCAAAACAGTAATTATGGATACACTTATGAGTGATCCTAAAGTATTAAAGACTCCAGCTCCAACAGTAGCGGTTGGTGAGTTAGCTGATAGCTCAGTTAATATTTTAGTAAGACCTCATGCTACGGTAGCGGATTACTGGGATGTGTATTTTAATTCACTTCAGAATGTAAAAGTAGCATTGGATAAAGCAGGTGTTGAAATTCCATTCCCACAACAGGTGAATCATACGGCAAAATAGGGTTACAATACTAAATTAATTTTATAAAAAAGAGCAGTTATTGTAATGATAGGTGCTCTTTTTTATTATTGATAATTATATAAATTTAAAAATGCTAAAAATTTCGATTAAAAGTTATTCCGAATTAACCAAAGAGGAACTCTATGACATTTTACGTATCCGAAGTGAGGTTTTTGTGGTTGAACAGCGTATTGCGTATCAAGATATAGATTATAAAGATCAAAAAGCCATACATATAATGGGATATGTGAATGATGCATTAGTAGCTTATACTCGGGTTTTTAAGCCCAATGATTATTTTGAACAGGCAAGTATAGGTCGCGTTTTAGTTATAAAGAAGTACCGCAGGTTTGATTATGGAAAAGAAATTATGAAAGTGTCCATTGATGCAGTTGAACAGTATTTTAATGAAACTAAAATTAAAATTTCGGCACAATTATATCTAAAGCGTTTTTATACCAATCTTGGATTTGAAGCTTATGGAGATGTGTATATGGAAGATGAAATTCCACACACAGCTATGCTAAAAGAGGAATAAAATTAATTAGAAGTTTGATCCAACATTTTATATACATAGGGTAAAATTAATTCGGGATGTGCCCAAGCAATTTCGTGACCCTTTTGGGGGATAGAAACAATTTCTAATGAGGTAAACTTTTCCTTACTATAATTGATGTTGGTGTAAGGAACTAAATCATCTGCATCTCCGTGTATATGTATCACAGGGATGTTTACTTGATTCCAATCCTTATCTATTTTAGCCATTTCCGCGGCATGTATTGTTTTTTCATCACCAGCAACTCTGTAGCCTCTTGGCACCAGCCATCGAGTTAACCACCATTGTGTTAAGCGGGCACCCCAAATTTCTTTTTCTTGCTTAGGATCAATAGCTGGTTAAACCATGATGACTCCTTTTACGTTTTTGTTAATAACGGCAACTCTAGCTGCCAAAGGACCTCCATAGGAAGCCCCAATGCTTATTACATTTTTTAATTTATAATGATCAATTAAACGGCTCATGGCTTCGGCCTGAGGGGTGATTTCTGGCAATTCTTTTCCAAAATTTGAGTATCCATACCCAGGGCGATCAACAGCATGTAAATTTGCTTTTGAGATAAGCAAGCTGTCTTTTAAATACCCATTCCAAGTAGATAAAGAACTAGGAGAACCATGAAAAAAAACAATATTAAGCTCGCTTTGAGAATTGGTGATATGTTGAGTGCGTATTTTTAAGTTTAGGCTATCAATTTCAAAATAGTCTATCGAGGTCTGGATTTGATAGTCGTTAAATCGTTCAGCGATTTCTTTGTCGTTTTCTCTCCATTGCAACACGGTACATGAATTTAGAGAGCATAGTAAACATAAAAAAACAGTAATTTTTATAAAATTAAAAAGTAAAGAATTCATTTGTTACACATCTTTAATTATAGGGTGCTTTCAAAGCAATGGATTGTTTAAAGCTGTTTGAAAGTTAAATATCTAGCCATTGTTTAAAAGTAGCCGCTTTGTTTTTTTCAATAATAATATCAATTTCTGGATTGGGAGTAGTTTCAATTTTTAATTTATTGTTATCATATTTTATAATTTTACTAATAGCATAAATGCAGACTATAATTTGTCTATTTACTCTGAAAAAGAATTTTTCATCTAAATGGGAATAAATGTTGTCTAGTGTTTCCTGCGAAGTTGATTTTTGTCCATTTTTTTGTACAAAATAGGTAATCGTATTTTCTACAAAAATATAAGCAATATCTTCGGTGTTCACAGGAAGTAATTCATTTCTTAAGTAAGTTAAAATACGTTTTTTTTCGTGACCTTTTTGGGGTGTAATAGTTACATCAGAAATTTCCTTTTGAGATACTTTTGTAAATTCGGAAATGTTTTCTTGATATTTTTGCAGTGAGGTGTTTAATTTGTTTAAATCATCTTCAATTTTTGAATTTACTTTTATTAATTGATGCTCATAAACACTGCTAAGCCATCTAATAACTCCAAGAATAAAGAGTAGGAGGAGTAAACTTATAGTTAAAAAGGTATAGGCAATTTTGGTTTTTAAGTCATTGATTTGTTCTTGTAACACTTCTTTATTTAAATGTACGGCAACAATCCAATCAGATTCTTGGACTTGCAACAAAAAACTGGACAATTAGATAAGAGTTATGCAGCCATTTTATGATTATTTAATTCTAATTCAATTTCTGTAATATTTTTATAGTTTAAAGTTGAATGTCTTCTTTTAGAATTGTACCAAGTTTCTATCCATTCAAAGATGGATAATTCAGCTTCTGATTGGTTATTGTATTTTTTATGGTATACCAATTCTACTTTTAAAGATTTGAAGAAACTTTCCGCTACAGCATTATCCCAACAATTTCCCTTTCTACTCATACTTTGCTTTACAAATTCTCTATGTTTTATAAGCTCATTTCTAAACTTTCGACTGGCATATTGGACGCCTCTATCCGAATGAAAAATAAGTTTTTCTTTTATTGGATTATTTAGAATAGCCATTCTCCAAGCTTTCATTATTGTATGTTCTGTTGTTAGATCCTCACTCATTGACCAACCCACTACTTTTCTATGAAATAAATCAATAATTATAGTTAGATACATCCATCCTTTTTTAGTAGCTATATAGGTAATATCTGATACCCAAACACTATTTGGGTTAGCTACATTAAACTTTCTATCCAATAAATTAGGTGCAATAGGATAGTTGTGTTTTGAATCTGTAGTAGCTTTAAATTTACGTTTTCGTTTTGCAAACCAGTGATTAGCTTTCATAATTTTAGCTACTCTTTGCTTTGATATTTTATAGCCTAATTGTACGAGTTCAGCTCTAATTCTTGGCGCTCCATAACTCTGAGAACTAACTTCGAAAATTTTGAGAATTAAATCTCTAAATTTTATATTTTCTCACCAACGTTTACTTGGTACAGCCTTTAACCAATGATAGAATCCACTTCTACTGACTTTAAACATACTACAGATCTTCTCAACAGGAAACTTAAGTTTATGCATTTTTATAAACCTATATTTTTCTTGTCGCTCGTGGAGAAGATGCTCACCGCCTTTTTTAAGATTTCATTCTCCAGCTCTATATCTTTTAAACGTTTTTTTAGGTTAGCAATTTCCTTTTGGTCATCTGTCAGTTTTGGAATTCCTTTACCTGGAAAACTATTCTTCCCAAACTCCATTGATTATTTGCGCCAGCGACACAATACGGAGTAAGGAATGTTTAATACGCTTTTAATATAAATATTTCGTATATTTAAGGATGCCAAAATCATCTACTCT
>NZ_JH621254.1 GCF_000255455.1 Aquimarina agarilytica ZC1 | reverse complement strand
TAGAGTAGATGATTTTGGCATCCTTAAATATACGAAATATTTATATTAAAAGCGTATTATTCTGAGTTCTAGTACTATTAGAGGCATAACTTCTGTTTGTAGAATTTGCTCTAGGAGTATACGTTCTCGTATTTGTAGTTGTTCTACGGGGAGAAGTATACGGTCTAGTATTTCTTACTTTATTATTATAATAAGTAGCATTATTTCTAGAACTTCTATTCGTATACCTTGTTCTATTACTATTATAATGGTGATTAATGCTTACATGTGTACCTGGTCTATTATAGTTACGAAATTTGTATGGTCTATTATAATAACCTGTATAATAATTGTTGCGGTATGTTACATAGTTACAACGATTAACAGTATAGGTCTGGCGGTAAGGATTATTATACACTATACAATGGTTAGCAGGTGGAATTCGGTAATATCTATGATGTGGTCTGTATCCGTAATTGATATTGTAAGCATTTACATAACCAGAACAATGATTATAGGTTCCATAATTATTATAAAATATATTTAAATTTCCAATTCGGTAAGCTAAGCCTAAATGATTGTAATGTAAGCGAATATTTCCAATTCGATTTACACGACCGTAATAATCGTAAAATACCGGAGTATTTTCAATTTGTACTACTGCTCCATAATCATCATATTGTACATAGGCGTCGTAATCATAACCTGTATTAAAACTAAAATTGATATTGCGGGTATTAATATGTACACCAACATTAGGTTGGATCACATTAAAATCAAATTGTCCGTCTTTAAATATGGCAAATTCAATTCCGGATTCAACAAAAACAAAGGGTTTATTTATGTTATTATAGGTGGTTGTATTAGCATGTAAACCAATGCTTGTAAGCAATATGCCAATAGTAAGTAGGATAAATTTTTTCATAATCTTGAGTTTTAGGTGAAACCTGCTACATTAAAAATGTAACCTCACAATGTATGATTACCAAAGAGTATGCCAAAAAACGTTTTCGTTGAGTTGAATGATTTCAAGAAATCATAATTTGAACCTATTATCATTTGCTTAAAAAGTAAGTGTCATAACATAACTATGTTTAGTAGTTAGTGCTCAAAAAATTTAATGGGCTATAACTAATCTACAACTTCAAACTCTTCAATGGAATATATTAACTCACCATCATTGGTAATTCCTTGAACTTCAATTTGAAATTTACCTGTTTGATCACTAGTATAAAAATAATTGTTTTCGATTTTATTAGTTTGAACATTGATATCAGGATTCCAATATAAAGTTGTTCGGTAATCGGGTTTGGGGTCACTTTTATCATTAAAATAATCAGGAGAAAAGAATTCTTTGGCTTTATAAAAAGGGTGAGTCAAAAAATTTATAATACCTGGAGATTTGCCTGTGATTTTTACACTTGTATTTTTCTTTAAATAAACAGCAATTACTCCGTTTGCTCCTTGAGATCCAAAAATAGCAGCATCATTTCCTTTAAGAACATCAATAAAAGAAATATCGGATCCTTGTAAATTTTCAATAAAAGTAATGTTTACTCTATTACCATCTAGTAAAAATAGAGGATTACCATCTAATAAGGGATTACTAATTTGATTCGCATTATTTCCAGTTGGCGTAGCATTGGTATTCGAATTGCGAATGCTAACAGAACGATTCCCAATACTGCCCGATACGGAAACACCAGGAACTCTTATTAATAAATCAAAAATATCAGTAGAACTAGACCCTATAATTGAATCTAAAATCATTCTATTAGAAGGAAACCCATAAGATCCTAGATCACTTGCAATATCATCATAGTTTGACTCAGTTCGTTTGGCTTTAGCATTAATTACAACTTCATTCAGTTGATTAACACCATTGAAATTGAAGTTGACTAAATTAATATGTGATTGTATTTTCTTATAATTTTCGAAAAATAAAGTTTCTTTTTTTAGATTATATTTGGGTAGTGGAAGAACTTTAGGACTTTTCTTTTTATTATCTAAAACAATAGTTACATTTTTTTGGTTTTTCTCTTTTATTCCAGGCATTTTTGCTTGTAATATAGTTTTAAGACTATCTTTTATTACAAAGGGGCCGTATTCAAATCGATGTTTTGATGTAGTAAATTTTTTTTCTGAAAAAGGATTTTCTTCTAAAAACACAAGATTAGTTTCAATTTTTTGATCACTAAATTCAGGATCTTCGGCAAAAGCATAACCACTTATTGTTATTCCTTTTTCGGGTAAATTTTCTTTTTTATTGTATGCATTTTTATATAATTCATTCCAAGTAAATCTTCTCCAGCCATGGGTTAACATTAAAGATTCCAATAAAAAATTACGTTGTATTTGTTTTTTTTTAGGGTCAAAAAAAGCTGCTGCGCTAGGTATTTCACCACGTAGGTCTGAATTTAAAAGTAACCAACTTTCAATGGTTTCATTTGTCGCTAACGGAATTACTGATTTTTGAGTAATAGCAAGTGATAGTTTAGTATTTGAATTATTTGGAATCTCAATGTTGTATCCGACTTTCTCTCTTTTTTTATACTCTTTTTTATTAGTGACTATTTTGGGAATACTATTTTTATTTTTTGCATTTATGAATACCAATCGTTCACATTTAGGATTTCCATAAGGATCAAATAATGTGAAATGTGAAATGCCTCGTGGGAAATTTTTAGTTACCAATTTTAATTTTATGGTTTTATCTTTCTTAGAAATTTCCTGACTATAAAAAACATGACCTCGAACATGGCCAATAATAAAATAGCCAGTCAGGTTTTCAAACCCCGTAGCAGCTTGTAATACCAAATGATCCTGATTATTGGTAATGCTTAGAGTCTCAACTTTTTCATTAGCCATAGGTAAATCGACTATTTTTTTAGCTCCATTAATACTAATTTCTGCAATATATTTCACATTTTGTTTGGGAGTAAAGGCAGCTTGCCCTAAGCCATAATCGAATGTGCGAAACATAGAGATTATTTCATTTTTACCTTTTTCTTTAATAACTCCTTCTAGTGCTATTCCATTATTGTTTTTGTCAATAGCTTTTACCCCAAATTTATTGGTATGGTTGGCTAGTAGTGTTCCTCCTTCAGGATAAAAATTAATTTGTATGTCATTTACATTTTTAACAGCAGGTATTTTGTCTGAAATAGGTGTAATCTCGGGGAATTTATTTAGATTAATAAAATCTAATTGGGTGTTTTTTTCTAACGTCTTTTCAATTTGAATTTGTTTTCTAAAATAGTAACCTTCGTTATCAGCAAGCATGTAATGTGTATAAGCTCTTAATTGATATTTTCCAGATTCCCAATTTTTATTAATTTTAATATCACCAGCTGTCCCAAAGGTATTTTGATCTACAAATAATTTTGTTTTATATACAATACTATCTTCGGGGTTTATTAATTCTACATGTAAAACATTACTTTTTGTAGTTGGTTTATGTGTTACTCCATCAACTAAGTAACTTTTAAACCATATAGTTTCTTCGGAAGTATAAAAGGGTTTATCTGTATGGATGTATGCTTTTTCTGGGGCATATTTATTTTCAAAATCACGTAAAATTTCTACGAAACGTGTCAATGGAGGTGCAGAAGAAAACCCAACAGATAAAAATATCGCAAAAAGTAAACTAAATTTTAATACTTTCATTTTAAATAATTTATTAGTAAACCTTACGATTTTTTTTAAATAATCTTGTTGCTATATAATTGTGGATTGTCCTAAATAAATATTTTCAATATTAAAATCAGTCAAATCGGGATTACAGATATAATCGGCTATAAAATCACCAATTTTTTCAGTACTTAAGGGTTTTTGCTTGTTTAAATCGGGAGTTGTTAGGTTGAGTTCCATAGCTTTTGTAATAGAACGCTTTATGGCATCGGCTTCAACCTGTAAATTAAAATGCTCTAATAGCATAGCAGCAGATAATATAGCACCAATAGGATTAGCGATGCCTTTGTTTGTTGCTACTGGGTATGATCCATGTATAGGTTCAAATAAACTGTATTTTTCACCTAAAGCTGCAGAGGCCATGATTCCTTTTGAGCCTACAAGTGCACTTGCCTCTTCGGAAATAAAATCACCAATAAGGTTAGCTGTTAAAATAACATCAAAACTTTTTGGATTAAGAATAATTTTAGCAGCGGCTTGATCCACATACATTAACTCTACGTTTACATTTGGGTATTGCTTTGCCATATTCATGACTGTTCTACGCCATAAACGAGAGGTTTCGAGTACATTTGATTTATCAACTAAAGTCAATTTCTTTTTTCTGCCTTGAGCTGCCTTAAACGCATCATGTGCTATGCGTTCAATCTCATCGGTGGTATAGGTACATGCATCATAAGCTTTATGACCATTATCTGTAGTGCCTTTATCTCCATAAAACAATCCGCCTGTTAATTCACGGTAGATAAGGATATTGGTACCTCTTGCATTTTGAGGTTTTAACGGAGAATTATTAAGTAAATAATTATAAACGATTACGGGTCTTATATTGGCATATAAATTTAGTTCACTACGAAGTCCCAAAAGTCCTTGTTCTGGGTATATTTTTGTTTTAGGATCGTTATCAAATTTGGGATCACCAATAGCTCCAAATAATACAGTATCACTTGCCTTACATATAGTAATTGTTTCTTGGGGCAGGGGAGTACCCGTTTTTTCAATAGCAGTAGCACCAACCAAGGCTTCTTTAAAAATAAAGTCATGCTGGTAATATTCTGCAACAGCTTCTAAAGCTTTAACAGCTTGCTCGGTTACTTCGGGGCCAACTCCATCGCCACCTAAGACTGCTATATTGAGTTTCATAATCAATCATATTATATATCCAAAAGTAGTATATAATCTTTTTAGAAAAAATAATTAATTGTTTTATTCGCTATCAGGTTTAATACCTCGAGGCTTGCCTCGTTAATTATTACTATTTTGTGACTCGATGTCCCAAAATAGTAAATATATCCATAAGAGTCATAATGTTACAGTTTTGCTGTATCATTTGGTGAGTAGTGCTAAATATGGAAGAGTAGTATTTTGATAGCACGGGAAGTTTTTCGACGTTGCCCAGAGGTGAAAAAACAATTATGGGGAGGCGAATTTTGGGGCAAGGGGTATTTTGTTAATACAGTTGGTCAACATGGCACAGAACAGATGATTGCAAAATATGTCAAAAATCAAGGGATTGAAGAAGAGTATAAGGTTTTGAAAAAAGATAATCAGCTAAAATTATTTTAATGCCTCGTGGGCTTGCCCCGAGGATTATTTACTCTAATTATTAAGTTTCATTCTAAACATAAAAAAAGACCGATGTTATAAATCGGTCTTTTAGGTTACTGAAAGTTTAATTCAGTTATTTTGTTATGGTTTATTAAGGTTTGATATCAAAGCTTTCCATTATTTTGTGAATGTCTTGATCAACAACTTCTTTTTTACGGTCAGCGTAATTTAAAAATTCTTTATAAACATCATCTAATTGAAGTTTAGTAAGTTCATAACCTACTTTTTTAGCACGATATGCTAATGCAGCTCTTCCACTACGTGCAGTTAATACAATTGCAGATTCGGTTACACCAACTTCTTCGGGGTCAATTATTTCGTATGTTTCGCGGTTTTTTATTACTCCATCCTGATGTATACCCGAACTGTGAGCAAAAGCATTTGAACCAACAATAGCTTTGTTAGGTTGTACAAACATTCCCATATTTTCCGAAACCATTTTACTAGTATTGTATAATAATTTGGTATTAATATCAGTATGCAAATCTAAATAAGGGTGTTGTTTTAAAATCATAACTACTTCTTCCAAAGCAGTATTTCCAGCACGTTCACCAATACCATTTATAGTACATTCAATTTGTCGAGCACCATTAACTACTCCGGCAATTGAATTTGCTGTAGCTAATCCTAAATCATTATGGCAGTGACATGATAAAGTAACGTTATGGATTCCTTTTACATTTTCACGCAAATATTTAATTTTTGCTCCATATTCTTCAGGCAAACAATACCCAGTGGTATCTGGAATGTTTAATACCGTAGCACCAGCAGCAACCATAGCTTCGCAAACACGTGCTAAATATTCGTTATCAGTTCGACCAGCATCTTCTGCATAAAATTCTACATCTTCAACAAATGATTTTGCATATTTTACAGCAGCAACACCACGCTCTATAATTTTTTCTGGAGTAGTATTAAATTTATGCTTTATATGTGATTCCGAAGTTCCAATACCTGTATGAATTCTAGGTCTTACAGCATACTTTAAGGCTTCTGCAGCAACTTTTATATCGTTTTCAACGGCTCTAGTGAGTCCACATACGGTAGAATTACGTATAATTTTTGTGATTTCGGTAACCGAATTAAAATCACCAGGGCTTGATACTGGAAACCCAGCTTCAATAACATCAACGCCTAAAAGATCAAGACGTTCGGCTATAATCAATTTTTGTTCTGTATTTAATTTACAGCCTGGGACTTGCTCTCCGTCTCTTAGAGTAGTGTCAAAAATTTGAACTTTATTGTCACTCATCGGTTATTTTGCTTTTAACATTCATATCAAATGTATATTTTTATAAACGGTATGTTTGCTATTTTTGCAAAACACTTACAACGGTAAATGTTTTAATAATTACCTTGAACCCTTATTTTAAAAGGGATTAACTCTTGTTTTCTTACAATGACTAATGAAGTAAAAGATCCATTATTTGTACTGGTTAAATCATTAACCAAGTCCGAAAAGCGCCAATTTAAAGTATATGTTGGTCGTTTAGGAGGTAATAATGATTCCAAGTTTTTAAATTTATTCAACTATTTAGATAAATCTGAAAAGCTTGATGAAGCTCAAGTAATAGCTAAAGGTATTGTTACCAAACAGCAATTATCCAACTTAAAGGCTCATTTGTATAAACAAATTTTAATAAGCTTACGTTTAAACCCTGTTCATCGAAATTTGAGAATGAAAATTAGGGAACAATTGGATTTTGCTACAATTTTATATCACAAAGGATTATATAAGCAAAGTTTAAAGATTTTAGACAAAGCTAAAATTTCTGCTATTGATAATGAAGAAAACAATTTAGCCTATGAAATTGTTGAATTTGAAAAAATAATAGAAACACAATATATCACACGCAGTATTTCATCCAGAGCTGATGAATTAGCTATTCAAGCTAAAAGGTTGAGTATGAAAAATGTGATAGCAAGTAGGTTATCCAATTTGTCATTACAACTTTATGGATTAATGTTAAAAACGGGTTATGTTAAAAATGATAAAGAGCATGAGTTTTTAAGAACGTATTTCCAAGGGAGGTTACCCGATTATGATTGGGAATTATTAGGTTTTAGAGAAAAACTTTGGCTTTATAAAGCTCATTTATGGTATAGTTTTATGACTCAGGATTTTTTAGCTTGCTATAAGTACTCTAAAAAATGGGTGGATTTATTTTTTGAAGAACCTAAAATGATAGCTGTAAATCCAGTATTCTTTTTAAAAGGGAATAATTACCTTATGGAGTCCTTGTTTTTAATTAAGGATAGTGAAAAGCTTAAGTTAAAACTGAATAGGTTGGAAAAAATGGTGCATTCGGATGGTTTTCCACAGCATGAGAATACATTGGCCTTAAGTTTTTTATATATAAATACCAATAAGTTAAATTTACATTTTAGTGAAGGTACTTTTAACGAAGGTTTATCATTAATTTCGGAGATTTTAGATGGTTTAGAACATTATAAAAATCATATTGATGGTCACCACATTATGGTCTTTTATTATAAAATTGCTTGTCTCTATTTTGGTATGGAAAACCATGAGATGTGTATTGAATATTTGAATAAAATAATAAATAATAAATCATTGAAAATGCGTGAGGATTTATTATGCTTTTCAAGGGTTTTAAGTTTGATTGCACATTATGAAGCTCGAATGGATTTGCATTTGGATACACAGTTACACAACACCTATAAGTTTTTAATAAAAATGGATGACTTATATGCAGTTCAAAAGGAAATGATTAAGTTTTTAAGGAATTTAGAAAACGTAAATCCCTTAAAAATTAAAGAGGAGTTTAAAAAATTATATGATCGATTAAAAAAGTATGAAGACCATCCCTATGAAAAGCGTGCGTTTTTATACTTAGATATTCTTTCGTGGTTGCAAAGTAACATTGAAGATCGACCTATAGGTGATATAATTAGAGAAAAAGCACAATTAAAGATACGTTAATAAAATGTGTATTTATTTATCTATTTACAAGCATCCCAAACTGCATCCTTAGGAGTGGGGGCAGTGATTTTTATAGGTTCCTTTTTTACAGGGTGTATAAAAGCTAATTCCCGAGCATGCAAATGTATGCCACCATTAGGGTTGCTCCGTTTGGCATCATATTTAAGATCTCCTTTAATGGAACAACCAATTTTGTTAAGTTGTGCTCTTATTTGATGATGACGACCTGTGTGCAATTCAATTTCTAGTAAAGAAAAATTATCTAGTTTTTTTAATATAAAATAATGTAAACTAGCTTTTTTTGATTCAGGAACTTCTTTATTGTGTGCATATGATTTATTCTGCTTAGGATTTCTCTTTAAATAGTGAATAAGTTGATCTTCTTGCTTAGGTGGCGCAGGACTTACAATAGCCCAATATTTTTTTTGAGTTGCTTTTTCAGCAAAAGCTTTGTTTAAACGCGTCAAGGCTTTACTTGTTCGAGCAAAAATAATAACACCAGTAGTGGGGCGGTCTAGCCGATGTACAACCCCTAAAAAAACGGCACCAGGTTTATTGTATTTTTTAGCAATGTATTGTTTTACAATTTCGCTTAAAGGAACATCACCCGTTTGATCACCTTGTACTATGTCTCCAGCACGTTTATTTATGGCAATGATGTGATTATCTTCGTATAAAACGTTAAGGTTATCTAGTGTGGAGTGAGTTTTCAAAAGAAATGTAATTATTAATTATAAAAAACGAAAGCTAACAGTATTAAAACACTATTAGCTTTTCATTGTAATTGCAAATATATAACATGATGAACTTGTTATGTAATTATTAATTAGAATTCATCACTTTCCCTTTGCATAAAGAGAGTTATTTGCAATTTTTAACTCATATATTTAGTTTTAAAAACTAAGTTTGGTTTAGTTAAATACAAAATGTTTCTTTTCTCCATATCGGTCCAAAAAGCTTACCATAATATCTTCATTTTCAGCTTTGGACTGTAGTATTTTTTTAACGTCTCCTACACTGTTTACAGGAGTATTATCTATTTCAGTTATAATATAGCCTTCTAAACCATAGCGTTTCATAGTATTGCTTAATACTTGATTAATTTTTACTCCATGTTTGGCTCCAAATTGTGCTAAATCACTTTCGGTGGCATTTATCACCTCAATTCCTAAATCTTTTAATTGGTAACTTTCATACAAACTTAATGTAACGGGAATATCTATTAATTTGTCATTTCTTAATACACTTACATTAAGTACATCATTTGGTCTTTTACTATTAATGTAGCCTGTCAAATCCGAAAATTTTCTAATAGCATAACCGTCAATTTTTTTAATGATATCGCCTTTTTTAATACCACTTTTTTCTGCGCCACTATTTTTACTTATGCTAGACACAAACACCCCTTGTGAATAACTAATCCCTAATTCCTTAGCGGCATTTTGACTAAAGGTGCCTCCAGATATTCCCAAAATAGCTTTTTGAACATCTCCATACTCTAAAATATCTTCAACAATTTTCCTGGCATTATTGGAAGGAACAGCAAAAGCATAGCCCACGTAACTACCTGTTTGTGATGTAATGGCTGTATTAATACCGATCAACTCTCCTTTGGTATTCACCAATGCACCACCACTATTTCCTGGATTTATGGCAGCATCCGTTTGAATAAAGGATTGCATGTTTCGATCATTTTCATCTAAATCACGTGCTTTAGCACTAATGATTCCAGCGGTAACGGTAGAGGTTAAATTAAATGGATTACCCACTGCTAAAACCCATTCACCAATTTTAGTATTGTCAGAATTTCCAAAAGGGATATAATCAAACTTTTCGTCAGAAACTATTTTTAGTAGTGCGATATCCGCATTAGGGTCAGATCCTATAATTTTTGCTTCATAGGACTTGTTGTTATTTAGAGTGACACGGACTTCACTAGCTCCTTTAATTACGTGGTTATTTGTTACAATATAACCATCTTCGGTAATAATTACTCCAGACCCAGCACCAACAATAGCTTTTTCTAATTTGCCTCCATTACGTAAATAATCCATATAATTTCTAGGTCTACGATAAGTTGATACATTTTTTACGTGTACTACAGCATTTACAGTTTCTTCGGCAGCAACAGTAAAGTCAATATTTAATGAGGCATTTGATGCTGTGTTGTAATTAGGCATACTTGTAGTATGTAATTTTGGAGTAGGTATTGGTGATGTATATGAGACATTGGTTGAATCATCATTTTTAGATTCGTTATAATCTATAATTTTTTGAGTTCCCAGAGCTACAGCTCCACCTATAATGCCTACTAAAAGTAGTGATGCAATTTTTTTCATAGTCAAAAATTTAATTATGATACTATTGTTAAGTTTAAACAAAGACAATACCAAATTTTAAACGAGTTATTTTAGTTGTGAAAAACACTCAATTTGTCATTATTTAGACTGTAATAGCTTATTTTTTATGTAAATATGTCATTAATTAATAAAAACCAAATCTATTAACTGGTTAGTTTTAGTATTTAAAGTTCTATAAATAGTACGCTTCAAATTAAAAAGTGTTGCAAATAGATACTAAAAGAGTATGCTGTTTATGTAATAATTTATGTGATGATTAGTCGTAAACAATTAGAATTCCTATACCTTTGTAAGTCGAAAAAATAACTAATGGAGATTACTTTTTATAAATATCAAGGAACAGGTAATGATTTTGTGATTATTGATAATCGTTCCAAACTTTTATCAAAAACAGATACAGACTTAATAGCTCATTTGTGCGATCGTAAGTTTGGGATTGGGGGCGATGGTTGTATGTTTTTGGAAGAACCAAGTGTTTCAGGTGATGATTTTACTATGGTATATTTTAATGCAGATGGTAATGAGAGTACTATGTGTGGTAATGGAGGACGTTGTCTAGTTGCATTTGCCAAGCAATTAGGGATAGTGAGTGATACCGCTAATTTTACTGCTATTGATGGTCCGCATGATGCCACTATATCCGGAGACTTGGTTAAATTAGGAATGCAAAATGTATCTACTATAAATGCTCCCGGTGATCACTGGTTTTTAGATACAGGATCTCCTCATCATGTTCAAGAGGTTCAAAAATTATCCGATTTTGATGTGTTTACTCAAGGTAGAAATATTCGTAGCGGTGCTCCTTATTTTGAAGAAGGAACTAATGTGAATTTTGTAGAACAAATTAATGATGATTCTTTTTCGGTACGTACCTATGAGCGTGGAGTAGAGGGTGAGACATTATCATGTGGTACAGGAGTAACAGCTGTAGCTATAGCAATGCATACCGCAAATAAAACTGCTGCCGAAAAAATAAATATTGAAACTCCAGGAGGTAAACTAACGATAAGTTTTACTAAAACAGACGCCGGTTATGAAAATGTTTATTTACAAGGGCCTGCAAAACTAGTTTTTAAAGGTACAATAACATGGTCACGTTAAAAGGGATACAAATTTATTTGAGAGCTTTAGAACCTGAGGATTTAGAGTTTATTTACAAAGTAGAAAATGATGAGCGTGTATGGGAGGTGAGTGCTACGCAAACTCCTTATTCTCGTTTTTTGATAAAACAGTATCTTGAAAATGCACATTTAGATATTTACGAGGCTAAACAGTTGCGTTTAGCTATTTGTACTAATAAGGATGAAATTATAGGTTTAATTGATTTGTATGATTTTAATCCTACGCACAGGCGTTCGGGAGTTGGGATTCTTATTTTAGATACCGAAGACAGAGGAAAAGGTTATGGAAAAGAGGCCTTAAATCTACTGATCAAATATGGAAAGACTCATTTACATTTACATCAACTATACGCATCCATTTCTGAAGACAATAAAATAAGTCAAGAATTGTTTTTAAAAACAGGCTTTAAGTTTGTTGGACAACGTAAAGACTGGACTTTAGTGAATGGAGAATTTAAAAATGAAAATTTATACCAATTGATTTATGTACATTAAAAAGATACTATTACTTATTGTAGCTATTACATTAATTGTCGGAAGTATTTTCTCTTATACTATTTATAATAAAATTTTTGATTCGAATACTAATTTTGATGAAGTTACAAAGGAGGTGTTGATTCCAACAGGGACTACATTTAATGATGTGGTAACAAAATTAACTCCTTATTTAAGAGATGTGAAATCTTTTGAATGGTTAGCTAAAAAGAAAGGATATGCCACAAGGGTGAAGCCTGGAAAATACGTGTTAATAAAAGGGAGCAACAATAATGAATTAATTACTAATTTAAGAAGTAGAAACATACCTGTTAAGGTAAGTTTTAATAATCAAGAACGCTTAGAAAATTTAGCAGGAAGAGTAGCAGAGCAAATTGAATTGGATAGTCTAGCTTTATTACAAGTATTTAAGGATGAGAAATTTTTAAAGGAGCATGGCTTTAATTTAAACACGGCAATTTCAATGTATGTTCCTAATAGTTACCAAGTATTTTGGAATATTTCTGCAGAAGCATTTCGAGATAAAATGTGGAAAGAATATGGTTACTTTTGGAATGATAAACGAAAAGGGAAAGCAGAAGCTATTGGATTAAAACCTAAAGAAGTAGTTGCATTAGCATCCATAGTACATAAGGAAACCGTTAAAATTAAAGAACGTCCTAGAGTTGCTGGTGTGTATATGAATCGTTTAAAGTTAGGAATGAAATTGGACGCCGATCCTACAGTAATTTACGCTTTAAAAAAATCAGAAAATAAGTGGGATAGAGTAATTAAAAGAGTATTGCGAAAGGACTTAAAATTAGAACATCCTTATAATACATATAAATATAAAGGATTACCTCCAGGGCCTATAGCTATGCCAGATATTTCTGCAGTTGATGCTGTTTTGAATTATGAAAAACATGATTACTTTTATTTTGTAGCTGATGTAGAAAACTTTGGATTCCATAAGTTTTCTAAAAGTTTGAGACAGCATAATAATTATAGTTCCAAATATCATAAATGGGTGAATAGTAAAGGAATTAAACGTTAGTATGTAATATGTTATTCTTTTTATCGTTTTTATTATCAAATTGTAAAACAGAGGTTAAATAAATAGGAATCTTATAATTTTTGTGCGTATTTTTCCTACAAATAAAAATGATTTGTAAATTTGCCTCGCTAAACAGAAATGATAGTATATGGTCAGAACCAACGAAGTATTTCGTGTTTCTGTATTACCGCTAGTTATTGGTCTTATAGGTCAATGGCGTGCGATTGATCTTTTAAAAATTTCAAAAAACTTTGATAGTTCACATTCGGTTGAAGAATTGTGCTATGAATACCCTTCGAGTGAGCAGCTTTCGAATTTAAAAGATGTAAATTACCAACTTTTTCTTAAAAATGATTTTTTAGGCTTTAAAGAGGCGTTGGCCTTTAAAGAGTCTCAAGGAAGGTATGGTATAGTTAATAAGTTTGGCTATATGGGTAAATACCAGTTTGGAAAAGGTACCTTAGCTTTAGTAGGTGTACATGATACTAATTTATTTTTAAGCTCACCTGCATTACAGGAAAAAGCATTTAAAGCTAATGTGTCTAGAAATAAATGGGTACTAAGACGAGATATCAAACGTTTTGTTGGTAAGAATATTGGAGGTGTGGTTGTTACAGAATCTGGTATTTTAGCAGCAGCTCATTTAGGCGGTCCTGGTTCAGTAAAAAAGTTTTTACGCAGTGGCGGAAAAATAGCCTTTCAGGATGGTTTTGGTACTTCGATTGTAGAATATATGGATAAGTTTAAATCTTATGACATTTCTGATATTCCTGTAAATAAAAAAGCTAAAGTAGATTTAGTTGGAAGAATTTAATTGTAATTCTGTTGTAAGACAGAATTACAATTAATCCTTATGTATAATAAAAATACAAGGTCTTTTATGTAGATCTAAGCTATTTTTAATGTTTTTCCATTCTGTTACCCTCAAAGTTTTAATGTATTCGGTAGTAAGCGTAATATCTACAGCAATGCACAAACGTGTATTTGGATGGAGGGTGTGAATTAAATCTTCAACTAATTTATCGTTTCTATAAGGTGTTTCAATAAATAATTGACTTTGATTTTGTTCAAAAGAAATGCGTTCTAAATGTTTAATCTTTTGTTTGCGTTCTTGTTTGTCAATAGGGAGGTAACCATTAAAGCTAAAGCCTTGTCCATTCATACCGCTACTCATCATGGCTAATAAAATGGATGAAGGACCTACTAAAGGAACCACTGTAATATTTTTTTGATGTGCAATTTGTACAATATCGGCACCGGGATCTGCAATTCCAGGGCAGCCAGCTTCCGATAGTATTCCAACATTATGACCGTCAAAGCATGGGGTTAAAAAACTAGGTAATTCCATATCGTCAGTAAACTTATTTAAAGTATTCATCACTAAGCTAGCTTGTGCTTTAGTGGGAGATACTTTTTTGATAAATCGTCTTGCTGTTTTTTCATTCTCAACAATATAATGGTCGGTATTTTCGATCACTTTTTTAATTGAAATTGGAAGGACTTCTAGTTTAATATCATCACCAAGTCTGGCGGGAATCAAAAAAAGTTTACCTGTGTTTTCACTCATAAGGGGTAGTTATAAATAAATTTAGATACGACTAATTTAAGGAAAAAGAATAACAGTTAAAATTTTAACAAATTCTAACTGTTATCCGTACAATGTAACAATAAAATATTATTTTATGTTTATGTAGCCTTACGACTGTTGTAAAAAAAATAAAGTGCATTAAATGCGAGTAGCAATAATAGAACAAGCAGTATCTAGTAACGTATATACATTATCAAAACCCTTTGGGCCACCATAATAAGGATCAGGAACTTCTGCATTACTATTGGGGCTAATTTCGTTAAGTATCATGGATACTTTTTCTTTTTGTTCTTCGGAATTAGCTAGAGCAATTATATTAGCATAATTCTCTGCGTCCATTGCAAAAATGTAATCATATGTATCAAAATCATCAGCAGAGAATTGAGCTGCACGTTGATTTGTGATATCAATACCATTTTTACGAGCTACATTAATAGATCGTACATCGGGTAATTTACCAATATGATAACCTGCAGTTCCTGCGGATTGAACATCATATTTTTTTGGATTCAATTTTTGTTGTAATATTCCTTGGGCTAAAGGAGAACGACATATGTTACCCAAGCAAACCATTAAAATTTTAATGCGATCATTCGTCATTATATGGTAAGCTTTTTATGTAAATCTTCCACGTATTTTTTAAATTGTTTGTCTGTCATACTTAAATTATCGACAGTTTTACAAGCGTGTAATACAGTAGCATGATCTCTTTTTCCAATTTGACTACCTATACTTGCTAGTGAAGCTTTGGTTAATTTTTTAGCAAAAAACATAGCCAGTTGTCTCGCTTGTACTATATGACGTTTACGTGTTTTAGATTGTAAGGTTTCCACATCCATTTGAAAATAATCACTGACTACTTTTTGGATGTATTCAATCGAAACTTCACGTTTAGTATTCTTTACATAATTTTCAACAATCGTTTTCGCTAAATCAATAGTGATATCTTTTTTATTGAAAGATGAATGTGCAATTAATGAAATAATAGCACCTTCGAGTTCACGAATGTTTGTTTTTATATTATGGGCTAAAAATTCTACAATATCCTCAGGCATTTCAACCCCATCACGATATAGTTTATTCTTAATAATCGAAATGCGAGTTTCAAAATCTGGTTGATTTAATTCAGCTGAAAGTCCCCATTTAAATCTTGATAATAGGCGTTGTTCAATATCTTGCATATCAACAGGTGCCTTGTCACTAGTTAAAATTACTTGCTTCCCATTTTGATGCAAATGATTAAAAATGTGGAAGAAAACATCTTGAGTTCCTGCCTTACCCGAAAGTAGTTGGATATCATCAACAATTAATACGTCAATAATTTGATAAAAATGAATAAAATCATTTCTGTTATTCTTTTTTACAGATTCAATATACTGTTGTGTAAATTTTTCTGCTGATATGTAAAGTACTGTTTTATCCTGATATTTGTCTTTTATATCTACACCAATTGCATGGGCTAAATGCGTTTTTCCTAATCCAACCCCACCAAAAATAAGTAGTGGGTTAAATGAAGTTCCACCTGGTTTGTTCGCTACAGCTAATCCAGCAGAACGAGCCAAACGATTTGAGTCTCCTTCAAGAAAATTTTCAAAATTATAATTAGAATTTAATTGAGAATCAATTTTAACATCTCTGATGCCAGGGATGATAAAAGGATTTTTAAGTTCTGGACTTTTGGCCTTTAAAGGGATATTAACCTTTTGTGATTGTACTCCTGATCTGTTAGTACTAGGTATTTTTTCTGTGTAGGGAGCTTTGCTATCTACACTATTTTCCATGCGTATTACATAAACCAATTTAGCTTGTGATCCAAGTTGTTTTACCAAAGCGATTTTGAGTAACTCAACATAATGCTCTTCTAGCCACTCATAAAAAAATTTACTAGGTACTTGGATGCTCAAGGAATTATCAACAAGCTTTACTGCTTTGATTGGTTCAAACCATGTTTTGTATGCTTGTGGGTTAATATTGTCCTCAATAAATGATAGACAACTGTCCCATGCTTCTTGAGCTGTTATAATCATTGTTAAATTTAAGAGTTGGTTTGTTATAAAACGTTGAAATAAGGTAAGATATGTATTATGTCTTTTCCTTAATAACTATACAGCAAATATGTGAACAAAAAACTGAATAAAAAAACTAAATATACCTTGACTTATAACTTTTTTTTGACTACTAAGTGTTAATTTTGAAACTACAAATTTATTTTTCTTAAAATCGATTAAATGACATATTTTTCTACGAAAACAAAAATTAGAGTGCGTTATGGTGAAACTGATCAAATGGGGGTAGTATATCATGGGAATTATGCGCAATACTTTGAAATAGCGCGTATTGATTGGTTAGAAAAACTAGGTTTTTCGTATAAAAAAATGGAAGAAGATGGGGTAATGCTGCCTGTTGTGGCACTTAGTACAAACTTTAAGAGATCTGCCTTTTTTGATGATGAATTGACTATTACAACAAGCTTGAAAAATGCGCCTACAGCTAAGATAGAATTTGAGTATGAGCTACATAATCAACAAGGGGAATTGTTAACAACTGGAAGTACGGTGCTTGTATTTGTATCCATGAAAACTAAACGACCCATAAAGTGCCCAGAAAGAATGTTAGAAAAAATTGAAAGCAGTGTAAAGTAGTTTTTTTGATTTTAAACAAAATTAGTGATCATTATCTAAAATAGAAATGCCATAAATACTAGTTAAAAGAGTGATATTCTTTTTGGTTTCGCTTTTAGGGCTTTTAATCCAAATTTCACAATTGTTATTAAAATCCTGTTTGCTTATGTTTAGTTTATGTTGTTTAATTTTTCGCATAACCTCATTCATTAAAGGATATTCAAAATTAATTTTAATAGTTTCTGTGATTAATTTGGTGACAATAGTGCTGTTTTCCAAACAATCATGTGCAGCTGTTCTGTAGGCGCTAATTAGTCCACCAACACCTAATTTTACACCTCCAAAGTAACGAATAACTATAAGTAGAATGTTCGTTACTTCAAAGGATTGTAGCTGCCCTAGAATGGGTTGACCAGCAGTGTTTGAAGGTTCGCCATCATCATTGGCACGATAACGAATAGGGGAGGTTCCAAGGTGCCAAGCGTAACACCAATGGCGTGCTTGGTAATGTTCTTTTTTAATTTGATTAAGAATTTCTTTAACCTCTTCCTCATTAGTAACGGGAAAGGCATAAGCAAAAAACTTACTATTTTTAATTTTGTAAAGGCTTTCGCCAGAAGGTTTAGCTATGGTTTTATAGTGATCACTTTCCATAATTAATTAAAATTTCCGGCAATGCTAACTAAAACAATACCCATAGCAGCCATTAAAATACCAAGCTTGTTTTGTTGTGTTAATTTTTCTCTGAATAGTATAACTCCCAAAATAGTTGTAACAAGGAGTATACCTACATTATTTATAGTAAATAAAGTTGAGCTTTCAAGTCCTTTGTAACTTATGGCTTTTACTAAAAAATAAATTGAAAAATAATTGACAACACCTAGCGCAATACCTCCGATAAGGTTTTTAAATTCAAATTTAAATTTCTTTTGCAGCATTTGAAAAATAATAATCAAAATGCCTGTAAAACCGGCCGTAGCAAATAATGTTGCTGAAAAAATAGAAATATGTTGCGGGTTAACAAATTTGGTTTGCAAAAACTTTAAGCTTGTATCGATTAATCCACTTCCTAAAAAAACAAGAAACGGGAAAAGCATAGAACTGCTTTTAATTTTATTTGGATTTACAGTGACTAAATAAATAGAAAATAAAGCAATTAAAATACCTAATACCTTAATACGTCCAATAGTTTCATTATAAACAAATACCCCAAATAGAATAGGGATAACTACGCTCATTTTACTGGATACGGCCACCACAGATAATCCATTGCGTTGGGTGGTTATAGCCATGGCATAAAACACAGCTATAAATATTAGGCCTAAACCTAATGTGTAATAAAACCAAGAAAATTGAGTGATTTGAGGGATGCTAATAGGTTTATTGTGGGCAATATATCCACAAACAGCAGCTACTAAATAATTAAAAATGATAGCTTGAATGGTGTTGATTTTAAATTTAGAAAATAGTTTAAAAACAACAAACAAAATACTTGAGGCGGTAATGCTGAGTGCTATGTAACTCATAAAATTGTAGGGTTTTTGGTAAATAATTGGGTGACATCTTCTTGACCTGGAATTAGGTTCCAAACATGAATGCCTAGGGCTTTGGCGGCATCAGTATTTTGTTTTAGGTCATCAACAAATAATGTTTCATTAGCTGTTAATTTGTTTTGTTGTAACACAAATTCATAAATTTCGCTATTTGGTTTTCGTAAACCAATTTCTTGTGATAAATAGAATTGATCAAAACAGGATTTAAATTCATTAAAAAAAGGAATATTTTCCTTAACCCAATCAATATGTAAATCATTGGTGTTGCTTAATAAGATAAGTTTGTGTTTATTTTGGGCGGCAAGAGCTTTTAAAAATTCTAAACGTGCTATTGGAAAGTCTTTTAAAATACTGTTCCAGGCATCAATAATTTCATTTAAGCTTATTTCTGGCAGCCATTTTTGATACGTATATAAAAATGAATTGGTGTTAATTTTTCCAATTTCATAGGTGTCGTTTACTAGAGAAATGGCATCAATTGGAGCAGTTAAGCCTAATTTTAAAAAAGCATTAGTTGGAGCAATTTTGTCTAGGTTTATAAAAATATCACCAAAATCAAAGATGATATTTTTTATGTTTGGTTTATTCATTTCTAAAGTTTGAAATTAGTGTAATGTGTTACAAAATCATTTTTAATTGTTGAAGTTTTGTTACTTCCTTTAATTGAAGGAGCTTTTGTTCCCTTTTTAAAAAGTACCGTGTTACCTGTGTAGACTGTAGCTTCATCCCAAAGATTGGCATCAATAAAAGTTTGTAGTGTTTGACTTCCTCCTTCAATAATTAAAGATTGGATTTCTTTTTTGTAAAGTATATCGCAAATTTGGGAAGCAATATTCTTAGTTGAATCCATCCATTCAAAAGAAAGGTTTTTAGTGTTTTGAGGGTGATCCTTTTTGGTTGTGATCACTAACGTAGGTTGTTTATAGTCAAAAACAGTACTGTTTGTAGGTACTCTTAAATTTAAATCTAGAACAACTCTTAGTACGTGGGTGCCTTTCCATAAACGAGTGTTCAAGGATGGATTATCATTAACAACCGTGTTAGTTCCTACTAGAATAGCTTGCTCATGGGCACGCTGTTTGTGTACAAATTGCTTTGAAAATGAATTGGTAATCCATACTGGAGTTCTTTTTTGCCCCTTGGTTACTTCAGGACTTAAAAAACCATCGGCAGATTGCGCCCATTTTAAAAAAATATAGGGTCTTTTATTATTGTGAAAAGTAAAAAAACGCTTGTTTAATTCTTGACATTCTTGTTCTAGCACACCAACAATAACTTCACAACCAGCATCCATTAATTTTTTAACTCCACGTCCAGCTACTGCTGCAAATGGATCAATAGTACCAATAACAACCCGTTTAATACCAGAATTAATAATAAGGTCACTACATGGAGGTGTTTTTCCAAAATGACTGCAAGGTTCTAGGCTAACATAAATAGTTGATGTTGTTAGGAGTGATTTATTAGCAACATTAGTAATAGCATTCACTTCGGCATGGGCTTGTCCAGCTTTATAGTGCCAACCCTCGCCAATAATTTTATTGTTATGAACAATAACACTACCTACCATAGGATTAGGGTAGCTAGTACCCAAGCCATTTTGGGCTAACTGAATACAGCGCGTCATAAATTCTGACTTAATCATAGTTTTATTTTGACTTCGTTAGTTTGATCTATATGGTATGTGTATTTGAAAGGACCTTTTTTAAAGAGTACATCTCCCTTAAAAGATATAGGGATTTTTTTAGATGATAATATATTGAGTACATTATTTATGATGTCATTTTTATCTTTAGCTAAAATTTTATCGATCGAAAATTTCCCTGTTAAAGGGATGGCAAAAGTATCCTGCGTAGGGATGTTAAATTCTTCAGTTTGTAGGTGACCAATTGAAATACTGTTAGCAAAAACCTCAATATTTTCAGTCACTAAATTTCCGCCAAAGTCATTATTGTTTTTAAAAATGGCATCGGCTTTAAAAGTAACAGATCCTTTGTTTATATTTTGAATATTTATTTTTTCAACATTAATAAAAGTAGGCTTTTTGTCGTATTTACAACTAGTGGTAAGTAGTAAAATGATACTTAAATATGTGAATAAAGATTTCATAAGTCTTAAAATTAATGCCTCAAAAATAAGGTTAAATTATGGGATACTCCTTATTTTTGAACTCCACATTGTGAGTCTTCTTTCTCAAGACTTTCCTTAATATAAAAAATAGTTTTTTGTAAAGGATCTTTGTGGGTTTGTTCAGTGCGGGTTGAATGAATTAATTTTAGAATTTTAATACTATTTTGCCTCATTTATGCAATTACTTCAATTAAAAAATATTTTTTTAGAACGCCTTATTCCCATGTATGGTAAGGAGGAAACCGCACATTTTTTTTACATGCTTTGTGAAACTCATTTAACATATACTAAGGTTGATGTGGCATTAAACATGCAAAAGGAAATTATTCTCCCTGTAATTGAAAAGTTTGATGAAGCTATTGAGCGTTTAGTAGCATGGGAGCCTATTCAATACATTATTGGATCTGCTTATTTTTATGGTAATGATTTTATGGTTACCAAAGACACACTTATTCCAAGACCAGAAACCGAGGAATTGGTCGACTGGATTATAGATGATTTTAGAGAGAAAGAGGTGAAAATTTTGGATATAGGGACAGGATCAGGTTGTATTGCTACTTCATTAGCCTTAAATTTACCCAAAGCTAGTGTTTCTGCTGTTGATATCTCTATAGGAGCATTGGTGACAGCTAATGAAAATGCAAAAAAACTTCGTGCAAAGGTTAATTTTGAACAGCTCGATATTTTAGGAGCTACTGATTTTTTCGAAAGTTTTGATTTGGTGGTTTCAAACCCTCCTTATGTTCGTAACTTGGAAAAAGAATTTATGCAGCCTAATGTGCTGGAATATGAACCACAAACGGCATTGTTTGTTTCGGATACTAATCCGTTGCTTTTTTATGAAAAAATAGCCAATTTATTTCTAAAGCAAGCAAGAAAGGATGCAGTATTGTATTTTGAAATTAATGAGTATTTAGGTGAGGAACTTACAGAGTTACTTTTAGAATTAGGTTTTAAACGACCTATAATTAAACAAGATTTTAGAGGAAAAGACAGGATGTTAAAAGCTGTTTTGTATTAAATATGAAGACCATAGCAAAAAAAATAGAATCGCTTAGAGCGGAATTACACCAACACAATCATAATTATTATATTTTAGATCAACCTACAATTAGTGATTATGATTTTGATATGCTTTTAAAGCAATTACAAGAATTAGAAATTGCTCACCCAGAATTTGAAGATCCCAATTCGCCAACCAAAAGAGTAGGTGGTGGAATTACAAAAAACTTTGAAACAGTAGTGCATGAAAACAGAATGTATTCTTTGGATAATTCGTATTCGAAAGACGATTTGTTAGATTGGGAAAAACGTATAAAAAAATTAGTAGATGGCCCGGTATCTTATACTTGTGAATTAAAATATGATGGCGCTTCAATAAGTTTAACATATGTTAATGGTCTTTTGACGCAAGCTATTACACGAGGTGATGGTTTTCAGGGTGATAATGTTACCGAAAATATAAAAACGATTCGAACAGTACCTTTGCAGTTAAAAGGAGATTATCCCGATAAATTTGATATTAGAGGGGAAATTGTATTGCCTTTTGATGGTTTTCATAAAATGAATGAACAGCGAATAGCTGCAGGAGAAGAGCCTTATGCCAATCCAAGAAACACAGCTTCGGGAAGTTTAAAATTACAAGATAGTAGTGAAACGGCAAAGCGACCACTTGAATGTTTATTATACAGTTTAGTGGGAACAAATTTAGGAGTTGAAAATCAATTCGAAAGCTTGGAAAAAGCACGTATGTGGGGATTCAAAGTGCCCGAAATTGCAGTTTTAGCGCATTCGATTGATGAAGTGATGGATTTTGTAAATCTATGGGATAAAAAACGTGTGGATTTACCTTATGAAACCGATGGTGTGGTTATTAAGGTGAATAATTTACAACAGCAAGAAGAATTGGGGTATACGGCTAAAGCGCCGCGTTGGGCAATGGCTTATAAATTTAAGGCAGAGCAAGTTGAAACGAAATTAATAAGTGTTGATTATCAAGTAGGCAGAACTGGAGCAATAACTCCTGTGGCCAATTTGGAACCGGTTAGTTTGGCAGGTACTACAGTTAAAAGAGCATCATTACATAATGCGGATCAAATAGAAAAATTAGACATCCGTATAAATGATGTGGTTTATGTAGAAAAAGGAGGCGAAATCATCCCTAAAATTGTCGGTGTATCGGTTGCTAGTAGAGCAGTAGATAGTGAACCTATTGTGTATGCATCAAATTGTCCCGAATGTGATACTGAATTAGTAAGAACAGAAGGAGATGCGAAACATTATTGTTTAAATGAATTTCATTGTCCTCCACAGGTAATTGGACGTATTGAACATTTTATTTCGCGTAAAGCAATGGATATTGAAGGTCTAGGAGGGGAAACTGTTGGGCTTTTAGTAAAGCAAGGTTTAGTAACTAATTATACAGATTTATATACCCTTAGGGTAGAAGATATTCTTCCTTTGGAACGTATGGCGCAAAAAAGTGCTGAAAATTTAGTTAAAGGTGTTGCGGCTTCAGTAACAATTCCTTTCGAACGTGTGCTTTTTGCTATAGGAATTCGATTTGTAGGTGAAACAGTTGCTAAAAAATTGGCGAAACATTTTAAAACTATTGATGCTTTGGCAAGCGCTTCGATAGAAACACTCGAGGCAGTTGATGAGATAGGGACTAAAATAGCGCAAAGTGTTGTGGCTTATTTTAATGAATTAGTGAATATTCAACAAATAGAAAAATTACGTAGTTTTGGAGTACAATTGGCTTTGTCGGCAGAAGATTTAGAAGGTCAGACAGATAAGTTACAAGGAAATACCTATGTAGTTTCTGGGGTTTTTACTCAGGTATCTAGAAAGGAATTAAAAGAACTTATTGAAAAAAATGGAGGAAAAGTCTCAAGTTCAATATCAGCTAAAACATCCTATGTAATTGCGGGCGATAAAATGGGGCCCAGTAAGTTAGCTAAAGCTGAAAAGTTAGGCATTACTATTTTAAGTGAGCAAGAGTTTTTAGATTTGTTGTTGTAAAATACTAGTGTAAAGTATTGATTTTTAACAAATAAGTTCTTTAATTAGCAAAATATTAAGATTTTATAATTCATTTTGAAAGAAAAAATAGCATATGTTGTTCTTGTAATTACGGCTTTGTTAAGCTGTGTATTAGTATGGAAGCATATGTTGTATGAGTCGATTTTTGTTCGATTTTTAAGTCTTATTTCCATTGGTTATGTGTACTATTTGTATAAAGGTACACGTCAAAAGCTTTTTTATATAGCATTGTTTATTGTAGCCATAGGTGAATCATTGGTAGTTTTAGGAATGCAAAATTACCAA
The DNA here is from genome assembly GCF_000255455.1 of Aquimarina agarilytica ZC1. Classification (GTDB taxonomy): domain Bacteria; phylum Bacteroidota; class Bacteroidia; order Flavobacteriales; family Flavobacteriaceae; genus Aquimarina; species Aquimarina agarilytica. The sequence goes on along the minus strand of NZ_JH621254.1, from coordinate 118,210 downwards.
TTAGAAATAATGTTTGCTTTTACTACCTATTATTGGTTAATATTTTTTTTACTAAAAAAAAACACGAGAAATATTAATTTTTGGTCAAAGCGAAAATTATATATTCCAAGTTTAATCACTACAGTTTTCTTAATTTATCTAACCTATGTAGCCCTTAGTATGGTTAATGAGGGGTATAACGATAAGGTGTATAAAATGCTTATTCCTGTTGGTTCTTTTTTAATATTAGTGATGTATATGGGGTTGATTTATATGGATAAACGCACGGTTAGAAATTTTTGGCTCCTACCAGCAATAGCATCATTTATATTAGTTCAGTTTTTACTTCCAATTGAAGCATTTTATTATAATTCTATTTATATTAAATGTTTAGGCTTTTTAATTCAAATAGCGCGTCATTTTTTTATTCTTAAATTTTTAATATCAACGGAAGATGATGTAATAGGAGGGTATAATAAGTCTTATTTATAATCATTTTATTTGGTTAATTTTAGAGTAGTTTTCCATTTTTTTTGATTCGGATAGTGATTTTTTTATTGCATTAATTTTAAATATTCTGATAACGTTAAATTTAAAAGGTTTTATTTTAAAATAGTGAAAGATAATTTTTATACTATTTTAAAGATTACCGTGATAATAATAGTATAGGTAATCTTCAAAATACCTACATTTGCAAACCATTTTTAGTAAACCATGTTTAAAGGCTTTAAAAATAAATCTGTAGGTAAAGTAATCGATTCACAGATCAAAAAAAGATCAGTGTATACGGGGGCAATAAAGTTAAAATCGTTGGCGGTATTGATTGATGCACGCAAGGATTTTGATATTTTATCTGTGGTAAAATTAGCGGATAAATTAGGAGTGCGGTCTGATCAATTGAAAATTATGGGACTTAAGGAAACAACAAAATCCGGAAGTATCGAAGATTCAAGTGGAGGAGCCTCTTATTTTGATGAAAAAGGCATAGGTTATGCAGGAGGATTTAAAAGTAGTTCATTAAATAATTTTGTAAAGGAACCTTTTGATGTGTTGATTAACTTTTATAGCTCCGACATACCTCATTTAAATTTGGTAGCAGCTTCTTCAAACGCTAAGTTTAAAGTAGGGTTTGCTGATGTGGATCACAGAATTAATGATTTAGTTATAGGTACACCTCCAGATAATATAGATTTATTTATAAGCGAGTTGAAAAAATACCTGAAAATTTTAAATATAATATGAGTAACTTTTTAGTTGGAACAGGAACAGCGTTAGTAACTCCATTTAAAAAAAATGGAGCAGTAGATTTAGATGGGCTTACCAATTTGGTAAACTATTGTATCGACGGTGGAGTAGAGTATCTTGTAGTTTTAGGAACTACTGGTGAATCTGTAACGCTTTCTAAACAGGAAAAACAGGAAGTAATAGATCATGTTGTTAAAGTAAATGCCAAAAGAGTACCACTTGTTTTAGGTGTAGGAGGAAACAACACGGCAGTGGTAGCAGAAGAAGCTTCAAAAGTAAATACTACAGATTTTCAAGCTATTCTTTCTGTAGTGCCTATGTATAATAAGCCTAGTCAAGAAGGGGTTTTTCAACATTATACTACTGTAGCTAATGCAGCATCATTACCAGTGTTGATATACAATGTGCCAGGGCGAACTGGAATTAATATGACTGCTGAAACTACATTACGTTTGGCAGATCATAAAAATATTATAGGAGTCAAAGAGGCTACGGGTGATATTACACAAGTTTTGAAAATTATTAAAGATGCTCCTAAAGACTTTTTAGTGATTTCTGGAGATGACATGTTGGCATTACCTTTAGTAACTGCTGGTGGCCATGGAGTAATTACAGTAGTTGGACAAGGTTTTCCGAAAGCTTTTTCGGATATGATTCGATTAGGGTTAAAAGGGGAAAATAAATCGGCTTATGATATTCATTACAAAATGATTCCAGTCACTGAATATGCATTTGACGAAGGTAATCCAGTAGGGATAAAAGCTATTTTAGCTGCTCAAAACGTGTGTGATGCTACTGTGCGTTTACCATTAATACAGGCTACAAGTGAACTACAGCAAAAAATTGATGTTTACGTAAATGAATTCTAAATGAGTGAACGCGTTAAAGATCCTGGTGTTGGTGCTTTTTCAAAGGAAAAAGCAAAAAGATTTATAAATCAGGATGGAACTTTTAACGTAAAGCATCTTAATAAAAAAAAGACAATAAATGAGGCTTACATATACTTAACAAGTATAAGTTGGCCTCTTTTTTTGGTGTTATTATTTGTTGGATTTGTAGCTTTAAATATCATTTTTGCATTAGGTTACCTGCTTATAGGTGTCACTACTATTGGTATTCAGAGTGAATCTGTAATTAATGATTTTTTTAGGGCATTCTTTTTTTCGGTGCAAACCATAACAAGTGTTGGTTATGGACGTTTTTCTCCTGAAGGGATTGCTGCTGGTTTAATATCAAGTTTTGAAGCTTTAGTAGGCTTAGTTTCATTCGCGTTTATTACTGGTTTATTGTATGGACGTTTTTCAAAGCCACGTTCTAATATTCAATTCACTAAATCTGTTTTATTGTGTAAACACAACGGAGGTGATGCTTTAATGTTTCGTCTGTTGAGTAGAAGAAAAAGTTTAATTGTATTACCAAAAATAAAAGCTTCATTATCACTTAGCATAGCTGATGAGAAAGGAGGTTACAAAAATGAATTTTTTGAGTTAAAATTAGAGCGAGATACCATTACTTATCTACCTACAACTTGGACTTTGGTGCACCAAATTGATCATGACAGTCCTTTAATTGGATACTCTCGGGAGCAAATAAAAGCATTACAAGCTGAATTGTTACTATTGTTTAGTTACCATGATGATTCTTTTAATCAAGAACTTCATACGGTACATTCTTATTTATTTAAAAATATAAAAGTAGGCTACAAGTTCAAAAAAGCATTTCATTTTAATGATGAAGGAAAACTAGTTCTTAATCATGCTTTAATCGATGAAATTGAACCCGAATCGTAGAAAATTGTAACGAAAGCCTGTTAGCAACGTTAGTATAGTTCAAATTTATCTTTTTTAATCATACAGAAAAACTTACTTTTGCAGAATGTTTTTATACCACATAAAAAAAATAGTACCTATAGTAGTTGTTGCCTTAATGCTAAATTCATGTAGTGAATTCCAGCAAGTATTGAAAAAAGGCGATTTAGCAACTAAATTGAGTACTGCCGAAAAGCTTTACAAAGAAGGAGAATACAAAAAGGCTTTGCGCGTTTTTGATTTGATTACTCCTGCGTACAGAGGTAAACCTCAAGCAGAGCGCGTATTGTTTTATGAGGCAGATACGTATTATAATTTGCGTGATTATTACATAGCAAGTTATAAAATGGAACGTTTTGTGGCGGCATTTCCCAAAAGTGATAAGGCAGAGGAAGCATCTTTTAAAGCAGCAAGAAGTTTGTATGAACTTTCACCACGTTATAGTTTAGATCAAAAAGAAACGCTTGACGGCATTGATAAACTTCAGAATTTTATTAATGATTATCCTGAAAGTGAGTATTTAGAACAGGCAAATACCTATGCAAGTGAATTGCAAACTAAATTAGAAAAAAAGTATTATAGTATTGCTAAACAACAACACCATATGGAGTTGTACAAGTCGGCAATAAAATCTTTTACAAATTATTTGTTGGCATATCCAGGATCCGCATTTATTGAAAAAGCCTTGTTTTACAGATTGGATTCTGCTTATACATTGGCAATAAATAGTTATGAAGATTTAGTTTCAGAGCGTTTAAAAGAAGCTAAGGAATATTACGAAGCTTATGAAACGCATAGTAAGGATGAAGATTTAAAAAAGAAGGCTCAGAAAATTTTTGAGGATATTACAAAAAGGCTACAAGCTATTAATTAATACAGCGTATGGATCTTAAACAAAGTTCAGCATCAGTAAGTACATCAACGATTGATAAAAATTTAGTTGATGCGCAAACAGACAATATTTACGAAGCAATTTCAATTATTGCTAAACGAGCAACTCAAATTAACGCAGATATTAAAAAAGAGTTAATAGACAAGTTGGATGAATTTGCTACTTATAATGATAGTTTAGAAGAGGTTTTTGAAAACAAAGAGCAAATTGAAGTATCTAAGTTTTATGAAAAGCTACCTAAACCACATGCATTAGCAGTAGAAGAATGGTTAGATCAAAAAATCTACCATAGGAATACAGCTATAGAAAGTAACGAAGAAGTTTCAGGAGAAACGATCTAAGTTATTCTATGTCAGTATTAAAGAGTAAGAAAATTTTATTAGGAGTAACAGCAGGCATTGCAGCGTATAAAGCTGCAATGCTTGTTCGTGCTCTTATTAAAAAAGGAGCCGAAGTTAAAGTGGTAATGACTCCAGCGGCTAAGGATTTTGTTACGCCACTAACACTTTCCACACTTTCTAAAAATCCAGTACATTCCACTTTTTATGAAAAAGAAGATGAAAATGAACTGTGGAACAATCATGTCGATTTAGGGCTTTGGGCGGATTATTTTATAATAGCTCCGGCTACCGCTAATACCTTGTCTAAAATGGCTCATGGGAAAAGTGATAATTTATTATTAGCCACTTATCTTTCTGCCAAATGCCCTGTGTATTTTGCACCTGCTATGGATTTAGATATGTATAAGCATCCATCAACAGCCGAAACTTTTGAAAAACTGATTACTTTTGGTAATATTATGATCCCGGCAACTTCGGGGGAATTAGCAAGTGGGTTAGTTGGTCAAGGTCGTATGGCAGAGCCAGAAGCTATTGTTGAATTTGTAGAAAATGATATATTAGGGAAGTTACCATTAAAAGGAAAACATTTTTTAGTAACTGCAGGACCTACATATGAAGCTGTCGACCCAGTTCGTTTTATAGGAAATCATTCTACAGGCCGTATGGGTATTCAAATAGCAGAGGCTGCTGCAAATTTAGGAGCACAAGTTACTTTGGTTTTGGGGCCATCGGTATTAAAAGCTACCCATGATCAAATTCATACAATTAATGTAGTTAGTGCTGCTGATATGTTTATGGCAGTAAAAGAGGTTTATAATAAGGTCGATGTAGCTATAGCTTCAGCAGCAGTTGCGGATTACAAACCTAAAAATAAATCAGACCAAAAAATTAAGAAAAAAGAAGGTGATATGTTCATTGAATTAGAACGTACAACCGATATCTTACATTGGATGGGACAGCAAAAAGAAAAACAATTTTTGGTTGGTTTTGCCTTAGAAACTCAAAATGAACTCACGAATGCTAAAGGCAAATTGACGCGTAAAAATTTAGACTTAATTGTTTTAAATTCGCTGAATGATAAAGGTGCTGGTTTTAAAAATAAAACAAACAAAGTAACTTTTGTAAATCATAAATTAGAGACTAAAGCGTTTGATTTAAAAACAAAGGCCGAAGTTGCTGAGGATATTTTAAAAGAAATACAAGAACTACATTATGCGTAATATTTTCTGTTTGTTATTTTTATGTGTTTCAACACTAGTAGGAGCACAGGAGTTTAATGCTAAAGTGACTATTAACGCTGAACAGACAGGACAACCTAATTTAGCTATTTTTAAAACTTTAGGCACGTCACTTGAGGAGTTTATTAATAAGACTAGATGGACCGATGTGGAGTACCTGCCTCAGGAACGTATAGATTGCGGTTTTTTTATAAATGTTACTGCTTATAATAATAACTTTTTTGAAGCCACCATTCAAATACAATCATCTAGACCAGTTTACGATTCAGGTTATCAAAGTACTTTAGCTAATTTTAATGATAAAGATTTTTCTTTTGATTATTTAGAATACCAACCTTTGGTTTATAACCCAAATTCTGATCAAGGAAATTTAATTTCTGTTATTTCATATTATTTATATACCCTTTTGGGCATTGAAGCAGATACTCTTGAAAAATTATCTGGTACAGAACATTACCAAACGGCAAAACAAATAGTGAATATTGCCCAATCATCTGGAGGTAAAGGTTGGAGTGCATCTTCTGGAACAACATCACGCTACCGTTGGAATGAAGATATATTGTCGGGAACATTTAATGATTATCGTGAAGCTTTGTATACTTATCATATGGAAGGCTTAGATAAAATGTCATCAGATGCCAAGCAAGCAAAAAAGAAAATAATTGAAGCTATAGATGTCCTTGGTAAAGTAAATAAAAAGCGTTCCAATTCTTATGTAATGCGTACTTTTTTTGACGCAAAGTCTATTGAACTTTCTAGATTATTTTCAGGTGGTCCAAAAGTAGATATTTCAAAAACACTCGATCTTTTAAATTTTATGGCCCCTTCATATAAAACGGAGTGGTCTAAAATTGAAAATTAAGATTACTTTTTCAAAAACATAAGAAGAGGTTGTGTATAAAAAGTAAGGTTTTAATAAGCAAAAATGCGATCTACATTTTTTGTGTCAACATATTCTATAGTATCTTTAGCCTTCAAATAATTTAAAAAAAGTGCTTCAAACATTAACCATTCAAAATTTTGCATTAATTGAATCGCTACACGTTAATTTTACTAGTGGCTTGTCAACCATTACTGGAGAAACGGGAGCTGGAAAATCATTATTATTAGGAGCTTTAGGTTTAATTATTGGCAAACGAGTAGATACTTCAGTAATTAAAAATGCAGAAAAAAAATGTGTAGTTGAAGCTTATTTTAATGTATCCGATTATGAGTTGACTGCTTTTTTTGAAGAAGAGGATTTAGATTATGAAGAAGAAACCTGCATAAGGCGAGAAATCCTTCCATCGGGTAAATCCAGAGCTTTTGTAAATGATACTCCAGTTACTTTAAAGGTATTACAAAGTTTAGGTGAACAATTAATTGATATTCATAGTCAACATCAAACATTGGAAGTTACGCAACCCGAATTTCAGTTCTATATTTTAGATGCGCTAGCAAAAACGACTAAAGAGTTGGCTTCCTTTACCAGAGGACTGAAACAACTTAAATTGGCTAAAAAAGAACTTAAAGCGTTGCAAGAAAATGAATTGCGATTTAAAGAAGAATATAATTATAATTCACACTTATTAACCGAATTACTTGAAGCAGCTATTAAAGTTGAAGAGCAATCGGAATTAGAAGAATTACTTGAAAAATTAAGTAACACTGAAGAAATTCAAGAGCGTTTGGCATTTGCAGTAGGCAGTATAACTGCCGAAAGTCATGGTGCATTTGATCAGCTAACAGAGGCAAAGAATAGTATGCAAAAAATAGCATCCTATAGCTTAGCATATGATGAGTTGTTCAAACGTTTAGAAAGTGTGTGTATCGAGTTAGATGATTTGCGTTCTAGTATGGAACAGCAGGCGGAATTGGTTGATGCTGATCCACAAAAATTAGGATCAGTTAATGATCGATTACAATTACTCTATAATTTACAGAAAAAACATAGTGTTGGAACAAACGAAGAATTATTAAACGTTCAAAAAGTTTTACAAGAAAAAGTATCTGTAACCGAAAACATGCACGAAGCTATAGAAAAAGCACAGTTAGCAGTTTCGGATGTAGAGCGTAAATTAAACAGTTTGGCAGATAAAATTCATACTAAAAGAACTAAAGTGCTTAAGGGATTAACCAATAAGCTCGAAGATATTCTTGCCCAATTAGGTATGCAAAATGCTACTTTTAAGCCTGTTTTAGAACGTATTGATACATTTAATTCCTTTGGTGGGAATAGTTTTGAATTATTGTTTTCTGCAAATAAAGGAGGGCAATTTGGGACATTAAAAAAAGTGGCTTCTGGGGGAGAATTATCTCGTATTATGCTAGCTGTAAAAATGTTATTGTCGCAGTATATAAAATTACCTACAATTATATTTGATGAAATAGATACAGGAGTTTCGGGTGAGGTGGCACAAAAAATGGCTAATTTATTATATGATATGAGTGCTTCTCAACAGGTGTTTAGCATAACTCACTTGCCACAGATTGCCGCAAAAGGAAGTATTCAATATAAAGTATTTAAAGAGGATATAGATAATGTTACTTACACTCAATTAAAACAGCTTAATGAGTTAGATAGAATTGCTGAAATTGCAGAAATGATAGGAGGAAAGCAATTAACTGAAGCTGCGCAAGCACATGCGAAGTCCTTATTAGCAATTCAATAAAAATAGAATTAAAGTAGAATTAAAATAGTTAGGTTAAGAGTGTAGTGGTTTTACTATATTTGATCTATAAATTTGAGAACAATAACTTAAGATATCATGTCGTATAACTTATTAAAAGGAAAAAGAGGAATCATTTTTGGTGCATTGGATGAAAATTCAATTGCTTGGAAAACTGCTGAGCGTGTTTTTGAAGAGGGTGGTTCATTTGTACTAACAAATGCTCCAGTGGCCATGCGTATGGGGAAAATTAATGAGCTAGCAGAAAAAACAAATGCTCAAGTAATTCCAGCGGATGCTACTTCAATCGATGATTTAGAAAATTTAGTAGACAAGGCTACTGAGATTTTAGGTGGAAAAATTGATTTTGTACTGCATTCTATAGGAATGTCGGTGAATGTACGTAAAGGACGTCATTATACAGATTTAAACTATTCTTTTAGTGAAAAAGGATGGGATGTATCGGCATTATCGTTTCATAAAGTAATGCAAACACTTTATAAGAAAGATGCTATGAGTGAGTGGGGAAGTATTGTTGCATTGACTTATATGGCTGCACAACGTGTTTTTCCTGATTATAATGATATGGCAGATAACAAAGCATATTTAGAATCGATAGCACGTAGTTTTGGTTACTTTTTTGGAAAAGAAAAGAATGTACGTGTGAACACTATTTCACAATCGCCAACGCCAACAACAGCAGGTCAAGGAGTAAAAGGTTTTGATGGATTTATTTCTTATGCCGATAAAATGTCGCCATTAGGAAATGCCACTGCAATGGATTGTGCCAATTATACTGTTACTTTATTTAGTGATTTAACTAAACGAGTAACCTTACAAAACTTGTATAATGATGGTGGTTTTTCTAATGTAGGAGTAAGCCAACAGGTAATGGAACATTTTGTAGAAGAATAGATCAGACTTCACAACAATAACAAAAAAGCTATCCAATTTTGGGTAGCTTTTTTGTTTTACTAGGTTTTTATAAGTAGTATTATTAAACAAACTGACCTAAAATATTTTCAAAAAGTTCTTGTTTTCCACTTGTTGTTGCTAATTCACCATTTTTGTGAGCTATATCATATAAGTCTTCAAAAGAGAGTTGTCCATTTTCAAAAGCTTTTCCATTTCCAGAATCAAATGAGCTATAGCGTTTATTGCGTAATAGTCGATAATCCGATTCATTAATAATACGATCAGCAGCCAATAAGGCTCTAGCAAACGTATCTGCCCCTCCGATATGTGCTAAAAACAAGTCTTCCATATCAGTGGAGTTTCTTCTTATTTTTGCATCAAAATTAATACCTCCACCTTGTAGGCCACCAGCTTTTAAAAATACCAACATTGCTTCAGTAGTTTCTAGGACATTATTGGGGAATTGGTCTGTATCCCAACCATTTTGATAATCACCTCGATTGGCATCTATGCTTCCTAACATTCCGGCCTGAGCAGCTACATCCATTTCATGCTGCATGGTGTGATTAGCTAAAGTCGCATGATTAACTTCTAAATTTAATTTAAAATCGTTTTGTAAATCATGTTTATTTAAAAAACCAATAACTGTAGCGGCATCAAAATCATACTGATGTTTTGTTGGCTCCATAGGTTTGGGTTCAATAAAAAAGTTTCCTTTAAACCCTTGTTTACGTGCATAATCCTTAGCAGATTTTAAAAACTGTCCCATATGATCGAGTTCTCTCCCCATATCGGTATTTAATAAGGACATATAACCTTCTCGACCACCCCAAAACACATAGTTTTCTCCATTGAGTTCCATAGTAGCATCAAGGGCACATTTTACCTGAGCAGCAGCTCGGGCTAGCACGTTAAAATCGGGATTAGTGGCAGCTCCATTCATATACCTAGGATTTGAAAAACAATTGGAGGTTCCCCATAATAATTTTACACCACTAGTAGCTTGTTTTTGTTTTAAATAAGCAACAATTTCTTTTAACCGATCCTCAGATTCTTGAATGCTAGCTCCTTCGGCTACCAAATCAAAATCGTGGAAGCAGTAATATTCAAATCCCATTTTAGTAATAAATTCGAAGGCGGCATCAGCTTTATCCTTTGCTGCTTGTAAAGGGTCTGTAGCTTGATCCCATTCAAAATTTTGGGTGCCAGCACCAAAAGGATCTGCACCCTGACCACAGAATGAGTGCCAATAGGCTACAGAAAATTTAAAATGTTCACGCATGTTTTTGCCGGCTACGAGTTGATCGGGGTTATAAAATTTAAAGGCTAAAGGGTTTTTAGAGGTGCTTCCTTCAAATTTTATTTGATTAATACCTTTAAAATATTCTTTATTTCCTAGTGTTATCATTATTTAAGCTTTAATTAGTTTGATTAATTTTTGAGTTGAGTTCTTTTTTCCATGTGTTATATGCATGGGTGAGTTGTGTTTTTAACTCTTTTTTTGGGGTGTATTTTTTTACGAAATCATTTTTGTTCGATAGTGTATCCATCGAATTTTTATTGCTCTTTATGAAGGTTGCAGCTCGTGCAGCTCCAATGGCACCTGTAGTATTGTAAAGTTCAATATCAGTATTGATAAGCGTAGCAATGCTTGTCGAAAATATTTCGGATTGGAATAGGTTATCATTACCCGCTTTTAATACTTTAATGGGAGTATGATCATTTTTCATTATATCTATTCCATATACAAAAGCAAAAGCAATACCTTCAAGTGCAGCACGGCAAAAATGTGCTTTGTGATGCCTATTTAAATCAATATTTATAAAATGAGCTCCAATGTGTTTGTTTTTAAGCATGCGTTCAGCGCCATTTCCAAAAGGAAAAATAAGTAATTCATTACTTCCTATTGGGATTTTTTCAGCTAGGCTATTCATTTCATTATAACAGGAAACGTCAAAATTTTCTTTAACCCAACGATATAAAATACCCGCTCCATTTACACAAAGGAGTTTCCCTATTCTTGGATTATCAAACGTATGATTTACATGTGCAAAATTATTAATGCGTTCGTATTCATTGTTTTTTAAATTATCTGTTATAGCATAAACTACGCCAGATGTACCACCTGTAGCGGCTACTTCACCTGGATGTAGCACATTTAAGGCAAGTGCATTATTGGGTTGGTCACCTGCTCGGTATGCTATTTTTGTTCCAACGGCTAAACCAGTACTTTGGGCTCCTTTATTATTTATTGTGGCTTGCGTTCCAAAGGTTGATACAATAGTAGGAATCAATGTTTCTGGAATACCGTAGTGTTTTAATAAGGTTTTAGAAATTGAATGGGTTTTATAATCCCAAATAACACCTTCGGAAAGACCAGAAATAGTGGTGTTAATTTCTCCGCTAAGGCGAAAAGCTATATAATCGCCGGGTAGCATAAATTTATGAATTTGCTTAAAAATTTCAGGTTCATTTTCCTTAACCCATTTTAATTTTGATGCGGTGAAATTCCCTGGAGAATTTAATAACGATTCTTTACAATAATTTGTTCCGAGTGTTTCAAAAGCTTGTTTTCCAATAGCAACAGCTCTACTATCACACCAAATAATGGCAGGTCTAAGTAGGTTTCCTTTCTGGTCAACTAAAACTAGCCCATGCATTTGATAAGCGATACCTATAGATGTAATTTGATTGGGGAGTATACCGTTTTTCGTTAATAAGCGTTTGGTTGCATTACATACATGCTCAAACCAAAGTTCGGGATCTTGTTCGGCCCATCCATTTTGTAATGCAGTAATGTGCATTTCATTTTTAGGCTCTTGAATAATATCTAGGCAATGTCCCGTTTTATGATCGACTAATGCGGCTTTTATGGATGAACTTCCAATATCATATCCAATACTATACATTATTATTTATTTTTTAGCGCTCCATGAAAATAGTCTTTTTAATGAATGCTTGAAAATATTATAAACGACTAATGATTTATTTATCAGTAAGTATGCCTTTTTAAACCATTTGTTATAGGTTGGATTAGTTGAATATTATCAGGGAGAGACAATGATTAATTAATTTACAAGTATATAGCACAAAATAATTTTGGTTTATTTGACAAAGTGTGGTTTAAAAACTTATAGAGTGACTCAAATGTAAGTTGATTATCAATTTTTATATGATATTTATTTAGGTTTATATTGCCTTATTATGAAACTGAATTATTAGTTTTCAAATGGATCGAAATCTGGAATAATTGAGAAGAATGTATGCTATCTATACAAGGAATAAAACTTTAGTCTAATTTGAGCAAGAAATTAATAATCATAACATAGCAATATAAATTTTATTTTTTACAAATTTGTTTTAAGTCAAGTTTCAATATAATCAGGATTAGTATATATATTTAAGCTAGTACTTTTTACAAAACCAATTAAACAAATTCCAGCTTGTTGTGCAATATCAATAGCCAAACTAGTAGGAGCGCCGATAGCAACAATAATTGGAATACCTGCTTTTGCCGCTTTTTGAGCCATTTCATAGCCTATACGGCCGCTTAACACTGCTATTGTATTTTGAAAGGATTCTTTTTTTGTGAGTTGATATCCTATTAACTTATCAAAAGCATTATGCCTCCCTATATCTTCTTTTACGGTGAGTAAACTTCCGTTAGAAGTTACTAAAGCACAAGCATGAATCCCTCCAGTATGTTTAAAGAGTAATTGTTCCGATTTTAAAATTTGAGGCAATTTTAAAATAAGATCAATAGGGACTTTTCGAGTAAAAGTTTGTGTAGGTAGTATTTCGCATAATTGTGATAATAGTTGTTTGCCACACAAACCACAGCTGGAGTTACTTAAAAAGTTACGTTTTATATGATCTAAATCAACAACAACCTCTGGTTTAAGCGTGATTTTAAGCTTATTTTTTTGATTTTCTTCATTTGAGCTGTTACAGTACCTAATATGTTCTATATCATCAATTGTGCTAATTATCCCTTCGCTGTAAAGCAAACCAATTGCCAATTCATAATCATTACCAGGACTACGCATAGTAATAGTAAGTGGAGCCTCTTGATCTTTTCCACTATGTATAAGTACAATTTGCAAGGGTTCTTCGATAGCAATTAAATCATCTGTTTGATGCTTATTTCCATTGGAATACTTAATAATACTATAGTTTTTTAATGCTATTGATGACATTGATCGTTTTTTGAGGTTAAGCCTGAATTGTGAATCAATTTTTTATTAGTTGTAAAATGTATTTTTAACTAGGGTTAAAATTAATCTTTTTGGAATTCTTTTTTAGACAACTTTTTATCCATTTACTTACCTTTATTTTCTTTACAGTTTCAATTTTTAGTTTTAAAATTGTATATTATAGGGTTTATTGAATTTTGTCAGAATAGTAGTATATTTACGGCTTAAATTCTGCTTTATGAAAAAGATTATTTTAGTAACGTTAGCTTTTGTGACTAGTTTAACATCTTTTAGTCAATTAGCAAATACTGATCCTTTACTGGTGAATGCTTCTATTTTAAGGAGAACCCTAAAAAAGGATACGCTTGAAAAAAAGATTCCCAAAAAAGAGACTTCAGCAAAAGAAGAAATTAAAAGATCAACATCTAATAAAACAGCAGTAACTCCAAAGTTAAACGAAGCCCCGAAAGAAAAGCCTGCATTAATCGAAGCGAAAAAAGAAAAAGCAGTAGTTGCTGTTGAAAAAAAAGGACTTCAGCTTTTAGCTATAGAAAACAGATTAGATAAAGATTTTTTTAGTGTACAGCTAGCAGCTTCAAAAGTGAATATTAAAGAAGGTTTTTTTCAAAATAGCCCTGTATTTTATACTAAAATGGAGGATGGTTTTTATCGTTATTTTTCTGGAAAATTTAGTACCCTTTCTGAAGCAAAAGCATATGCTAGAAAAATACATGCGACTACAAAATTTGATAAAGCTTTTTTAGTTAGGCTTAAAAATGGTGTAAAAATACCATTAAAATAAGCTTTAATGTATACAGAAGAATTAATAGCTTATCTTGAAAGTTTTTTAACAGAAAGACGCCAACAAAATAATCACCGTGTACTTAGTGAGCGTACTCGGCATTTTACGGTTGCCATTGAGGATGTATACCAGTTACATAATACAAGTGCAGTTATGCGTAGTTGTGATGTGTTTGGAGTACAAGATGTTCATGTAATTGAAGAACGTAATGTGCGAAAAATTGATCGCGAAATAGCTATGGGAGCTCAAAAATGGGTCGATATTTATCGATACCATTCAACCAAAGCTTGTGTAAGTTCTTTAAAAGAAAAAGGCTACCAAATAGTGGCTACATCACCACATGGTAGTAATTGTGTGACATTAGTTGATTTTGATATTTCAAAACCTGCTGTATTCTTTTTTGGAAAGGAAGATACTGGCTTAAGTGATTATGTACTAGATCAATCGGATGTACAACTAAAGATTCCTATGTTTGGTTTTACCGAAAGTTTAAATATTTCGGTTTGTGCTGCTATTATTTTACAACATGTAACTCAAGAATTACGAAAATCTACTACCAATTGGAGATTGACTCCGCAAGAGGTTTTGGAAAAACGCTATGATTGGGTTTGTAAGGTGCTAAAGAGTCATGAGCGTATTATTAAGCGTTATCACGATCAAAAAGAATCGGATGATGCGTAAGCAAGTCTACACCTTTTTTATTACATAAGTAACAATACCCCAAATAATAAGTTCGCTTCCTTCGGAGATTTCAATTTTTTCATAGTCTTCATTTTCAGGAATAAGTGTCACTTTTTTATTTTCTATAGCTAGCCTTTTTACGGTAAACTCATTGTTTAAATAACAAACAGCAATATGATTGTTTTTTGGAGGAATGCTCCGATCAATAACCAATAAATCCCCATCATCCAAGCCTGCGTTGATCATAGAAACTCCTTGGACTCGAGCATAAAAAGTGGCTTCTTTATTTTGGATTAATTTGTCATCAAGACTCAATTTTTTTTGAGTAAAATCCTCGGCAGGAGAGGGGAAACCAGCAGAAATACCTGTATCAACAAAAGTGATTTTTTGTTGTTTTCCTTTTTGAGGTTGATATAATGTGACTCTCATTTTACGGTTAAAATATCATCCCAATTTGTAGTATAAGAAGGTGAAAGGCGTTCTTGTTTCATTTTCCACTTTTTTCCCAAGTCTTGCGAAGCCAAGCGTATAGGCTCATTGTATTTTTGATTCATGGCATCTATAGATTTCATTAATGCAATGTGTCGTGTATCTTCGCTACTAAATAAGTTTAATTGTCTGTTTGTATTAGGAGTAATTCCCATAATGATAACTCCTACTTTTTTATAATAATAACCCGATTTATAAATATGTTGCAAGGCTTTAATAGCATATTGAGATATTGTAATATTAGAATCACTTGCATAAGGCAAATTAAGCGCAATACTATTGGAATACTGTTTTAAATGCGTACGCTTTTTATTGGTTTTAATAAATACATAAACCACGTTAGCCACAGAATTTTGTCTTCGTAATTTTTCGGCGCAAGTAATAGCAAAAGTTACAATACGCTCTTTAATGAGTTCCCAGTCTTTTGAAATAATTTTTAAAGTACGTGTAGTTGCAATAGCTTTTTTATTCTTTATCTCATCTAATTGTAGTGTAGGTTCACCACATAAATCTTTAAACAAACGTAATCCAACAATGCTAAATTCCTTTTGAATGTAATCTTTTGGGAGTTGTGTAAACTCATAAGCATAATTAATATTTTTCAATTTTAAACGAGTACTAATAGCTGCTCCAATACCCCAAACAGCTTCAATTTTTGTCCATTTTAAAGCTTTTATACGTTTTTCTTCGGTGTTTATCACATATACTTCTTGAGTTTGATTTTTGAATTTTTTAGCAATTTTATTGGCTATTTTAGCTAAGGCCTTAGTTGGAGCAACACCTATACTAATGGGCATTCCTAAATTTTGAAAGACTTCATTTTTTAATTGTAAACAATAGGCACCCAAATCGTAATTGTCATAGCCTATAAATTGAACAAAAGCTTCATCAATAGAGTATACTTCTATATCAGGGCTATACTTTTCAATAATTGTCATAATACGCTGACTGATATCTCCATAAAGTGCATAATTGGACGAAAAAACATGAATATTATGCTGCTTAAATACTTCTTCATATTTATGGGTAGAAGCTCCCATGGGAACGAAAGCTTTGGCTTCATCACTACGCGCTATAATGCAGCCGTCATTGTTGGAAAGTACAACAATAGGTTTTTTAATAAGCGAAGGTTTGAATATCCGCTCGCAACTCGCATAAAAATTATTACAATCAATTAAAGCAAACATATCGCAAATTTATGGAAATAATCCAATAATGTGGATTATTTCCATAATATTATGTATTTTATTAGTAAGAATTAACTTGTTAAATAAATATTAATTAAATTAAACCTTTGTGCTCACTTATAGTCTAAAAAGGCAAAGAAACATATTGTATTTGTATGTATTTACTAACCCATTAACCATTTAACTATGCAAAATAAAAGTAGAAA
This sequence comes from Aquimarina agarilytica ZC1, assembly GCF_000255455.1. GTDB lineage: Bacteria > Bacteroidota > Bacteroidia > Flavobacteriales > Flavobacteriaceae > Aquimarina > Aquimarina agarilytica. The sequence continues at coordinate 101,586 of NZ_JH621254.1, read as the reverse complement.
ATATAATAACATTACTATTTTAATTAGTTCATTTGCTATCCTATTTGGCATGATATCGTGTACCTCTGATGAGAGTGAATTAACGACCGTTAATAACCAGTCTACAGAAAATGATGACGGGAATGTTGTACTAGGTAATGAAGATCCAGTAAGTATTTTGAGTAATTATTTTAATGAAACATTGAATTTAGAACGTTTACAGAATTATGAGAACCAAATTGTTCCTAATTATATAATAAAGGATAATACTGGTGATAATGAAATCACTAATGCAAAGGCAACATTAGGCCGGGTATTATTTTATGATAAAAAATTATCTTCAAACAATACTATTTCCTGTGCTTCTTGTCATAAACAAGCTTTTGCCTTTGGGGATACAGATATAGTAAGCCAAGGAGTGAATGGTACAACTGGTAGACACAGTATGCGTTTAATTAACACTCGATTTTCTGATGAAGTTCGCTTTTTTTGGGATGAACGTGCTGTAAGTTTAGAAGGTCAAACCACGCAACCTATTCAAGATCATTTAGAAATGGGGTTTAGTGGACTGGATGGAGCTCCTTCTTTGAATGATTTGATACTTAAGCTAAATGCATTAGATTATTATCAAGAGTTAGTCAATTTTGCGTATGGTGATATGGTAATTACAGAAAATAGAATTCAAGAATCATTAGCGCAGTTTATAAGGAGTATCCAATCCTTTGATTCAAAATATGATAGAGGAAGGGCAAATGCGGTAAATGAAGGGCAGGACTTTTCAAATTTTACCACACAAGAAAATTTAGGAAAACAATTATTTTTATCACCGCCTAATATGGGAGGAGTAGGCTGTGCTGGTTGTCATCGAGTTCCAGAATTTGATATTGATCCTAATTCGAGAAATAATGGTGTAATTGGTGTTTTTGGTACCAATGAAATAGATGTTAGTGTAACAAGAGCTCCTACGTTGCGCGATATTTTTAATGCATCGGGAACATTAAATGGTGCATTAATGCACGATGCTAGTAAAACAACTATGCGTCAAGTTTTAGAACATTATAATGCTATTGATCCAACTGGGAATACTGATTTGGATAGAAGATTACGAGGTGGACCAGGAGAAAATGGGCAACGTTTAAATTTATCAGATGATCAAATGTTAGCTTTAGAGGCTTTTATAAAAACGCTTTCGGGATCGGATGTATATACTAATGAAAAATGGAGTGATCCATTTTTGTAGGTCTATATTAGACCAAATGGTACTACGACGAATATAAAACGTATAAAATTGTACTAATTGATTACCTATTAAATTTTATTTATTACTTCCGAAGCTAATTATGGGATCACTTGATTTAAAGATACCAAGAACTTGACGATTATTTTCTTGATCAAGTTCTAAAGTGATTATAATCTTATCATCGGTATTATTATAAATAAAAGAACGTTCATCTTTAGTTATATCCACAAATTTTATTCCTGTTAATGGAGGAATATTATCACTGAAATTAATAGTATATTCTTGGCAATTAGATCCTGATTCCGATATAGTAAGGTTTAGTGTGCCAGACTCAGTATTCACATTTGGAGTGATTAATTTTCCTGTGTAGGTTTTTAAGAAATCCGTTGGAATTGTTGCAATATTAGTTGGGCAAGAGGCGTCAGGATTATTCGAATTAGGGTCATTAGAACTATCATCACTAGAACATGCAGTAATCAATATTCCTAAAGTGAAAAATAATGTAAGTATATGATGATTTACAAAGGTTAATTTCTTCTTCATTTTATAAAATTTAAATTAATTTGTGATTAATTTTATTCTACAAATTAAGGTATTTGAAGCTGAAATCAAAAAAACATTAAATTGTAACTCATAAACAAATTGGGTAAAACTATATTACATAATTTCACCCAATTTTGAATTTATTAATTATAAAAGATTACTTTTTTGTCAAACAAGTTTCTACAATTTCATCATTAAAAGCACTTACAATGTGATTGCTAATGTATTCGGCATCCTGTGCTACATGTGAAAATCGACCAGAGCCCCATGTGTGTAACCAAGGTAATCCAATAAAGTACAAGCCAGATTCTTCGGTAACACCACGTTTGTAAGTAGGGTAACCTCTTTGGTCATATACTTTAGGGAAATCTACCCATTTAAAATCGACCTTAAAGCCAGTACACCAAATTACGGATTTTATACCTTCGGCTTTGTAATCTATAGGAGCTTCGTTGTCAATATTTGGCTCCCACATAGCCTCATAACGTGTTGGTTCTGGAGCTTCAATATTATTGATTTCAATATATTTATCAATATTATTTTGAATACGCTCATAAGTAGCATCAGCAGCATCTAAATTTTCCTTTAAATCATTGTTGAAAGAAATACTACCATTTTCAACGGGACCAATTTGTCCTCGTAATTGTACTCCTTCCGAAGCTAGTTTACGTAAATCAATATCACGTCCACCGTCTCTTCCCGTAAGGTAATGATTGGTTTTATGTCGAGCTTCTTCTGGATCGGGGTGCATTTCAATAGGCTGATCGTAATACCCCATATCTTCTAACCATTCTACAGCATCTTTTCCTCGATAAGTACGTGGAGCTCTAGGAGCAGTCCCCACACTTAAATATACTTTTTTACCTGCAATATGCAAATCTTCGGCAATTTGAGCTCCCGATTGTCCAGAACCTACAACAAGTGTTGCGCCTTCGGAGAATTGTTCAGGGTTTTTATAGTCTGCCGAATGAATTTGGGTAATACTATCATCAAAGCCTTTGGACATTGGTAAAATGTTAGGAATATGGTAAGCACCAGTGGCAATAATCACTTTGTCGGCTGTAAAATTACCAATGGAAGTATCTACATTAAAAACGCTATTTGTACCTTTTTTATATACTTTATGAACCTCTACATTGCCTTTAATTGGAGGATTAAAAGATTCAGCATAGCGTTTTACGTAGTCAACAATTTCATCTTTAACCATAAAGCCTTTTGGATCATTTCCATCATAGTCAAAGCCAGGCAATCTGCATTGCCAATTAGGAGTTACTAAACAGAAAGAATCCCACCTGCGTTTGCCCCAAGAGTCTCCAATTTCTCCTCGGTCTAATACCAAGTGATTTATATTTTCCTTTTTTAAACAATAACTTGCCGACAAGCCTGCTTGACCCCCTCCAACAACAATAACTTGATAGTGATTCATACTTTTTCTATTTAATTGATACAATTTTTACTTTTTTTGAATGTTCATAAGTTTGACACAATTCATTTATTCGATGTGATTCTGCTTGCGCAGAAGTACAGGCATAACCATACTTTTGGCGTACTCGTTCACTAGCTTCATTTAAGGCAGTGTTACATGTACTTAGAAATTCCTCGACTGTAATTTCTTGTCCCGATGAAAAATAGTCTTCTACAATACTTGATGGAGAATAAACTTGATCTGTTTTATTATCGGGCCATTCTATATTTACGTAAGTTACTGGCATGTACTAAAATTTTATTTTTTGTTCTTTATAATTTATAATCAGTTCTTTTTGCGATGTAATGGTTCCAATAGCATCACAATTGATTCCTTTTTTGGAAAAAATGGATTGAATTTCAGCTACATTTTCTTCGCTACAGCTAAATAAATACCCATAACTAGGAAAGCTAACTAACCATTTTTCCCATAATACGCTATCTGGTTTGGTAATGCTTTCTAGATTTATTTCTACCCCTATGTTTGATGTATTCATAAGCATGTAGATGGTTCCAATAACGCCGCCCATGCTGACATCCTTACATACATTACTCAAGTTTTTATTGGCTATTTGATGTGGGAGCCTTACTATTTCTTGAAGTTTTTTGGCATTACTAGTGGTACTGGCATTCCAAAAAGGATATTCTTTGTAATAAGCCCCATTTTGATCAATGGCTAATAATAGTTTTTCGTTAGGTTTTGCATCAAAACTTGTCAATAGGTTTTGAGTTGCTTTTCCCATAACGGATACACTTAATGCTTTGTTTTGGGAATGATAACAAGTGTGTCCGCCAACAATGGGTACTCCATATTTTTCAGAAGCGGCAAGCATTCCTTCCCAAATTTGAACGCTATCCTCGGCATTTTTTGAATAAATAGTATCTGTTACCGCTATTGGCAATCCTCCCATAGCACAGATATCACTTATATTTACCATAACTGCGGAATAGCCAGCAAACCAAGGATCAGCATTTAAAAAATTTTCAATAATCCCCTCGGCCGCAAATAATAAATGACTCCCATCGGCTTGAGGAATAGCAGCAGTATCATCGCCAATTTTTATAGCTGTCTGTTGCTGTTTTGATTCGTTACTAAAATAAACACTACTTGCTACTGAGTTGCCAATACTTTTATGAGTTTCACTAATATTTTTTTTGTCTAAAATACTTTGGTGATTCCTCAATTTGCTAATGCAATCTTGTATGTTTTCTAACTCAGTAATCATCATTTTTTTTATTAATTAGGCTACTTTTAATAGTTTAATTAATACTTCGCTATTGGCAACAGTCGAAGTATAAATAGGAGTTGCTGGATAGGCATCTAAATCGGCTTCCATTAAAAAGTGTTTTACTCCATGTAATTCAATTTGGTCAACTACATTCCAGTGTAAACGCTTAAATAATTTCACATTTTGTTCCTGTACATGGGCAGAAAATTTGTCACAACCAATATAATTTGCTAAGGATACTGCTCTATAAATTAAACCAGCAGCAATAGACATTTGATACAGTGGAGAGATTTTTTTATCTTTAAATAGGTTAGGGCACACAAATTTTGAAAACGTGCGATAGTCTTTAATTACTCCAAGTCTACCACCAAACCATTCTCGTTCTTTAGTTTCAAAAATGCGAACTACACCGACAACTTTATCGGGCGAACCCAAGTAATGATTTAAGGCTATGATAGGAATAGAGCAGTAGTCATTTTCGTCATAATCAGTATTTTCAAAAAGCTGTTGTTCTTTGCAAAAGATTTGCTTTCTAGTTTCATAATAAGCATCTAATTGTGCATTATTACTAGGAATATTAATATCTATAAAATCTAATCCCGTTTCTTGTTTTTTTGTTTGGAAATATATCATGCGCTGTATTTTTTTTCAAAGCTTGCTAATGTGGAACAAGCGCCACATTTAGCACAACCAGATTCTAAAGTGTCCGATGTCATTTCGGCTTTGACTAAAGCCTCGGCTAAAGGATCTAAAATTCCATGCATATATTCCTTTTCAGGTGAAGCATGATTTTCCAATGGTGTATTTCGGATGGGGACAAAAGGTACTACAAAAGGATACACGCCAATAGCAATTAATTTTTCAGACATTTCTAAAATTTCTTCTTGGGTGTCACCTAAACCAGCTAAAATGTATGTGCTTACATTTCCTTTACCAAATACGCTAACGGCTTCTTTAAATGCTTTAAAATAAAAATCGAGTGATACACTGGCTTTACCAGGCATTATTTTATTTCGAACACGATCAGTAACTGCTTCCAAATGCATACCTATGGAGCTAGCTCCAGCTTCTTTTAACATGCAAAACCAGTTAAAATCATCAGGCGGTTCACATTGTACCTGTATGGGAATATCAACAACTTCTCTTACAGCTGTAACACTCTCAAAGAGTATTTTAGCACCACGATCACTGCTGGCAGGTGTACCTGTGGTCATTATAAATTGAGAAACACCATCAAGTGCTACAGCGACTTTAGCCACTTCGGCTAAATGATGTGGTTTTTTGTAGGCAATAGTAGTATCATATTTTAATGATTCACCTATGGCACAGAATTGGCACGATGTTTCTTTTTCTTTGTAACGAATACAATTTTGAAGTACTGTGGTAGCTAAAACATCCTTACTATGTAGTCGCGCAATTTTCCAAAAAGGAATACCGTCGGAACTTTCTTCTTTATAAAATTTGGGTTCACCTATAAACCTAATGGTAGTGAGTATTTTACCCTCTTTTTTTAATGAAGCATACCCCATTTTTGATGGAGTAGTGGCTACAAAAGGAGAGTTTTTAGCTGCATGACTAAATACAGGGATCATAATCGTGGTATTAAAAATAGTCACTGCTTTATGATCTGTTGGTCCAGCTCCCCCTTCACGAACGCTAAGGTCCTGTGAACCTTCTAAACGAATGCCTTGTGTTTGAATATCATTCAGTAATGTATGATTGTCTTGTAATGTTAATGTATTATTCATAGTTACTGTATTTTAAAGTCTCAATAAAGGGATAATTCTTTTTTTGTCTTTGTAAGAAGTTTAAAAGCTATTTTCTAAAGGAATCTCTTGTTGATTTGCCTCCTTATTGCTCATTAAGTCTTGGCTTTCATACATTAAATTCTTAGGTCTTTTATCAATATTAAGTGATAAAAGTTCGGGTCTTGAATAATGTCCTACGGAATCCATCATTCGCTTTCTTTTGGTAATTAATGACATATCCATTTCGGCATATACAATACCTTCACCTTCGGTTAGTACATCGGAAATAATTACTCCTTCGGGAGAAATAATAGCAGTAAAACATCCTTTATCAAGTACTTTCTGCATTTTTTCATCACCTGTAATTTCTTGTACTTGTTCTGGGTGTAAAAAACCTGTAGAGTTAATTACAAAACATCCAGATTCTAGGGCATGATGTCTCATAGTAACCTCCATTTGATCGGCAAATATTTGGCCCACCATAGATCCTGGAAATTGACTACAATGAATTTCTTCGTTATCATTCATAAGCGCAAAACGAGCTAAAGGATTGTAATGTTCCCAACAAGCTAAGGCGCCAATTCGACCGATCGAAGTATCTACTGCTTTTAAGCCACTACCATCGCCTTGTCCCCAAATCATACGTTCATGATAGGTTGGTGTTATTTTTCGGCGTTTTAATACCAATTCACCTGTGGTATCAAAAACCAGTTGCGTATTGTATAAAGTGCCTTTGTCACGCTCATTTACTCCCAAAACAACTACCATTTGATGTTCTTTCGCTAAGCTTCCTATAAAATCAGTAGATTCACTTGGTACTACAACACTTTCTTCATAAAGTTTAGTGTGGTCTTTACGGATACTAACTGCAGGTTTTATAAAAGAAAAATAAGGATAGTTTGGTACTAAAGTTTCAGGAAAAACAATAATATCAGTATCATGTTTACTGGCTTCTACTATAGCATCTGCCACTTTACCTAAGGTCCCAGACCTACTTTCGAGTACAGGGGCTATTTGAACTGCTGCCGCTTTTACAATGGTTTTTTTGAACATTATTTATTTGATATTTTACCTTATTATTAATCTTAAAAAACTTTAAATAAGGACATATGACTATTACACTGGGATTATGGTTAGAACTTTGTTATGAGTTTATATCTTAAATTCCTTTTAATCATATGTCCTTTTAAATAGAAAATGGGTCTACATCGTCCAAGTATGTAATACAAAAGCATTTTCATTTCTATGAATCAACTGAATATCCATTACATCTAAAGGACTTATTGGTTGGATGCCTGGTAATAATGAAGGCTCACCGTGACCATATAATGCTTGTAAAGCAAAACGACAAGCATATACTTTACCACCTTCGTCCATAAATTTTTTCAAACGAGCAGCATAATTTTGATGACCAGGGAAGGCTTCACTACCTAATGTTGGAAAACCACGTTGAATACCTAAAGTAACTCCAGGTCCGTATAATAAAATTGAAGTTTCAAAACCTTTACGTTGTAATCTAGTCGCAGATAAAATATTTACTAATCCGATAGATCCTTCAAAGGCTACGGTATGAAATGTTACTAAAGCTTTTTCACCTGGTTTCGCTTTTACATCTTCAAATACTTTGTCTTCATAGTCCACAAAAAAATCTCCGTCTTTGTGCATTGCTTTTTCTACTGTTGGCATAATTTATATTGTTTTAAATTGATAATACAAACATATATTACTTAAGTATTTTTTGTACGGTACGGAACTAACAAATAATAGCACAAATTGAACTTTTTACATGTGTAATCTGTTTTTAATGATTTTTTTGTAAGAAAAAAGGGTTTTTTAAAGCTTTATTTCTTGTTAAATGTTAATTAACATTACTATAATGCAATTGAGGTTGCTAAAGATTAATTTTAAGTATTTGTACTTATTTTATAAGGTTTTAATTTTATTTACGACAATAAATAAGTATTTATGCTTTTTGAAAGAGTATTGATATTAATGTTTAGTTCCCCCTTATATGAATTCAAGTCTTCCTGTTTTTAAAATTTCAAATTTTGATGATTATAATAACTGTATGAAGTTTGAAAGCAATTTTTATATCAGAAATTTTAGAGAACATGTTCAGGAAAACTTATTCATAGAAAAACCGCATGGCCATGATTTTTACCTAATTTTATTGGTTACAGATGGTACCGGAAAGCATACCATTGATTTTTTAGAGTACGAAGTATCAGAAGGGGCAATGTTTATTATTTCGCCTGGACAAATTCACCAATGGAATGTTTCTGAAGATGTTGATGGCTATATTTTATTTTTTACTAAAGATTTTTTTCTTCATGATTTTAATACAGATAGGTTAACAAACTTTCCTTTTTTTAATTCTACGTTTAGTTCGCCATATGTAAAGCTGACCACTAAAGAAAAAGATGAGATTGTACTCAAGTATGAATTGATTTATAAGGAATATCAAAATAGGTCATTGAAATATCAGGATATGATTAGAATGTATTTAAATGCAATGTTTATTGAATTGTCTAGAATTTATCCTGAAAAAGAAGAAACAAGTACTTTGTATGGTTATGATTTATTGCAATTACACCGCTATGAAGCTTTAGTAGATAAATATTTTAAAATGCATCGTCCAATTTCCTGCTATTCAAAAAAAATGAATATTACAGATAGGCAATTGAATTATTTATGTAAAAAAACAGTAGGGAAGAAGCCCTCTGAGATAATGACGGATCGTATTATTTTAGAAGCCAAACGATTGATCATACATTCAGATTTATCAATAGCCTCTATAGCCGAAGAATTAAATTACAAGGATAATTCCTATTTTATAAGGTTGTTTAAAAGAATAACGAAACAAACACCAGAACAGTTCAGAAACGAGCAATATAATCGATATGAAAAGTATTGGTTATACCGAGAACAATAATTTCACCCGGGTTATGAAATAGAACTTCGTTATGAATAATTGAATGCTAAGTCTTAAATAAAACAAAACGACCTTCTATTTTAGAAGGTCGTTTTTTATTGAGAAAATTATTTGAAAGAATATCAAACAATATGTTATTCAACTATTAATTTTAAAGTACGACTTGTACCAGAAGCATTTAAAACTCTTACTAAATAAAAGCCTGAAGTCATACCAGAAATATCTAAAGATATATTCGTAGTATTTTCACTAACATGTAAAGATTTTACCTGTTTACCAGTAAGATCCGAAATAGTAATTACACTATTCTTTAAATCTACATTATTAAGTATGGATATACTTGATACTGCTGGATTTGGAAATATAGTGAAATTTAATTCTTCAGTTGTATTTTTTGCTCCAGATGTATTAGTTGAACAATTAGGAGCTGTTGCAGAATTACTAAAGTAAATAGTAAAGTCATCAGCTACCAATACAAAGTTTCCATTGTCAATGCTTGCATAATAATCACCATCTAAACCAGTAATACCAGTATCGGTTAAAGTGATTTCAGAATTTGATTCATTAAAGTTTTGAATAGCATCTGAGAAATCAATATACCAAGGAGCTACGTTTAAGTTAAATGAAAATTGGTATAAACCATTATTTGCTAAATCCCAATTTACTGTAAACCTAGTTGCATTGTCTAAATTTGGTCCATTAGTACCCAATACATGTATATATTCATAGGAATCAATTATAGTGGTTAATGGGCTGCTTATTGGAGCACCAAAATTACAATCACCTGTCGGAGTTCCTATAATTGTATCGTCGTCTTCATCTTCATCATTTTCATTAACAATAATGTTGACTGAAGCTGTATCTGAACCTCCATTACCATCAGTTACGGTTACCGTAGCGGTGTAATTACCTGTTGTAGTATAAATATGTGTCGACGTAGCACCTGATCCTGTATTTCCATCACCATAATTTATACTATAAGTCAAATCATCTCCATCAGCATCAGTGGAACCAGATGCATTAAAAGAAACTGATAAAGGACTAGTACCAGTAGTTACATCGCTTGTTAAAGCAGCAACTGGAGCTGTATTTGTAGGAGTTACTACTACAGGAGAACCATCACAATCTGGAGTAGTATCAGAGTTACTAAAGTATATGGTAAAGCCAAATTCAGTTGAAACTAGAACAAAATTATCACCATCAAGTGTTACATAATAAGTTCCGTCTAAACCATCGATATTAGTACCTGTAATGGTTACTTGAGGCTCAGCAGCATTGAAATTATACGTGGCATCGGAACCTAAATCAATGAACCAACTTGGGAAACCATTATTTGTATTTAATGAAAATTGATATAAACCATTATTTCCGAGATCCCAATTAATGTTGAAACTGGCAACATTGCTTAAGCTTGGACCATTATCACCTATAACATGAATATTTTCATAAGAAGAATTAATAGAAGGTAATGCACCTGCTAAAGGAGTATCAAAAGTACAAACTGGTTCTACACAATCCGATTCAACTACTAGACTTATTGTTTCTACAGAAGGAGTACTAAATTGTCCATCACTTACTGTTAAAGTAACAGTTGCACTGTCTAAATTAGTGTAACTATGAGAAACTTCAACTCCTTCAGCTGTTGTTCCATCACCAAAATCCCATGAATATGTTAATGCATCACCGTTTGGATCAGATGAATTAGCCGCGCTAAAACTAACATCTGGACCACCACAACGACCATTATCACTAGTAAAAGTAGCAATAGGAGGTAAACTTACCTGTGAGTTAGCTCCAAAATCAACATCACTAGTTGAGTAAAAAGCTTCAGGAGTAAGTGAGCGTTGCCAAACACTAAAAATAACATGTTTACCTGAGCGCTGTGGTAATACAACGTCAATATTATCGGTAGCTGATGCTGCTCTAGGATCTGTACGAACTAAGCGCTCCAAACTATCCCAAGTTAATGGTTGGTCTGGAGTCCAATCGGCTTTTGTGATGTATACATCATAGTATAATGTTTGATGTGGAGCAGTATTTGTCCAAGTTACTGTAAAAGGACCTGGTTTAACAGGTGTAGTAACCCAGTCATCTCTTACTTGGTCTAAGCCTCCATATTTATCAGGTCTTCCTGCACTAGCTAAATTACCATCTGGTAATATAATACGATGTCTTCCGCCAGCATCCATTCGAGCTACCTCATTCCAGTCATAAAAAGCCTGAGTTCCGTAACCTAAAATAGCTGCTTGACAAGCTGGTGAATCTGGACTTTCAGGATTTTCTTGGAAACAAATCCATACACGACTTGGCGGATTTGTTACTGTACCGTGAGCAAAAATTGATTGGCCCGAAATTAAAAATAATGCCATGGCCATAGCTCTAATAAAATAATTGTTTAACAATGTGTTCGATTTCATAATAATTTGTAGTTGTTTAAGTTAATGTTCATATTATTTGCATATCTCTATACCATATAACATGATTATAATTGAATTTTGCGTAATAAAAGCATCGAAAACAGCAGTTTTTAGTTTAAAATTTTAACAAGCCCTTAAAAAATTAAATACTGTTTGAGCTAAAAAGACACTTACAAAAAAATCATGTATACATAACTGACCTATACGAAAATAATTTTTTTAAACCAAATTATAATCACAAAAGTAAAAAACCCTACAAACTTTTTATGTAATCAGGTTCTAATGCAGATTAATGTTTTTTTTGGTAATAATTATTCTCCGAATATTATTGAAATGAATACGGAGTTTATACTAAGGATTATTTTAAAATCGGGTTTGTATATTTTACTTAAAATTAATATACAAATACCTATATATCAATTATTTATAGTTAAAAATTACAAAAATTCATAAATGAAAAAGTAATAATGTTGTTTTTTTGAGAAAACTAATTTTAGGTAAGTGGAATAGGATAGCAACTTATTCCTTTTTTAAGATATTAATATGCCTTTCTATACGTTTAATTTCTGTAGGTAATGTTCCGCTATATACCCCACGAATATGGCTATTTTTGTCTACAAGTATTAAATTTTCGGTATGTATAAAACGATTAGCATCTTTAGTTTGTTTGTACAAATCGTCAGCAAAATAGGCTTCTCTAGCTAACTCATAAATTTTTTCTTTATTACCAGTTAATAAATACCATTTTTCTGGATTAATATCTTGGCGTTCACCATATTCTTTTAAAACTTCTACAGTGTCAACACTAGGCCAAACGGTATGGGAAACTAATTTAATTTCATCATCTTTAGCATATATTTCTTGTAATTCCCTCATATTTTTAGCAAGTTGTATGCAAATGTTAGGGCAAGTTGTAAAAAAGAAGCTAGCTACATAAATTTTACCTTCTAAAGTTTTGTTAGTAATCTCATTACCTAATTGATTTTTAAAATTAAAACTAGGAATTTTATGTACATCTTTTAACTCACCATCGTTAGGCAACCAAGTTGGATTAAAATCAGGAGTATTAAAATAGGGTAACTTTTTTACATCAATTTTTGTCGAAATCTGAGTATCAGTCAATTCACTTTTAAGTAGTTTTTTTTCCGACTTTTGTTTGCACGAAACAAAAAAAATAAGAGCTAAAAATAGTGGTGTAAGGATTTTATTATTCAACATTAGTGATAGGTTTACAATTTTTTGATTCAATTAATCCAAAGCGTTCCCCATTGATTACTGTATAGTTTGCTTTAATTCTTCCTGTGGCATCCCAAATTTTTTGCTTCCCATCCTCTTTACCATTTATATAGTTAAACTTTTTAAATAACTGTCCATTACTATACCACTCGTGTAGTATGCCGTTGTAATTAGCATTATTATCAAAGTGATATTCATACTTTAGCTGATCTTTATTCCACCATGCACGGTGCGTTCCCGATTTTTTACCTTGAGTATAAAATCGTTGTTCTGCTAAATCCCCATTAAAAAAAAACTTTTGTTCAATTCCATCTTTTTTACCATTTACATAAGTGCTTTTATACATAATGAGAGTATCTGTTTTTGAAAAAAGCATTCCAGTATAAGGTTGTTTTTTGTAGAGCATTTTACCATTAACTAAGCTTAGTTCCTTATTATTAATATCCAAATTAGTGACTTTAGTTTGACATGCACTAAACAAAATAAACAAGACTAAATATTTTATTTTTGAAATAACAAACATTGAATTATTAATTTATTCTTAGATAAAGCATTGGACTACAATTATGATAATTTAGTTAGGAATTACTTGATAAACAATACATGAACGTGAAATTTATCTAATTTATTATAAGGTTATGAATAGCTTGTTAAAAATAGATAAACTTTATTCACTCAACATTTGCTTTTAAAATGCATGGGGTTCAAATAAAAAAAAACTCCTTCAAATTTTAATTTGAAAGAGTTTTTAAACAATTATTATTTAATAAACTTCTACTTTGAAGCCGAAGTAGCTTTTTTCATACCATCTTCGATCATGTCATAAAACTGATCTAATTTTGGTAGTACTACAATTCGAGTACGTCTGTTAGCTGCTTTATTGCTTTTGGTAGTGTTATCCTTTAATGGAATATAGTGACTACGACCAGCAGCTGTTATACGGGCAGGATCTACGTTAAACTGATTTTGAAGTACACGTACTACCGATGTAGCACGCTTAACACTTAAATCCCAGTTATCAAGTAATACTCCTTTTTTATAGGGAACATTATCGGTATGACCTTCAACCATAAAGTCAATATCCTTTTTATCATTTACCACTTTAGCTACTTTACCAAGTACAACTTTTGCTTTACTACTAACATTATAGCTTCCGCTTGTAAATAATAGTTTATCTGATATGGATATGAAAACTACACCTTTTTCAACATTTATTTCAATATCCTCGTCATTTAAGTTGCCTAAAGCACCTTTTAGACTGGTTACTAAAGCTAAAGTAACAGAGTCTTTTTTGTTTATGGCATCACGCATGGTTTTAATCTGCATGTCCTTTTCTTTAATACTTTCCAAAGAGCGCTCTAAGTTTTCAGCTTCTTTTTTAGAAAGTGTTGCCAAATCACCTACATTATTTAAAAGTGAGGAGTTTGTGTTTTTAAGTAAGTCAACTTTTTCTTTGTACACTTTCAATGAACTATCAGCAGCCGCCTTTTCTTCATTACATATATTCAATTTTACAGTTGCTTTATCCAATAATTCTTTGGTACGCTTCTGTTTTGCCTCTAATTCAGCAAATTTCTTTTTAGCTACACATGATGAAAACAGTAAGGGGATACATGTTCCAATGATCAACAATTTCTTCATAAATAAGATTTTAATTTCTCTATAAAAATAGAAACACTATAATAATAACGACTAACGGAATTAATAATTACGTTTTTTTTTAACAAAATAATCGAAAACAATACTCTTGGAAAAGTATTTTCGCGTTTTTTTTTGGATTTTTTTTCTTTTGTTCAGTAATACTGGTAAATGTACGTAAAAAGAAAGATGTGCTTTAAAAATAGTGTAACATTGTTTTAAATTTCCTTGAAGTAAAAAACGCAATGCAGCAACACCATCCAATAGCATACGAACAAACAGGATATATACTACAGAAACACCTTTGTGGTTTTTTAGAATTGTGAATAAAGAGTTTCTAAAGTTTAAAAAAGTCTTTCTGGGGTTATTGTAGGATAGCGAACCGCCACCCACATGTAATACCTGAGATTTCCCTGTATAAAATACCTTTTTGCCTTGGTTATGAAGTCGCCAACATAAATCAATTTCCTCTTGGTGTGCAAAATAGTCAACATCTAAACCGCCGGCATCCCAAAAATTATTTTTCCGAATAAATAAACAAGCTCCTGAAGCCCAAAAAACAGGAATTTCATCATTATATTGACCTTCATCCTTTTCAATGCTATCAAAAATTCTACCTCGGCAATAGGGGTAGCCAAACTTATCCATAAAGCCTCCGCCAGCTCCTGCATATTCAAAGTAGTTTTGATTTTTGTAATCTAAAATTTTTGGTTGAATAGCAGCTATATTTTGATCTAAATCAAATAGCTTTTTTATGGAAAATAGCCAATTTTTAGTTACCTCAATATCACTATTTAATAAGCAATAAAAATCTTCATGTATTACTTTAAGTCCTTCTTGGTAACCTCCTGCATAGCCTTTGTTTTCTTTTAGTGATACAATTTTTATTTCAGGATAATTTTCAGTCAACCAAACTACAGAATTATCAGTGGAGGCATTGTCTATGACATAAATAGTAGCGTCCTCACTATGTTGAATAACACTTGGTAAAAATTGTGATAAAAATTGTTGTCCATTCCAATTGAGTATTACAATGGCAAAATTGGAAAAACTTGTATTTGGGACTGCTGTCATTAGTATTTGTTGAGTATTTTTTATGTTTGTTATTGAGTTAAAAATGGTTTTTCCATAATTACATATGACATATTATTTTTAACAAATGTATGTTTTGTCTCTTGTAATCCAAATTTTTTATAAAATGCTATTTTTTCTATTCTTGCATTACACCAAATTTTTGTTATTTTTTGGTTTTTGGCTTCTCCAATAACATAATTCAATAATTGAGAACCATAACCTTTTCCTTGGTAATTTTTTAATGTGGCAAACTTTCTAAACTGAGCTGTTTTTTGATCTGGAATAATGAATAATGATAGGACAGCAATTAATTCAGAATCGACAAATAATCCATAATGTATTCCATTTTTATCCTTTGGCAACTTAACGTAATCTAATGGCATGTTAGGCCACATTACTCTATGTCTTATATTCCAGGTAAGTTCGACAGGAATCGTTTTTATTAGTATCAAACTATAAAAAATTAGTAATTAAAAGCAGGAAGTTCCGGGATAAAATGATAAGCTTCATTTTCATAATCGATTTGGCAATAATAATGTGTTAAACCATTAGTGACCATTTGGTAATTTCCTTTTAGGGTAAGGTTATAACGCGCAATTTGATCAAAAGCTTGTTGTGTTATTTTAATTTTAGGAGCTTTACATTCCACTAATAAATGAATACTTCCATCGGAATTGTATACAACCACATCATAGCGTTTAATGGTACTATTTACTTTGATCACTTTTTCGACATTAATAAGTGATAATGGATAGTTTTTATCTGTTATTAAAAAATGAACTACATGTTGGCGTACCCATTCTTCAGGGGTTAAAACAATGAATTTTTTACGTACTACATCAAAAATAGAAGTTTTATTTTCGCTACTTTTGACTCGAAATGAATAGGCAGGAAACGTTAATTGTTGCATGCCGTAATAATAGTAAATTTAGCACACATTTACTTTAAAAGTAATTTAAGTTTTTTGTGTTTTAATCAATAGCGTGGACGAAGCAAAACGAATTATAACCGATATTAAAGCTGGAAATATAAAACCTATTTATTTTTTAATGGGGGATGAGCCCTATTTTATTGACAGGCTTACAGAGTATATTCAAAACAATATTTTAGCTGAACACGAACGTGATTTTAATCAAACGATTGTTTATGGAAAAGATACTACTGTCCCAGATATTGTTTCCATGGCAAAACGCTTTCCGATGATGGCCGAACGACAGGTGGTTATTGTTAAAGAAGCTCAGGATTTATCGAGATCCATTGATAAACTGGAAAGTTATGCCGAAAACCCTTTAGCAACTACGGTATTGGTTTTTTGTTATAAATATAAAAAGTTAGATAAACGTAAAAAAATTACTAAAATAATCGCAAAAAATGGACTTGTTTTTGAGAGTAAAAAGCTTTACGAAAATCAAGTAGGAGATTGGATTCAACGCGTGCTTTCGGGGAAAGGTTTTAGTATTGATCCAAAAGCGGCACATATGCTAGTTGAGTTTTTAGGGACAGATTTGGGTAAAATTAATAATGAATTAGAAAAACTTCAGCTCATTTTGCCAGCTGGAACCACTATTACACCTCAAGCTATTGAGCAAAATATTGGAATTAGTAAGGATTTTAATGTATTTGAACTTACCAAAGCCTTAGGCACTAAGGATGTTATTAAAGCACATCGAATTTGTAACTACTTTACTCAAAACCCCAAAGAAAAACCTTTGGTGGTTACAGTTTCTTTATTGTTTAGCTACTTTTCTAAAGTGATGCAGTATCATGGTTTAACAGACAAAAGTGAAGCTTATGCTGCCTCGCAATTAAAGGTGAATAAATTTTTTGTAAAAGATTATATCTCAGCTGCCAGAAATTATCCCATGCGAAAAGTGAGCTATATTATCGAAAAAATAAGAGCTGCTGATGTTAAAAGTAAAGGAGTAGGGGCAAGCCCCTTAGCACAAGGTGATATTTTAAAAGAATTATTGGTGCAGATATTAAATTAGTTAGTAGCAACAAGTAATTTATAATAAATACTTAATTGAGTATCGTTTATTATTTGCCAAAAGCCAAAAATCAACAACTAAATGAACATAAACATTACATCCTGGTTACAAGCAGCCCGATTACGAACGCTTCCGCTTTCGGTTTCGGGAATTATTGTAGGTTCTGCTGTAGCTGCTTTTCAAGGATTATTTAATACATCTATTTTTATTGGAGCTATTGTAACCACTATAGGTTTACAAGTGTTATCTAATTTTGCAAATGACTATGGTGATGGTGTAAAAGGAACAGATAATGAGGGTCGTATAGGTCCGAAAAGAGCTTTACAAACGGGTGCTATTTCTATCAGCGCCATGAAAAAGGGAATCATAATAACTGCTGTAATTACCCTGATAGCTGCCTTAATTCTAATTTATGCCGCGTTTAAAAATAGCGAAATCGGTTATTCCATACTATTTGTAGTATTGGGTTTGGCCTCTATTGCAGCAGCTATTAAATATACCGTTGGTAAATCTGCATATGGGTATAGTGGTTTTGGTGATATTTTTGTGTTTTTATTTTTTGGATTGTTGAGTGTAATGGGAAGTTATTTTTTATACGCCAAACAAATTTATTGGCCATTATGGATGCCCGCTATTAGTATAGGCTTGTTAAGTACCGCTGTACTTAATTTGAATAATATGCGAGATCGAGAAAATGATCAAGAAGTGGGTAAAAATACTCTTGTAGTTAGTATGGGCTTTGCTAAAGCTAAAAAATACCATTACAGTATAGTGATCATTGCAATGTTAAGTATGCTAGTATATACTTTTTTAACAGCTACCGAAATTAGTCATTGGATTTACATCGTTTGTTTTGCTCCACTCATAAAACACTTGCGTTTTGTTCAACAAACAACAGCTCCAGTAACATTAGATCCCGAACTTAAAAAAGTAGCTTTAACTACCTTTAGTTTAGCCTTATTATTTAGTTTAAGCCTATTAATTTGGTCATAATCTAGTTTAATTAGATCCCTTTTTATTACATGAAAGCAACTTGTTTTAAGCACATATTAGAATTTAAAAGACCTAGTGGTACCTCCAGAGGGGTATTAAAAACAAAGGAGACTTGGTTTATTAAGCTTACGCAAGAAGCTAAGATCGGTATAGGGGAGTGTGGTATTTTAAGAACTTTGAGTATTGACGATCGACCTGATTATGAAACTAAGCTACAATGGGTTTGTCAACATATCCATTTAGGAAAGGATAAGTTGTATTCTGAATTACGAGAATTTCCGAGTATTCAATTTGGTGTTGAGCAAGCATTTTTATCACTAAATGCTCAAACTCCATTTGAATTATTTCCGTCAGATTTTACAAAAAGTAAGGCTCCAATTTCGATAAATGGATTGGTTTGGATGGGGGATAAGGATTTTATGAAACAGCAAATTTTAGAAAAGCTTGAACAAGGTTTTAATTGTATTAAACTTAAAATAGGTGCTATTGATTTTGAGTCCGAAGTGTTGTTATTGAAATTCATTCGCTCTCAATTTTCGGAAAAAGAAATTGAAATAAGAGTAGATGCTAATGGCGCCTTTTCTTCAGCGGAAGCTTTACAAAAGCTAGCAATACTGAGCAAATTTAAATTACATAGCATTGAGCAACCTATTGCAGTAAATCAACACGATAAAATGTCCGATTTATGTTTAAGAACCCCTTTGCCAATTGCTTTAGACGAGGAATTAATAGGTGTATTTGATACGGAAGCTAAGCAAGAATTAATAGAAAAAATTAAGCCTCAGTATATTATATTAAAGCCAAGCTTAGTAGGAGGTTTTAAAGGAAGTAAGGATTGGATTTCTATTGCAACAGCACATATGATTGATTGGTGGATTACCAGCGCTTTGGAAAGTAATGTAGGCTTAAATGCGATTTCTCAATTTACGTATACGCTTACTAATTCATTACCACAAGGTTTAGGAACTGGTGGCTTGTATACCAATAATATAGATAGTCCATTAACTGTTAAAAATGGAACTATTTTTTATGATACCGAAAAAACATGGGATCAAACAATTCTTGATAACTAGTGTATAAAGTAAGTTTCTTTCGAAACTTTTTTGTGGTGAAAATGGTATTTTTAATACAAAGGAATAGCTAATTTAATTTCAAGTAAATAATGTTTTTAACACAAGTAAAAACTTTTCCAAGAACCGAATTTTGGAGGTATATTTTAGGTTTTATAATCATTGCAGCATTTTATTTTATAGGACAGGCTCCAATTACATTAGCTTGGGTAGCTAAATTAGGGGTGGACGAACTTCAAGATACAGTTCAGGATCAATTGTATTTTATTTTTGATTCGAACACCACCTTGTTTTTAATGTTATTAATGTTTGTAATCACCCTTTTGGGGATTATCCTAGTGGTGAAAAAAGTGCACAAGCAGGATTTTGTAACCTTGGTAACAAGTCGCAAAAAAATAGATTGGAAGCGCGCTTTTTTTTCTTTTGGATTACTAGCAATATTTGTCTGTGTAACCACATTTATAGGTTATAAAGCATCTCCTCAAGATTTTGAATGGAATTTTAATTTACCTAAATTTTTAGGGCTATTTGTTATAGCTGTAGCATTACTGCCTATTCAAACCAGTGTTGAAGAACTTATTTTTAGAGGCTATTTAATGCAAGGGTTGGCTAAATTTTCAAATAATCGATTTTTTCCTTTAATATTAACCTCAATCATTTTTGGAGCCATGCATTTGGCTAATCCTGAAGTGAGAGAGTTGGGATACATCACTATGGTATTTTACATTGGAACTGGCTTGTTTTTAGGTGTTATTACGCTTATGGATGAAGGTATGGAATTGGCCTTGGGTTTCCATGCAGCAAATAATTTGGTTACTGCATTATTGGTTACCTCGGATTGGTCCGTATTGCAAACCAATTCGGTATTAAAAGATATCTCAGAACCTTCGGTAGGTTTGGAAATACTTACTCCTGTATTGGTATTGTATCCAATATTCATTTTTGTTTTTGCTAAACGTTATCATTGGAATAATTGGAAAACCAAATTATTTGGAAAATTATAAAGATGCAGATAAATAGTTAGAATTAAGTGTTTTTACATTTTGATAACAATAATTTTTTTCAAATTTCACAATTATAAAATTTGCAAAAGCTATTTTTAACATATGTTTATTGAAGATAAATTTATAACACCAGATCTGCATCCCTCTTTTTTGTTGAATAATAAATCGTATTCTAAAATTACGTTAGAATCTTATGCGCATCATTTAGTAAGAACAGGTGAGGAGTTTGAAGTTGAAATTGGTGATTTTTTATTAGATTGGTTAGATGATTCCGCTACTATTGAAGTTAAAACCTCTGGATCTACAGGTGTTCCTAAAAAGATAGAAATTCATAAAAATCAAATGATTAATAGTGCTAAGGCTACGGGTACTTTTTTTAAAATGCCCGAAGAGTCAAATGCATTATTATGTTTATCGGCAAAGTATATTGCTGGTAAAATGATGCTAGTACGCGCTATGGTTTTAGGGTGGAAATTGGATGTAGTAGCCCCAAAATCAAATCCTTTAGATGATTTGTATAAACAGTACGATTTTTGTGCTATGGTACCCTTGCAATTAGATAATTCTATAAATCGATTACATTTATTAAAGAAGTTAATTGTCGGAGGCGGGGCTATACCCGAACACTTAATAGTGCTTGTACAGGGCTTACACACCAAAATTTATGAGACCTATGGCATGACCGAAACAGTAACCCATGTTGCTGTACGTAGAGTAAATTCAAAAAAGAAAGAAAATAAGGATTGTTACTTTAAAGCTTTACCACAAGTAGTTTTGTCAACTGATGAGCGAAATTGCTTGGTAATAAAAGCTCCTATGTTGAGTACTGAAACTATTATAACCAATGATATTGTTGATTTGCTAACCTTTAAAAAATTCTTTTGGAAAGGTCGTTTTGATAATGTGATCAATAGTGGAGGGGTAAAATTACATCCCGAACAAATTGAAAAAAAACTACAACTAATAATTAGAGAACGTTTTTTTATCACTTCGCGCGAAGATGCTAAATTGGGGGAGAAATTAATTCTAATTATCGAAAATGTAAATGAAGCCTATACTATTGATACTTATTTTTTTAAAATCAATAACCTAGATACGTTGGATAAATATGAGGTTCCAAAAGAAATTTATTTTCTTGAAAATTTTATAGAAACCAATACAGGTAAAATTCGCAGATCAAATAATGTAGCGCAACTTTTTGATGTACTTAAAAAAGTATAATTGTCCTTTTGAATGTTTTTTATTAGCAAAATTTAAAGTTGTCATAGTATTAAAGTAACTTTTTAACTATTTTTGTGTAAGTCCAGATTTGGAAACACATTCTTATTTATGAGTCAAAAAGTACTACTTACTGGAAAAGAGGTAAACATTATATTACATCGTTTGGCTTGTCAACTTATTGAAAATCATACTCATTTTAAAGACACCGTTCTTGTAGGTTTACAACCACGAGGTAGTTTTGTTGCAGAACGTTTAAAGCAAATCCTTGTTAAAGAATATGGAATTGAAGATTTAAAATTAGGTTTGCTTGACATTACTTTTTTTAGAGATGATTTTAGAAGGAGTTCACAACACTTAGAAGCCAATAAAACAACCATCGACTTTGTAGTCGAAGATAAACGTGTTGTTTTTATTGATGATGTGTTGTATACTGGTAGAAGCATAAGGGCAGCATTAACCGCCATACAATCATTTGGTAGGCCAGCTGAAGTTGAGTTGTTGACTTTAATTGATAGGCGTTTTAGTAGACACTTACCTATTCAACCTAATTACAGAGGAAGGCAAGTAGACGCTATAAATGAAGAACGTGTAAAAGTGAACTGGAAGGAAAATCAAGGAGAAGACGTAGTTTATCTGATAAAATAATAGTTGTATGAGCGAATTAAGTGTAAATCACTTATTAGGAATAAAGTATATCAATGAAAAAGATATACAGCTTATTTTTGAAACTGCCGATCATTTTAAAGAGGTGATTAATAGACCTATTAAAAAAGTACCATCACTACGTGATATTACCATTGCCAATTTGTTTTTTGAAAATAGTACACGTACCAGACTTTCATTTGAATTAGCAGAAAAAAGACTTTCAGCCGATGTTGTCAATTTTTCTGCAGCATCATCTTCTGTTAAAAAAGGGGAAACTCTGATTGATACGGTGAATAATATTTTAGCTATGAAAGTGGATATGGTGGTGATGAGACATCCCAATCCTGGTGCTGGTGTATTTTTATCTAAACATATTGATGCATCAATTGTGAATGCAGGTGATGGGGCTCATGAACATCCTACTCAGGCCTTGTTGGATTCTTACTCAATAAGAGAAAAATTAGGTGATGTAACTGGTAAAAAAGTAGTTATTGTAGGAGATATTTTGCATTCACGTGTGGCGCTATCTAATATTTATGCATTACAGTTACAAGGAGCTGAAGTAATGGTATGCGGTCCCAAAACCTTAATTCCTAAATATATTGATAGTTTAGGGGTAAAAGTAGAAACGAATCTAAAAAAGGCCTTAGAATGGTGTGATGTTGCCAACATGCTTCGAGTACAAAATGAACGTATGGAAATATCTTATTTTCCTTCGACTAGAGAATACACGCAGCAGTATGGAGTAACAAAATCCCTGTTGAATAGTTTAAATAAAGAAATAGTAATCATGCACCCAGGTCCCATAAACCGTGGTGTCGAAATAACAAGTGAAGTAGCTGACTCTAACCAAGCCATTATATTAGATCAAGTTCAAAATGGCGTTGCCATTCGTATGGCTGTGATTTATCTATTGGCTTCTAAAATCAAATAATTATGATTATAGAACATATTAAAAGCACAACCGTAATTACTCAAGAAAAATTAACTTTAGCTAAGTTTGTTTCTCGTTTAAATGAAGTTTACGATGAATTTAGTAATAACAATTTAGTAATTAATCTTTTCTCTTTGGCTTCTTTAAAAGCTAGTGATTTAAAAGAATTTGCGCTTTTATCAGAAAAGCATAAAACAAATAATCATTCATTTGTACTAGTTATTGATGCTGTTCCTTACGAAGATATTCCTGACGCATTAACTGTAGCACCCACCTTACAAGAAGCTCATGATGTTATTGAAATGGAGGAAATTGAACGAGATTTAGGCATATAAAAAAAAATCTTTTAAATGAATTCAACATCAGTGAGGCTTAGGTTATAGAAAATAGAAGCAAGATTTAAATTTTATATATCCTTTTTTCAATAGCTTATACCAATTCGGAGGTGATATAATAGTTTGAAAAATAGTATTTGTTTTATGAATATATCACCTCTGGATTGGTAGTAACTATTCTATTCTATGTATTCTATTTTCTTTACTCTTAAATATCATTATGAAATTAACCATCTTAGGCTGTTATTCGGCAACACCTCGTATGCTTACTAATCCAACCTCACAGGTATTAGATATTAACAATCATTTATTTTTAATTGATTGTGGTGAGGGTACACAAGTACAGCTAAGGAAACATAAAATCAAATTTTTTAGAATAAAGCATATTTTTATATCTCATCTCCATGGGGATCATGTTTATGGTTTAGTAGGCTTAATTTCCACGTTTAAAATGTTGAAACGTGAAGCGGCATTGCATGTATATGGTCCAAAGGGAATAAAAGAAATGATAACGGTACAATTAAAACTTTCAAATTCATGGACAGATTTTCCGTTGCATTTTCATGAATTAGAAGCTAAAACCTCTGAAGTTATTTTTGAAGATGAAAAGGTTAGTGTTAAAACCATTCCATTACAACATCGAATATATTGTAATGGTTTTCTTTTTACGGAAAAGCCCAAAGACCGAAATTTAAATTTGGGTGTAGTATTAAATTATGGAATTGATGTTGCTTATTATAATTCTATCAAAAAGGGAAAAGACATTAGGTTAGATTCGGGTAAGGTAATTCCAAATGCGGAGTTAACTTTTGATCCAGTACCTGGAAAAAGTTATGCCTTTTGTAGTGATACTAAATACGATGAGGAAAAAATACCATTAATTAAAGACACTACGGTACTGTATCATGAATCTACTTTTTTGGAAAGTCACGAACATTTATGTGAATTTACAGGTCATAGTACGGCAAAACAAGCTGCAACAATGGCAAAAAAATCAAATGTTACTAATTTACTACTAGGTCATTACAGTACCAGGTATGGTAATATTTCTATGTTTAAAGATGAAGCTCAAACAATTTTTAAAAACACGATGTTAGCCGAAGATGGAAAAGTTTTTGAGTGGAAGTAATTTTTTACAAATTGCTAACAAAATAACTTGATATAAATGTTAAATTGCATGAAAAGCTAACTATGAATTCTGATCTATCAGACTACCGAAAATCATACGAAAAAGGAGCATTACTCGAGGGTAATTTACCAGATAATCCTATAGATTTATTTAAGGAATGGTTTAATGAAGTAGATCAAACTGATGGCGTAGACGAAGCCAATGCAATGACAATTGCTTCAATAGGATCCGATGGTTTCCCAAAGAGTAGGGTAGTATTACTAAAACATTTTGATACCAATGGTTTTGTTTTTTATACCAATTACAATTCCGAAAAAGGAAAAGCCATTCAAAATAATCCCAATGTGTGTCTTTCTTTTTTTTGGCCTAATTTAGAACGACAGGTGATTATAAAAGGTATTGCTACAAAACAATCCGAAAAAATTAGTACAGCGTACTTCCATTCAAGACCAAGGGGGAGTCAATTAGGGGCATGGGCATCAGATCAAAGTACGGAGATCGATTCCAGAGAAATACTCACTCAAAGATTAAAGGAATTAGAAAATCAATATAAAGAAAAAGAAATACCTAAACCACCTCATTGGGGAGGTTTTGTAGTAGCTCCACAAACTATTGAGTTTTGGCAAGGAAGGCCAAATAGATTACATGATAGAATGCTTTATAAAACAACAAATAATAACTGGAATCATAAACGTTTGGCCCCATAATTACGAGTGTAAATTTTATGAAAAAAATATATTTTATTAGGCACGCAAAATCATCTTGGGAAGAACAAGTTGAAGATCATGATAGACCATTAAGTGAACGCGGATTTGATGATGCTATTATTATAAGTAATGAGCTACTAAAAAAGAAAATTAGTGTTCAAAAAGTATTTTCAAGCACGGCAAAACGAGCAAAAACAACAGCTGAAATCATCACATCGGCATTACAAATTCCTACGGAAAATGTAATCTATTCAAATGAACTATATAGCTTTAATGGAATATCAGTAAGTAAGTTCATTAAAGAATTACCCGATGATTTAGATACCGTACTTATTTTTGGACACAATCCGGCATTTACTATTTTAATAAATAGCTTAGGAAGTCAATTTTTTGCAAACATTCCAACATGCGGAACAGTATCGATTACTTTTGAAAGTAATCGGTGGTCTGGATTAATTAAAGGTAAAACCGAATTTCATATCTTCCCGAAAGATTTTAAATAACTTTTTTATTTTCCAGTAACAAGTCATGGTTAAAAATAACTATCAATATATTAATAGAGAAATTAGTTGGTTGCAATTCAATGCCCGTGTATTACAAGAGGCAAAGGATAAAAGTGTTCCATTACTGGAAAGGTTGCGCTTTATTGGAATTTTTTCTAACAATTTGGACGAATTTTTTAAAGTGCGTTATGCCACTGTACAGCATATTGATCTCGCCGGTAAATCGGGTAAACGAGCATTACGGGGGATGGATGCGCGACAATTATTGGAGGAAATTACCAATATTGTTATTGGACAGCAATCTGAAAGTTTACTGATTATTCGCAAAATACAAGAAGAGCTGCAAAATCATAATATATATGTAATTAAAGAACATGAAGTCACTGCTGAACAAGGGGTATTTTTACGATCTTATTTTTTAAATAAAGTGAGTCCGGCATTAATGACTTTTATGCTTGATGATTTAGAAGATTTTCCTCATTTAAAAGATAGCGCAGCTTATTTAGCCGTAAAATTAACCTTAGCAACGGTATCTTCAAAAATGGAACTTGAAGGTACAGAAACAAAAACGGAAGAAAAAGATAAGTTATATGCGTTAATAGAAATCCCTAGAACCATTGAACGTTTTGTTGTACTGCCTGTAGGTAAGGATGGTAAGGAATATATTATATTTTTAGATGATTTAATACGCTATTGTATGGATCAATTGTTTAGTATTTTTGATTATACATCGGCATCTGCTCATATGATAAAAATTACGCGTGATGCGAAGTTGGATATTGATAATGACTTTAAAAAAAGTTTTATTGAAAAAATATCTAAAAGTGTTCAATTAAGGAGAGATGGTGATCCTGTACGATTTGTATACGATAAAACTATTGATTCGGATACCTTAACATTCCTTATGGATAAAATGAACATTGAAGATACCGATAGTATTATCCCAGGAGGAAGATATCATAATCGTAGGGATTATATGAAATTCCCTGTGTTAGGTCATAAAGACTTGGCATATCAACCTATTGAGCCGCTTTCGATAAAAGGTTTAGATTTAAATTCTAGTCTTTTTAAAGCCATTGCCGAAAAAGATTATTTATTATATGCCCCTTATCAAAGTTTCTCCTATTTAATAAAATTTTTAAGAGAAGCTGCATTAGACCCCAAAGTAACAAGTATTAAAATAACGATATACAGGCTTTCAAATGTTTCGCACATAGCTAGTTCACTTATTAATGCTGCTAAAAATGGAAAGGAAGTAGTAGTGCAAATTGAATTGCAAGCACGTTTTGATGAAGAAAATAACATCAAATATGCCGAGAATTTACAACGAGAAGGAGTAATCCTTATTTTTGGAGTTCCTGGTTTAAAAGTGCATTGTAAAACCTGTTTAGTGGAGCGTATGGAGGATGGAAAATCAAAACGTTATGGGTTTATTAGCACAGGTAATTTTAATGAATCAACAGCTAAAATTTATACTGATTACACATTATTCACGAGTAATTCAGCCATTTTAAAAGACTTAAACAAAGTATTTAATTTTTTTCAAATCAATTATAAAGTAAGTAGATACAAGCATTTAATTGTTTCTCCACATTATACCCGTAAAAAATTATACGAATTAATTGATAAAGAAATTAAGAATGCATTAGATGGTAAAACATCCTTTATTCGTTTAAAATTGAATAGCCTGAGTGATTATGATATGATTGATAAATTATATGAAGCCAGTAATGCAGGAGTTAAAATAGATTTAATAATTAGGGGAATCTGTTGTTTAATTCCTGGAATAAAAGGAATGAGTGAAAATATAAAAGCCATTAGTGTTATTGACAAATTTTTAGAACATCCACGTTTATATATATTTGCCAACGGAGGTGATACTAAAATTTATATTTCATCGGCCGATTGGATGACTCGAAATATAGATCGAAGAGTGGAAGTAGCTTGTCCTATTTATGATGAGGATATTAAACAAGAGTTGATTGAAACTTTTAATATATGTTGGACGGATAACGTTAAGGCACGTGTTTTAAATGAAACACAGAATAATACTTACGTGAGAAATGATTTGCCTAAAAATAGATCTCAAATCAGTTTATATGAATATTATAAAAACAGAGTAAACTAAAGTATAGTGATAGAAATTAAAAAATATGGCGCCATAGATATTGGTTCAAATGCAGTACGACTATTGATTGGTTCTGTAACCACTATGGATGGAATTAATCCGCGATTTAAAAAAACTAGTTTAGTGCGTGTGCCGATACGTTTAGGAGCAGATGTTTTTGTTGAAAATAAAGTATCTGAAGCTAATGTTGAGCGTTTAATAGATGCCATGAAATCATATCAATTACTTATGAAAACGCATAACGTAAGTAAATTTAGGGCTTGCGCTACGTCGGCAATGCGTGATGCAGAAAATGGAGCAGAAGTAGTTAAAAAAATAAAGGAGGCATCGGATATTCAGATCGAAATTATTGATGGGAAAGATGAAGCAGCTATCATAGCCATGACCGACTTAACAGAATTAACTAGTTCCGATAGTTCCTACCTATATGTAGATGTTGGAGGAGGAAGTACTGAATTTACCGTATATCATAAAGGGAAAAGAAAAGCGTCTAAATCTTTCAAGTTAGGTACAGTACGATTATTAAATAATTTAGTTTCCGATGAGCAGTGGGATACGGTGAAAAAATGGATAAAAATACACACTAAAGATTTTGAAAAAATATCTTTGATAGGTTCCGGGGGAAATATAAATAATATCTTTAAAAATAGTGGTAAAAGTATGGGTAAGCCACTAAGTTATATGTATTTGGTTTCTTATTACCAATTATTAAAATCATTAACTTATGATGAGCGTGTTTGGGAGCTAAATTTAAACCACGATAGAGCCGATGTAATTGTACCAGCAGCTAAAATATTTTTATCTGCAATGAAATGGAGTAAAGCCCAACATATTTATGTTCCTAAAATTGGATTAGCCGATGGAATTATAAAGTCATTGTATAATGAGGACAGCAAATAATTTTGTAATTAACTGATTTTTCGTACATTAGACCTGATTTCGGGGCTAAAAATTTGTTTATTTACATGGTTTTTATTTTAAAAACCTAAGTTTGTTTTAAATTTTAAACAATTAAAAAGATTTTAGATATGAATAAAAAAATACTTTTACTTTTAATTTCCTTATTGTTAGGATCAATTGCTATTCAAGCACAGCAGAGTAAATATGGTTTTAGATTAGGATTAAATTATAGTGACATTGATTTTGATGATAATAGCTCGGGTATATTTGGAGGAGATAAAGATGCTAGAATAGGTTTTGCTGCAGGTTTTTTTGCCACTTATTTTTTATCTGAAAAATTTAGTATACAGCCCGAAATTCAATATTCATCACAAGGGGAAAAAACGCAAGTTTTAAATAAAGAATCAGTTAATGTAGCAGCTAATAATCCGCGTTCATTTGATCGATTAAATTATGGAGTATTACAAGTTCCTATTCTTTTTAATTATCATATAACTAATAATCTTCATATTTCTGTTGGTCCACAGGCAGGGATTCTTATATGGGAATGGGAAAGAGCAGGGAATTATGAAATTTTTCAATTTTCAGGTATTGGTGGTATAGGCTATTATTTTACGGATAATTTAGGAGTTGATTTAAGAGCTTCATATGGGTTAACCGATGTTATAAAAACAAATAGTACAAGTACTTTTGATGCTACTGGTGTAAATCACTATTTACAATTAACATTATCATATCGACTATAAATAAGATATAATTTCAATATTAAAAAACGCCTGAACACTTATTCAGGCGTTTCTTATATTAATTAAATTACAATTTAATTGGTAATATTTGTAGGTTAGTAACATTAAACCGAACTTTGTCTGTTCAATATAATATGATCTACATACATGGAAATTGATTTTTCTAAAAATAATGACGGTTTAGTTCCGGTAATTATTCAAGACTCAAAAACACGAAAAGTACTTATGTTAGGCTACATGAATAAAGAAGCCTACGATAAAACAGTAGATACAAATAAAGTTACTTTTTTTAGTAGAACTAAAAATAGATTATGGACTAAAGGAGAGGAAAGTGGAAATTTTTTACACTTAGTCTCTATTAAAAATGACTGTGATAATGATACTTTATTAGTCGAGGTCACACCAGCTGGACCAACGTGTCATACAGGGACAGATACTTGTTGGGCAGAAGAGAATACGACAAATTATGGATTTCTATCAAATTTAGAAGCCATTATTGCGGATAGAATAGCCACAGCAGATACTAAAAAGAGTTATGTAGCTTCATTATTAGCAAATGGGATCAATAAAGTAGCTCAAAAAGTAGGTGAGGAGGCTGTTGAAGTAGTTATTGAAGCTAAGGATAATGATGAAGCATTATTTTTAAATGAGAGTGCTGATTTATTATTTCATTATTTAATTTTACTTCAAGCTAAGGGATATAAGCTAGAAGATGTTGTCAGTGTGTTAGAAAAAAGACAGAAATAGATTACAAATCGTTATTTTTAAAACTGATTTTCAGTTTTTTTAGATAATTTTCAATAAAATGTAACAGCATATTCAAAAGTTTTGTATTTTGGCTCAATCTTTGAATACCCAGAGATAATAATTAAAATACATTACAATGAGTAAAGGAACAGTAAAATTCTTCAACGATTCAAAAGGATTCGGATTTATTACAGAAGAAGGTTCAAACAAAGATCATTTTGTTCACATTTCAGGTTTAATTGACGAAGTTCGTGAGGGCGACGAAGTTGAATTTGAATTAACAGAAGGTCGTAAAGGATTAAATGCAATAAACGTAAAAGTTATCTAAACATATACGCTTAAAGTTTTTTCGAAACCCATCACAATTGTTGATGGGTTTTTTAATGGGGTATGTTAGCGTGTTTTTTTATTATGGATAGTCAATAATTGTAAATAATTTTACATTTTGACGTCTATTTAACTCGAATTATGTATTGAAACTTTGTCATGAGGCTGTGATATACAATAAATACTAGTGTTTTCTTAATTTCAGCATATCACAGTTATGGTTAAATTAAAAAACACAGTTTACGATAGTATTTGAAGTAGATCGCAGACGTAATAGATTTTTTAATGCATAATTCGGGTTTAATTATAAATGTAAACTATGAAAAGTAATTTTAAAGATATTATAAATTCAAAAACACCTGTGTTGGTTGATTTTTTTGGAGAATGGTGTGGTCCTTGTCAAACCTTAATGCCCATTTTAAAAGAGGTTAAAGATGAGTTAGGGGATGCTATAAAAATCGTTAAAATTGATATTGATAAAAACAGAGCATTAGCCGAAAATTTCCAAGTGCGTAGTGTGCCTACGTTAATTTTATTTAAAGAAGGAAAAGCACATTGGAGAAAATCGGGTGCCTTACCAAAAAATGCAATTATCGACGTGATAAACACGCATGCTTAATTTAAAATGAGTAAAATAGTTTTAATAACAGGAGCAAGTAAAGGGATAGGCCTTGCTTTAGCAAATAAAATGCTTAAAAAAGACCTTGTTGTTATTGGAACAAGCAGAAATGGAGAATTTAACGAGATTATTGCGCACAAAAATTTTTATTCTTTAAAACTTGATCTGTCAGAACAATCTAGTATTGACAATGCACTTGTAACGATTTTAAAAAAATTTAAGCATATAGATATGTTAATCAATAATGCTGGAATTGGACCCGATTTAGATACGAATTATCCAGAAAAAATTTCGTTTGAAAAAACATTTCAAGTAAATGTTACAGGAACAGTTTTCTTTACAGAAAGTTTAATAGAAATAATAAATTTTAAGGGTTGTATTATCAATATTTCTTCAGAAATGGGAGCTATATCTAATTGCAATCGAGTAGATTCTGTAGCTTACCGAATGTCCAAAAGTGCATTAAATATGTATACTAAAATTCTAGCTAATAGGTATAAAGATACGCTTAGAATAGCATCTATACATCCTGGATGGGTAAAAACTACAATAGCAGTAGATAACAGTATAAACGGTAATTTAACACCCGAACAATCTGCAGCTAATATCTGTGATTTTATTGATAGTGATTTCAAAAGTGGTGTGTATTGGAATACAGAAACTAATTCAGCACTTTTATGGTGAATTAATCTAAATTATTTTATTTTAAGCTTATTGATGGTTTTAAGAAAATAATATGTTAGAAACAATTGGTTTAGGTGGGGGATGTCATTGGTGTACCGAAGCTGTTTTTGAATCTTTAAAAGGTGTTACCCAAGTTAATCAAGGCTATATTGCTTCTATCGATCCTTATACTTCTTTCTCAGAAGCTATAATTATTGAATTTGATCCTCAAATTATAGCATTAGCTACTTTGATAGAAATTCATTTGCATACGCATCAAAGTACTAAAAATCATTCTCGCCGAGACACCTATCGGTCTGCTGTATATTTTTATACAAATCAACAGAAACATCAAATAAATACGATTATGAGTAACCTACAAGTTAAATTTGAAGGGAAAATAATCACTAAAATTATACAATTCAATAAGTTTAAAGCTTCAAGGGCAGAAATTCAACATTATTATAAAAAGAATCCAGAAAAACCTTTTTGTAAAAAATATATAATACCTAAATTATTACTTTTACAGGATAAATTTCCCACACATGTATAATGTGGTTATTGATTGTTTTATATTATGGCGAATAAACAAATTGTAATTATTGGTGCTGGTTTTGCAGGAATTTCAATGGCAAAAGCTTTAAAAAATAAAGGTACCGATGTATTAGTTTTAGATGAAAACAATTATCATAATTTTCAACCTTTATTATACCAAATAGCTACAGGTGGATTAGAGCCATATAGTATTGCATACCCTGTTCGTCGAATTTTACGAGGGTGTAAAAATATTCGTTTCCGTATGGCAAAAGTTACTAAAATTGATGCGCAACAAAAAGCCTTAGAAACATCGCTAGGAACTATAAAATACGATCGTTTAATTATTGCTACAGGTAGTAAAACGAATTTTTTCAATTTTACCGAAGAAACTAAAAAGCACTTACTCTCGTTAAAAAGTGTACCGGAAGCATTAGATATTAGGAGTTTTATTTTTCAAAATTTAGAACGTGCCTTAGTGAAATGGGAAGGTGAAACCGTTGATGAAATTATTAGTATTGCTGTGGTTGGAGGTGGACCTGCAGGTATAGAAGTTGCTGGAGCTTTGGCCGAAATGAAAAAACATGTAATACCGCGTGATTTTCCAGATTTAGATGTGTCTAAAATGAAAATACACCTATATCAATCTTCTTCAAGATTATTAAAGTCCATGTCCGAAGAGGCTTCTTCAAAAAGTTTAGAATTTTTAGAGGCTATGGGAGTTGACGTTAAATTGAATTCACGTGTTACAGGTTATGATGGAGATTTACTAGATTTAAAAACCGGCGAAAAATTTAAAACAGATACTGTTATTTGGGCAGCAGGAGTAAAGGGAACCTTAATTGATGGACTGCCTGCCGATGCTATTGTGCGTGGTGATCGTATAAAAGTAAACGAGTACAATCAAGTAATAGGAAATGATGCTATTTATGCTATAGGTGATGTGGCTTGTCATATTAGTGAAAAGAATCCTTACGGTTTACCAATGCTTGCTCCAGTAGCACAACAACAAGGAGCATTATTGGCAAAAAATATAGTAGCTACGTTAAAGGGTAAACAAATGACTCCTTTTGAATATAAAGACAAAGGATGTATGGCAACTATAGGAAGAAATAAAGCGGTGGTAGACTTACCAAAATTTAAGTTTCAAGGTGCTTTTGCTTGGTATGTATGGATGTTTGTACATATTTTTTCGCTAGTTGGTTTTAGAAATAAATTAGTAGCAATAATTGACTGGATGTCTAATTACTTTACCTATGATCGTCCACTAGGGCTTATTATAAGACGTTTTGATAAGTATAAGTAACATCTATTTGTTTAGTAAACCCAATAAAGATTTATGAGCTTGCCTCAGGTTAATAAAAAAGAATTTTTTCATCAAAGGATCTTCCTTTTACTTTTACATCATAGCGCGAAATAGGTAAGCTAATATTAGTCATATTACTTTTATAACCTTTATAAACAGATTTTCCTGAACTATCATAAATCCATATTTGGGGATCACCTTGTATTTTTTTTAGATAATCAACTTTTTCTAAACTAACATTATTAAAGTTTGATCTCTTTATTATATTCTTGGATTCAATTCCTTCAGCATATTTACAAAAAATATAGCTGTCAAGTATTTTGGGGTAAATTTTACTATCTTCTTCAACTTCAATACTGCCTGATAATAGAATAATCACATTATTAAATACAAAACCAGATTTATTACTGATCCTCATATTTTTTCCAGTAATAATAATTTCTTCGCGAGTATTGTACTCCCTTTTTAACGTGTTTCCATCAATAATTAAATTTCCCTTTATATAGGATAATTGATTGGTCATGTCAATATATTTTTGTGAGAAAGTGAATGTACTAATTAAAAAAAACGAAAATAAAATTGTTGTCTTCATTAAAATAATGATCTTAAATTAGGGCTTGGAAGACAAAAATATTAAATAGAATTAGTCATACAAATTACTATGCACACCTAATAAACAGCGTAACATAAATTTAATATAGCCACAAATTATAATTAGAAAAATGAACTAAATATTAACATATACATATTAAAATAATAACAAATAAAGCTTGTTATATTTAAGCTTTTGATTTTCATTCTTTTAAATGTGACATCAAAAATATTGATTGGTATTTAGGACTTTAATTTAAATCGATTACAGGTGTGTTAATATTTAATTAATTGATTTTAAATTGAATGAATGTGATTTTTTCGATATTGAAATGGAGTGTATCCCACTAATTTTTTAAATTGTTTATTAAAATAGGGCGTAGAATTATAGCCACATTCAAAACCAATTTCTTTAATAGCATAATCGGTATTTGCTAATAATTTTTTGGAAACATCAATTCGAATACTATTTAAATAATTTGAAAATGTAGTATTTGTTTCATTTTTAAAGAATCTACAAAACGATGAAACGGTCATGTTAGCTATTTCGGCACAAGTTTCAATATGGATTTCTTTTTTATAATTCTCCATCAAAAATTCATGAATTTTTAGCATTCTGTTCGATTTAAAATAGAAGCTTTTCTTTAAATAATTTTCAGAAACTAATAATTCATAATTAGAAAGGCTAATTAAATTCAAAATCTTTAATAATTGAATTAATTGATCAAAAGGATTCAGCTTAGGAATTTCTCTAAGTAAAAAATTAATTTCAGTCTTATGTTTCCCCGTAATTTTTAACCCACGTTCCGAATAGCTAAGTGCTTTACGGACTCCTTTTAATTCGGGAACACTAACAAAAAAAGAACCAAAAATTTCTTTATTAAATTGTACATATATGGATTCACAAAATTTTCCAGAACCTTCTTTTAAAAAGCTTTTATCAGGAATCCATGCATGTGGTAATAAACCACCTAAAAGCACTAAATCATCAGGTTCAAATTGATCTACATGATCTCCAACGAGTCGTTTTCCATAACCTTCAGTAATTGATAATAGCTCAATTTCTGG
Source organism: Aquimarina agarilytica ZC1 (assembly GCF_000255455.1). Classification (GTDB taxonomy): domain Bacteria; phylum Bacteroidota; class Bacteroidia; order Flavobacteriales; family Flavobacteriaceae; genus Aquimarina; species Aquimarina agarilytica. Next base: position 65,928 of record NZ_JH621254.1, on the reverse strand, counting down.
ATGATAATGCCATGCTCCACTAAAATAAGGTTGTTTATATATTCCCGTATGAAAGGAAGAATGTTGTGGTTTCGTAATTTTTTCTAATGAAACAGAAATTTGATCAGATTGACTCATACCAAAACTATTGAATTGACAAATAAATATAATTTAGTGCAAATTTAGTATAATTTACATCAACTGTATTGTTATAGTTTTATACTAAATTATCCTTTTTGATAAAATAAGTCACTTAGGTAAAAAATAAGTCGATGAATTTCTTTCAAATTTTTTTCTATTATTTGTTAAAGTTATGTTTCCTTTTAACTTTTATAAACTGTTCTAAGCCATCCCCAAAAACAAGAGAGGTTATTGATTTTAATGCCAATTGGAAATTCCATTTAGGAATTGTAAAAAATGCTCATTTAATAGCTCATAATGATTCCAAATGGGAAAAAGTAGATATACCACATGATTGGAGTATAGATTCGGGATATAAAAAAGATGGTGCCACCGCTTGTAGCACGGGATTTGTTATAGGTGGGGTAGGTTGGTATCGAAAAAGTTTTAAACTGACAAACAAAGACAAAGCAAAACGAATTGTTATTAAATTTGATGGTATTTATAACAATTCAAGTGTTTGGATAAATGGAGTTTTATTGGGATATCGACCTAATGGTTATATCGGTTTTTCATATGATTTAACCCCTTATTTAAATTATAATAATGAAAATAATGTAATTGCTGTAAAAGTGGATCATGCTGCTTATGCAGATTCACGTTGGTATACAGGTTCGGGAATGTATAGAAAAGTAACATTATTAAAAACTAATTCGTTACACATTAAACAGTGGGGAGTTCAAATAATAACGAACAAGGTTGAGCCACTGTTGACTCGTATTACTGTAAATACACAAGTAAACAATAGTACTGTTTCTAAAAAAGAGAACTTAAGGTTGAAGTATCAGATTTTAAGTGCTTCAGACCATGAATTAATAACCGAAAAAGAAGGTGCTGTAAATGAATTCTTAACAACATTAGAAATACAAAAACCTCATTTATGGTCTATCAATAATCCGTATTTGTATAATTTAAAGGTAAGCTTGTATGCTAATTCAACTAAAGTAGATGAAGTAACAGTAAGATTTGGAGTTCGCTATTTTAATTTTGATGCCGATACAGGCTTTTCATTGAATGGAAAAAAAATGAAATTAAAAGGAGTGAACTTGCATCATGATGCAGGTGCACTTGGAGCTGCAGTTCCCAAAGCTATTTGGGAATATCGTATACAAAAACTCAAAGAAATAGGAGTTAATGCTGTTCGTTTATCACATAATCCACATGCAGAAGAATTACTAGAGGTGTGTGACGAATTAGGTATTTTAGTTATTAATGAGGCTTTTGATGAATGGAATATTCCTAAAGCTAAAAGTAAAGTATATTTAGGTGATAATGCTGCTACAGCAGAAGCTACAAAAGCATACCCTACTCATTTTGATAAGTGGGCAGAAAAGGATTTGAAGGATTTAATTAAAAGAGACTTTAATCATCCATCTGTAATTATGTGGAGTATAGGCAATGAAATTGAATGGACTTATCCGCATTACACCAAAACGTATAATGATGTTAATGCTAAGCAAGAATACTTTCGCCATACACCAATTTATGATTCATTAATTATAAAAAAAGTTTTTGCTAAAAATTTAAAAGCTAAGAAGGATCCATTAGTTACTTATGCCAATAAATTGAATTATTGGGTTAAAGAAATAGATACGACCAGGCCTGTTACTAGTGGTAGTGTACATCCCTCTATTGGTTTAGCAAGTGGTTATGGTGCTGCAGTGGATGTATATGGATTTAATTACCGAGCAGTAGAATATGATGTAGCACATAAAGCCTATCCAGATTTGAAAATTGTAGGTTCTGAAAATTGGGGAGCTTATTCGGAATGGAAAAATTGTGTGGAGCGCGATTTTGTTGCCGGAATTTTTATTTGGACTGGTTTTGCTTATTTGGGAGAGGCTGGTCCTTGGCCACGAAAAGGCTTAAATATTTCCTTATTTGATTTTGCTGGATTTAAAAATCCAAGGGGCCATTTTTTTGAGTGTATATGGAATGACACACCTAAAGTCTACTTGGTAACTACACCTGAAACAGCATCGGAATTTTCATTTTCGGATCAAACGGGTTGGGAGTTTGATATGCAGTTAAAAAAGCCACCTTTATGGGGGAATTTACGTTTATGGGAATGGTATAAAGTCTATTCTAAATGGAACTATTCACCTAATGAATCAATTATTGTTCAAACCTATACCAATTGTGACGAAGCTGAATTATTTTTAAATAATCATTCACTAGGAAAACAGAAACGTTCCGATTTTTCTGAGGATAATATTATTAAGTGGCAAGTTCCTTTTCGGGAAGGGAAACTATCGGTAAAAGGATTTAATAATGGTGTTGAAGTTGCCAATTATGAATTAAATACCACTAGTGATATATCAAAAATTGAATTGACTTCAAATAAAAAAGTAATGCAAAATAGTGGTTATGATGTTAATGTTATAACGCTTCAACTTTTAGATGGAGCCGGTCACTTAGTTACTGATAAGGATATTGAAATTGATTTTAAGATCGATGGTCCTGCAAAAAATATAGGAATTGATAATGGTTGGGAAATGAATATACAACCACATAAATCTAATAAAATAACCACACACAATGGTAAGGCAGTATTATTTATACAGTCAACCAAAAAAGAAGGTATCATTGAGGTAGAAGCCTTTTCAAAAAAATTAATTTCAAATAGTATTTCTATTAATAATAAACATCAATAAGGTTTAGTATATTTAATATAACGTATTCATAAATAACTCAATTAATAATTTTTATTCAAAATGTTAGCGATAAGACCTACTTGTGAAAACTGTGATAAATTACTCCCAAATACTAGTAATGAAGCTATGATTTGTAGTTATGAATGTACATTTTGTAAAGATTGTGTGGATCAGGTTTTAAAAAATGTATGCCCTAATTGTGGTGGTGGCTTTGAAAAAAGTCCTACACGTCCATCGGGTCAATTATTAAAATATCCTCCTCAAAAAGAAAAAGTGTTAAAACCGGTAGCTATAAATAGTTTTTTAGAAAAAAATATAAATGTTGATCTACGAGAAAGGTAATTCATTTTATATATGATATCAAAAAAATAGAAGAAATATAGTGGACTATCTAGTAAATATTATTTTTAAGAATACAAGATTAAACCAACACCCAACATGATACCAAATAAAGGAATTAGTTTTTTACGTTTGTTTTTTTCTTTGAAAATAAGTCCACCTACAACAACCGAAATTAATATTTGACTTCTTTTTATTGCAGAAAGTAGCATGATTAAAGCTTCGGGATTTTGTAATGCTTTAAAATAAAAATAGTCCGCGGTTTGTAATAAAATTCCAACCGCAGGTATAGACCAACGCCATATAAATTTTTGTCTTTTTTCTTTATAAGGAAACCAAGTAAAAGATAAAATAACTACTAAAATGAAAATGGTATAAAAACAAAACCAAAACTGTAATGTTTGGGGAGTTAACTTTAAATTTTGAATTAAAAATTTATCATATAAACCACTAGAAGCTCCTAAAAAAGTGGCTCCTATAATAGCAAAAATCCATTTGTTCTTTTTGAATACAATTCCTTCTTTTTTTCCAATTCGAGAGTAGAGTAGTACCGATAAAATAATAAGGAAAAAACCAATCCATTGCCATAAATTAGGGCTTTCATGATATATAAAGATAGCTCCGATAAAAGTAAAAAAAGGTCCCGCAGATCGAATAGGAGTAACTATAGTTATAGGTAAGTATTTTAAGGCTTGATAAGCTAATACCCATGAACATGCCATTATTATTGATTTTATAAAAATAAAACCATGTGTTTGCCATGATATGTGAGCAATATAAAATCCAGTTGCTTTAGCATACTCTGGAAAAAAATACGAAATAATAGCAAAGGGGAGTAGTAACAAAAAACCAGCTGTAATAGTTCCAAGTAGTACGGGAAATATTTCATTATCCTTTACAGCATGTTTTTTACATAAATTATGTAATCCTAAAAATAAAGCGGCCGAAAGTCCTAAATACATCCACATGGCCGCGAAGATACTTTTTAATCTTTAAGTAATTCTAATCTACTTTACATTCAATTAGTATTTTTAAAATACAACCAGTCAAGTAAATTAATCACGAAAACGTTGTAAATTAACATTGTTACTTTATTTAATAATTTTATAACAGTCTTTTATAGTATTGCTTGTGTTTCTTATAAACATATATTAATTTTAGGTGAGATAAATTGGTTAACCAACTATGACACAAGAAATCAAAAGCAAAGTAATTTGCTTATATAACAAGTATGGATTATCATCGGTTTCCATGCAACAGTTAGCTGAATCTATAGGAATTAGTATTGAAAATTTACACAGTCATTACAAATCTAAAGAGGAAATATTGATCTGCATTTATGAAGATATGTATGCCGAATCATTACATTTTTCAATTCCTAAAAATGGATATATTACATTAGATCATATTGAAAATGTTATGCTTAAATATGAGGGGCTTCAAAATAAATATTCTTTTTTTTATAATGAACTTGTGTATATAATACGAAACTATCCTACGATAGCTAAGCTACATAGTGAGTCTAGTATTCAACGGTTTAAAGAAGCTAGAAGTTTAATTAATTATTATGTTGAAACAGGTAGATTTTTACCAGAAAATAGATTATCTAGTTATAATAAATTAATTCATTCTTTGTGGATGATTGGTACTTTTTGGCAGTCACAACGTCAAGTAATAAATTGTGACGAATATATGGCTAGTAAATGCCATTTTGTTGAAATGCATTGGAATGTGCTCATTCCTTTTCTAACACAAAAAGGATTAGATGAGTATGCCCAAATCAAAGAAAATAACCTAAAAAGAAAAAAAAATACTGATCAAAATGAGAAAAATAGACAGTCTTTTAACAGAATATGGAGAAAGTCACCAAACCAAGTTGAATAAAATTATACATTATTTTTGTGTACCGTCAATTTTTTTTAGTTTAATTGGATTATTAGCTTGTATACCTGTAGGGAATGAGATAAAAAGTCTTTTTCCAGTTTTTGTAGCTCCCTACATTCATATTGGATCACTAATTATATTTTTAGGCCTTTTTTATTACCTTACTTTTTCAATTCCACTTTTTATAGGAATGTTCATTTTCTCTACCTTAGTTTTGTTAGGAATACATCAAATCGAAATAATGAATTTAGCTCCACTGTGGAGTATAATGCTATTTATATTTGTTATCGGCTGGATTGTTCAATTTATTGGACATAAACATGAAGGTAAAAAACCTTCCTTTTTTAAGGATATTCAATTTTTAATGATAGGACCTGCATGGACAATGAGTCATGTGTTTGAATTAATGGGGATAAAATATTAAAATTTAATCGAGTTCAAATAATTATTAGGTTAAGGGAATACTACTATTGTGTTTAAAACTATTTTAATAGATGTATTAAAATCGAATATCATGCATAACTATAAAATTTCAACAATTTTATGTTTAATAGCATAAATGACTAAACCGATTCTGTTTTTTGTATGTAATTTTTCAAAAAGGGCATCTCTATATCCGTCAATTGTTTTAGGGCTTAAAAACATTTTCTCAGCAATTTCTTTATAAGTCATTTCGGAACATACCAATTTTAAAAATGTAATTTCACGTTCTTTTAATTGTATTTTATTGGAATTGCCATTTAGTGAGTTCATTAATATAGTAGAAACATCTTTGGTGTAATAGAATCCACTATTCATAAGTTCCAGTAAGCCTTTTTCTAAAATAGTTTTTTGTACATCTTTTAGTAAATAGCCTTTAGCACCAGCCCTTAGCATTTTAATAATGGTTTCTTCTTCATCTTCCACCGAAAGGGCTAATACTTTTATTGATGGATATAATTTGGTAAGCTGTTTAGTGGTTTCAATACCGTTCAAAATAGGCATATTCACATCCATTAGTATAATATCGGGTATTATTTTTTCTGAAGCTATTCGATCCAATAATTCTTGCCCATTACAGCACAAATATTTGGTTGTAAATTGTTGAAATGAATTCACTAAACTACTTATAGCTTGAGCCAATAAAATATGATCATCAACAACTACTACACTAAAAGTTTCCATGAGGTATAATATAAGTTATAGTCAATTTTGTTCCTTCGTTTATTGAAGAAGTTATTTCTGCAATAGCACCTATAAGTTGTGCTCGTTTGGCAATATTTGTTAAACCAATCCCTAATTGACCGGTTTGATTGCTATTAAACCCAATCCCATTATCACAAACACAAATTTGTAATTGCTCTTGTGTATAATTTAAATTTAAGCATAATTCTGTTGCTTTAGCATGTTTAATTGTATTAGATAAAAACTCTTGTAAAATTCTAAATAATACAGTTTCAACCTTAGGATCTAAAACAATAACTTTCCCTGCAATTTTCAATGATGATTTTAAGTAATTCAATCGATTAAAGCGATCTATTTCTTGTTGTAAAGCATCCGTAAATGAAATAGCTTTTAAGGCTTCGGGATTAGCTAATTTAGATAATATTCTAAGCTCCGTGAGTGCTTTGGTCAGGGTTTGATCAATGGAATCCTTAGTATCATTATTTTGTATTTGTAGTTTAGCCAAGGTTATTAGTTGACCAATATTATCATGTAATTCCCAGCTAATATTTCTAAAGGCTTCTTCTCTTATTTCAATTTTAGAAGAAGTAATTTCTTTTTCAAAATGTTTTTCAGTTTCTTTTTGTTTTAGTAGTAATTTATTTTTTCGTTGTTGAAATATAATAAATAGGGTAACCAAAACAATTGCAATAATAATTGCAACTATTGAAAGCATTAAAAATAATTCAGTTATTTGCTTTTCATCCATTTAAAGCCTAATATATAACAGGTGTAAGTTACCCAATTTAAAAGAGTTACAATAATAGAATAGCTCAATTCGGTAATATTTAGGTATTTAAGTAGGAATACTAAGGGAAGCATACCTACAAAATAAATAATGTTTCCCATAGTAATCCAAAAAGGCAAGTTGGTTTTTAAACTGAGTACTTTTTCACTGTTTAATAATTGAAAATAATAAAAAAAAGAACATATGATTATGGCAATTGATGCGCTAAAAAAATTTATAGTTTGTAACGAATTTGTAAAGCCCTCTTTGTAAAAAGAAATCATAAGAAAAATGAAGTATCCTAAAGCTAGGATTATAAAAAACAAATCTTTTTTCCTTTCTAAAATTTTTCTGTACCAGTTTATAAAAAAGACAAAATAAAAAATAAATAAGCTATTGTATATAAATAGGTTACTGTATGTTGTGTTGTATGCGATCACAGTTCCCAATGTATCTACTAAAAATACGATCAAAAAGAAATAAATAAAATTATGCTCTGTTGAATATTTGTATTTATTCCAAAAAAGTATGGCAACTATCACTGTTATTAATTCAACCACATGTATGCTTAATAAAAAATATTGGGGATATTTCATATACTTATCGTATTCTATTTATTGTGCAGCTAATTCTTTAGGAGGATGACCGGCTCCTCCTAAGTTTAAGGCTTCGACATTGTCCATGTTTTCACTTATTTCATGTGCAGGAGGTTGCATAAAGTACCCCGCTTTAGGATCTTTTTTTATACTTGTGGTTGTGGGTACAGCAAATAACGTAGTAAAACCTTTATTGTCTTTTGTATCTGGGTAAACCCCCAGATAAAAGCGCAATCCAAGTTCTTCATATCCTTTTTTATCTGCTTCTTTTTCAACATATGTAATGTATTTTTTAATTCTATCCAGAGAAAACCATATTTCTCTTGAATCTTCAATACCTAAAGAATCAAAACCAAGGGCGTTATTTATTATTCTATGTCGTGTAGATTTGTACCTTTCTTCTAATTCATTGGCTTGTTTTAATGTTATTGTCCCCTCTATTTTTTCAGGTTTTCTAGACTTACTTTCACATGAATTACATGCTACTGCATTAATAAAAATCCCTAGTAAAATTCCTCCATTAATTACACTTTTAAGTTTCATGATATTAATTTTAAAGTTGGTATTATGTTAATGCAATGTACTATTATTAAGGATATTAAATTAGGGTGTTTTCCCCCTTTATGTACAGTTGAATGGCCTGTTTATTTAAAAAAAATAGGATTTTGGTTTAATTATTTCGCATTTCAAGATTCTAGGTAATGCTTATGTCAAGGCAAATATAATAACTCCAAAGGGGTAGGGTTATTAATAACTTAAGCGTTTATAAATAAACACTAAATTAATTAAACTAATGAAAAAGACATTTAAACTGAACTACCTTATATTTTTATTGGGTTGTTTTATGGGGTATTCTCAATATCCAACCGATGCCATGGTGATGAAATTTGAAACTACTTTTGCGTCGGAGTCTGTATTTGTAAATACATCAACAGAAATTGAAGACTATGATTTTAATATTGATTGGGGCGATGGTACCCAAACAAATAGTACGGGGGATTTTGCGAGCCATACATTTGAAAATCCTGGGCAATACGTGGTTCAAATTACAGGGAGCTTTGCAAAGTTAGATTTTCAGAACACCAATAGTTTGATTTCTGTGGAACAATGGGGAACCAATTTGTGGAGTGACCTGTCTAACATGTTTGCAAATTGTACAAATTTAGAAAGTATCAATGCTACTGATGCTCCTAATATAGGCAAAGGAGCACGCCTTTTCAGAACTTTTTATAATTGCTCTTCATTAAAAGAAGCAGCTATAAATCATTGGGATGTAAGTAATGTAACTTCGCTATGGTCTGCTTTTGAAAATGCTTCCTTATTTAATAGTCCTTTGAACAATTGGGATGTAAGTAATGTTGAAAACTTAATTGCAACTTTTAAAGGGACTGAAATGTTTAATCAACCTTTAGATTCATGGAATGTGAGTAAGGTAACAAGAATGTCAGACACATTTAGTAATTCTAATTTCAACGGGGATATAAGTAGTTGGAATGTCTCCAATGTTACCGAAATGAAATCAACTTTTTCGGAAAATAAAGCCTTCAATCAAAATATAAATGAATGGAATGTGGGTAAGGTAAAAGATTTTTCTGGGATGTTTGAAGCCTCTAATTTTAATCAACCATTGAATAAGTGGAATATGTCGGGAGCTATTAATTTAACAGCCATGTTTAAAAATAACATAGTTTTTAATCAAAACATTAGTAACTGGAATACGTATACTGTTAAAACTATGAAATCCTTGTTTGAAGGCACTAACTTTAATAAACCTATTGAAACTTGGAATGTTATGAATGTAAATAATATGTCGGCCATGTTTAAAGGTAATAGCGCTTTTAACCAATCTATGGCATCTTGGAATGTTACTAATCTAATAAGTGCAAAAGAAATGTTTAAAGAAGCAATAAGTTTCAATCAAAATATTGATAGTTGGAATACAAAAAGCTTAATACATGTAGAACAAATGTTTGCCCTCGCAGAACTCTTTAACCAACCCTTAAATAATTGGAATGTGAGTAGAGTAAGTAGTTTTGTAGGAATGTTTGAAGGAGCAACTAGCTTTAATCAACCCTTAGATAACTGGAATTTAAAAAGAGCTAGATCTTTTGAATCTATGTTTAAAAATACCCCTAGTTTCAATCAACCGTTAGACATGTGGGACATGAGTAAAGCGCTTTATATGGATGAAATGTTTTTTGCTTCTAGTTTTAATCAACCGCTAAATGATTGGGATGTGAGCAAGGTAAAAGATTTTGGGTCTATGTTTAAAAATTCTCTTTTCAATCAACCCATCAATAACTGGAATGTAGAAAATGCTTTTAGATTATCTTCAATGTTTGAAAATTCTAATTTTAATCAGCCTTTAAATAGTTGGAATGTCAGTTATGTGCAAGAGATGTCCCTTATGTTTAGCAATTCAAGTTTTAATCACCCCTTAAATAATTGGAATGTTTCCGAAGTTTACGATATGTCTGGAATGTTTACTGGAAGTGCATTTAATCAGCCAATAGATAACTGGGATGTAAGTAATGTAGAAAATATGTCTGATATGTTTAGTGGAAGCGCATTTAATCAGCCTATAGGTAACTGGAGTGTAAGTAATGTGACTAATATGTCTGATATGTTTAGTAGAAGTGCATTTAATCAGCCTATAGATAGTTGGGATGTAAGTAATGTTATTAATATGTTTGGAATGTTTACCGAAAGTGCATTTAACCAACCTTTAAATTCATGGGATGTACGTAATGTTGAAAATATGTCTTCCATTTTTGCAGTTACTGAATTTAATCACCCCATAGATAATTGGAAATTAGACAGTGTAACTGATATATCTTATATGTTTACTGATAATGCTGCATTTAACCAACCTTTAAATTCTTGGAAATTTAACTCAAATTTTCTAGATTTTGGTCTAGAAGGAATGTTTAATAATGCTACTTCTTTTAACCAACCGTTGGATAATTGGTTACTTCCAAAAGAAGGTATGAGTCTTGCCTTATTCTTATCAGGTTCAGGAGTATCTACTGAAAATTATACGAAAACATTGGTAGGCTGGGCAACAAACAACAATATTCCTTTTGATATTTACATTGAAGCCGAAGGTGTTACTTATTGCGAAGATGCCATAGGAGCCAAAGAAAAATTACAAAATGAATTTGGATGGAACTTTTTAGATGGAGGAGTAGATGATAATTGTATTGATAGTACCTCTGCTAAATATCTTTTAGACGCTAACATTACTACTGAAGATACTGCTTTTGCGATCTATAACAAAAGGGATCAAAAAATTGAAATAAATGGGCATCATATATCCAAAATAATGTTGTATAACATTTCAGGCCAACTTATTGCTGCAAAAAATAATGAAGAAGAACTTACTACTAATAGAAGCTTTTCTACAGAAACCTTAAGTGCAGGAGTATATATAGTACTTGTACATTTTGTAGATTTTTCACAAACAAAATCCTATAAAGTAACCATCTATTAAAAAGTGTTGCAAGCTCTAAAAAATAAGTGCTTGTGATTTACTCTATAAATATTAAAATATAGTATTCAATATTTAATTGTTATTAGCCTTATATGCATAATCTAAAAAAGTATAGTAATTGTACGCATGAGTGGTAATGATAATAAATAGTTAACGCTACACAAAATTTAATTAAAATGATAGCATTCAGTCTTAAACATAAAACTTTCTTGTGTCTAATTTTTATTTTTACAAATATCTTGGCACAGGATTATCAGCTTACTGAAAATCAGAAGCAAAAAATTAATTTTAATAGGAATAACACAAAGTTAGATCCCCTTTTTAATGAGATTATAAATAAAGGTAATTCCGATAAATACATTCATTTTGTAGCAAATCCAAACACTACTTGTAAGGAATTAAAAAAATCACTTATTCAAATTGGTGCAAAAGATTGTATAGTTTTAAATCATATAGTTTGTGGTAAAATTAAAGGTTCGGACTTAGAAAAAGTAAACCGATTATCGCAATTAAAATCTATTATACCTTTAGAACGAGGAGAAACAAATAGTGGAGTTGTAAAAACGGAAGGAGATGAACTCATTTTTAGTGATATTGTAAGAAAAGATTTTGGTTTTGATGGATCAGGTATAAAAATTGGGGTAATATCGGATAGTTATAATAGATTAGGTGGAGCAGCAGAAGGCGTTGCCAATGGAGACTTACCAGGCATAGGAAACCCCAATGGGTATACTAAACCTGTTCAAGTACTAAGAGACGATCCCATTTTTGATGATGAATTTGACGGTGACGATGAAGGAAGAGCGATGCTAGAGATTGTTCATGATATTGCTCCTGGAGCCGAGTTATATTTTTATTCGGGGGTAGAAAATATTTTTTCAATGGCAGATGGTGTAAGGGCACTTGCAGATGCAGGTTGTCATATTATTGTAGATGATCTTTCATATAATTTTTCAAATTATTTTATGAATGGCCCTGTAGGACTTGCTATAAATGATGTAGTATCAAAAGGCGCCATATATTTTTCGTCCGTAGGTAATAGAGGAAGGTCTTCTTATCAGGCACCTTATAAAGATTCTGGTAAAAAAGGACCTAATGATGGTAAACTACATGATTTTGGTAATGGAGAAACTGTATTACGTATTCAAGTTCCTCCATTGAAAACAGTTACTCTGTACTTTCAATGGGAAGACACACAACCTACTTTATCTGAAATTCGCTTACCGTTTACGAAAACTGATATCGATTTTTATGCATTCGATACACAAACGGGAGAATTAATTACCTCTAGTAACAGACCAAATATAAGATTTCTAGAAAACTTTGAGCAAATTAGCATTAACAATACATCTATTCTACCAAGAAATGTAGATTTACTTATAGAGTTAAAAGAAGGTAGAATACCCAGGATGTTAAAATTTATTGATCGTTTTGATAATGTTATTTTTACAACAAATAAAAACACTTTTGCAGGAACTGCATCTGGTCATCGCAATGCAGAAGGATGCATAAGTGTAGGTGCTTCTTCTTTTTTTAATCATCCTAATTTTAATGATTACAGAGAAGAAGCAGGCTTGGAAAAATTAGATTTGATAAAAATTAATGGTTTTTCTAGTGCAGGAGGAACCCCCAAAATGTTAGACGACTTAGGTAATTTTATTGCACCAATTGTACCAGAAGTGCCATTTATAGTAGGACCAGATGGTGGACAAAACAGTTTTTTTGGATTAAATGGACCTAGGACTTTCGATGATGATATTATTTTAAGATCGGAATTTAAAAGATTTTATGGTTCTTCTGCTTCGGCTCCGCATGTAGCAGCTGCTACGGCATTACTTTTACAAGCAGATAATACGTTAACCAGTAGCGAGGTAAAAGATATTCTTAAAGAAACAGCAACAGATATGGATGATCCCATAACTGCTGAGTTTGATACTGGATTTGATTATGGCACAGGCTACGGATACCTTAACATACTAAAAGCAATAGAAAAAGTTACTGATGGAAATACGCTTTCAGCTACAGATAACTATAAAAATTACAGAGAAACAACAGCGCAAGTGGACGTATATCCCACTTTATTTGAATCGGAACTTTCATTAAATTTGAAAAATGTGAATTCTGGCTATTATACTGTTCAAATATTCAATATTCAAGGAAAAATTGTTTTTAGTAATGTGTACGATGTTAAAAGTAATAATTTTAATACAAAATTAAACCTAGAAAAGTATCCTAGCGCTCCTTTAATTCTTACCATAAAGAATAAAAATTCTGGAGAACTAGTACACAACCAAATCGTCTTTAAAAAGTAGAACTTGGCATAGGTGAATAAGTATTGCTAAGCTTTTTGTTATTCTAGTTAAAGAATATTGCTGTAGCGAAATATAAAAGGGAGTGAACTATTTATAATTAAAAAGTAGTGAGTGTTAGCATTCACTACTTTTTAATTAATTGTTTCACAAATGTGCCTCCTTTTTTCATTATTTTTATAATGTACTTACCAGACGATAATTTTGAAATATCAATACTATGTCTTTTGGGAGATAGTTCTTTTGTCTTTATTATTTTACCATTGAGGTCAAATAAACTAATGTTTTCTATAATCATAACCACAAAATTTAATTAAAGTAAATTACAAACTTTAATTTATAAAAAAAATATATATTTTGTGATTTTTTTAACAATATTTAATACTTGTATCATATTCATTTTAAGCTAAATAGTGATCTATTGTCTTATTACTTTAACCGTAGCATTGGAACCTATTTTTATAATAGCCGATGGTTTTTTATGCTTACTATTTAAAGGTAATTTACACACATAATCAACCAACTTGATTAATTCTGGGTCAATATCTTCAAAGGATTTAGGAGCAGGTTGTCCGCTAAAATTAGCAGATGTCGATACCAATGGTTTTTTAAATTTACGTATTAATTTCCCAACAAAAGGATCTCTAACCACGCGTATTCCTAACGAATTATCAGATGAAATGATATTTTCGGCCACCCTAATAGGATTGTCATAAATAATCGTAGTTGGTTTTTTAGCATACTTTAAAATATCATAAGCAACTTCTGGAACATCCTCTACATACTGCTGTAACATTTTAAAATCACTCACCAAACAAAGTAGTGATTTATCAGCTCCTCGTCGTTTTATTTTATTTAATTTATCTATGGCTTCACTATTAACAGCATCGCAGCCCAACCCCCATACAGTATCTGTAGGATATAAAATGATTCCTCCACGTTTAAGATGTGTAATAATGGTTTCGGTTTCTAATTTTAAATCGATCATGTTCCTATCAAAATTAATGAGCTGCAAAAATACTTAAAAGCAAATAGGTATTAGTCCTTTTGATAAAACATAATTTTATATTAAAAAATAGTAATTAGTCTTTTGCTGTATAAGCTTGAGTAGCTAGTTTATCATCAAATAAAACATTTATGTAATAAAAGCCTTTAGGAAGTTTTGATACATTCAATTTAGTTGTTTTATTATCTATAGTAAATTCTTGAAACAGATTTAATTTATGAGTAAGAAGTTGTACCTTATTGATATATTTATCACTCGTAATTTCGAGAATATCATTTTCATCTTTTGTTTGATGCATTGTGAACGATTGATAATCTATATTTATCGAGTTTTCTTTTACAGTAACTTCTTGATTCATAAGATTTTCCTTAATTAAATTATTATGTGTTTTTAAGGAATCTGTAGGTACTTTACTATTATTTTCAATTTTAGCAACTTCAATACTAGTTCTTTTAACTATTTCAGGGATTGTATTATTATTAATGGCTTTTGTTTGGGCTACTTGCTCAGTTTCTGTTAAGGTATTTACACTAATAGACTCCCTATTTTCAATAATACTAGGTGATATATCATTAGAAACGATAGCCTTTTCTTCATTAACTTCTTTATTTTTTTCTAATTCTTGTTGTTTTTGTAAGCTTAAAAACTCATCAGTCATAACTGGTTTGTATATTCTAATCCAATCAACCAAAAAGGTATTTTTCTCAATATCTTTTAACTCTTTTTTAGAAGGAGTTAACCCGTTACTAGCCCTCCATGTCTGATCTTCTGCATTAATTATGATATCCATTTCTTTATATATTCCTTTTGTTTCAGAATAATTATTTGGATCAATTACATCCATACCTTCAACTACTCGAACTTTTTCTCCATCAATATAGTATTCTAATGTAAAAGGGTCTTTCCAATAAATTCCTACACGAACCCATTTTTCATGCCAGGTTGTTCCATTTGAAAAATACCAACTATCATCATCTGTAGGTTGATAGTCTTCAAATGGACTACGTTTAAACATATGATGACTAAGATGAATTCTTTTTGAATACCATTCATTATTTTGATTATCGGAACCGTATGCTTCAATAATATCTATTTCTTGGGTGTCATCGGGACTTAACATCCAAACAGCACATGAAAGGGATGAATTACTAATTTTTACTTTAGACTCAACAAATACAGGATACTTAATCCTAACCTTTGATGTTATACAGCCGGTATTAATTTTTTTACTTCCTTTTTTTTGACCAGCTTTAATTTTAAGATATCCATCAGATATTTCAGAAAAATTCTCATTCCATTCTGTTAGACCAGGACCTTTCCAAGGGTTGTGAAAAGAATCGACCCATCTATTTTTAAACGTAAGATTTTTGGAATTTCCCAATGCTTGATAATTAAAATCATCCGATTGAGGGTGAAGTTTCCATTTATATCCTTCATCTAATTTTACGGGAACATCAATGTTCTTCCAATCTTGTGAGAACAATAAATTATTAATTAAAAAAAGAAGTGTGAAAGTAATTGTTTTATTCATATTCGTTTTTTTTTGTATTAATATCATCTACCATTTCAAATTACAAATGGTATAAATTCTTTTAACTAATTGTAAATTAATGTGAATGTTTCTTGCTAAAAGTTAAAAGACTATGTATAAAGCATGAAAAAAACGTTAAAATGCTTATTTTTTGGGTTTAACGTATTTAAATCCTGTTTTTTCATTTAAAAAAAAGGATTTAAATGCTTAATTTATGAGCTATTTTTAATCTCAGAAGCTTAGTTATAAGTTGTTTATCAAATATAAAATGTGATGATGTAACTAAAGAGAAAATACACATACAATTTTAAAATTACTTATAAAATGTGTATGCTGTTTCCTATAACTTTTTATTTAATTTGTTACAAAGATGCATAACTAAACATATCTTAAAAAGAATACGGATATTGATAAATAAGTTAGGTGTTACATTGATAATGTATAATTGAGTTTAAAACCCTTTTTCAAAAATTAAAAGTTATTATTAGTAAATAACTCCAATTTCCTGAAGTACTATATCTAAATAAGTGGCTAGTTCTATGCTTTTGGCATGAGACATTACAGAACTTTCAATGTTTTTATTATGGAATAACTCTTGAACATGAGTTGCCTCAAATTGATAACCTGATCCTTGCGTATTTTTTGGATAAATTATTTCATTGCCATCACTTTCAATGACTTTTAGGTCAGAAGGACCATAAAAATTTGGACCTAAAATAGCTACTCCTTGTTCAAATTGAATATAAATCTCTGTAGGCGTATTTTCTAAAAGTGTAGATTTTAATTCAGCCTTAAGTGATTTTGGGTAATTAAAATTAATAATACAGCTTTCATCAACTCCTGTTTGACCAATAATTGCATTTGTAGTGATACTTGTTGGTTTTTTAAGTAAACTTAAACAGGCAAAAATAGGGTAGATACCAATATCCAGAATACTACCGCCACCTAAATTTTTATCAAATAAACGACTTGTGGGTATAAAGTCCGCTTTAAAACCAAAATCAGCTTTAAATGAGATTACTTTTCCTAATTTTTCAGAATCAACCAATTCCATTAAGCGATTAAAATTAGGTAAAAAAGCAGTCCACATTGCTTCCATTAAAAACACCTTATTTTTTTTAGCTAAATCACATAATTCTGTTACTTGATTAGCATTCATACCCATTGGTTTTTCGCATAAAACAGCTTTTCCATAAGTAATGCATAATTTGGCATTTTCAAAATGAAATACATGTGGTGTAGCAATATATATGATATCAATATCTGGATCTTTAGCTAAAGTTTCATAACTACTATAGGCTTTATTTGCAGCATATGTTGTTTTAAAAGCTTCAGCTTTATTTAAATCCCGACTGGCAACAGCATGTAAAATTGCATTTGGCACAAAAGCTAAATCACTAGCAAATGTGTTTGCTATATTCCCTAATCCTATAATTCCCCAGCGTGTTTGTTTAACTTGTTGCAAATTTGTTTGATTTAAAAAGATTGATAAAAAAAGCTAAAAAAATTACGAGTAGGCAGCCTAAGGCATTTAGCCACAAAAAGGGCAAATAATCCCCGAAATAAACACCAACAATAATGACTTGCGTAATTAATGCTGCTATAAATACCGCATTGGATGTTATTCTTTTGAAGAAAAAGGCGATTAGAAAAATCCCTAAAATATTCCCATAAAAAATAGATCCTATAATATTTACCAATTGAATTAAATTATCAAAAAGAGGAGCGATACAAGCTACTAATATGGCTATAGCTCCCCAAATTAAGGTTGTTAATTTGGTCAAATTCATAAGAGCAGACCCTTTTTTTGGTTCTTTTACATTGGGCTGGTATAGGTCGACTACCGTAGTAGTCGCTAAAGCATTAAGTTCCGAAGCTGTTGATGACATAGCAGCCGAAAGTATAACTGCTAACAATAAACCAATGAGCCCTTTAGGTAAATGATGGAGTATAAAATGGATAAACACATAATCTTTATCATTTGACTCCACGTTAGGAGCTACTTGCTTAATTAATGCAATTGATGTTTCTCTATTCACTTTTAATTTAGAATTAACCAACTGCAATTGACTTTTTAAATTAATTTCATTTTTAGTTTCATTATAAGCGGTATAAATGGCTTTTTTTGAATTTTCTAAGGCTGTTTTCTCTTTTTTTAAGGTGGTATAAGCCGAAGATTCAGAAGAGTTCATCATCGCTTTTTCAACCTCGGGATTAAAACTAAGAGGCGCTTCATTAAACTGATAAAAAATGAATACCATAACCCCTACAAATAATATGAAAAATTGCATGGGCACTTTCAATAAAGCATTAAACAATAATCCTAATTGACTTTCTTGTACCGATTTACTTGATAAATAACGTTGTACTTGGCTTTGATCTGTTCCAAAATAAGAAAGCATTAAAAAGGTTCCTCCAATTAAGCCTGTCCAAATGGTATATCGGTTTTTTAAATCGAATGAAGTATTAATTAAATCAATTTTATCATTCGCCTTAGCCAAACTGAAAGCTTTGGTCAAGGTTATATCGGCCGGTAATGACCAATAAATAATTAAAAAAGCAGTAAACATACCCGCAAAAATTACTGCCATTTGTTGTTTTTGGGTTACTGTTACCGCTTTTGTTCCTCCACTAACAGTATATATAATAACCAAAACTCCTACACAAATATTCAACCAAATTAAAGGCCAACCTAATACCACTGAAAGTACAATGGAAGGCGCGTAAATAGTGATGCCAGTAGCTAATCCACGTTGAATTAAAAATAAAACAGCAGTGAGTACACGAGTTTTTCTATCAAAACGAGATTCTAAATATTCATAAGCTGTATATACCTTTAGCTTTTTATAAAGCGGGATAAAAACCAAACAAATAATTACTATAGCTAAAGGAAGTCCAAAATAAAATTGGACAAAGCCCATACCAGAAAAGTAGGCTTGTCCAGGAGTTGATAAAAAAGTAATAGCACTGGCCTGTGTTGCCATTACAGAAAGCCCAATGGCCCACCATGGTGTTTTTTCGTCTCCTTTAATATACTCATGTGCTGTGGTAACAGCTCTGGTTTTCCATACACCATAACCTACTATAAACCCTAAAGTAAGTAAAAGAATTGACCAATCGATTCCGCTCATAAAACTTTGACTATTTTGATAACCAATAAAAGAAAACAATATAAATTAGATTGGCTACCAATACCCATGTATACCATTGTTTCCACTTAAAATTAGACTTCATTTTACAAGTTAATTATGTTAACTAATAATTTATAGGCTCCTGTAACCCCTTTAGGTAATTCTCTAAAAAAACTAATTCCAGTGTACACAAAATGACCTTTTCCATAATCACTTACTAATAAACTTCCTTTTGTTTGTACCTCATCAACATCATGCATTCCTAAAATAGGGGTAAACTCCTTACCCCATTGATCAGGGAAATACAACCCACGTTCTTGTACCCAATTATTGAAGTCTTGAGTTGTAATTTTATTAGGCATATTTAATACTGGGTGTTTTGGAGCTAAAAAAGTGACTTTAGCGGTTTCATCAGTAACTCGCTTTCGCGAAAGCGTAAAATCATAAGGAAAAAAGCTATTCGTAGGAGCAACGCTACCTCGATAAGGTTTTGTGGTGTATTGAACAATTACGGTTCCACCAGCTTTTGCAAATGAATGAAACTTGTTTTTGTTAGTGACTAGCTGCGGGAATTTGTTTAGGGCACGTATTCCTAATATAATGACATCAAAACCACTTAAATCAGTGGTATGAAAATCGGTAGCATGAATTGTAGTTATTTCAAAACCTAATTGACTCAAATTTGTATCCACACTATCACCAGCACCTTGAATATAGGCTATTTTTTTGCTTCCAGTAGTTACAGAAAAATTAATTAATCGTATTTCTGATTTATGAATAATTTGTTGTTTGGGTATATGCGTATATTCAATATGCTCTGCATAATTACTAAAACTATTTCCATTAGTTGTTACAGCTGTAATTTTTGCTAGGGTACTTGCTGTATCTAATGGAGGTATTACCTTAAAAGAAAAGGATTGCTCATTTCCTTTTGTGATACTAAAATCAATTTTTTCGGGTTGTATAATCCAATTATCGGGAACATCAATACTCAAAGTTCCCTTTTGATCCTTTGTAGCAGCTAATAAAGAAACACTTACTTCTTTTTCATTTTGTTTAGGAAATAAAACCAATTCTTTTTCGGGGCGTACACTAATTTCGGGAACCACAAAAAGTGGTTCATGTATTTCACCAGTAACACGGTCTCTATATTTATAGCGTATTTGTTTGGTTTGTGAAATTAGATATCCGTCTACATTTAAGTTAAAAGTAACACTAAATGGGGAAGGAGTTTGTGGTAATCCTATGTTTAAATTATTCTCTACCGTATACATTCCTAATGAATATTCTTTAGTCAAATAATAAGGAGTAGTGTACTTTTTATTAGGTAAATCCACCGTTGATTGATGTTTAACCACTTTATTATTCGCTAACTTTTGTGCTATTCCCAATTGTTTAGTATTGAAATAGGCATTTTCTAAAGTTACGGGGTAAGAACTTCTATTTACCGCTTCGATATTAATTTCTAATGAGTCTACAGGTGATATTTTAGCTGTGTTAGTATAGGCATTTAAATAAATACCTAAGCAATCGGTAATAATGTTTTCTAAAAGAGGTAATTTTTCTTTTTTCCAATAGGAATCCTCTAACTGAGTTATTTTTTTATGAATTTTAAGTAATTCAGTAACATTGGCACTAGGGGTGGTAAAATTAAAATCAGCTAATAATTCACTTAACATTTCGGCAACAATAGCACCCCCTTTGGTACGTTTCCAGCTGGTGTCAATACCATCAAAAAAATTAGTAGTCGATTTTTTCCCTTTTATCAGTTCGAAATATTCTTTTCGTTCTCCTCGACTCGATAAGGTTCCAAATCCTTGTGATTTATGTTGACTTCGGCTTAAAGCTGCAATTTCGGTATTTGATTTTCCTAAACTAGGGTAGTAGTTTCCTACATCAATGGAAATATCTTTAGTCACCGAATTTTCAAAATCTTTTTTGTTTTTAAAAAACCATGATGATTTATTTAAATAAACGGCTTTAGGTTTGTGAGCAGTCGTATGCTTTAACTGTTCAGGGAATTTTAAGGGATCTGAAACTGCATCAAAAGCTTCAACACTAATCATTGCAGATGTTGTATGATGCCCATGTGTGGTACCCGGTGTACGATGATCAAAACGATTAATAATTATATCTGGTTTAAACTGACGGAATGCCCAAACTACATCATGTAATAATTTGTCTTTGTCCCAAAATGTAAAGGTTTCCTTCGGATTTTTTGAATACCCAAAATCATTAGCACGAGTGAACCATTGTTCACCACCATCAATACTACGAGCAGCCAGTAATTCTTGTGTTCGAATTACCCCTAAAGCTTCTCGCAATTGTGGGCCAATTAAATTTTGTCCACCATCGCCTCGAGTTAGTGATAAATAAGCCGTTGTGGCATGTACATGATTCGCAAAATGAGATATTACGTTTGTATTCTCGTCATCGGGATGTGCTGCCACATACATCACCTTTCCTAAAAAGGCTACTTTTTGGAGTTTTTGATAGATTTCAACACTAGTAATTTCTTTTTTTTGTGCATAAGCCTGAAAGCACAGACTAGCTACTAATCCAATAAGTATTCTTTTTTTCATAAACAATTTCTCCCGTAAGGGCTATTTTTATTTCCATTTAATGCCACAACCAATACTAGGCAGTTGAGGCTCGGTATATGAGTTGGTTAAAATAATACTATCCAAAGCCTTAGCTAAATCTTCGCCAGTTGCAGTACCCATGTTAGGTCTTGTGGCATCAAAACGACCACGATAAGCCAGCTTAAGATCTTTATCATATACAAAAATATCAGGTGTACATTCTGCTCCATAAGCTTTAGCCACACTTTGATCTTCGTCGTATAAATAAGGAAAACTATACTTGTTTTCTAAAGCAAAAGTGGTCATTAATTCTGGCGCATCTGCAGGATACTTTTCAATATCATTACTACTAATAGCTATAAAGTTAACGCCTTTAGTTTGATATTTATTTGCTAATAAGGATAATGCTTTATTAATATGGATAACAAATGGACAATGATTACATATAAATAATATAACAGTAGCCTTATCTGATTTTAATTCATTTAAGCTTGTTAATGAATTAGTTACTGTGTTCAGTAAATTAAAATCTGGGGCTATTGTTCCCAGCGAAACCATCTGTGATTCGGTTGCTGCCATTTTAAGTGTTTTATATTGTTTGAAATTTACGAATTCTGATAATTTTTTTATTGAAATTAACGGATATTTAATAATCTCACTAATTATAATTTAAAATCATATACCAGAATTAGTAAAATACTTTTAATGACGTAATTATGATAGATTATTCCAAATGTTTGATTTTTTTAGCACAGGTAACTAAAATAAAGTAGTACTTTTGTATTCCCAATTTTTAAACTTGGTTACTTGCAAGCGATACAAAAAACATCTGGTATTAAAGAATTATATCCTTATCAAAAGGATGATATTAATAAAATATTTGACCGAATTAATAATAAACCCGTTGGTTATAACTTGTGTTATCAATTACCAACCGGAGGAGGTAAAACAGTAGTTTTTTCCGAAATTGTTAGAAGGTATATTAAAGAAGAACAAAAAAAAGTATTAATACTTACGCACCGTATTGAATTATGCAACCAAACTTCTAAAATGTTAGAAGGATTTGGAGTTACCAGTAAGGTAATCAACAGTAAGGTTAAAGAAATTCCAAACGAGGAAGACTATATGTGCTTTGTAGCCATGGTTGAAACCTTAAACAATCGCTTAAACGAAGAAAAAGTAGAGTTTAAGAATCTTGGAATGGTTATTATTGATGAGGCACATTACAATTCATTTAGGAAGTTATTTAGGCATTTTGAGCATTGCTTTATTTTAGGTGTTACGGCAACACCTTTAAGTTCAAATATTAAAATGCCAATGAAGGATAGTTACCGCGAGCTTATTTGTGGTCAGCCTATTTCTAATCTTATTGAACAAGGTTTTTTAGCAAATGCGGTTACCTATTCATTTGATGTAGGATTAAGTACGTTAAAAGTAGGTATTAACGGAGATTATACCGTTAAATCTTCCGAAGATTTATATTCTAATGCCTTTATGCAGGAAAAGCTATTATATGCTTACTACCAAAAGGCCAAAGGAAAAAAGACCTTAATTTTTAATAATGGTATCAATACTTCGGTACAAGTATATGAAACCTTTAGAATGGCTGGTTTAGATGTACGACACTTAGATAATACACATAGTAAACAGGAACGTAAAGAAATTTTGCGTTGGTTTAAAGAAACCCCAGATGCTATTTTAAGTTCGGTAGGTATTTTAACCACTGGGTTTGATGAGCCAACTATTGAAGTAATTATATTGAATAGAGCAACAAAATCATTAACACTATATTTTCAAATGATTGGGCGTGGGTCTCGATCATTACCAGGAAAAAAGGAATTTAATGTTATTGATTTAGGAAATAATGCTGCGCGTTTAGGCTTGTGGAATGCTGATGTTGATTGGCAGAAAATTTTTAGATTACCAGATTATTATTTAGAGAATCTAGTAAGTGACGATGAAATTGAACGTCAATTTAAATATGTAATGCCTCCAGAGGTGAGAGCCGAATTTGCCAAGTCAGAGGATATTTCATTTGATGTGAAACAAGAATACGATAGTGTGGTTAACAATGGCGAAAAATCAAAAATGGTTTTAGAGCGCTCTATTGAACAACATGCAAAAATTTGTGTTGAGAATAGTGAAGATGTATTTGATGCACGTATTTTAGCTAAGCTTTTAGATGAAGAAATTGAATATCGTATTCGTATGTATTCATATTGTATAAGTAATAGTACTAAAAACTATCGTAGTTGGCTAGAGGAAGATTACAAACGCAAGCTACGTTTACGCATTAATCAATTGATAGATTAACTTATCGTATCGTATATTACAAACACAAAAGCCACTTTATTTCTAAAAATAAGGGGCTTTTTGTATAGTTATTATTTATTATTTCTATTTCAAAATACTTTCTAAAAAACGAAAATGTCCCGTAGTATCTCTTAATGAGCTATAAGCCGAAATACTATTTAATACTTTTCCAGAACTCGATAAGCCAATAATAGTTGGAAAGGATTTCTCTGGGTTATATTTTTTGATCAGCTTTTCATTTTTTTCACGTTGTTCTGGAGTAATAATATCTTGTCTAAATGGCAAATCAACCATTAATAAAACAAGTTTATCAGCTTTTTCAATAAATTTTTCCGATTTAAAAAAATCTTCTTTTAATTGTTTACATGGAGCACACCAATCACTTCCTGTAAAATAAACAAGAATGTTTTTGTTTTGTTCTTTTGCTAAATTTTTAGCAGTGTTCAAATCAGTTTTCCAATCTAAATCTTGAGAAAAACCAGTTACCGAAATTAAAATGAAAAGACTAAAAAGAAGCTTCTTCATGAAATAAACATTTATATTGATATTAAATAGATAGTATTCTGCAAATTTCTTGCCAATATAAAAAAAATCTTTAAAAAATTGTTTTTACAATATCATTTAACGGTCTGCGGACCTTATTTATTTTTGCAGAAATATCATTTTTAGCTCGGATACCGATTGGTAATAATAATACTGCAGATAAATGATCTTTATCTAACTCAAGTATGTCGTCAATTTCTTTGGGTATAAAGCCTTCCATAGGGCAGGAGTCAACCTTTTCTATTGCGCAAACCGTAAGTAAATTTCCTAAGGCTAAATAGGCTTGTTTAGTTGCCCAAAGTTTAGTTTCATTTTTAGATTTAGATTCAAAACGATTAATTAATACTTTACCGTAAGCATCAATTTCATCATGTCCATCGGGTCTTAATTCCTTCGTGTTTTTTGAATGGGCTTGTATAAATTCTGTATCTACATTATTTTCAATACACAAAACCAATACATGTGAAGCTGTGGATACTTGCTCTTGATTAAAAGAAGCTAACTTCATCTTTTTTTGAAGCTCCTTATTTTTAACTACAACTAATTTTATGGGTTGTAACCCATATGAAGTGGCTGTCAAGTTAAAAGCCTTGCATATACGCTTTATCTTTTTATCATCAATTGAAATTGAATCATCAAATTTTTTTGTTGCGTAACGCCATTCAAGGCTTTCAATAATATCCATGTTTATTTTTTTGCAAAGATAAAGTTTAATTAAAGTAATTTGATCATGTAGGACTATTAATTATGTGCAGTATTTTGTACTTCCGTACTTGTCTTAAAATGGTTTGTTTATAAAAAACAAATACAAAATCGTGTATTAAAATTATATTGATTAAATTTAGTAGTTGTTTGATAGTCAGTAAATTTTACTCTTATGAAGTCAGTTTTATTAAAAAACAAATCATATTCACAGAATCTATCGCCTTTTTTTAATAAAGGCTTATCAAATACTAATGGCATTCAAAAAAAGGAAATGCCCTTTTTTAATAAGAATATTCACAATATTGAGCAGTATGATCACTTTTTTGAAAAAAATAATAATTCGAAATTAGTACCTACAGTACAAAAAAAATGTGCTCATTGTGAAAATGAAGACAAACTTCAAAAAGAGGCTCAAAATTCTGTAAGCGATTCTTCAATTAGGAACAATGATGTGCTTTCCACTGGATCAAATACCATTGAAAACAAAATAAATAATGCACAAGGAGGTGGTAATACTTTAACCGAGCCCACTAAAGCAGAGATGCAATTGGCTTTTAATGCCAATTTTAACACGGTAAAAATTCATACAGATACTAAAGCTATTGATATGAATAATCAAATTGGAGCCAAAGCCTTTACTTATAAAAACGATATTTTCTTTAATAAAAATAAATATAATCCGACATCAAAAGAAGGAAAAAAACTTATTGCACATGAGTTAACTCATGTTGTACAACAAAATCCATCAATAAGTAAAAATAATACTACGGGCATAGTAAAACCAAGTATTCAGCGTAATTTAGAGCCCCCAGGGAATTGTTTACGTGGTATACATGACGGCTATCAACGTAGTGTTAAAGCTTGGTGTGATCATCCATCGGGTAGGGCATGTACTGCAGGGGATTCGTGTAGTAGGCTTCAACAAAAAATACGAAGAAATCAAATGTGTGCTCTAGCCAGAAATATTATCAACGTTCGCTGTTATGATGGTGGTGATTTAGGACACCGTATTGCCGAACGAGATGCTAGACGTGCTCAGGGTACATGTATGGCTATTTATAGAGCTAAATGTGAACGAAGAGAACCACCTAGAGTGCCTGTTCCAATCCCAGAAACAAGTCCCGATTTTATGGAACGCATGTCACAAATTACAGGGCTTACTGGAGCAGCTTTGATATTGTATTTAATCGTATCCGAAGGAAGTAGACTTTTTCCTCCAAGAAATCTTGTCCCTATACCTTAAATTATGACATTAACTTCAAAAAAAGTGATTCAAGATATTGCTACTGCTTTTGCAGAAAGGAGTTTACCTGTAGAGGACTCTGTTTTTTTTTCTTTTTCTTCAGAAATTGATACAAAAAAAATAATAACTACAGCTAAAACAACTTCTTGGCTTAATTTTCCACACGAATTAATTTACAGCAACCCAGAGGCGCTTAATTATACAACATCAGCAGCTTTTACATATTTACTCCCTGCATATTTAATTCAATCCATAGCCATGTATTCCCAAACAGGGATTCTAACTACAAGTATATTAAGTAATTTAACTCCTCCAGACCAAACTGATGCAGATCAGTTTAATGAACTTTTAGACGATTTATCTGATGAATTAGGCATTTATGAAGATTCATCGGCTGCATTAATGGGAGCTGATGATGAAATTTTAAATTTATTCAATGATCGTGTAAATTTATTAAATGTCAATGAAAAAAAAGCAATCAAATACTACCTACTCTATATAGCAGAATTTCATGGAGATGATTTTCCATTATTCGGGCCAAAACAAGCTCTAGATCGCTATTGGATAAATTTTTAGAAAAAGTAATTAGCTATTCTTTTGTATTAACGCTCTAATTTTGATCTTAAAAACGGCAAAAATTAGCGTCATAAATGGACTAATCCAATTAAAAATGGCAAAAATGGCATAATCAACTACATCAACTCCTAATGTTTTGGCGTGAAATGCACCGCAGGTATTCCATGGAATTAAAGCAGAGGTTACTGTACCCGAATCTTCTAAAGTTCTACTCAAATTTTCTGGAGCTAATTTTTGATCTTGATAAGCATTTTTAAACATTTTTCCCGGCACCACAATGGAAAGGTATTGGTCGCTAGCAGTCACGTTTGTTAAAATAGTAATTCCAGTGGTACTCGCTATTAAACCAGCGGTGCCTTTAGCTATTTTTAAAATAGCTGTACTTAATGTACTTAAAGCACCAATGGCTTGCAAAGTTCCTCCTAAAACCATGGCACAAATAATTAACCAAATAGTCCCTAACATGCCTTGCATACCACCAGCACTAAAAAGGTCTTGTAGTAATGGATTAGTCGTTGGTATACTTATGTCATTTGTTAGTGCCATTAACACTCCTTTATATGCAGAAATTACATTAAAAGAAGTGGCTTCAGTCACTTGAAGTATTACTTTAGGTTGCGCTATACAAGTTGCTATTCCTCCTATAATCGAACCTATCAATAAACTAACTACAGCAGGTACTTTTTTTACAATTAAAATAAAAACAGCTAAAGGAACTAAAAGCAACCATCCAGATATATTGAAGGCACTTTTTATATCCGTTTCAAAAGTATTCGAAGTAATATTTTCGGGCGTATCCAATGTAAAACCTAAAATAATAAAGAACACTAAGCTTATAAGAATGGACGGAATAGTGGTCCATAGCATATATTTAATATGCGTATACAAATCTGTACCAGCTATAGAAGCTGCTAAATTAGTCGTATCCGATAATGGAGATAATTTATCACCAAAGTAAGCTCCAGATAAAATGGCTCCAGCGGTCATTCCCACTGGAATGCCTAATGTTTTTGAAATCCCAATGAGCGCTACACCAATAGTCGCACTTGTTGTCCACGAGCTTCCTGTTGCCAGCGAAACAATAATTGAAATAAGTACACAAGCAACTAAAAATATTTTAGTATTAAGTAATCCCAATCCATAATATACCATAGCCGGGATAACTCCGCTAGATAGCCAAGTACCAGTAAGTGCACCAACCATAAGTAAAATCAACAATGCTTCAGAAGTGATACTGATTTGTTTTTTTATGTTATCAATAATAGTAGCGTAAGAAACTTTTTCAGAAATCCCAATAAGTGCCGCTACAGCCGCGGTAAAAAGTAATATAAACTGGTTGCTACCACTTAATGCGTCGTCACCAAAAACATACACTACATTAAAAAAAAGAAGGACAATAAGTAAAATCATAGGAAGCAAAGCCTTCCACAAAGGTAAATTTGGTCTAATCGAAGTATTTATTGGCATATATCAATATAAATGTTGAAATTAGAAGGTATATAAACCGAACTAAGTATTGGTTTAATAACCGTATAACGTAAATGTAACATTTTAGTTGAAAATAATGATATCAACCAAATCCTCTAGATTTTTTGAATTACTACTTCTCTTTTTTATTTTACCCATATTATTAGCGCTACCCATGGTTAAATGGATTAAATTAAGTGCCGTAGGAATTGCTTTACTATATGTTGGTTTTCTTGTGTTTAGCACTTATAAATTCCGTTTTAAAAAACCTAATCAACCTTCTAAAAACTTTAAATTACGGGTACTTCTAGTTAGTTTGTTATTATTTGTTTCTGGAATAATTTTAATAAAACTTTATGATAAAAGTCTACTGTTTCAAGTGGTTAAACAAAAGCCAGATCTTTGGATAGTCATTTTATTTGTCTATACCTTTTTGTCTGTCTTTCCGCAAGAGGTTATCTACAGGAAATTTTTTTATGAAAGATATCATCATTTAATAGCGAATAAGAAACTATTTTTTCTGCTAAATGTAAGTTGTTTTGCGCTTTGCCATTTGTTTTTAAAAAGTATCCCGGTATTAATTATAACCTTTATAGGAGGTTGTTTTTTTGCATATACCTATGAAAGAGAACAAAGTATTACTTGGGTTAGTTTAGAGCATGCCCTTTATGGAAATTTAGTTTTTACTTTAGGTTTGGGGGAAATGCTAGCTTTTCCGGGAGCTAGATAGCATAAAACTATCTCTTTTTACCAAAAAGACGGTTTAAAAAACCTTTCTTTTTTTGTTGCCTATCAAAGCGTTTACGTTTTAGTTTATCTTTTTTTGTAAATAGCTTTTTTAAAAAGTTAGGGTCTTTATATGCCACACAGTTTAATGCAGCCTTATTTTTAGGTGCTATACGGAATCGCGAATTTGTATATTTTTTGTATTTAGCCTCTTTATTTAACATTTGAAACCACTTAGCAAAAATGGGTAATGCCGAATTGGCTCCTTGACCAATTCGCGTATTGGTAAAGCCTACGCTATGGTGATCAGCTCCAACCCAACAAACAGAAACTAACTTAGGAGTAACTCCAACAAACCAACCATCTTTATTATCTTGGGTTGTTCCTGTTTTTGCTGCAATATCATTCTTAAGTTTATAAGTGCTACGTAATCGTTTTGCCGTACCACTATCTGTAACTCGTTGCATCATAGCAACAAGTTGTTGCCGTGTATTTTCTGTAAAAGCCTTTTCGGATTTTGTTGCCGGTTCAAATGTTTCTAATATGTTTCCTGAAGCATCTTCTATTTTAGATATATAATAAGGAGTAGTGGCACTACCTTTATTAGACAACGTAGTATAGGCTTTTGCTAGTTCTAAAACATTCAATTCCGCAGTACCTAAGGCTAATGAAGGTACTTTTGGAAGTTCTGATTCAATACCCATTTTATAAGCTAAATCAATAGCAGTATCAATCCCAACATAATTTAATAATTTTACACTAATTACGTTTAAGGAATTACTCAGTGCAGACCAAATAGCATATTCTTTAGAACTATCGGTTGCAGAAGAAGCATTTTTAGGTGTCCAGTTATCTAAATCTTCATAAGTAATAGGTGCATTTGAAATATAACTACAAGGCGAATAGCCTTGTTCAAGTGCAGCGGCATAAACAATGGGTTTAAATGTAGAACCTACTTGGCGTTTACTTTGACTGACATGATCATATTTAAAATGTTCAAAATTAATACCTCCAATCCATGTTTTGATTGCACCTGTAGTAGGTTCCAATGAAACAAATCCAGTATTTAAAAATTTATAATAGTGTCTAATGCTATCTAGGGTAGAGGCAGTGACTACTTTTTTACCCTTCCAAGTAAACCATTCAATGTCATGAGGTTCACTCATTTTTTTTATAATCTGTTTTGCAGATAGCCCTTTTTCCTTTAATTTTTTGTAAGCATCAAGTTTAATTAATTCTCTACTTATGAGATTATTTTTCTTTATCCATGGCGCATTTTTTCCGTGGGATCGTTCAAAATCAGCTTGTAATTTTGCTAAATGTGATTGCATGGCCTCTTCGGCCAATGCTTGCATACCAGCATCAATTGTGGTATGTATTTTTAGACCACTATTATATAAATTGAATTGTGTTTTATGTTCCGTATTGTATTTTTTTACCCATTGCTTCAGTTCTCTTTTAACTTGTTCTCTAAAATAGGGCGCTAAACCTGTATTATGACTAAAAGTTTGATAATCTAGTTCCAAAGGGAGCAGCTGTAATTTTTTACATGTAGTTTCATCTAGGTATTCGTACTTTTTCATTTGATTAAGTACTACATTCCTTCTTTTCTTACTTTTTTTGGGGAACAGCCTTGGGTTATAATAATAATTCGTTTTTAGCATCCCGATCAGAACAGCACCTTCATCAATACTTAACTGATGTGTTGACTTGTTAAAAAACTTTTTAGCAGCACTTTCAATACCGAACGTATTATCACTAAAAGGGACTGTGTTTAGGTAATGTGTAAGTAATTCCTCTTTGGAATATACTTTTTCTAATCTATTTGAAATAATGATTTCTCTTATCTTATGAATTACAATACCAAATTTCCCAAAATTTTTACGCGGAAACATGTTTTTTGCTAATTGCTGTGATAAGGTACTACCACCACCAGCAGATTTATTTTGTAACAGAATTGATTTTATTAATACGCGAAATAAACTCAAATTATCCACCCCCTGATGCTCAAAAAAACGTACATCTTCGGTGGCAACTAAGGCATTAATAACATGTTTTGGAATTTGTTTAAAGGTGATCGGTTGTCTATCGGTAGTGTAAAATTTACCTAATAATTTATGGTCACTACTTATGACTTCGGTAGCTTTACTTTGTTGTATTTCGGTTAATTGCTTTTGAGAAGGTATTACTCCCCAAAAACCTAAGTAAATACTTCCAAAAAGAAGCAATAAAGCAACCGCACCCACCACAAAAAGTTTAAATAAAAACTTATATAAGCGCTTTTTAAGCGTTCTTTTATTCATAAAATTAAATATTCCTAAAATTGTTGATAAGGAACAATAATGTAACGTTTATATTGTCCTTCATATTGAGTCCATACCATAATTGCTTGCTGAGCTTTCATAAATTCTTGAATTTGAGGAATAGTTTCATCTAATAAAAACCATTCTTTTTGTGTTTCAGGAAAACGAAGCCAATCTTGTTTTTGAGGACAAAAGTAAGTGGTTTTAGATGTATGTAAACTCAGAAATTTATTAAAAGTTAAATAGTGTCCTGCAATACATTCATTATTAAACAGCTTCAATGTTTTATCAAAATCTAACGGAACAAATAGCCAAGCTTTAAAACAAACACGTTGCTTTATTTCTTCTGGCGAAAGCCCTAAAGTATTTAGATAATCAACTGTAATAGGATGATGTAATAGGGGGAGTTGTTTTTGTTGTAATTTTTCTATTTTATTTTTTAACGAATCATTCCTATTCGGGCCAATCCAAGCATCAATAGTATCCACATCAAATTCGGGTTGGTATACATAAAACTTTGTTACTAATTCAATATGGAAATAGTCCCCCGATACGCTATTTTTTATAATTACATCTAGTTCACCAATAGTACGTTTGTCTTCTATTATTTGGTGATTTTCAAGACATATTTTTAAATTGGGTGTACAACTTACCCAATCAGCAAAAAGACATTCGGCTAGTTTACCTAAACGTTTGTTTTTAGGTATGGTAGTTAATTTTTGTGGAAATTGATCAAATGTTGTTGATCTAAATTGAATAAGGCTGTTCAATTGATCAGTCCATAACAAAGGCATATGACAATAGCCTTTAAAAAGGTTTTCTATATGATTGGTTGTTGCTGGAATTTATATCTGAATTAACCTAACTTACCTAATAACCAATAAATAATAATAAAAATAATTACCGTGGAAAAACAACCGCCTCCCAGCTTTTTAGACCCATAAGCTGCAATAAGGGCTCGTATAATTTTATTCATTGTTTACTTTTTTATGTATTGTTTAAATATACTGAATTTAGGTTGAAGACTAAAGGTTAAATGTAGAAGTATATTTAGTTCCTCAACCCTTAGCCTTTAACCTCAAAACACTACATAAATTTATCCATTCCCGGAATATTTGGAAGGCCATCTTTCGCGGCTGCGGCCAATTCCGCTTCATTAATACTAGTGGCTTTAGCTATGGCTTTATTTAGCGTTAAAATTAAATAATCTTCTAATTGCTCTTTGTCTTCCATTAATTCATCAGCTACTTCAATTCTTTTTATGGTTCTATTAGCTGTTAATGTTACTTTTAACAAACCATCAGAACTTTGCTCATCAATTAAAACAGTGTGTAATCGCTCTTTAGTTTGGGCTACTTTTTCTTGCGATTCTTTTAACTTATTCATCATACCCATCATATCTCCAAACATAATCTTCTTTTTTAATTCGTAAAATAGAAAGCTTTTAGGGGCTTTTTTTAATAATAGTTCATTTATTAGTGATAAATACCATTAAATATATCAAGCATAAACTTTTAAATGTAAAAGCTAACAAATTGATCACAGAAACTTATCAACCATCAAAAGTAAAAAAATGTTGAAATATAAATTCGTTTTTTGTAGTCAGTTTTTTAGAGTTTGAATAAATTGTGGGTTATTAAAAAAGACACACTTTCTATTGAAAACTACAGTAAGCCTACCTAAGGCAAAAATTGTAAACAAGGAACTTAACGTACATAATGATCCCCGAATTGACTCCTACTTTTGGTTAAACCAACGTGAGGACAAAGAGGTAATAGATTATTTGGAGACGGAAAACGCTTATTTTAAAGAAAATATGCGTCATACCGAAGATTTTCAGAAGTCTTTATTTGAAGAAATGAAAGCTCGAATAAAAGAAGATGAAAGCTCTGTTCCCTATAAACATAATGGTTATTGGTACATTACTAGGTATGAAAAAGGGAAAGGTTATCCCATTTATACACGTAAAAAGGAAACTTTAGATGCTCCTGAAGAAGTTTTATTAGATTGTAACGTTGAAGCTGAACCACATGAGTATTATAAAGCAAGAGGCTTATCGATAAGTCCGGACAATACTATGATGGCTTTTGGAGTTGATACTGTGAGCAGAAGGCAATATATTATTAAAATCAAAAATTTAATAACGGGAGCCTATTTTGAGGAAACTATTGAGAATACTACCGGTAGTGTTACTTGGGCAAATGATAATAAGACCTTATTTTACACGTTAAAAGATCCTGAAACTTTACGATCTTATAAAATTTGTAGACACTCATTAGGAACATCTGTGACTAAAGATGTAGATGTTTATGAAGAAAAAGATGATACTTTTGATGTATTTGTTTATAAAACTAAATCTAAACGATATATATATATAGGATCGAGTGCGACGTTAACTTCAGAATATCGTTATGTAGATGCGAATACACCTTTTGAGGATTTTATCATTTTTCAAGAACGAATTCGTGGATTAGAATATGGAATGGCACATTATGATGGGCATTTTTATATTTTAACGAATGCCGATAATTCCACCAACTTTAAGCTAATGAAGGCTAGGGAAGGGGCTACCGAAAAGAAATATTGGGAAACAATTATACCGCATAGAGAGGAAACCTTGCTTGAAGATATTGATGTATTTAAAGACTATTTGGTGCTTAGTGAACGTACCAATGGATTAAATCACATTCGTATTATGCGTTGGGATGGTTCAGTAGATTACTATTTACCATTTGATAATGAAACTTATACTGCCTATTCAAGCATAAATATTGAATTTGATACAGAATGGTTTCGATACGGTTATAACTCTTTAACAACACCCACATCTGTTATTGAATTTAACATGCGCACGCAAGCATTTAAAATTCTTAAA
This sequence comes from Aquimarina agarilytica ZC1, assembly GCF_000255455.1. Taxonomy (GTDB): domain Bacteria; phylum Bacteroidota; class Bacteroidia; order Flavobacteriales; family Flavobacteriaceae; genus Aquimarina; species Aquimarina agarilytica. The sequence continues at coordinate 31,566 of NZ_JH621254.1, read as the reverse complement.
GAACAAGAAGTATTAGGTGGCCAATTTGATAAAACTAATTATGATTCTGAACGTGTATGGGCTACAGCAAATGATGGGACCAAAATCCCTATATCATTAATATATCGAAAGGGAATTAAAATGGATGGTTCGCACCCCTTATTACAATATGGCTACGGGTCGTATGGACATACTATTGACCCTTACTTTTCAACAACACGCTTAAGTTTATTAGACCGTGGTTTTATTTATGCTATAGCCCATGTAAGAGGAAGCGAATACTTAGGTCGATCTTGGTACGATAATGGTAAGCTATTAAAAAAGAAAAACACCTTTACCGATTTTATTAATTGTTCCGAATTTTTAATAGAACGAGGATATACGAGTGCACAACACTTGTATGCCATGGGCGGTTCAGCAGGTGGTTTATTAATAGGAGCTGTTATAAATATGAAACCAGAATTGTATAAAGGAGTAATTGCCGCTGTACCTTTTGTTGATGTAGTTACCACTATGTTGGATGATACTATCCCTTTAACAACAGGAGAATATGATGAATGGGGGAATCCAAATGAAGCTGAATATTATCATTATATGAAAGCTTATTCTCCCTATGATAATGTAACCAAACAAGCCTATCCAAACATGTTAGTAACTACAGGTTTACACGACTCGCAAGTACAATATTGGGAGCCAGCAAAATGGGTAGCAAAATTGAGAGAATTAAAACAGGACGATAATAAATTACTTTTACATACGAATATGGAAACGGGGCATGGAGGCGCTTCTGGTCGTTTTGAAGCATTGAAAGAATTAGCTGAAGAATATGCTTTTTTATTCGATTTAGAAGGAATTACAAAGTAATAATTAAAAAATCCGTAGATTTGCATCGCCTGCAAAGAAATGGATAATTAAACATTTTATCCTATCTTTAGGTAACAAAACAATTTTATGAAAGACGATATACAGGCTTTTAATAGTGTACTTGATTTAATTGGGAATACACCTCTCGTAAAATTAAACAAGATCATAGAGGGAATACCTGGTAATTTTTATGCTAAAGTAGAAGCTTTTAATCCGGGACATTCTACAAAAGACAGAATTGCACTTTACATAATAGAAGAAGCTGAAAAAAAAGGAATTCTTAAACCAGGGGATACCATTATTGAAACTACCAGTGGAAACACCGGTTTCAGTTTAGCTATGGTAAGTATTATTAAAGGTTATGAATGTGTTTTGGCAGTGAGTTCAAAATCATCAAAAGATAAAATTGATACCTTAAAAAACATGGGAGCAAAGGTATATGTTTGTCCTGCAAACGTAAGTGCCGATGATCCTCGTTCCTATTACCAAGTAGCCCGAAGATTACATTCTGAAATTAAAGGATCTGTTTACATTAATCAATATTTTAATGAGTTAAATATGGACGCTCATTATAAATCTACTGGACCCGAAATATGGAATCAGACAAAAGGAAAAATCACACATTTAGTAGCTTGTAGTGGTACCGGAGGAACAATTTCGGGAACGGCACGTTATTTAAAAGAACAAAACCCTAATATAAAAATATTAGGTGTAGATGCTTTTGGATCTGTATTAAAAAAATATCATGAAACTCGAGAGTTTGATGATAAGGAAATTTATCCCTACCGAATAGAAGGTTTAGGAAAAAACTTAATCCCAACTGCAACCGATTTCGACATTATTGATACTTTTGAAAAAGTAACTGACGAAGATAGTGCGCATACTGCTAGAGAATTAGCTCTTAAAGAAGGGATGTTTTTAGGCTACACAAGTGGTGCAGCCATACAAGGCGTAAAACAATTTGCCGCTCATGGTTTGTTTGACGCTAATAGTAATGTAGTAATCATTTTACCAGATCACGGATCAAGATACTTGAGTAAAGTATTTAGTGATGATTGGATGAACAAACAAGGATTCTTTGATAGTGTAAGAGAAGGAAATACTACTGAAATACAATTTGTAAGATAATTTAAAATACTTTTCACATATAACAAACCACTTAAATTAGTTTTTAAGTGGTTTTTTTATGGGTTAATTGAAATTATAAATATCTGAAATTCAATATATTAACATAAAATAAAGCACTTTAAAACGGTGAAACAATTATCTTTAACCAAAATTCTATAACAGAACTGCATTAAGAGAGTATTGAAATGCTTTAACATGTACTTTCTTAATGTTAACATAGCACTCTATAGGTAAATAAAAAAGTATAGAGAAGCATTTGGTTTTGTAGAGGTTTTGATAAGAAATAGACTTTCTTATAGAATTTGAGTTCAAACTAATTAAAACTAACGCACTATAGTTATGCTTCATTTTTATTTTATATATGATCTCCGTCGATATATTTGTTTGGTGTTATTCTTTATTTCATTTAGTTTAAAATCCATGACTCCTGGTGTTCCCGTTTATGATACTAGTGGAAATAATTATATAGAATATATCCCTGGTAATTTACCAATAATAATATCGGCTCCGCACGGTGGTGTTTTATTATCTGGGGAAACTATAGGAGAAATTTTTTATTCGGATAATGATGCCGATTTACCAGACAGAACTTGTGGCATAAATGAAAGAGATGATAATACCGAAATTTTAATACGTGAAATTCAAAAAGAGATTTTTACACAAACAGGTTGTTATGCTCATATTATTATAAATCGTTTACACCGATCAAAATTAGATCCTAATCGCGCTTCGGTTGAAGCGACCTGTAATGATACAGATGCTAAATTTTATTGGGATGCTTTTCATGATTTTATTGATACAGCCAGTACTGATGTTGAAACAAATTGGGGTAAGGGTTTATATATTGACTTACATGGACAAAGTCATTCTATACCTAGGGTAGAGCTAGGTTACAACATTTCAAGTAGCGAACTCAATAATTCGAATTTAAACAGTAGTTCAATTATAAATAATTCATCTATAAAAAATTTAGTAGCTACTAATTTGACCAATATATCTCATGAAGATTTAATTAGAGGAAATAATAGTTTTGGAGCCAAGCTAAAAAATATTACAGCAAGTTTTTATAATAATAACGTGAATGCAAATTGCGGTTCAAATGTAGGTTATAGAGCCTTACCTAGTAATTATGTTTTCGAAACAAGTTCGAGTTGTAATGATACTAGACCTTTTAATAATGCTTATTTTGATGGTGATTTTTATAATAATTTAAGACACGGATCTGCCAATATAACGGTTGATGACGGCAATGGAGGTACAACAGGTGGGGCTGGAACTATTGATGGTATTATGATAGAGGTGAACCGAAGAGTAAGGGATTTAGGAACTTATGATGGTCGTTTTTTTGATAATAGACCTCAAACCTTGGTTCCTTTTGCAAAAGACTTTGCTAGCGTAACTTTAGATTATATGAATACACATTATAATGATTTTACTAGTTTTAATTATAATGCTAATGAATACACTATTTCAGATGCCAATCCTATACCCAATATTGAAGGTATCAGCGGGGGAGAATTTTCTAGTTCAGCGGGTTTAGCTATAAATATTTCAACTGGTGAGATTGATTTAGAAAACTCCGATACTGGAAGTTACAGAATTACTTATAGTATAAATAACTGTAGTTTTTTTGATTCTTTTCAGGATATAGAACTCATAGATACTACTTTAAATACAGCAAATAATGAACTTGAAAAGCTTTTATTTATTAATAACCCTATAAAAAATGAGTTAACTATTTACACACGTTTGAAATCTATTACCAAAATACATATCCATAATTTACAAGGGAAAATTATAAAAACTATTTCTTTTAATAACGACAAAACTGTTTACTTAAATGATTTATCACCTAATATTTATATGATTTCTTTTAGTGATGTCAACAATCAAATATTGGCATTAAAAAAAATAATTAAAATTTGATTAGTAGTGTCTGATAAAGGTTCAGGATCACTTTGTATCAACAAACATGAACTTAAGTTATATATAAATAAAATTTAATCGAACAATAATAAATTTGAATATAAAATAATTCCTATTCATTTTAACTACTTAAACCATTATAAGGTTAAAGTAGTTGAAGTCACTTATATACACTTCTTCTCAATAGGTGTTTTCTCCCTATAGTTTACAAAATTTCATCTTTATAAAAACAGGATTTTAACTTCTTACAATTAGTATTTAACCTTCTTATAATAATATACTTAGAGTCTAATTTTGGAATATCAAATTATAATTGATAGAGAATTAATAGGGTATTCACATAAAATTTTGAATTATGAAAAATAATGGAGTATATGAATCTGATACTATGTATGATGAAAATGTATTAGAAGAATCATTTGAAGGAGCAGTATCAACTAAAAGAGTAACTCATGACGAAGCAGAAGAGGATCTGGAAGAACGCCTAAATGCATCAGATTATGAGGAAGTGACAAGCACAGAAGAAACCACATTAGAAGAGGATTTAGATGTTGAAGATCCATTTGAAGGAGGAGAAACTAGTGCAGAAGAAAATGAAGCTTATGAAAATAATAGTAGTCAAGAAACTTTAGAGCAGGTGAGTGGCTATGATTATTCGATTGTTGACCAAGAAGAAAGTTTTACTGAAACTAGTGCAGAAGAAAATGCTTTAAGTGCCTATTATGCCAGTTATGATGGTGCCGATTTAGAAACCTTAATGCGAACCGAAAGTGGTCAGAGAATGATGCAAGAGGTAGTGATAGGTAAAGATGATCGCAAAAAAATTAACGCAACAAAAAAGTATCCATGGCGCGCTATATGCTCATTAAAAATCAAAGCTAAAGATGGTACAAATTGGATTGGTACCGGTTTTTTAATAGGTCCACGAACAGTAATTACTGCAGGGCATGTTGTATATATGCACAAACATGGGGGCTGGGCTAAAAGTATTGAAGTGATCCCAGGACGTAATGGTTCCAGTAAGCCTTATGGATCATGTAAGACAAGTCATTTCCATTCGGTAAAAGGTTGGACCAAAAAGAAAAAAAGAATCAATGATTACGGAGCTATCATTCTGCCAAAAAACTGCAAATTGGGGAATAAAGTAGGCTATTTTGGCTATGCTAAATACAGCTTTTTTAAATTATTAGGACTAAAAGTAAATTTATCGGGCTATCCTGGCGACAAACCTAGCGGTACACAATGGTGGCATTGCAGAAAAATTAAATTAGTCACGGCACGCACGTTAGTATATAATATTGATACTGCTGGAGGACAAAGTGGCTCTCCTGTTTGGAAATATAAAAATGGAAAACGCTATGTAGTTGGTATACATACCAATGGTTCAAAATTTGGTAATTCGGCAACCAGAATTACATCTGCTGTGTATAAGAATCTTAAAAATTGGAAGAATAAGTATCAATAATTAATTGAGGGAGTCTGTGGTAAAGCAGCATTTATTATTAAGGTAATAAGTGCTGTTTTTTTTGTATCACCTAAGGCTATACTTTAGAAACTAAAACAATTATAATATGTATGCTATTACCGGAAAAGTATTTGATAAAGTAACAGGGTTAGCTATTAATGAAGCAGTAATTTCAATACATAGCATTAATGGATTTTCAAATGATATCGCTCAATTAACTAACGAACAAGGTATTTTTAAATGGAGTGATCTTGATAAAGGGAATTATGAAATTAAAATTATCAAAGAAGCTTATCTGCAGCAATCAATTTTTATCAATGTAAGTGAAATAACGAATCACAATAATAATGATGAAATAATTAAAGAAGTGACTATTTTACTTGAAAAAAGCTTATAAAAAGGTTAATATGATGTAAAAATGTTATTTTGAATAGTACCTTGTAAAGAAAAGTCATGAATTACTTATTTAAATTATTGATTATTTCTTCTTTCATAGGAGTTGTTTCATGTAAATCAAGTGAGGTTACTAATCAAAAAAAAGCAGATCAGTTTGTTAAATTACAGGAATTAATAGAAAGTAAATCTTATCAAATTGACATTAATGCTATTTATCCATTTAATACAGCGGCAACTACACAGGTATTAAATAACATTTTATTTCAAACAGGAAATTCTGCAGCTAGAATTGATGTGCGTGGGAATGGTAATTACATTAAAATTTCTGATGATAAAGTAAAAGCAAATCTTGCTTTTTTTGGTGAAAGACAGATTAGCGGAAATTACGGCCGTACCGATGGAGGAATTCAATTAGATGATAGCGTACAAAAATATACGGTAACTAAAAATGATAAAAAGAAAACCCTAAGCATTAAATTTAATGCTAATGATGGTATAGAAAACTTTAGTGTAACAATTATCGCGTCTATAAATATGAGAGTAAGTATTGGTGTAAATTCATCTCACTTAAATCGTATTTCATATGATGGGACTATAGAAACTTTGGAGGAGGGATTTAATGATTTATGAAGTGTTGGAGTATTTGTTATAATATTCTATTTTACATAATATAAATTATAGGACACGCAATAATATTATTAAAGTCCGGTGGACTTTTAATATTGTTGGCGAGTTGTAGCGTTGGAGAAATTTATGACTTAGGTTTAGAAACTTTTCTTTATCCCGAAGCATCAACACGCTATTTATATAATTCATACACTGGATCAATTATATAAATCCGTGTATAAATGTCATATTCCGTACAATGGTTCATAATTTTTGAAATACGCGATTCTCAGAAACATCTCGTTTGACACACTAGTCCTATAATTAGACATTATGTAAAATTGCCGCTAGCAAATGCTCTATTGTTTTTTAAAAATAATTATGCTGAGCAATAATTATTTTAAATACAATTTGCCAACGCTTTCCAGCTGCATAAAAAAGCTAACCTTTTAGATAGCTTCATAATTCTCGTATTTAATAATAATCTTGCAAGATTATTTTCTAGGACATTCTCGTTAGGTAATCAGGGATTTCCAAAGCAAAGTTATCAAGATATGCATCGGGACAGGCTATAACGCAGGACATTCTAATTAAAAAAAACGTGAGTTTTATTGTAATTATATAGAGAAAAAGATATAGCTATAAATTCTTTTCATAATCCATACTTTGGTTCAATACACGAACAATTAGAATATCTATATCTGTGACTAAATAAAAAATAGTGTGAGATTTATACGAAAACCTTTTTAAAGATAAAATAAATTCAGATGCATCACGACCAAGTGTAGTATTATCCGCTAATACTTGAAACAGCGTATGCATTCCTAATAAGTATGCTTTGGCTTGTTTTAATCCAAATGTTTCAATGCCATATTCATACATTTTGGCAAGATCAATTTCAGCTTTTCCTGATAATTTATAAACGCCCATCTGCTCGCATTCGGTTTTCAACTTCCTTCATAATATCTGGAACGGATTTATCACTAACACCACTTTCCATACCTTCAGTTATAGCTGCTTTGAGTGCTGAAAATTTGGCGTTTTTTAGTTGATCTCGTCTTACGAGATCACGAAGATATTCACTATCATTAGTAAACTCTCCTGTTGTGATTCGTGACTTTATCCATTTATCTTGCTTTTCTGTAAATGTTATTGTTTTTCTAATTGTAGACATAATGACTTGTTTTAAATAATCATACTATTGATGCAATATAGTATAGTTAATCACATATTGCAAAATTATAGAACTCAATTTCATACATTCAACAACTATTCCCATTCCATACACATTTTGTCTCCACGCTTCTGCCCTAGCTACAAAAAGAGTATTCTATTATAGTTGCCAAAGAAATTTTTGGGATATGAAAAAAATCTAAAAAGAAGAATCGTTATTTACAATCGTTTTTCTCCCAAAGCAAAGTTACATAACGCAGAACATTATAGGACACGTAATAATATTATTAAAGTCCGGTGGACTTTTAATATTGTTGGCGAGTTGTAGCGTTGGAGAAATTTATGTTTAGGTTTAGAAACTTTTCTTTCTCCCGAAGCATCAACACGCTATTTATATAATTCATACACTGGATCAATTATATAAATCCGTGTATAAATGTCATATTCCGTACAATTGTATAGAAATTTTCAAATACGTGATTTATCAGAAAGATCTCGTTTGACACATTAGTTCTATGATTAAATGCCCTCGATGGTTTTTTTAAAATAATTATGCTTCGCAGTAATTTTTTTAAACACAATTTCCATCCGCTGTCCAAAAGCTCAAAAAAGCTAACTTTTAGTTGTGCATATAATTCGCGTATTCAAGGAAATGTACGTTTAATTTTTTTTACAGTTATGAACTCATAATATTTATCATTTTCCTTGATACGGCAAAGTGTACTTTGAGCGAGTTGGCGTGTTGGAGAAACAAAAAAATCAAGGCTAGCAGAAACCTTCGGAAACACGGGCGAACGTTAAGAAAATGTCTGGGAGACATTTTTAGTGAGTAGCGAGCCTGTGGCGTTGGCGCTCAATCGCTATATTTTAGAAAGCATTGGAACGTTTTAAGATTGCTTTGAACTCGTTTTAAACTTTCTTATTCTTAAGAATATGTATTGCTAGCTCTCTAAAATATTTACGCTCATTCAACTATTGTTTTAACCAAAGTTTTCTGAGGCCGTTTAGCCACCACACTTCATCTGGGTAAAAACGCACGCTATATTTTACATAATAAAATTATTTATTTACAGTATCAATAAAGACCTTTTGCTTTCATCATAGCTATGTGTTTTTTTAAATTCCTATCATCTTTAAAATAAGGATGCTTTTCCAACTTTTTATATTCATTAATGACATTTTTAGAAAAACCTTCCTTTTCTGTCATTGAAAAAACTCGTTGCATCTTCTCGGCTCTATATTTGGCTTTTTTTAAAAACTTTTCTCCATTTTTCTCATCTTCATAATGGTCTTGTATTTTAAAATGAATATCTATATTTCCTGATTTACTTAATAACCAATTTTCAGCATTGGATTGTGTTATTGTGTTTGTGGTAAATGTGAAATCTTTATCGTGTATTAATCTATTTATAACGGTATCTCCATCTTCGTAAGTATTTGGATGAATTTCTAAAAAATGATATGAATCTAATGGAAGAGTTATTACTGAATTAACATCAAATAGTCCTGCAAATTGATTAGTTTTCATATGTCTGATAGAAACAGGATTATCACAGGTTATTAAAGGAGCTGTTTTATCTTCAATTTCTATTACATTAATTACACAACCATATTTGAAGTTAACGAATTTCATCCATTGTTCAAGATGCTTAACGTGAAATATAATTTTATTATCTTTTTGAAAATCCTTTTTAATACTTTCGATATCATCTTTATGAAATTTCACTTTTTTACCAAAATAATTTAAGCTTACAACCCCATCCTTATCTGCATAAGGAATGGCATTATCTAATATTTCGTTGGTAATTTTATTATATTGGTTTAGATAATGTGGCGTTCTAAAATATAAAGATAAGCAGACGTATAATATCTGAAACTTCAGATTTTTATCTACTTTTTTTATAGATTTATCCGTAAGAATTTTATAAATATTTGGGTATTCTGCATCTACATTATCTGCATAGTACTTTTCTAAAGCAAACTTTTTTGTTTCGTCTTTAGTTTCTATGGTATAAATATGCTTCTCTAAACAAATATCTTTAGTACTTAAATCTTTTAGTAGTACTTCATCATCTAACTTGTAACCATCGACAACAAAAATTTTTTTTCCTTTTTCTGTAGCAAAATTCTTTAAGTATGAACGAGGTATATAGTGCTGTCTTATTGGTTTTGACATTATTATAATTTTTAAAGATATTATAAAGCTAATCTTTTAGTGTATCAATCATATTCTCTAAAGCGTATTTAACTAGTTTTGGAATTGCATTACTAGATACTTTAATTTCCCAATTGGATAAGCTGGGCATTAAACTTACTTCGTTCTCTATAAATATGTTGCTGTTAGATTGCGTTAAATCTTTTGATGGAATTAAATAAATAACCTTCGGTGCTGCATCTATTACCAATACTAAAGCAGCAAACAAGTTATCTTTTAATTCTCCTAAATCTTGTTTTGCTATTTTAATACTACGTTGTGTGGTGTCTAAATCTATAGATTGTAGGTATATTTCTTTAGTCTTAATTAAAAAATTGACTCCTTCCCTCCCATTCTTTTTCGAATATAATTCTAGGTTAAAAGTTTCTAATTCAGATTTTAGAAAGTCTAATGTATTCATTATTTAGTCATAAGAATATTTGGCAAACCTATTTATGAAACTATTTAAACCTTTGCCTCTAACGGCTAATGTTTTCATCTTTTCTACTTTATACACACCAGCCTTCACATAACTATATTTATATATTTTAAAAGAATTAAATTTTACTAAAATATAATCAAGACCTACTTGATAAGCCTTTACTCCAGAATCTCTATTTCTATACCTTTCCATTTTAATTCTTATTATTTTACTTTTTTCTTCGTTTAGGAGACTTTAGTGATGGTGTTGTTTCCTGGCGTATCTTTATTATCTCTTGAACGTCTATCTGGTTTTCCAGTTGATTTTGTAATTCTTTTTGGTCCTGGTTTAAGTGCCATAATTTTTGTTTTTAATTTAATATATCATTTAAGTTTATTTCTGTATCCGATTTATCATCTACATAAATAGGAAATTTGAGTACTCTATTATTTGAATGTTCTCTTTGAATGGTACATTTTAGGTAATGATTTCCATGATAACCTGCTTGAGCGATACAAAATGTTTTATTTAGATAAAAATTTTCAAAATTATGTTGCTCTTCATTTGCCAATTTTGCTTCTTTACCCGAATTAAATGCTTCCCAAATTATTTTCTCATAAGGTTTTTTGTGATAAGGAGAACCATTAATCATTAACTGATATTTGATATATTTACCTTTAAGAATTGAATAATTATTTTCATAATATTGAGACGCTGTGCTTTCTTGTTTTAGCTTATAAACACTGGCTTTAAGCGTAAAAGGATTATCAATAATTTCTAATTTTCCACTTCCATTTTGTTTGTAAAATGAAAAACTATTTAAGTATTTCTTCCAGTTAAAATCATACTGACGATAATTAAGCTCTGAAGATTGTATTATATATTTATCTTCAACAGTTTGACCATTCTTTACAATTGTTGGTGTGCTTATATAATCTTCTTTCATTTCTATTGCATCAACAAGGTTTTTGCCAATTCTAATGGAATTTACAGATGCTTTATTCTGTAATTTAGCTGCTAAATCCGTATGTAGGCTTGTTGTTGTTAGTTCGTTACAATTAGCAACGCCATAATGAGACCACATTACTTTTTCATCAGTTCCATAATCTAAACCAACTCTAATTTTTATTGGGTCAAGTCCATAACTTTCAAAGGCTGAGGATAAATCTTCAGAAACTACTTGACATAAAACACTAGCTGCATTTAATGAGTTTATAATACTATTATTGGGATTAGATTTTTTTCTTACAAACTGTACAAATACTGCATCTCCCTGTAACCTATGGACATGTCCTCCAAAGTGAGTAACTACATTTATACAAAGTGTTAATAAAGTATCTTTGATTAGGCGTACTTCTTCCAATGAATATTTAAGTGCTAATCGTGTTGAACCTTTAATATCTACAAACATAGAAACACAATGATGGTTTAGTGTTTGATTGTGTTCTAAATATTTAAAATCAGGATGATTACCTATTGTTACACTATCGAATGAATATTTATTTGGTCCAAAATATTTTTTTAATTGATTTGAGTCAAACTCTAATATTGTTTTAGAGTCAGGCTCTATTGTTGTAGGTAAAGAGGAAAAAGTTTTTGTACTTTCATTAAGTAACATGTAAGGCGATTTCATTCCTTTTTGAAATCTCTGCTCTGACCTACTAAGTACACTTTCTATACCTGATTTATAATTTTTAAATAAACTCATGCTATCTTTATTATAATAATTGTTAATAGCAGAATTAATTGAATAAAAACCAATCTAATTGACCAACTAATTCTGTTATATTTTGTTTTCAAACCTTTTGATATTGCATAGATTTGCTTCGCTATGTCTTTACATACCTTTTTATCCTTTTGTTCTTTATATTGTGTTAAAAAATCTTCTTCGTTCATATCTGCAATAGAATTAAAAAACACTAAAGAGTGATATTTTTTACTGCTTGAATTATTTGTTTTTAAAAAAGGAAATACAGCTGCAATTGTAAAAGCAATACTTATTATTCCTAGAATAAGTATTAAAACTAGCAATACTTTTGTCCAGCTTTGAGCCTTACAATTACTAAACTCAACTATAGTATTAAAGCTAGTAACTATAAAACCAAATAAAAACGCACTAAAAGCTAATAAAAAGTTCCCTTTACTATTAGCACCTTCTATATAATGGTCGAACCTATTTAATACAAACCTTGATTGTTCTATTTCTTTTGTTTCTTGCATTTATAATTTTATTATTTCCTCTACAACCCCTTGGATTCTAAAATCGCTTGTTAATATTATCGGTTGATGTATTTTATTCGTTGATTTTGATTTTAAAATAACCATTCCTCCATTCCTACTATATTCTTTAACTGTTGCTTCCTCATCAATAAGAGCTAACACTCTATCTCCATTATTAGCATCTGGTTGCTGTCTGATTAGCAATAAATCTCCATTATTGATACCACCCTCATTCATTGAATCTCCTTCTGCTCTTAATAAAAAGTATTTATATCCACTTTTAATCATTTCTACAGAAATTGAAACTTCTGCTTCAATATTTTCATCTGCAAAAATTGGCATTCCACATGCTACACTTCCAATTAAGGGTATTTTTACAGTTTGTGCTCTAGAACCAAAATCTTCGGGTATTTCAAAATCAACAATCTGATAACTACCATCCGGCTTCTTCCTTAATATTTCCTATTCTTCAAGGCTTTTCAATAAAACTGCTGATGAACGAGGTGATTTATATCCCAATCCAATCATTAGTTCATGTACACTTGGTATCCTTCCTTGATGAATAAATGAATTTCTAATAATCTTTAGAGCCTCTAATTCTTTATCAGATAAATTATAAAACATACATAAATATACACTTTACATACACTTGAAAAATATTTATAAACCATTAGTTATAAAACAGTTATTATAACATTTGTTAAATTATTGATGTAAATATAACTTGGGTATAAACTGTTTCCTTGTGGATTTCCGTAATGACAAGAAACTTTGTGCTAATATTCCCATTCCATACACATTCCCACTTCGCTCCTATCGTCGCTTCGGGCAAAATGTATTCCATCACAGTTGCCAAAGAAACATTTGAGAAGAAAAAAATAAAGAAGATTTGTCTTTAGTATTGTCTGTACTCCACCTCGCTCCTATTTACTTTAGCTCCATGATATTCCTAAACAGCAAAACGATCACTATTTTTTTATTTTCTAAGTCTTTTTAATAATTAGTTTAGATTTTTTAACCAAATTCAATAATGAATAAGTGCAAAAAGTTAAATTCGTTTACTTTTTGCACTTATTCCTTGAATTCAAGCTAAGTAAAATTTTACACCTCTGTAACTACAATTTTTCTATATCTAGTAACATCTCTTTTGCTGCTTTGCTTATTGTTCCATTGGTATCTAAAGAAATAGCTTTTCTTAATGATTCCTTTGCATTATTTGTATCATTAAGCAAAGTATAAGCATTTCCTAAATTTTTATATGTTATGGCTGAGTTTGGAAATAATTGTGAAACCATCAAAAAAACTTGAATGGAAGCCTGAATTTGCGGTATGCGACCAGTTTGCATTAAAAAATTGCCACTTTTATTTAATTCTGCTTCAAAATCATAAAACTTATAAAGTGGATCTTGTATCATTTTTGGTAATTCTGTTGCTAGTTTTTCTGTTTGTCCGGATAAATATAAATCTGTTATATATTCCATAGGCTCGGGCTTAAAATCGGGGATATTAAAAGTTAAAGCGGCTTCTAATACGGGATCTTGATTATTAACATATTCATCAAAACTTATAGCAACAGGGATACTTGGAGCTATCCAATCGGCATTTTCTAAAGTAGATTTATCTTGCCACCATAAATAAGATAAAGAGACATCAATAGCACTGTTGGGGAGTTTTACAGGTCGATTATCACCCCAAAAATTAACATTTTCCGCTGTTGGTTCTCCTACAAAAATAACATTAGTGTAATTATCCATTTCATTAACCAAGTTTTGACAAGCAGAAAAAGTTCGTTTCCCAATAATAACAAATAGATTTCCTATTTTATTTATCTTTTCAGATTTAATAATGCCTTTAATAACATCTTTATTTAAATAGTTATTTCCACCTCCATTTAAACGCACATCAATAATTAATTTCTCTACATCATTAGTTTCTATTTCATTAAAAATACGGGAGTAAAAATCCTTAGTACTTTCTTTAGCATCATCACCAATCCAACTATGTCTTATGTATATTGTTTTTTTAGTTGTTAAATATTCTGAATAATAATTTTTATCTAATTTCTTTAAATATAATGGAGTAGTAGATTGATTTCTTGCCTCTAACCAGTTTTCATCTTGCTGAACATATCCTTGCTGTGTAGGTATTCCTTCTCCGGCCTCCATCACTGTAAAAGATTGTGTAAATACGTTACCTTTTTTTTCTAAGGTAAGTGACACTTCTTTTGAAAGGGTTTCTGTTATTTTTTGGGCATGTAATACTTCGGTAATCCCCAAATAATTGATCCCATAAGCTTTAAAAAATTGAGAATTTTCAGCACTTACGGTAGGTGCTATCTTTTTTAAAGCTTCTGCTATTGGCATATTGTTTATTTTTAAAACTTTAGCCCCTAATGCTTTTTTATAATCTTTATGAACTCCTTGAATATAAATACCATCTTTAAAATATTTAAGGTTAAATGGTAAGTAATGAAAATTTATATTTTTTTGATTGTAAAAAAATACTCCAGTATGTCCATATTTGAATGAAGCTATTAATCTAGTAATTCCAACTTTAATTTCATGAGATTCTAAATTTGGAATAGCCTTATAAAGTGCTTCTACCTGGGAATCAAAATCTTGTTTTGTTGTTTTTACAAAAAGAAATGAATAATCTTTATGTATCGTATTTTGAATAAAGCGAAGGTCTTCTTGCCATTGTTCTATGGTTAAAATCTTTTGAGACCATAGTTGAGAAAACATTAAAAAACTTAGGATGATTAGTGTTTTTTTCATGATGATTTTAAGTTAGCGTTTATTAAATTTAGAGTTAAGAATTTGCTTTTTTATTTCGAAGCCTGTTTAGAAATTTCTGGGTGACTATGTAGATCTCTCCTAATCTTAACCAGACTAGTATAAATCTCATCTGTTTTAGCTACTATTTTTTGATAATTATCAATGTTTTTGTCTGACTGTGTTTTAACCCGAATTATGTATTGAAACTTTGTCATGAGGCTGTGATATACAATAAATAGTAGTGTTTTCTTAATTTCAGCATAGCACCGTTATGGTTAAATTAAAAAACACAGTTTACGATAGTATTTGAAGTAGATCGCAGACGTAATAGATTTTTTAATGCATAATTCGGGTTTAAGTATTCCTGTAGTAAGGAAAAATACTAGTGTTATAAATTTTAGATTCATGATATAATGGTTAATAATTATATCACAAATATTATTTTATTCCGTTGTTTTAAATAGTACTTATTGTTGAAACGTTGTTTTAATTACTTGAAATGTAATAGGCGCGGTTTATCTGTTCATCCACTCCTTAAAATCAGGCGTTTTTTGTCTACTAACAATAAATTCTTGGTCCCTAGGATTTAACAATGATAATTTAACACTATGATTAAAATAAGGTTCTATTTTTTGAATTGAAATTTTGGATATAATCTGTCCCCTATTAATTCTATAAAACTGAGTATCTTCTAAAGAACTAAATAATTGATCCATAGTCTCATCTATAATATAACGCTTGTTAGTATGGGTAATTCCAAAAGTGATACTATCTTGCGAATACATATATAAAAGCTCTGATACTCTTATTTGTATAAAACCACTTCCCTCTTTTACTAATATTCCTGTGCGTTTTTGTTGAGTCTGCATACTACTCAATAGCTCTTTTAGAATATTTGGTTCAATAGTTTTTTTTGATTGATTTTTATATTTTGAAAATTTGTTTAATGCAGTGTCTAAATCACTTTGCTTTATTGGTTTTAGTAAATAATCGATACTATTTACTTTAAATGCTTGAATGGCATATTGATCAAAAGCAGTAGTAAAAATAATGGGGGCAGTTACTTCTATTTTCTGAAAAATCTCAAAACTTAAACCGTCTGCTAATTGAATATCCATGAACACTAAATCCGGAGTCTTATTTTTTCTAAACCAATACACCGTATCTTCAACAGAATCGATAACAGTTAGTACTTCAAAATCAAAAACACTTTTGTTTAATAAATTTTGTAATTGACTTGCAGCACGGGGCTCATCTTCAACAATTAGTATTTTCATAATTTTTATTTTGATGATTTTAATAATGGAAGAGAAACTATGAAATACTCTCCATCATTAGTAATAATTGGCGTTTTACTTGATATAAGTTGGTATCGTTTTTCAATATTCTTTAACCCTACTTTTGTTGAGGCTATTTGAGTTGATTTTACTTGAATTTTATTGCTTACTACTAAATTATCATCTTTAATAGTCACGGTAACAAGTAAGGGTTTTGATTTAGAAATGATGTTATGTTTTATAGCATTTTCAAGTAAAAGCTGCAAACTCATAGGTACTATCATAACCAAAAGTTTATCTATTGGAATATTCCAGTTTAGCTTTAAGCTATCCCCAAATCTTTCTGATTGAATATGAATATAGGCTTTAGCAAATTTTAACTCTTTTTCTAAGGAAATTAAATTTGAATTACCAGACTCAATGATAAAACGGTAAACATCTGCTAGGTTATCCACAAAACCTTTAGCATCTTCTTTAGAATCTTGATCAATAATATCTCGTAATGTATTCAAACTATTGAATAAAAAATGAGGTTGTGCTTGATTTCTTAGGGTGTCTAACTGTGCCTGAATCATTACTTGTTTTGCCTGCTCTTCTTCTCTAATTGACTTTTTTAGTCGTACATAATAATAAATCGCCTCATATATTGCCATTATCATAATGGTGATTAATATAATCGGTATAAGTATTTTCAACTGTACTTTATGACTAGCATTTAGACTAAATAAGTTTAAAGTCATTGAGAGTAAAGCACCACCAACAAAATCAACAATTATTACAGTACTAATTATTGCTATAAGAAAGATGCTAATACGTTTTACATCATCTCGAAAATGAGGATATTTTTTTCGTAAAGAAATTAAAATAAATCGTATAATAAACCAATCACAAATGGTAAAAAACAAAGAAACACTCCAACCAATAATAACGGACATTAAAGAATTCCTTTCTAATGGATCACTAAAAAGATAATTTGTGATTAAACTTATAATTAGAATCCCAACCAAACTAAACCAAGTATCATTAAACCCTAAATATGGTATACGTTTGTTTTTGCTTACTAATGGCATAAATGTTTATTTAGTGGTAGTATACTTTGTTTTGCTTGATATAATAAAAATCCAATTTAAGCAGTAAAATACTAATCCATAATACTGCTAATAATTATCTGATTTTATTTAAAATTTAACCTTTTGAATTCGCACTCATACGAATAACGGAATTATTTGTATGGCATACAAACTAAAAAAAGTTGTTTTTTAAACACTTCAAATATCTAAAAAAACACTAAGTAAGTAAAGCTATAATGTTTTGAAATGTCGTATTATATTCTTGAACTGTTACACTTTTAGTTTTGCTCCCATGGCATCGTAAATATTGGTGTTTTTGAGTGAAATTGTGTGACTGAAAACAAAAAATTAAGACGGTACACAACTTTAAAAATAATATAAAACTTGAACGCCTTATTTTTTGACCTGAGTGTTACATTGTATGGTCCCTAAATTATGGAGACAATAACTACGGTCATATGTTTCACCCCACTCTACCAAACTAAAGAACTGAGCGACAGCAGTCTATTTTTTTCGTAAAATTATATCCTTTAAATTTTCAATAATGTAATGATTTGTACTAAAAAATAGCAATAGAAGAATAACCTTACTTCTTATAATATTTTAAATAAATCCGCATTAATAATTTAGATATTTAGTTACTTTTATGGTGTTAGATGAAAAGCGCTAAAAACTATATTGCTTTGTTTTTTATCGCCTTGTTTTTATTATTCAAGGTGACAGGATTACATGCGCTTTCGCATCATAATGATGAGAAAGACATACAACATTGTGACATTTGTACGGTATCATCAGCAATTAATTTTACTCCGCTACTAAAAACAGAAGTTACCGTTTTACCAGATGCGGAATATTTATTTATAGCGCAAAAACTAAATGCGAAAACTTACATTTTTGCTTTTCATAAAAAGCATTTATCAAGCAGCCTTTTTACAAGGCCTCCTCCACTATTTTTATAGTCCATTTTGTATGTAGTATTTCCCTTATTTATAAGGCTATACTTGTATACTCAATTTATTTATCATTTTGTCTAGTAATTTCCACCTAATGTGGAATGCATTTGAATTTTATGCTGAATAATTAAACCTATTCTTTTGTACGGGAACTTTATAATAAAGAGTCAATTACATTACGGATTAGTGTTTATTATTTTTTGCATACTACTACTATACGTAAATCCGGATTATGAATTAGAAAGTCTATTCCATATCGAAACCGCTGTAAAATCAAGAAAACACTTGATTTTATTAAGCTTTCAATACGCATAGCGAAGTTCTAATGTATAATCATGGGTAAATTGAAAATACCTTGAGACGTTTTATGATCTGACTAAAATTTAGATATCAAATATTTTTTAGTCACATCATTCAATATAATATAGAGCTACACATACATCGGACGCATCCTTATTTAACAAGGATGCCTTTTCAATAGATTTAACACACCTAATTATTATGAACTGCATATAAGTATAGGTGATTTACGATACACAGATAATTTTAATTTATTAAACGTTATGTTGAAAGCAACTAACATTAGCAAGTCCTACAACGGGAAAATTGCATTAAAAGAGGTTTCATTTGAAGTCTCTAAAGGTCAAATATCTTGCCTTTTAGGTCAGAATGGCGCAGGTAAAACAACCACCATCAACATTTTTTTGGGCTTTATTTCCAAAGATGGCGGTCAAGCATTTGTTGCCGATAAAGAGATCGGGAAAGATGATACCAATGAGCTTACGGACTATATCCCCGAAACAATGCAACTCTACGGCAACCTTAGCGGTATTGAAAATTTAGATTTTTTTAGCCGTTTGGCAGGATTTAAATACACCATAAATGAATTAGAGGCTTTTTTAACAAAAATAGGACTGCAATCAGATGCTCAGCACAAAAGACTTGCTACGTATTCCAAAGGAATGAGACAAAAAGTGGAAATTGCTGTAGCAATAGCAAAGAATGCCGAGGTCATTTTTATGGACGAGCCTACCTCTGGTCTTGACCCTAAAGCCACTGCCGAATTCACAAAAATTTGTAAAGAATTGGCCGCCATGGGGAAAATAATCTTTATGGCCACACATGATATTTTTAATGCTGTAGAACTAGCATCTACCATAGGTATTATGAAGGAAGGCACCTTTGTACAACAACTGAAAGCTAATGAAATAAATGCTGGAGAATTAAAAAAACTTTACTTAGAAACCATTTAAAATTATGAAAAATTATAGTATCATTATATTGTTATTGATAGCAATAAACACCTCATTTGCCCAAATTTCGGTTAAGGGTAAAATTGTTGACGTGAATAGTCAACCCGTATTAGGAGCTACTGTTTCGTATTCCAATCAAAGTAAAGGAATAACTAACGGTACTGTTACGCAAGAAAACGGAAGCTTTACTTTTGAACTTAATCAAACAGGAAATTATCAAATAAATATTAGTTACGTAGGTATGCAAACTTTGAGTTTGCAAAAAACTATTGACCAAAAACAAGACTATGACCTAGGGACATTAACACTACAGGAAAGCGAAGAGCAATTACAATCTGTAGAGGTTATTGGTAGAGCTCGAACGGATTATAATAGTGACTATTCGTTTTCGGCAACCAAAATAGCCATTAAAAATAAAGAATTACCTCAAGCCGTTGCAACAGTTACCAAAGAGTTAATCGCCGACCGACAAGCATTTCAATTGGTCGATGCTGTAAAAACAGTGAGTAATGTTTCTGCTACAGGCTTATACAATCATTTTAATATTCGTGGAATTACTCAGGCCGATGATGGACAAGTACTTAACGGCATGCGTACGCGTCAGTATTATTTTTTGCAACCCATCACCGCTCACCTGGAGCGTGTTGAAGTTATTAAAGGACCTAGTTCTGTTACCTTTTCTAGTGCAGACCCCGGAGGAACTATAAATATGGTAACTAAAAAACCACTAACTAAAAAATTTAGCGAGGTTTCATTAGCTACAGGTAGTTTTGGTACCTTAAGAGCTACTGCTGATTTTACAGGTCCATTAAATGTAGAAAAAACATTATTGTATCGATTCAATGCAGCTTATCAAGAAGCAGATTCATTTAGAGATGTTGTAAACAATAATGCCATCTTATTTACTCCTTCTTTAAGTTATGTCCCTAATACTAATACATCATTAAATGTGGAAATGATTTATAATAATGCTGAAGGAAATCTAGACAGAGGACAGCCCATTTTTGGTTCCATTAATGGTGAATTTGACATTAATAGTACACCTATTACAAGGAATGTAGGTGCTTCTAGTGATCATTATAAGACTAAAGAAATTATTTTCATGTCTAGTTTTAATAAAAAGTTTACTGAATACTTTGGTTTTAGTGCCCAATTCATGAAACAAACATGGGAGGAAGATTTAGCGGAACATAGAGTTGATGGTACCGCAGTAGGTATTGATGGGAATGTAATTAATACTCTGGCAAGATTAAGGTATGATGAAAGACAACAATTTTGGGAAACCGATAACTTTAGTGCTTTTTTCACTTACGATATTAAAAGTGATAACGTTACTAACAAAATATTGATAGGGTATGATGCCTCTCGTTGGGAAAGAAAAACTGGAGCTGGATGGCTAAGAGCCAGAAGGTATTTAACAACAGATGGACGTCAATCTAATTTTGATGCAAGTAAACCTGAGGATTTTCAACAAACGACTTTTGGTGATGCAACCATACCACTCCCAGCTGTTCCTCATTTTAATTTAGAAGACCCATTTAATGGTGCCAGAAATACCAATGATTACAAGCTTTCTGAATTGACAATTCCAGCAAACTTGACTACATCCGATGGGATCTATATCCAAAATCAATTTAAACTAGGTAAATTTTCTGCTTTATTAAACTTACGATATGAATGGTTTAAAGATATATTTGAATACAAAGGAGATGAACAAAAATTTAAAACAAAAGCATTTGTACCAAGGTTAGGTTTAACTTATGAAGTTACTGACAATATTAGTGCCTACACTACTTATTTAGAAGGTTTTCAGCCCCATACCAATACCGTATCATTATCTCCAACTGCCGAGGGTTTCTTTTGGGGAGGTTCTCCAGGAAGATTTGATCCCCTAGAAAGTAGTTTAAAAGAAATCGGTGCAAAAGGTGAATTTTTAAACGGTAAAATATTTGCCAACTTTTCAATTTTTGAGATCATTCAAAAAAATATTTTATTAGGTGATACTTTTGATTTAGAAACCTTAACAACAAGAGGTGAACAACGCAGCAGAGGGTTTGAAATGGATGTTTCTGGTTATGTGACTCCTAACTTTCAACTTACTGCATCCTATGGTTTTAATGATGCTAAAATTATAGAAGATGCTATTGAGGAATTTAAAGGAGAACGTATTGGAGGTGCACCAAAAAATACAGCTAATTTTTGGGGGCGTTATGATTTTGTGGATGCACCTTTTAGAGGTCTCGGAATCGGTTTTGGTGTTCAATATGTAGATGAAAGATATACTTGGTACAACCCAACTTATGCTACAGCTAGAGTATTACTACCCGATTACACAGTATTTGATGCAGCTGTATATTACAGACCAAATAATACAAAGATCCAGTTGACACTAAAAGTAAATAATTTGTTTGATAAAACACATTGGTTAGGGGGGCTTAATCCTTCTAGGTTAGGTCCAGGAACTCCTAGGAATGTTTTACTTAATGCTACCTATAAATTTTAGGTATGAGAAAAAGTATCCTCTATTTGTTGGCTAGCCAACTATGGAAAGATGCCTTTAGATCCAAAGTGATGAATATAGCTTTGGGTCTAATGGGATTTTTATTAATTTTTTCGACCTATACAAGTTGGAAAAACTATCACGACCAAAATCATACTAGAGATGCCATATTCTCTCTTTTATGGTTTAACGGTATCAATCTAATTCAGTAATAAAATCCATAGCTTTTTTTATATTAGTGGCTTGTAAAACTATTTTCTTTGTTTGTTCGTCTTCACCATCAGAACTTACTAAACCAACAACTTTTCCTGTTTATAACCGATCATTTTAATAACGAGACTTTTATTCTTATGTGACTATAAAAAAATAATATGTAGAATTATTTTCATCTATTTTAGTAACACTTCACAATAAACACTTACCTACCAAATCAAAACTATTGTTAACTGCTAAAAATTAAACAATCAATTATAACAATATTTAAATCGTTAGTAGTCAAAAAAACTAATTTAAAATTCCGATTTTTTTATCATAGTAATTATAAATTTAATTAGCATAGCATAAATTATAGCTGTTTATTTGCAGATTATAATTTAGTTAAAAAACGATTACATTAAATTGGCACCAAATAAATTTTCTATGGAGTGTATTTCCAGAGTTTTTCTGTTAATAAATAAAAGTATTATAGGCGCATGTTGTATTTTATTACCTTCGTTGGTAATAGCTCAAAATAATGAGGTAGATGAAATTGAAGAAAAATTCGAGAAATTTAAAGAACTCTTTACCTTTTATCCTAATAAAAAGAGAGTAGCGAAAGACTCTTCATTATATTTATCAAAGGTCATAGTTGCACCTATCGTAAGTTTTTCTCCCGAAACAAGTTTAGGCTTGGGAGTGGGATCAAAATATTTATTTAAATTCAAAGGTAGTGGAGAAGAAACGAGAACTTCAAATATGCCTATTTCATTACGATACACATTGAACAATCAGTTCATATTTTTTTCAGGTTTTGAAATATTTACCAATCAAGAAAAATGGGTGATTGAAGGAAATATACTTTTTCAAAACTTCCCTAGACTTTTTTTTGGTATTGGTCGTGATACTCCAGAATCTAATGAAGAAATTTACGATTCTTATCAGGCTTTATTTGAACCGATCTTTTTAAAGCAAGCTTTTGCAAAGCACTTATTTTTGGGTGGTGGTATTCGTTACAATCATATTTTTAATGTTGAAATTGAAAATGATAAATTATTAGCTCAAACTCAACCTTTAGGTTTTAATGGTTCTACATCTGCAGGAGCAGAATTAGCAGTACTTTATGATAGTAGAAATAATATTTTGAATGCTCAAAATGGTGTTTATTTTGAATTTACACATGGTTTTTATGGAAAAGTATTAGGAGGAACACATAAATTTCAACTCACTCGTTTTGATTTTAGATATTTTAAAACATTAACTAATGACGCTAAAAATATATTAGCTTTTCAAATGCTTGGTCATTTTTCACATGGTAATATTCCGTTATCGGAATTGGCTTTACTTGGAGGACACGAAATTATGCGTGGTTATATTGAAGGACGCTATATTGAACGTAATTTACTAGCCGGTCAAGTAGAATATCGCAAACAATTTAAAAACTCCAGAATAGGTATGGTTGCCTTTTTAGGAACAGGAGATGTTGCCAGAAATGTATCGAACTTTAAACTTAATAACCTTAGACCTAATGTAGGCGTTGGGCTTCGTTTTTTATTGGATAGAACCGAAAATTTAAACATCAGATTAGACTGGGGATTTGGAGACTCGTCTAATAATGTTTACTTAAATTTAGCAGAAGCATTTTAATTAGATTGAAAACTTATTTTACTATTATATGCCTTTTAAAAAATTACACCCTCATTTACAAGAAAAGCTTGAAAACTTTGAAATAGTAACTCCTACTCCATTTGAAAATAAAAGTATTCCTGTAATTAAAAGCGGAGCCAATGTTTTTTGTACGGCTCCAAAAGATGCAGGAAAAACAACCACACTTATCCTTACTACATTGCAAAAATTAAAGTGTGAAGCAGTTGGAAATGCACCAAGGGCAGTAATACTTGTAGAAAATAAAGAAAAGGCTTTAGTAATGTATGATGCTTTTTTAAAATACACCAAACATACTTCATTACGCGTTTATGTAGGCTATGAGCAACTCCATATTGATGTTCAAAAATCTGAAATATTTATGGGTGTCGATATTTTGATTTCCACTCCTAAAACAATGAATAAATTGTTTTTATTAAATGGAGTAAGTATCGCTCAATTAAAAATATTTAGTGTTGATGATGCAGAATACTTAACTCAAGATTGGGCATATACTACGTTACTTTCAATTACTCAAAGTATCAAAAAATGTCAATTTGTTTTGTATTCAGAAAAAATACCTCCAAAATTAAAGCGCTTTGAATCTTATTTTATGGAGTATTCGAAAAAAATATCATTTTAACCTGAAATATGAAATAGAAAATAATCATCGATAAATATATTCCGCAACTACTATAGTTTATACATAGTCACATTGGCAACAATTAATAAAATTAGATATCATACTTATTATCAATAGATAATAAGTATGATATCTAATTTACATTAATACTGTTGATTTAAACCAAAAAAAAATCAGAAGTTAATTAAAACTTCTGATTTTTAAAATTTAGTATAATTAGCAGTTAATTATGCTGAATTACGACTTGCATTAATGTTACCAAATAATGATCTAGTAACCATTTTTTCATATACTTCAAAAGTATCTTTATCAATTTCACCTGTACGTTGCATATCTTGAATTTTTTTCAAGGCATATTGCTGTATGGTTAATAATGGTAATACGATTGACTCTCTTATTTGAATAGAGGCCTTACCTACTGGCTCATTTTCCATAAGTTCATCAAATCCAGAAACTTTTAATAATAAACGCTTAGTCAATAAGTATTCTTTATGAATAATATCCCAGAAAGGACCAAATTCAGGATCTTTTTGCATGTAAGCCGTAAGCTCAAAGAAAGATTTTGTTAAACTCATCATACTATTATCCAATAATGTTCTAAAGAAAATAGAATCCTTATATAAGGTAAGTACTTTGTCAAATTCTCCTTTATCCTCAAAAGCTTTTATTGCCGTACCTACTCCAAAAAATCCAGGAACATTTTGTTTTAACTGACTCCAGCTACCCACAAATGGAATGGCTCTAAGGTCACCAAACTTTAATTCACTACTTGAACCTCTTTTGGATGGTCTACTACCAATATTGGCTTTAGCATAAAATTTTAATGTACTCATACGCTCTAAGTATGGTAAAAACTTTTCATGCGCTTTAAAATCAGAATATGTTTTGTAGCTGATATCAGCTAACTCCTGCATAGTTTCTCGATTTTCTTCTTTTATAATTTTTGTAGGATTGGTAAACAATTCATTTGATATACCTGCGCCTAATAATTGTTCTAAATTATATTGACAAGAATCAATAGTACCAAAGTTAGAACTAATTGTTTGCCCTTGAACAGTCATTTGAATTTCTTCATCCTCAATTGTTGGACCTAATGATGCATAAAACTGATTTGTTTTTCCTCCTCCACGTGCTGGTGGTCCACCTCTTCCATCAAAAAAGACCACTTTTATTCCGTGATTTCTGGACATTTCTGTTAAAGCTTCTTTGGCTTTAAAAATACCCCAGTTAGCCATTAAGTAACCACCATCCTTGGTGCCATCGGAGAAACCTAACATAATTGTTTGTTTCATTCC
Source organism: Aquimarina agarilytica ZC1 (assembly GCF_000255455.1). Taxonomy (GTDB): domain Bacteria; phylum Bacteroidota; class Bacteroidia; order Flavobacteriales; family Flavobacteriaceae; genus Aquimarina; species Aquimarina agarilytica. Next base: position 5,590 of record NZ_JH621254.1, on the reverse strand, counting down.
TCGGCGTTTTAAGTGTGCTAAGTACTGTGGATTTGTATATAACTGCTCCATTACTTTATCGGCAACTTCTAAATCAGGAACTGTTTCAAATAATGGAATGATATCTAATGTTGGATTTTCCCATCCACACATATTTACCATTGAAAAAGTTTCCAATACATTTTTAGCACTTCCGTTGTTACTAATAATATATCTGTTAGCTCCTCGCTCTCCATTTTCTGCCTGAATCTTTTTCATCGCATATATAGAACCAATTGTAGCTCTAGCCATGTCATCTTTTAAATCTTCAGGTTTAACCGATGCACTTACTTTAGAGAGTATTTTCATTTGCTCATCTTCGGAAAGTTCCTCATAATTATCAGGGAAAATTCCTAAACCAGCAGCAGTAACTTCTTTTATAATCTCTGTAATTACATTATGATGTACTCTAGAGTCCTGACGGATATCCAAAGTTCCAAAATGGAAACCAAATAAATTAACTTTATTTATTAAACCATCAAGATCTTTTAAATAAAGACTATTATGCTCATCAATTAAGGCTACTCTTATAGCTGCCAATTCCGCTTCAAAAGACGCTAAAGTAAATACAGAATCTTTTGATGGATAATAAATGTTTTGATATAGCTGATGCTCTAAATCATTAATCTTTTCTGGTAATTCACCAAAAGTAATTTTTCGCTTCAGCTTACGAATATCTTTATAATAATTTGAAAGAATAGATGTCTTTAATTTTTCGGCAACCTTAAGTGTAATCTCGGTAGTTACAAACGGATTCCCATCTCTATCCCCTCCTGGCCAAAAACCTAAATTAATAATATCATTGTCTAAAGTTTCTCCATCAAATACATTTTGTTGGATGTAATTGTAAATTGAACTTACCGAATGATAAAATACATTTTCTAAATACCATATTAAACTAATAGCTTCATCATATGGTGTTGGTTTTTCTTTTTTAAAGAATGCTGTTTTACCTAATTGAGCTAATAAACGTTTAATGGTCAATAAATCATCGACACGAATAGCTTTATCCAAATCACGAATGATTCCCAAAACAGTACCTGGATAAAATTGAGTTGGGTGTGCAGTAAGTGTAGGACGTACTTTAAAAGTCTTCAAAAACTCCTTCATTGTACTCATTAAGCCTTTCTCTGCAGCCTCTTCTTTTAAACTCCTTAGCGTACCGCGACCAACCATGTTGTTTACCTTAGTAAACGCAGCATCTTCAATAGCATCAAAAAGCACTACTTGTCTTTCAATGTATTGAATAAAACGGAATAATAATGTATTCTTTTCTTCATCATTTGGGTTGTGTTGGTACAACTCAAAAAAGTTTTCTACAATTTGAGTTGGTGTCTGCTTTTCTGCAAAACCTTTATCACAGACTTCTTTAAAAAGTGGTAATAAAACCCCTGTATTTGTTACCTTATCAAAAGGCAACGTCATAAAAATACTATTGTATATCTGGTATTTAGATAGAACGTCCTGATTAAAACGTTCTATTTTTGGTTCTCTCGCCATTTGTTGATTATTATTTATATAAATAATTAGTTCATTTCATTAAAAATGGAATGCATCAATCGTTTCTTATCATTGATACTTTCTTCTAATGAAATCATTGTTTCTGTTCTGTACACTCCTTCAATATCATCAAGCATAAAGATGATTTCTTTTGCATGATTTGTATCCTTTGCTCTTATTTTACAAAAGATATTAAATTTACCAGTAGTTACATGTGCTACAGTAACATAAGGGATATCATTAATACGTTGCAATACAAATTTAGTTTGCGATGTATTTTGAAGAAAAATACCTACATATGCAATAAAAGAGTATCCTAATTTAGTGTAATTCAAAGTAAGTGAAGATCCTTGGATAATTCCAGCCTCTTCCATCTTTTTTACACGTACATGAACAGTACCTGCTGAAATAAGTAATTTTTTTGCAATATCAGTAAATGGTGTACGGGTATTCTCGATAAGCATATCTAAAATCTGATGATCTACTTCATCTAACTTAAACTTTGCCATAAGTATTTTTTAATTTGGTTGATTGAAATGCAAAAATAGCAGTTTTATCCTGTACTAAAAGGATTTTATTTACTTTTTTATCGGAAATACTGAGAATTTTTCATTATTAATACTTAAGTATTCCACTTTATCCCCTATTTCTAGTTTTTCTAAAACGTTATAAATTTTGATATCCTGTATATCAAAATCATATTCAACATGCCCATTTTCAGTAATTTGCGGTTCAATTTGTGCTATAATTGGAATAAAATTTAGCTTATTGTCTATAAGCGCTTCTTTATATTGTATAGAAATAGCTACTTTTTTATCTTCTAAAGGATAATTTCTTATAATTATATCCTTAAAACACTTCCCATTTTCAGGAATATCAAAATAAGCCTCGTAATTATTAACTGTAATTCCATTTGTTGAAATAAATTTCAAAGCCGTAATTAAAGATAAATACATCCATTTACGTGTGGTTTCACGTTCATAATCATTGGGGTGATGACCTGCTTCAAACAAAATAGTCGTATAGCCATTAAACTCCATGGTATCACCGGTACAATTAATATTAAATCCATCATCATACCTACCTACACAGCCCGGAATTACAGTTTGTAAGGCTTTATTCATTTCGGCTATAATGCGCATCCCCTTCTTTCTGCTATCGGTTATACTGCGTTCTTTATTACTGGCGGGTGATAAAAAAGAAACAATAGCACTTTTAGCAACTTCACCGGCACTAAAAATAGTACGTTGTCCATGTAAATTAAAGGCGACTATCGGTTTTACTTTTTCTACTACCGATTTGAATAGTTTACTTTCCGCTTGACTTAAGTCTTGAGCATCTCTATTTAAATCAATCTTGTTATAATTTACTCTAGTATATGCCAAAGCACCATCGGGATTTAGCATTGGTATAATATAAAGAGTACATTCTTTAAGTATTTGGACTGCTAACTCATTACTAGCATCATTCAAAAAGTGAAATAAGTCAAATAAGGCTTTAGTTGTGGTACTTTCATTCCCATGCATCTGAGACCAAAACAATAATCGTTTGGCACCCGAACCTACTTTTATTAAATGTATGGGTAATTTATTTTCAGAGACTCCTATTTGATCAATAGTAAATTGATCTTTCCATTTGGTTAATAAAGGTTGAATATCGCTTTGTGTAATATATCGACCATTTAATGAAGCTTCTTTATACTCAGAAAAACTTGTAATTATTTCAGCTGTTGTCATGTAAAATTTATTCGTTGCTATTGCAAAAATACAAAGACCATTTTAGATCACCATAATTTAAAGTTACAATTGTAAACAAGAATAAAGACACAATTGTAAACTAAACAGGTTTCAGTTCATGCCATTTATTTTAGATTGATGAGCCCTTTTAGTTACAAAAGTAAACATCTGATTAAAAATACTTAGTAAGTTGATTCTCAGTAAGATTAATAAATACTAAAATGCTAATTTTCAATTACTTAGTAGCTTTATATAAAGTTTTACTTTAAGTAATGTAAGAGTTGTTACTTTATTTTGCTTGAAGATAAATAAATGTTTACATTTGTAATAACTATTCAAAAATCAACTTGTTTACAATGATAAACAATCAAGAGTTTACAATTCGTCTACAACAGATACTCACCCATTACAGGCTATCTGCATCAGCTTTTGCTGAAAAAATGGGTGTTGGCCGCTCCTCTATTTCACATATAATTTCCGGAAGAAATAAACCTAGCCTTGAATTTGTTTTGCATATTCTAGAAAATTTTTCTGAAGTTACTTTTGAATGGTTGATGTATGGAAAAGGAAATTTTCCAAAATCAAATGAAACGACAACTCACCTATTTTCCGAAAAAAAAATAACCCCAGAAATAAGTACTACAGAAAACAAGCCCCTAAAAAATAATTCTAAAGATTTATTTTCAAATACGCCCGCAATTCCAGAACAAGATAAATCACAAACAAATGAGTCTAATAGCATAAGTGATACAACCGATGTTGAGCGTGTGATCATTTTTTATAAAAATGGAAAATTCAAAGAGTATAAAAACTAAAAAATGAATCATAAATAAGCAATAACAACCTTATATTACATTGGATATTGTCATTACAGAAAATTTAGAAGCTTAAAAAGATCCTAATTCATACACTTATAAGTAGACTAATTTTAGAATTCTGGGCAAGAATTTAGTGCTTACGTTGCACTCTTTACAAATTTGAATTATTTTTATCTTTTATTGATCATTTTAATTTTTACATTTTATGTCCATATATAAAGGACTTTTATTAGGGATCTTTTTTTTATTAAATAACTGTGCTAAAGCCCCAGAAAGGAATTGTAAAAAATTTAAAACGGGAACTTTTGAGTTTCAAACTTTATTAAATGGTGAATTGGCTACCACACGATTTGTAAGGAATGATTCAATTGAAATTGATTATTTTCAAGGAAAATCGGATACATCAAGTATACGTTGGATAAACAATTGTGAATGTGTACTAAAAAATTTACATCCTAAAAACAGAAAGGAGCGTAAAGCTTTACATTTAAAAATATTAACCACCAATAAAGACACCTATACATTTGAATACGGCATGGTAGGCGCATCAAAAAAACAACAAGGAACCGCTAAAAAAATAAACTAATGTTCGAAATTTTTTCTTCTGCCGATGCTTGGGTAGCTTTACTAACCCTTACTTTTTTAGAAATTGTATTAGGTATTGATAATATCATTTTTATTTCAATTGCCTCGAGTAAATTACCTGCTGAGCAACAAAAAAAAGCGACAAATATTGGTTTGATCTTGGCAATGAGTATGCGTATTGTGCTTCTTTTTGGCATTTCATATTTAGTCGCTATGGAGGCTCCTTTTTGGCATATAAATTTACCCTGGATTGAAGCTGGAATAAGTGGTCAAGCCCTAATCTTATTTGGTGGAGGTTTATTTTTGTTATATAAGAGTGTTCACGAAATACACGAAAAAGTAGATGAAGCTGGTGAAGAGGAAAAAGAACTGGAAGAAAAAAGTGCTTCTAGTTTAAGTAAAGCCATAGTGCAAATTACTCTTATTAATGTTGTTTTTTCCTTTGATTCTATTTTAACTGCTGTTGGTATGACAAATGGGTTGAGCAAAAATCCAAATGATGCGCTACTATTAATGATTGTGGCTGTAGTGATTTCAGTAATAATAATGATGCTTTTTGCTACACCTGTTGGCCGATTTGTAAACAAACACCCTTCGGTTCAAATTTTAGGATTGTCATTTTTAATTTTAATTGGTTTTATGCTAATTGCAGAAGCAGCTCACTTAGCACATTTAAAAATATTTAATGAAGGTGTGGGAACTATACCTAAAGGTTATTTATATTTTACTATTGCTTTTTCATTGTTTATTGAGTTTTTAAACTTTAAACTTCGTAAAAAGAACAAAACAGTTTCCTAGTAGCTAAGTCAAATATAACTAATACTAAAAAAGACCGCTGATTGCGGTCTTTTTTTAGTTAAATACTTTTCTGTAAATGTATCCATCCGAGCAAACACATATTTTAAATTACACAGTTGTGTTTTAAGTTTGAAG
>NZ_JH621253.1:69497-146891 GCF_000255455.1 Aquimarina agarilytica ZC1 | reverse complement strand
TAGAGTAGATGATTTTGGCATCCTTAAATATACGAAATATTTATATTAAAAGCGTATTAATGTATAAATGATACACAATTAAATTTAAATATTTCTAAATAAGTATAAGGGAGTGTGTTGTTTTGAATACACTCCCTTATACTTTATACACATTTAATACTTTATAAAATTTCACGAATTAAATACTAAGTAGAAGCCAAAAAAAAGTTTAATTATATCCTTATGCAATAAATGCATTTTTTTATCGTTTAAAAGTAAATGTTAACGACAAAAGATTAATTAAATGGCAAAAATTTACTCCAAAGAAACTTCAAACGACAATAAAAAAGTGAAGCCTAAAGCTGAAACAATAGATTTTATATTAAACTATTCCAGATCATTAAGTATTTTAAAAACAGATAAATTTATGATTGAGATCAATAAAAATTAGTCTTATTTTTTTCGAAATAAATTCTTACATTTTTTTATTTGCGACACTTTTTTCATAATCCTTTAAAACAGTCTTTCGACCTATTTTTTTAGTGATGATGTCTTTTTCTATATTCCATGCTCTAGCAGGAGAATATTCACGTCCGTACCATATAATCTGAAGATGTAAATCATTCCAAAGTTCCTTAGGAAATAATCTTTTAGCATCTTTTTCAGTTTGCACAACATTTTTACCGTTCGTAAATCCCCACCTATACATTAATCTATGTATATGGGTATCCACAGGAAATGCCGGTATACCAAAAGCTTGAGAAATAACAACACTTGCAGTTTTATGCCCCACAGCAGGTAACCTTTCCAGTGCTGCTAAATCCATAGGTACTTTTCCACCATGCTCCTCTATTAAAATTTTAGACAATCCATATATTCCTTTCGATTTCATTGGAGATAAACCCACTGGCCTTATTATTTCTTTTATCTCATCTACAGAAAGTTTAATCATGTCATAAGGATTATTTGCTTTAGCAAATAATAAAGGGGTTATTTTATTTACTCGGACATCGGTACTTTGTGCACTTAACAACACTGCTATTAATAAGGTATAAGGATCTGTATGATCTAAAGGTATCGGTATTTCTGGATATAACTTATTTAATGTTTTTATAACGAAATCAACTTTTTCCTTCTTGGTCATTTTTTTGTAGTTTTATTGTAAAAATAAGAATTATGACAACACTAAAAGCTGGAGATCCTGCTCCAAATTTTACAGGAACAGATCAAAGCGGAAACACTCATAGTCTTTCAGATTATAAAGGCAAAAAATTAATCCTTTTCTTTTATCCAAAAGCAAGTACACCTGGCTGTACTAATGAAGCTTGTAATCTACGAGATAATTACAAGGAGCTACAAAGCCAAGGTTATGAAATTATAGGAATAAGTGCAGACAGCGCTAAAAGACAATCTAATTTTAAAAATAAATATGAGTTCCCTTTTCCTTTATTAGCAGACGAGGAAAAAGAAGTAATCCATGCTTTTGGCATATGGGGGCCTAAAAAATTTATGGGGAAAGAATATGACGGCATACACCGAACCACATTTGTGATTAATGAAAATGGAATATTAGAACAAGTAATCACCAAAGTTAAAACCAAGGATCATGCTGCTCAGATATTGAGCAATTAATTTAAGCTTAACTTCACAAGAGGCTACCAAAAAAAGGTAGTCTTTTTTTTAGATATGCATAATTTAGTAACCATAATTATTTTCAACACTTAATTTTGCACTATTCAAAACTATAGCTAAATTCTGTAAACGTTTTTGTTCAAAATATGTTTCTGGAAAAGTCAAAATTCTTTTGTCTGTATAACCTTCTCTAACCACATAAATAGTCAAATCTGCTTGCTTACTTATTAACATCGTATCTGTAACTAAGGTTACAGGTGCTGTGTCCACAATAATATAGTCATAATTTTGCTCTAAATAATCGAACATTTCCTTAACCCTAGGTTGCACCAATAAACCTGAAGGATTTGGAGGTATATCTCCTGAAGGTATTATATCTATCGGATTTTCAGATTTTTCTTTATAAATAATATCCTGTGGTTTCAACTCAGAATTCATTATAAAATTAGTAAAACCAGGTGTTTTTTTACCTTTGGGTAAATCCAAAAATTTGTGAAATTTAGGATACCTAAAATCTGAACCCACATAAGCGACCTTACTACCATAAATAGCTAATGTTTTTGCCAAGTTTGAAGAAATAAAAGTTTTTCCCTCACCAGATATACTAGAAGTTACAAAGATTACTTTGCCTGACTCTTTTTTTACACCCGTCAATACAAAATCTAAATTAGTTCTTAAAATCCTAAAAGCCTCAGAAATTGGTGTTCTACTTTTTTCATCAATTATAATTTTATTCTTTTTCTTATTCTCTGGAATTGCACCAAGCATTGGTATAGATAAAGCTTCTTCTAAATCATCCTTAGATCTTACTTTTGTATTTAATAAATCTTTTAAATACAAAAACATAAAAGGAAGCAAAAAACCAAGAAACATTGAACCTGCATAAATCACTTTCTTATTAGGTGAAACTGGACTCGACCCTAATGCCGAAGCTCTATCTATAATCCTAGAATTAGGAACTGTTATATGACTTGTTATTTCAGCTTCTTCTCTTTTTTGCAATAAATAAAGATATAGTTGCTCTTTAATTGTCTGCTCTCTTTCTATTACTCTTAAATCTTTTTGTCTAGTTGGAGCTACATAAAGCTTACCACTAAAGTATTTTTCTTGAGTCTCAAGGCTGCTTAACTTTATATCTACTGAACTTTTCAAACTATTTAATCCACCTAATAATACTTGCCTCAACCCATTTATCTGTTCATCCACATTTACTACAACTGGATTTTGAGTACTCGATGTTTTTAATAATCTCTTCCTCTGTAATATTAAGCCGTTGTATCTTGACACAGTGCTAGAAATTGATGGATCTTCGAAACCTAAATTCGAAGGTATAGGGTCAAACATACCTTCTTGACTTTGAATGAAACTTCTCATTGATTCAATTAAACGAAGTTGCGTTCTATTCCTTTCTATTGCCTGAACACTTTGAGAATCAAATTCTGCTACACGTTGTGTTTGGGCACTAAGGTCATTTGTTAATCCAAATTTTGATTTATATCCTGCAGCTTCATCATCAACACTAGTTAAATCCTTATTGATTAAATTTATTCTTTCCTTTATAAAACTAGCCGTTTTGTCTGATATTTCTTTTTTATGCTCTATCGTAGCTACCCTATATTCATCAATCAATTCATTAATTATGTCTTTTGCTTTTTCTTTACTAGCATCATTCAAAGACACCTTAACAACAGATGTCCCCTTTGACAATTCATAAACAGCTAATCTTTTTCTGTAACTTTCTACTATATTTTTTACAGGGTGTATTTTTACCTTTATAGTTTGACCAATATTTTTCTTAATATCTTTTGTACTTGGTGTAATAATTACATTACCCACGGTAGTTGATACTTTTTTACCAAAAGAATGTGTCGTTTTCACCACCCCTTCTTCATCTAAAAAAGAAAATGAGGTCTCTGAATTAATTAATACATTAAATATTGACGACTTTGTATCTATAATCGAATCTGCAGCTAAAAAATTAATTTCTACTATTGATTTAGGATAATTTTCAGTTTCTAAAATTCTTCCTTTAGAGAAGTATTGAATATTTAATTTTAGCTTTTTTACAACATTCTGTATTAGCGTTTTTGAACGAATAATTTGAATTTCACTACTAATCTCATCCTTTACTTGATTCATCACTCCAAGATCTTGAAAAGCTCCTAAAGCTGAATCGCTAATATTATCCTCTTGAGAAATGAAAATTGTTGCCGAAACATTATATTGAGGGACAGTGTACCTTACATATACGTAAGCCAAAGCACCAAAAAAAAGAAAACTAAGAAGAAATAGATACCATTTCTTCAAATATTTTAACAGTTCTTCTCTTATGTTTATTTTTTTAGGAGTAACCTTTTTTTCAGAAACAAATGATGCCCTTTCTAATGCCATAATTTAAATATTAAATCTATTAATAATTATCGACGAACTGTAATCATAAATGTTAATACCGAAATAAGCACACCTATTGAACTAAAAACTATACCTAATTTTGTTGCATTATTTTCTGATTCTCTTATTTTAGATTCATTAGGTTCAATATATAACACGTCATTTTGCGTCAAATAATAAGCCTCTGAATTAAATAACTCTTTTGAGGTTAAATCAATTTTATGAAAAGTCTTTTTAATTCCATTCTCCCTAATTACCGTTACATTTGTTCTCTTTCCCTTAATCGTTAAATCACCTGCTAACCCCAAAGCTTCTATAATTGTTATCCTTTCATTAGGTATTGAAAAAGAACCTGGATTATTAACTTCTCCTAACACTGTTATTTTAAAATTATTTAAACGAACTGAAACAATAGGATCATTTATATATGATTTCAATTTTTCTTTTATCATTTTTTTTACTTGAATACGTGTCAAGTTTACTACCCTAAGTTTTCCTAATACAGGGAACTCTATATTTCCCTCATAATCTATAAGGTACGTCGGAGATTGTGAACTTCCTGAATCAGAGCTTGTCCCAGTTTCACCAGATGAAGAAATTCCTTGCGATAAATTAAATGGCCTAGCCGTATCCATATCAGTAGCTGACACAGAAACACTTATTATATCATCTATTTTAAAAACTGGTTCAAATGAATTAATCAAAGAAACTTCATCTTTATTTTTTACATTTTGAAAATATGCTACATCTTCAGGTGTTTTACATGAAAAAAATAACAAAATAATAGAAATACAATACAGTAAATTTGAATATCTCATAAATAACAATAATTTCTAACACCAAAAATAAAACTATTTATGAAGTGTTGTTACAATTTAATTTATTAAAATAAAATACTTTCCTTTGAATTAGTAGTATTTTTAATTTTATTCTTTTTATCTATACTTTCAAAGCTAGAATTATTTGAAATAAATTCCGGTACAATCTCCTTTATCTTACCAACCACTAAATTGTCTTGATTCAATAAATCCATAATACACAAATCATCTATTTTATCTTTGACTAGATCTAATGATTCTTTTTCATCCCCCTTACTTATCATTATTTTTTTATGATACGTAGGTAATGTATTTTCTGTATTAGAAAGCAACTCTTCATAAAGTTTTTCTCCAGGTCTAAGACCAGTTATTTTAATATCAATATCCTCTGGATAATGAAGCCCTGATAAAGTAATCATTTTTTTTGCTAGATCCACAATTTTAACTGACTGGCCCATATCAAAAATAAATATTTCTCCGCCTTTCCCCATTGTACCAGCTTCTATAACCAATTGAGAAGCTTCAGGAATAGTCATAAAATATCGCGTTACATCTGGATGTGTTACAGTTATTGGCCCGCCTTTTTCTATTTGTTTTTTAAACAATGGTATCACTGAACCATTTGAACCTAACACATTACCAAATCTGGTAGTAATAAATTTTGTCTTACTATTTTTTTGAAGGCATTTAATATATATTTCAGCAACTCGTTTCGTTGCCCCCATTACATTAGTAGGATTAACTGCTTTATCTGTTGACACAAAAACAAACTTATCTACTTGATATTTTGATGACAAATCTGCTAATTTTCTTGTTCCTAATACATTTATCTTTATTGCCTCTGTAGGATACCTTTCCATAAGTGGCACATGCTTGTAAGCTGCAGCATGAAAAACCATATTAGGTTGATAATCTTTAAATATAAGCTCTATCCGTTGAGCCTCTCTTATATCAGCTACTATTGCTGTAAAGTCACTAATGTTTTTACTCAATAATTCTTGTTGCAAATCATATAAAGCTGATTCTGCTTGATCTACAAGTATCAGATGCTTGTATTTATATTTTGCTAATTGCCTAACAATTTCACTTCCTATAGAACCTGCCGCCCCGGTAATTAAAATGACTTTATCTTTAATTTCATTAACTACACTTTCATTTTCTATATCAATAGCTGGTCGTTCCAACAAATCTTCAATTTGAATTTGTTTTATTTGAGACATTTCAAACTCTCCATCATGCCAATCATTATAAGCGGGTACAATCTTTACTTTTACCCCTAAATCAATTAAAGAGTCTGCTATTTTTCGTAATCCTCTTTTATCAATATGAGGTATCGAAACAATCACTTCATCAATTTCATTTTTGTCTATAAATTTTTGATCAACTGATTTTTTAGCATATACTTTTATTCCATTGATAGTTTTCCCAACCTTATTTACATTATCATCAATAAAACCAACTACAGTAATAAATTTTTCATCATTACTAGTTACTGCGGACAGTGTAATTTCCCCTGAGTGTCCAGCTCCATAAATCATTACTCTAGAGGATTGACCTAGCTTATATTTTACATAATGATAGCAATACTTAAAAACTATTCTACTAGTGATAAGTGTAATAATATTTAGCAAATAATGCATATCAATTATTGAAATTGGAATATTAAAAGCTTCTGGTATTAAAGCAAGTCTACTTGTTAAAACCAAAACACTGCACATTGCCAATAAAACACTTACTGATAGAAATAGATTATAAGCATCTTGTAAGCCTGCTTTTCTTATTATCCCTTTATATGAACCAATCCACAAAAAACTTAATCCAGAAAATGTAATAATTACAGGTAATTGATACCATAAATTAAATTCATTATTCTCAAATGTAATTCCAAATCTTATCACATATGCTAAGAAAAAATTCACAATTACAATAAGAATATCAATAGATAATACAAGCCATTGAGAGGCATGTTTATCTAAATTTTTAAGTAAAAAACTTTTGATCATTTCAATACTTTTTTAATTATTGATACAACTCTTTCTAAATCTTCTTTTTCAAGATTAGATCCACTAGGCAAACAAAGCCCCTTATCAAATAACTCATCTGAAACTCCATTAACATAAGCTTTCGCATTCGCAAATACGGGTTGGCTATGCATTGGTTTCCACAAGGGTCTTGATTCTATATTATCTTCAGCTAATGTCAGTCTTATTTTTTCTCTTAACTCATAAGAATTCGTTTCTATACAAGTCAACCATCGATTAGAAAAGCTCCCTTCGGGTTCTTCTAAAAATTTTATTTCTGAAAACTCCTTTAAATATTCCTCATAAAAAGCATAATTAGCTCTCCTTTTATTCACATGAGCATCTAAAACCTGCATTTGACCTCTCCCAATACCTGCAACTATGTTGCTCATCCTATAATTATAGCCTATTTCGGAATGTTGGTAATGTACCGCATCATCTTTAGCCTGAGTGGCTAAAAAAACAGTCTTATCTTTTAATTCTTTGGTTCTAGTTATTAATGCTCCTCCCCCAGATGTAGTTATTATTTTATTCCCGTTGAATGATAAAATTGCCATATCACCAAAAGTCCCACATTTAAATCCCCTGTACGAACTTCCTAAAGCTTCTGCACTATCTTCTAGTATAGGTATTTCATAATTTTTAGCAATGTCATGAACTTTATCAACATTATAAGGCATTCCATATAAATGAACTGTAACTATGGCTTTAGGTTTTTTCCCTTTAGCTATTCTATCCTTAATCGCCAATTCAAGTTGTTCTGGGCAAATATTCCAAGTTTCCCTTTCACTATCAACAAAAACAGGAGACGCTCCTAAATAAGTAATAGGATTTGCCGATGCTGCAAAAGTCATACTCTGACACAAAACCTCATCACCATTAGTAACCCCTAACAATTTTAATCCCAGATGCAGCGCTGATGTTCCAGAAACCAAAGCCGAAACGTATGTATCTTCATTTAAATACTTTTTAATGTCCGATTCAAAGCCATTAACATTAGGTCCCAATGGAGCTACCCAATTAGCATCAAAAGCTTCTTTTACAAAAGCTTTTTCAGCCCCTCCCATGTGAGGTGAGGACAGCCATATTTTTTTACATTTCACTTGATTCATAAACACAGAACTAATCATTAATTGAAAACACAACACATTATTATGAATGCTTTCATTACAATAATATTATTAAAGGGGTATGGGATTATTTTAGGGTCAGTAATAAAAAAAAATATCCTTTTATGGAATACACTGACATTGCCATTGAATATGGAAAATATAAAGCATAAGTATAATATTACAAGTTGGTTCAACAATATAAAACTTAATTTTCTAAAACAAAAGTAATTTAATATTCCTTTCTATACTCTTAAATTTTAACTTTTTAGCTAGAGTACATGAAAAATTCGTTAAAAAACATAAAACGCCTTAGATTGAACAAAAAAACATTATAAATGTTAAAAAAATAAATTATTAATAACAAAAAATGCTTTTTGATAAAAATACGATAAAACAAAATCAATTTATAAAATTTTAAAACATTGTAAATCAGTAAATTAAATATATTTAATTTAACAAAAAAAATGTTAAACTGTTAAAAAACTACAATTCAAATAGTTAATTAATATAGTAATGATAATTATTTTATGCCCAAATATCACATTTAGAAGTTACAGAAAGAAAAAAAATCGACAAAACAACAAATTATACTGATAAATAACAGGCGGATATTATTACGCTGTCGTTACTAATAAAATTCCAATCCAACAATTAACTAACTGTGTTTCTATACAATGGAAAAAAACTTTGATTATCATTTTTATCAGCAAACTGCTTTACTAAATCATCATATATTGATTGATTGACTATATATTTCCAGATTTTAAAATCTTTAAAATCTTTTGAAAAAGATGCTTTAAAATTAAATAATGAATCTTCGGAACTCCCTAAACCTCCCCCTAAGTTAAAATAAGCATACTTCTGGTCTACCCCTTTTATTCTCATTTCATCAATTAACAAACGTATCGGCGTTAAATTCAAATAATCATTACGAGTTCCTGATATATGATATTGTATAATATCATTGGTTCTAACCATCATAGCTGCAGATATAATTTCATTTGTCTCTTTTAAAATCGCAAACAAAACATCTGTTTGAAAATCGGAGCTATTTATAAATTTATCAAAATAAGCTTCATCGAAATAATAAGATTTTTTGGCATTCACACGATCCATATTTTCGTAATATAAATCCTGAAACACCTTCATATCATCCTTTGTACCCCCTACTTTGACAGTACATAATTTTCTTGCTTTATTGATATACCTTTTTGTAGTTTTTGAAAAAATAGTTCGCTGCTCATCTAAATCCTTTGTTAGATCTATATTTACCACCTTACTTAGTTTTACAATCTCACCAAGACCTGCAATTGCTTTTTCTTGAAAGGGTATATAAGGGTTTAATCTAGCAAAAACAGTTACTATATTATTTTCTTGAAAATAGGTATTTAACTGATTTAAAAAATGTACATTATCATAGTTCTCATCAATATTTTTATGTAACGTCCCGGCATAACCATAAACTGAAGTAATATCAAAGTAATCAGTATTAAAAATTCGTCTTTTCAAAAAAGGTAAGCCTATAATATTACCTTCTTCTTCATATTTTATTAAAACTGGTATTTCTCCCTCGGCTTTAGACAAATGGTGATAATCGTACGTATGATAAAAATCAAATTTTTCAACAGCATTTAATAGCTCTTGCCATTCTTGTTTATCAGTAATAGTTTTAAATTTTGAAATAGACATATAATTTATAAACTCTATTATTTTTTATTTTCGGAGCAAATATCACTCCTAAAACCTATACCACCTAATTATTAATTCGATAATATGGAAAAAAATAATCTGTCAAAGCTATACTTTTCACTTCCATATAATTCTCATCCTTCCGTAAATTTAGTTCTTCATATATTTTTGCATTAAGAACCTTTCTACCTGTATAAAAAACAACTTCCTCATTCTTAGGAAAAAAAGCTCTTTTACTTCTATACAATCCATCTCCATTTTTAATCCCTCCACCTAATACATAATCTTTTTTCCCTTGATCTATTGCCCATTCTATAATTTTAACTCGTAAAAAATCATTAGGTCTATACGCAAAATATTCTGAGTCTGTACCTCCCAAAAAGGCATATACTGTTTGCTCATGATGTATATTTAATTCTACTGAAATAGGTATATCTTTATAATATACAACTGCAATAGTAAAATTATTATTATTTGATAATACTAACTTTTCAAAATAAGACTTTGGAAAAAAATAAAGACTTCCGGCATTATTTCGGCTCATCGTTTTTGTATAAATCTTATAAAAAATAGCGATCACATCTTTTGTCAAATTCTCTTTTTCAAAAATTTTAAACTTTAGATCAGATTTTAATGCTTTCCTATAGTTATTCCTTACTTTGGGCAAAAAAGCAGTCCATTGATCATCTAAATTTTCTAAAAGATCACCTTTTACATTAATTAAAGAATCTATTAATGTTCCTGAATAATATTTATGATTATTATTTAAGCTAAATCGAATAAATTCAGTTACTACATTATTTTTCTGGTACCATTTATCAATACTTTCCCAAAAGGACACTACAACTTCCTTTTCTATTGATTTACAAAATAATGGGCCATTATACCCATAAGGGCTTATTACATCATAATACTCAGTAAAAACTCCATTTGATTCTATTCTTCTTAAAATAAACGGCATCAAAACTTTTACCGACTCATCCTCTTTGTAAAGGAAATACATTAGCTTTTGTGATTCCGCTAAAAAATATTCTAAATGAGCTATTGAATAATACACATTATTTCCCCACTTTTCACGTAAAAGCTTTGTATACCTATCGGTATTATCTTTCCCTTCAATTTCATGAATTGATAATTTGTAATTTTTGCTCAATAGATCATCCCATTTTAGTTAAACAAAATATTTTACATAGCATAGAGGTCATTTAAAAAATTAAATATTCCCCTTCCAAACTTCCATAGTAAGATTTTCATCAGAATTTACTCCTTCCTTAATGAAAACTTTTTTTACCGTCAATAATAAAATTTGAACATCCAGTATAAGGCTTACATTTTCAACATACCAAACATCATATTCAAACTTTTTAGACCAAGTAATTGAATTCCTTCCTTTTACTTGTGCCCAACCAGTAATACCAGGCCTAATATCATGACGCTTATTCTGAATAGTATTATATTGTGGTAAATACTCCATTAGTAAAGGACGGGGTCCAACTAAACTCATATCTCCTTTTAACACATTTACTAATTGCAACACTTCATCCAATGAATATTTTCTAATAAATGCACCTACTTTAGTAACTCTTGATAGATTATGTACTTCTTCATCTTTTTCAGAATCAATATCAATCATTGTTTTAAATTTAATGATATTAAAGGGGACTCCTTTTTTACCTGGTCTTTGTTGAAAAAAGAAAGGTTTTCCATTATTAACAAAAAGAAGTATTACTATTAAAACAATTATGATTGGTGATAATAATAGAAAGCCTAAGAATGACATTATAAAGTCAAAAACTCTTTTCAAAAATGGATTATACATGCTTGGTTTTATGTTTCTCAATCGTTAAACTACACAAAAATAGTTTCAAATACCGAATTGTTTTCAAAAATAAGTAAAAATCAAACAAATACATCTTAATTCTTACTTCTATAAACTTAAATTCTATTTATCTTTTTTTATAATTCAGATTCAATAATTCTTACCAAATCTCCAACACTGTTCATATTCATTAAATCCATAAGTTTAAATTTAATATTAAGCGAAGCTTCTATTTCCGAAATGATCATCATATGAGTTACAGATTCCCATCCATCTACATCATGAGCTGTCGTATCTTCTGTTAACTGAAAATTATCATGCTCTAATACAGTAACAAGTGCACTTTTTACTTTTTCTAAAATCTCTTCTTTGTTCATTTTATTTATTAATTTCAAAATATGATTTCAATTCTTTTCTATTAATTTTCCCGTTTATACTGTGTGGAAACTCTTTTATAAACCTTGTATGGCTTGGGATCATATAATCGGGCATTTTAGATTTCATATACTCAAATATTGATGTCGTATCAAACTCATCGGACTCAATGGCTAAACCTAATTCCGAGTTTCCTAATTGATTGAGTATATCCAAAGCCACTATATTCACTTTTTTTTCACATGCAGCTTTGGCATGAAATTCAATTTCAGCTAACTCAACACGATAACCTCTTATTTTTACTTGAAAATCCGACCTACCAACATATAAAAAATCGCCTTGATTATCTTTAAAGCAAAGGTCCCCTGTTTTGTAAAACCGAATCATTTCCCCTTTTTCTTCTTTCACAAAAAAACTTTCCTCATTTTTTTGAGGATTTTTCCAATAACCCGGGGTTACTTGCTCACCTCCTAAACACAATTCTCCAGTAATACCTACTTGGACTTCTTTATTATTTTCATCAACTACTATATATGTAGTCCCAACCTGTGGTTTTCCAATAGCAACTACACCATTATGATTTTTAGTATGTGTTTCTTTATTATATGGATAAAAACCACTGTAAACCGTATACTCTGTAGGTCCATAATAATTAAAAACTTTACAATTGGGTAAACAATCACTCCATTCTTGTGCTATATCGGCATGTAAGGCTCCTCCTCCAAAACTACAATACCTAACATCTGGAGCATTAATTTCATTAAAATAAGGCCTTAAATAATTAATAATTGATGGAACCATGGTTAATACTGTCAACCGCTGCTCATTTATTAATTTAAATATATAAAAATACTTGATTGCTCCTTTAGGAATAGTATATATACAAGCACCAGATAATATCGGAAATAAATAAGTCACTACCGAAAAATCAAAGGTTAATTCAAACATTTGCAAACACCTATCTGTAGGCATTAAATTAAAATCTGGTTCTATATCAACAGCATTAACCAATGCATTCACATTATTAAATGTGATCGGTACTCCTTTGGGTAAGCCTGTGGTACCCGAGGTAAATAATATATATGCTAAATCATTATTATTAACTTTCTTTAATGGGATTTTTTGGGTGACTGATTCTATTTTTTGGGGATTAATTACTTCTAAATCATTAAAAGTAGAAACCTCGGATGAATCAATTACATAGTGAATATCTGTAAGCTCAAATACTTGTTCATTTCTCTTTTGAGGAACTTCTGGATTCACTGGCACATATGCTTTTCCTTCAAACCATAATGCTATTATTGCTGCGTAAGTTTCTATATCATTGTTAGTTACTAAACCTAACATTTTTTCATTTTCACTAACATTT
This sequence comes from Aquimarina agarilytica ZC1, assembly GCF_000255455.1. Classification (GTDB taxonomy): domain Bacteria; phylum Bacteroidota; class Bacteroidia; order Flavobacteriales; family Flavobacteriaceae; genus Aquimarina; species Aquimarina agarilytica. The sequence goes on along the minus strand of NZ_JH621253.1, from coordinate 133,686 downwards.
TGTTGTAGTGCAAAACGAATTGAATTTATAATATCCGAAAACACTTTATAGGTATAAAAAGTATCTTTTATATAAAAAGCATTTTGATTCGCGTTTGTGTAAATTGATTCGTATAGTTTTTTTACAAATTCCATTATTTTTAAATCAGGTATAGTTTAAAATTTTCAATGAATCATAAAGTCCTAAAATCACTTTATTACTTTAATTCTATCTTTATAAAATACAAGACATACAAAATAAATCTTCTACTTTTAATAAAAATGTCCATCCCTATTGTATATTTTTAAAGCTTCATTACCAAATTCAATAGAATCGTGCGCTAAAGCTTTTTTGGCTATTTTATATGTAAATATTGTAGTAAATCGTTTATTTATATTATTGGACAACTCAGTATCGTCTGTAAATATAAAATTCATTCCCGATTGAGTAAAATGAGCGATGAGTGCATCAACACACTTATCATAGTTACTTTGATCACTAACTAGAAAGTATTTTATATTAAATTCTTTATGATTAATTACATAAGATATAAAACCAATTATTGTCTCATCTTGAACAATTTTGACTTTATGAATTCTAATATTATGTCCAATGCCAACTTGTAAAGAATGCTGCTTAAATTTATTAACAACTGGTATTTGTGTGTATTGGCTATTATCCAATTGCCAATCAATGTATTCTTTTGTTTTATGTACTAAATCATTTTGGCATAAAGGCTTAATAAACTCCCAAGTTGCTTGATCCAATTTATTCAGATAGTGATACTCAAGAGTAGCAGTTCTCTTTTTGGCTTTAAGCTTGTTTAATTTATTTACTAATGCTCCAACAAGCTTATCTGCTCCCTTTAAAATAAGTTTAAAATACTTTAAAAATGAAAATCGCCCTAATAATATATTGGTATCAAGACTAAAAAAAATGGTATGTCTTAGCCTAGATTGAATTAATTTAAACGCTTGTTTTTCGTAAAAATCATTAACACTTTCTGCATATGATTTTACAATTACTTTCTTATTGGCTAAATTCAAAGCTTCATTAAATATATAAGTCCCTAAAACAGTATCCTTATAAGCATGATCAACCCACCATAAAAGCTCCCAATATCCTTTTTCTATTTGCTTTCCAAAATTGAACAAATCAGGAAACATATAAATAAATGCCACCATTTTATCACCTTCAAACCCAAAAACACCACAATAATCTTCCTCTTCAATACGGGTATTTGAAAGTAGCCAAATGGCTTTACTTTTTGGTATAGGAACCATACTTGTTTCCCAATACGTATTTTTTTCAACTGCCTTTCTTAACTCAGCTTTAGTTACTGGTACAATACGTAAATCTTTACTCATACATCTTTTTTGTCAAAAGCTTTATTCATTAGTTTTCTATACACCTTACGGAGAAGTAATACAACTACAATTTATAGAAAACCTGTTTTAAATCATTTTTTACAAAGAAATAAAATGACGCTTTTCTATAATTTTTATAGTCTTCACAATGATCTTTTTTCCATTTTTAACAAATTTGGGATATAAGCTATCAAAATCATCATCATCATTTACTTTAATTGCTTTTTGAGCTAAAATAATTCCCTCATCAAGTTTATCATCAATAATATGAGTTGTAACCCCCGTAACTTTCACTCCGTAAGCTATTGCATCTTGAATAGCCGTTTTTGTGCCTAAAAAACTAGGAAACAATGAAGGATGAATATTAAGAATTTTATTAGGAAAAGCTCGAAGCATTTCTTGTTTAATCACATATTTATAATTGAGCATAAAAATATAATCTATCCCTTTATTTTTCAACTCTTTAATCAACTCTTTTTGATAGGTAATTAAATCAGGAAAGTCTGTTTTTTTGAGCAGTAAAGTTTCTATCCCTAATTCTGCAGCTTTTTCTGCAGCTCCACAAGGTTTAGATTCGTAAATTACTAATTTAATAGTACTCTTTTTTAATACGCCCTGCTCATAAGCATCCAATATATCCTTTGCATTACGTCCCCATCCTGTAACCAGAATTGCCCAATTTATTTTTTTATTTTCTGTACTCATCCAAATCTTGTAATGTTGAACTTGGGTCAATAACTATGTCCTTTGACGACAATACATTTATTATGGTTTTAAAAACAATTTTCACATCTAATACCAGTGATAAGTTCTCAACATAATAAACATCCTTTGACAAACGCGCTTCCCAATGTAATAAATTCCTACCAGAAACTTGAGCTAAACCCGTGATACCTGGTCTAATGTCATGTCGTTTCTTTTCTTGCTCTGTATAGTATGGCAAATATCTAATTAATAATGGTCTTGGACCTATAAAACTCATTTCACCTTTTAGTACATTCAATAATTGAGGAATTTCATCTAATGATGTTTTTCTAATAACACTTCCTATTTTAGTTAAACGCTCACCATCGGGTAATAAATTACCATATACATCCTTAGCATCATTCATGGTTTTAAACTTCAAAATACTAAAAATACGTTCATTTTTTCCAGGTCTTTTTTGAATAAAGAACGGAGTACCTTTGTTAGCAATAATTAACAATAGAGCAACAACAATAAATACTGGTAAAGTCAATAGTATTAATAACAAAGCTCCAAAAAAATCAAAACTTCTTTTTATAACTAATTTATACATTTATATTCTTGACCTAAAACCTTAAAATAAGTTCATTAAGATTTTTTATTAAAGTCACAATATATGCTCTAAAAAATTAATTTATGGCATAAAACTGAAGAAAATATTTCGCAAGCAAGTAGAAAAATACATCATACTTATTTTCGAGACTCTATTCATTAAAGCCTAGACTTAAAAAAAGCCGTCCAAAAAACACTAACAAAATGGACGGCTAATTTTAAGTATGAAATATAATTGCTTGTTCTATTATAAAACATCTTTATTTGAGTTTACCCTAAAAAAAATTTAATAAAATAAGAAAAATTAAAAAACCGCTTAAGATTTCTCTTAAACGGCCTTTTCAAAACAACTCTTTTGTCTTTATTTCTTCTAATTTACTCTAATTGAGAATTACTTTTAATAATTTATCTTTTCCTGCAACTCCATTATTTTTTAGTTTCACTATATATAATGCAGGTTGTAAACTACTCAAATTTTCACTTGAAATTCCTGATGCAATTTGCTTTACTATTACTTCTCTTCCAAATAGATCATACACGGTTAAAGCTGCTTTTGTTTCTGTTTGAATAGCTATTGAATTTGTTTGATAATCAAAATACATTGTTGTATCATTATCAGCAATAGTACTAAAGTCATTAGTACTTAGTGTTGGGCCAGAACAATCTGGATCAATATCACCATGTTCAATAAACCAATTCAAATCGTTTTCAAGGATTTCAATTGCCGAAATAGCTTCATCGCAATAATCAACCCCTTTTGCCTCCAAATTTAAACCAAATTCAACAGCACTATCATCAATAATATCCGGAGCTTTTGACCATGCAATCAAGGTTTTTGTATAATTTTCACTTGACATTCCCGATTCACTTAAAAATAAACGCATATTTTTAACACCACTACCCTGCCTTGGATACCAGTTTTCTAAAGGTTGATCAAAAGAGGTCGCTCCTCTAAATACACCATCATGCTCTACAGATGAAATATTACTTAAATCCCAATTATCTAAAGGTTGATTAAATGCTTTAGCTTCTGCAAAAATATAAGATAACTCTTCTACACTACTTGTATCCCATGTATTAATATTTTGATTAAAAACTTCGGCATTTGAAAACATACCTCCCATAGATATCACTTTACTCACATCCCAGTTATTTAAAGGTTGATTAAACTCCTTAGCTCCACTAAACATTGAACTCATCTCTGTTACCTTTCCAACATTCCAAGAATTTAAAGATTGATTAAATGACTCAGCCCCTGCAAACATACCTCCCATAACTTCTACATTACTAACATCCCATTTATCTAGGGGCTGATTAAATTTAAGTGCACCACTAAACATATCAGACGTAATTGTTACTTTACTAACATTCCAACTATTCAATGGTTGATTAAATTTATCTGCACCTTCAAACATAGATCTCATATTAGTTACATTGCTTACATCCCATTTATCTAAAGGTTGATTAAACTCACTTGGGCCAGAAAATCCTATGGTAGCTTTAAACATACTAGCCATATTTGTAACATTACTTACATCCCAATCATTAAGCGGTTGGTTAAATATATCTGAAGAAAAGAACATACGCTCCATAAAAATAGCACTTGAAACATCCCAATCATTTAAAGGACTATTAAATTTTTCAGTTTTTAAAAACATATCACTGAAATCTTTAATTGTACTCACATCCCATTTACTTATATCACTATTAAACTCTTTACAACTAAAAAACATTGCTTTTAATGAAGTAGCTTTACTAAAATTTGGAATATCGGTAGCATTTATAGTTTTAAATTCTTTAATAAAGGCAAACATCTTTTCTCCAGAAAGCCATTCGTTAGTTCCCCACTGCTCAACAGAAATTACCGGAGCTCCTGTAGATTTACCTCCTAATTCTAATGCTGGATAAACACCTGTAATACTTACAGTAAATTCCCTTACGGTGGCATATTCATGCGTTACATCATCTGTTATATTAGTATCTGTGGTACCATCACCCCAGTTTACATTAAAATCATATCCTGCGAATTTATCGTCAATCTCAATTATAGCCTTTAATCTTTTAGCCTCGGTTTTATACTTTATTATAAACGCATTAGGATCTGTTTGAGCAAACATAAAGCTTGTTACTAATAAAGTAAATTGTAAAATAAATTTTTTCATAATTAAAAATTTTGTGTATTGTATAGCTTAACAACACCTTAAATTGTAATCACCCTATTTTATTTTTATTCTTATTAAAAATTCAACAAATAAATAAAAAACTAAAAATGAACTTAACTAAAAAAAGCCACCTAAAATAGGCAGCTTTTGAAACTAAAATTCTTTCTCTATGGGAAAAAATATATGATTAATTCAATATTATCTTTAATAATTCTTTTTCTTCTAAATTTTTATTTTGCAATTTTAATATATACACTGCTGGTCTTAATTCATTCAAACTTTGAGTAGATGCACCTACTTTTATTTGCTTGGTCAATACTTCTCTTCCTGATAAGTCATACACAGATAATTCTTTGTTAGACTCCGCATCTATAGTTAACGACTTAGTATTATAATTAAAAAACATTGTATTTTGATCTTTTTTTATTTTATCAAAATTTTCTGAACTTAATGTATTTCCTCCACAAGTTGCATCTAAACCTCCATCAAAATAAAAAGTCCATTTCAACTCATTTTTCAGTATAGATATTGGGTTTACAGCTTCTTCACAATAGGTTACAGCTTCTGCAGAAAAATGTCTTACATTGCTTGCAATATCAGGTTGTTTTATCCAAAAAACTAGCGTTTTAGTATAATTTTCACTTGACATTCCTGAGTTATTGAAAAAGAATCTCATTGATATTTCATTTCTGGGATACCATTGCTCCAAAGACTGATCAAAAGAAACAGCTCCCTCAAATACAGACTCAAATTTACTTGTAATTTGAGCCACCTTCCAATTATTTAAAGGCTGATTAAATTTTAGTGCATTTCTAAAAACAAAACTAGCTTGTTCTACATTAGCTGTATTCCAACCATTAATATTTTTATTAAATGCCTTGGCATCTTGAAACATACTTTCAATATTGATTACTTTACCCATTTCCCAAGCATCCAAAGGTTGATTAAACATCCCAGTACTTGCAAACATTAATTTTGCATTTTCTAAAGAAACAGTCTTCCAATTATTTATATTTTGGTTAAATGAAGCTGTTCCAAAAAACATTTTGCTCATATCTACCACGTTTGATACATCCCATTTATCGAGCGGCTGATTAAATACTTTAGAATTGACAAACATTCCTTCCATAGTTTTCACATTACTCACATCCCAATTATTTAAAGGCCTATTAAATGAATTATTGATTCCTGAAAATGCTCCAGACATATCAGTTACTTTGGATACATCCCATTTATCCAAAATTTGATTAAATGTTTCAGCATTAGTAAACATCTCAGCTATGGTTTTCACATTACTCATATCCCAATCATTCAATGGACTATTGAACTTTTTTGCATTATTCAACAAAAAGCTCATATCCTCAATTGTACTTACGTTCCATTTACTTATATCCGCTTCCAATTTTACACAATTAACAAACATTGCTTTTAAACTTGTGGCTTTTGTAAAATTTGGTAAATCAGTAGCATTTATTGTTTTCAGTGAAAAACAATTTTTAAACATGCCATCACCGGATTGCCACTCATTAGTACCCCATTGTTCAATTGCAGTTAGTGTTTCATTTACAGTTGATCCCATTTGCAAGGCTGGAAAATCTCCCGTTATACTTACTATATATTCTCCTTTAGCAGTAAATTGGTGTATAATATCATCTGATATATTTGTATCCGATGTACCATCACCCCAATTAATATCAAAATTATAACCAGTAAAATCTTTATTTATTCCGATATGGACATTGTCTGTATCCATAGTAACTTCGTACTTTAAAATAAATGCATTGGGATCCGTTTGAGCAAACATAAAGCTTGTAAATAACAGCGTAAATTGTAAAATAAATTTTTTCATAATCATGATTTTGTGTAAAACAATACAACCCTTATAATTATGATATCCCTATTTTATTTTTCATTTTTTTTAGATAAAAAATGTACAACTACACCATATTTCTCATATTCAATATTTTACATAAATTTTATTTTTTTTAATACCCTTAAGCTAATTACAACAAAACATAATCCACATGTTTATTAGACAATCCCCTCGACTCATTTTATATAAGCCTGAAAAGACTAATTAATTAAACATGAATAACCTATTTATTTTCTTTTAAAAAAGCTCACTTAATAGCTTTCATTTAAATAAAACTAAATCCATAAATCAAAAAAATCATAAAAAATTAACTATTTTGCCAAAAGGAGCTCTGTTTTTAGCTCCTTTTTAATTATATTTAATAATAAACACCTAAGATATAGCATATAACTACTATGACAGAAATTAAAAGACTATTCGACTTTCCATACTATCAGCTAGATAAAGGAAATTTATCCAATGCACTAGTTACTAAAGTGAATGGTGTTTGGGAAGAAACATCAACACAAGATTATATTAATAAAGCCAATCAAATTAGTAGAGGTTTATTACGTTTAGGCGTAAAACCTAATGATAAAATTGCTATTATTTCCACAAACAATAGGACCGAGTGGAATATTGTTGATATTGGTGTTTTACAAATTGGAGCTCAGGATGTCCCCATCTACCCTACAATTTCTGAAGAAGATTACCAATATGTACTTAATCATTCCGAATCAACGTACGTGTTTGTTTCCGATGATGAAGTATATACCAAGGTAATGAATATTAAAGATCAAGTTCCCAGTATAAAAGGAGTATATTCATTTGATACGATTAATGCTTGCGCAAATTGGAGTGAGGTTTTAGAACTTGGAAAGGATGATAGCAACCAGAATGAAGTCCAAAATTTAATGGATTCCATTAACGAAAATGATTTAGCTACCTTAATATACACCTCTGGCACTACCGGAAGACCAAAAGGAGTGATGCTTAGTCATCGCAATATTGTTCGTAATGCCATCAACAGCTCAAAACGTTTTGATATTGATGAAGGAAATGCAAAAGCCTTAAGTTTTTTACCTGTATGTCATGTATATGAGCGCATGTTACTTTATTTATATCAGTACAGATCAATTTCTATTTACTTTGCCGAATCCATTGAGGCTATTAGTGATAATTTAAAAGAAGTGAAGCCTGATGTAATGACTGCCGTACCGCGCTTGCTAGAAAAAGTGTACGATAAAATATATGCAAAAGGAACAGCTTTGACTGGTATTAAAAAGAAACTCTTCTTTTGGGCAATTGATTTAGGCTTAATTTATGAACCTTACGGACAAAATGGAGCCTGGTATGAATTTAAATTAGGAATTGCACGTAAACTCATTTTTAGCAAATGGCAAGAAGGCCTTGGTGGAAATTTAAAAATTATAGCTTCGGGTAGCGCCGCATTACAATCACGATTAGCCCGTGTATTTAATGCTGCAGGAATCAATGTCATGGAAGGTTATGGACTTACAGAAACTTCTCCTGTAATTTCGGTAAATGATATCCGAAACAATGGTTTTAAAATAGGTACTGTTGGAAAAGTACTTGATGAAACTACAGTTACTATAGCCGAAGATGGAGAAATACTTGTAGAAGGAGCCAGTGTAATGATGGGATACTATAAAAACCCTGAAAAAACAGCAGAAGAGATACAAAATGGAAAATTTCATACGGGTGATATAGGTGAAATTGACAGTGAAGGCTTCTTAAAAATCACAGATCGTAAAAAAGAAATGTTTAAAACCTCTGGTGGTAAATATGTAGCACCTCAAGTGGTTGAAAATACTATAAAACAATCGCCTTTTATTGAACAATTAATGGTAATAGGTGAAGGTGAAAAAATGCCTGCGGCATTCATACAACCAAATTTTTCTTACATAAAAGATTGGGCAGAAATTAAAAACATAACTATTGGTAATTCGTTTACCGAAATTTGTCAAAATGCTGATGTTATTAAACGAATTAAAGAAGAAGTTGATCAATACAATGCTAAATTTGGAAAATGGGAACAAGTAAAACGTTTTGAATTAACACCTGTAGAATGGAGTGTAGATTCTGGTCATCTAACGCCTACTTTTAAATTAAAAAGAAAGATCATTAAAGAAATACATAAAGATTTATACACCGAAATTTACGGTTAACAAAATCAATACTAAGTATTTAGAATAACAGTTTAAACCATAATAATTGATTTTAATTACTTATTCTGTTATATAAGTCTTAAATTATTACCAAACTCTCCTTAAATAGGAGAGTTTTTTTTTGTTTTCATATTTATTAACTAAATTGATGGAGGCTTCCACAAATAAAATTAATTTTATTATGCACGCATAATAAAATTTTTTATATTTACGTAAACTCTAGTACTTGTGGTTGCCTTAATTAAATACCAGACGTAGAGTATAAACTATACAATTATAAATGAGAGAACTCACTATAGATTATTTATTGCGCTCCACATGGATGGCGGTGGCAAAAATGTATAATGAAGAAGCTGGAAAAAAAGGGAGTACCATGTCAACAGGTTTTGCTTTGTTGAGTATTGATCCCGAAAAAGGAACCCCTTCTACTTCATTAGGCCCTAAAATGGGCATGGAAGCCACCAGTCTTTCTAGAACGCTAAAAACAATGGAAGAAAAAGGTTTAATTACCCGAAAAAAAAATCCCGAAGATGGCCGTAGTGTACTTATTGGTTTAACTGATTTTGGTTTAGAAATGAGAGAATTTTCAAAAGAAGTTGTTTTTAAATTTGATAATGCAGTTAAAGATGCCATTCCAAGCGATAAATTAGACACGTTTGTAGAAGTATTCCATACAATCAATGACTTGATATCAAACAAAAAAATTTATAACTCAAAATAATCACTAATTAAAATCATTTACATGAAACACTTAGTCAAATTTTTAGGATGCTATAAGTTGAATAAAAAAACAGTCAGATTTCTAATACAATCGCTTTAAAATAGAATTAGTTACACATGAAAAGAAATATAAACAAAATAGCCGTCATTGGCTCGGGAATTATGGGTTCCGGTATTGCTTGCCACTTTGCTAATATTGGTGTGGAAGTAGTATTACTGGACATTGTTCCTAGAGAATTAAATGATAAGGAAAAAGCTAAAGGCCTAACATTAGAAGATAAAGTAGTTCGAAACAGATTAGTAAACACTGCTTTAACTACTTCACTAAAATCAAAACCATCTCCAATATACCACCAAAGCTTAGCTAAACGCATTACTACTGGTAATTTAGAAGATGATATTGCTAAGGTGAGCGAAGTTGATTGGATTATTGAAGTGGTGGTGGAACGTTTGGATATTAAAAAATCCGTATTTGAAAAATTAGACGCGCATCGAAAACCGGGAACTTTAATTACAAGTAATACTTCCGGAATTCCTATTAAATTTATGAGCGAAGGTCGTAGTGATGATTTTCAAAAACATTTTTGTGGAACTCACTTCTTTAACCCTGCTCGTTACTTAAAATTATTCGAAATTATTCCTGGCCCTAAAACAGATCAATCGGTATTGGATTTCCTTAATGGATATGGGGATAAATTTTTAGGAAAAACTTCCGTAGTTGCCAAAGATACTCCTGCATTTATTGGAAATAGAATTGGTATTTTTAGTATACAAAGTTTATTTCATGCGGTTAAAGATTTAGGCCTAACTATTGAAGAGGTAGATAAACTAACTGGACCTGTTATTGGTCGTCCAAAATCAGCTACTTTCCGTACGGTTGATGTTGTTGGTTTAGATACTTTAGTACATGTGGCTAATGGTATTTTTGACAATTGCCCTAATGATGAGCAACATGACTTGTTCAAGCTTCCTGATTTCATTACAAAAATGATGGAAAATAAATGGTTAGGAAGTAAAACAGGACAAGGTTTCTATAAAAAGACTAAAAATGCCGAAGGAAAAACTGAAATCCTTTCGCTTGACTTAGATACATTAGATTATAGAACTAAAAAACGCGCTTCCTTCCCTACGCTTGAAATGACAAAGTCAATTGACAAAGTTGTCGATCGTTTTAAGGTTTTAGTAGGTGGTAAAGATAAAGCTGGTGAATTTTATCGTAAAAGCTTTGCTGCATTGTTTTCATATGTTTCTTTTCGTATTCCCGAAATTACTGATGCCCTGTATAAAATTGACGATGCCATGAAAGCTGGTTTCGGATGGGAACACGGTCCTTTTCAAATATGGGATGCTGTAGGTGTAAAAAAAGGAATTGAATTTATAAAAGCAGAAGGTTTAGAGGTAGCAGATTGGGTTACTGATATGATTTCTAGCGGAAGTGATACCTTTTACAGCGTAAAAGAAGGCGCTACTTATTTTTATGATATTTCTTCTAAAACACAATCAAAAAAACCGGGGCAAGATTCATTTATTATTTTGGATAACATCCGAAAATCAAATGAAGTATTTAAAAACTCTGGTGTTGTTGTTGAAGATATAGGTGACGGTATTTTAAATGTAGAATTCCAATCCAAAATGAATACCATTGGTGGTGATGTTTTGGCTGGTTTAAATAAAGCTATCGATTTAGCCGAAAAAGATTACCAAGGATTGGTTGTAGGAAATCAAGCGGCAAACTTTTCAGTTGGCGCCAATATCGGAATGATATTTATGATGGCTGTAGAGCAAGAATATGATGAGCTTAATATGGCTGTCAAATATTTCCAAGATACCATGATGCGTATGCGCTACTCCTCTATTCCAACTATTGCCGCGCCACATGGAATGGCCTTAGGTGGCGGTTGTGAACTTTCATTACATGCCGATAAAGTTGTTGCTGCTGCAGAAACATATATTGGTCTGGTTGAATTTGGTGTTGGTGTCATTCCTGGTGGTGGAGGTTCCAAGGAAATGGCACTTCGTGCAAGCGATAATTTCCAAAAAGGAGATGTTGAATTAAACGTTTTGCAAGAACACTTTTTAACTATTGGAATGGCTAAAGTGTCTACTTCTGCTTATGAAGCATACGATACAGGAATTCTTCAAAAAGGAAAAGATATAGTTGTAGTCAATAAAGACCGTCAAATTGGAGTAGCAAAATCTTATGCTAAATTAATGGCAGAACAAGGTTACACGCAACCCGTAAAACGAAAAGATGTAAAAGTACTTGGAAAACAAGCTTTGGGAATGTTTTTAGTGGGAACAGACTCTATGGAAGCTAGTAATTATATTAGTGAACACGATAAAAAAATCGCTAACAAATTAGCCTATGTAATGGCTGGTGGTGATTTATCTGAGCCAACCTTAGTCACTGAGCAATATTTACTGGATTTGGAACGTGAAGCCTTTTTAAGTCTATGTACCGAACGTAAAACATTAGAACGCATCGAACACATGTTAAAACGAGGTAAACCATTGAGAAATTAAATCTCATGCTATAAGCCTTTAGCTATTAGCCATTGGCTAAAAAGTTTAATAATTAAGTGCGCTGAAAGCCAATTGCCAATTGCTAACAGCCAAAAGCAAAATATAATGAAACAAGCATATATAGTAAAAGCATATAGAACAGCGGTTGGAAAAGCACCAAAAGGCGTTTTCCGATTTAAGCGAAGTGATGAATTGGCCGCAGAAACCATTCAACACATGATGAAAGAATTACCTCAATTAGATAAAAAACGTATTGATGACGTAATTGTTGGTAATGCCATGCCCGAAGGTTCTCAAGGACTAAACATGGCCAGATTAATCTCCTTAATGGGATTAGATATTATTGATGTTCCTGGGGTGACGGTGAATCGTTTTTGTTCTTCGGGGATTGAAACTATTGGTATTGCCACTGCAAAAATTCAGGCCGGAATGGCCGATTGTATTATTGCCGGTGGAGCTGAAAGTATGAGTTCTGTTCCTATGACAGGAAATAAACCCGAATTGAATTACGATATTGCGCAATCAGGCCATGAGGACTATTACTGGGGAATGGGAAATACGGCCGAAGCTGTAGCTAACCAATTCAAGGTATCACGTGAGGATCAAGATGAGTTTGCTTATAATTCACACATGAAAGCCTTAAAAGCGCAAGCCGAAAATCGTTTTCAAGATCAAATTGTACCTATTAATGTAGAACAAGTATATGTAGATGAAAATGGTAAAAAAGCTACCAAATCCTATACGGTTACTAAAGACGAAGGTCCCCGTAAAGGAACTAGTCTGGAAGTCCTGGCTAAATTGCGTCCTGTTTTTGCTCAAGGCGGAAGTGTTACTGCTGGTAACTCATCACAAATGAGTGATGGTGCTGCATTTGTAATGGTAATGAGTGAGGACATGGTTAAGGAACTTAACCTAGAGCCAATAGCTCGTTTAGTGAACTATGCAGCTGCAGGAGTTGAACCCCGAATTATGGGAATTGGACCAGTTAAAGCAATTCCAAAAGCATTAAAACAAGCCGGTTTAAAGCAAGATGATTTATCATTAATTGAGTTAAACGAAGCCTTTGCCTCGCAATCCTTAGCTGTAGTTAGAGAGCTTGGGCTTAATAAAGACATTGTAAACGTAAATGGTGGAGCCATAGCATTGGGTCACCCGCTAGGTTGTACAGGAGCAAAACTTTCGGTACAGTTATTTGATGAAATGCGTAAACAAAACATGCAAGGTAAATACGGTGCAGTAACCATGTGCGTAGGTACTGGACAAGGTGCTTGTGGGATATTTGAGTTTCTTTCTTAATTAAGAAAAAAGACTATAGAAGAAAGAGAATAGACTTTAAAAATCATAATGAAGAGACATAATTATAAAAATCTAAAAATATGGCAACTTAGTTTGGAGATCGCAAATAGTATTTCTGACTTAATTCAAAATTTTCCAAAACACGAAAGATATGATTTAAGCTCACAAATAAGTAGGTGCTCTATTTCCATACCAAGTAATATTGCTGAAGGATCTTCTAGAACAGACAAATCATTCAGCCATTTTTTAGACATTTCGTTAGGCTCTTCTTTTGAATTGAGTACTCAATTATTAATCGCGTTGCATAGAAAATATATAAACAAAGAAAATTTAACAATACTTGAAGAAAAAATAGAAGAATTCCAGCGAATGGCTATGGGTTTTCAAAATAGACTTAAATAAATCTATTTTCTATCCTCTATTTTCTCTCTTCTTTTTTTAAAATCTAAAATAAAATGGAAACAACAGAAAAAGACATATTACGAGGAGGACAATTCCTTGTTAAAGAAACAAAATGTGAAGATGTGTTTACTCCTGAAGATTTTTCGGAGGAACAAAAAATGATGAAAGAAGCGGTTACTGAATTTGTTGACCGTGAAGTCTGGCCGCATAAAGATCGTTTTGAAAAGAAAGACTATGCCCTTACCGAAGAAGTTATGCGTAAAGCAGGAGAACTTGGATTTTTAGGGGTTGCTGTACCAGAAAAATATGATGGTCTTGGAATGGGATTTGTTTCTACCATGTTGGTATGTGATTATATCTCTGGAGCTACAGGATCAATAGGTACTGCCTTTGGTGCACATACAGGTATTGGTACTATGCCAATTACCTTATATGGAACCGAAGAACAACGTAAAAAATATGTTCCAAAACTAGCTACTGGTGAATGGTTTGGTGCTTATTGTTTAACCGAACCAGGTGCTGGATCTGATGCCAATAGTGGTAAAACAAAAGCGGTGTTAAGTGATGATGGAAAATCATATAGTATCTCGGGACAAAAAATGTGGATTTCAAACGCAGGATTTTGTAATGTATTCATAGTTTTTGCACGTATTGAAGATGATAAAAACATTACTGGATTTATTGTTGAAAATGATCCTAGTAATGGTATTACCATGGGTGAAGAAGAGCATAAATTAGGAATTCATTCTTCCTCTACCCGACAGGTATTTTTTAGTGATACCAGGGTCCCTGCCGAAAATATGCTTTCGGAAAGAGGGAATGGGTTTAAAATTGCCATGAATGCCTTAAATGTTGGTCGTATAAAATTAGCCGCTGCTTGTTTAGATGCACAACGTAGGGTAATTACTAGTGGTGTAAATTATGCTGCCGAACGTATTCAGTTTAAAACACCTATTGTTCAATTTGGTGCTATTCGTAAAAAAATAGCTGAAATGGCTACTAATTGTTATGCTGGTGAATCCGCATCATACCGTGCTGCCAAAAATATCGAAGATCGTATAGCTATTCGTGAAGCTTCTGGAAATTCGCATCAAGAAGCCGAATTAAAAGGCGTTGAAGAATATGCTATAGAATGTTCTATACTAAAAGTGGCTGTTTCTGAAGATGTTCAAAACTGTTCCGACGAAGGAATTCAAATATATGGAGGTATGGGGTTCTCTGCCGATACTCCAATGGAGTCTGCTTGGAGAGATGCTCGTATATCTCGTATTTACGAAGGTACTAACGAAATTAACCGTATGCTTTGTGTAGGAATGTTAGTTAAAAAAGCAATGAAAGGACATGTAGATTTATTAGGTCCTGCTATGGCAGTAGCCGATGAATTAACGGGTATTCCTTCATTTGACACGCCTGATTATTCTGAAGTACTTTCTGAAGAAAAAGCTATTTTGGCTAAACTTAAAAAGGTATTCTTAATGGTTGCTGGTAGTGCCGTACAAAAATTTGGCCCTCAATTAGAAGAACATCAACAATTACTTTTAGCAGCAAGTGATATTCTGATCGAAATATACATGACAGAATCTACTATTTTAAGAACTGAAAAAAATATAAAACGTTTTGGTGAAGAGTCTCAAAAAGCACAAATTGCTATGACTCAATTATATTTATTTAATGCCATTGAAGACATTACTAGTAAAGCTAAAGAAGGTATTGCTAGTTTTGCTGAAGGCGATGAACAACGTATGATGCTTATGGGATTAAAGCGTTTTACCAAATATCAAAATATGCCTAATGTAGTGGCCTTGCGTAATATTATTGCCGATAAGGTTACTGCAGAAAATAAATACTGTTTTTAGTACTTTTTTAAATTTAGTTTATTAATCGAGTAAGCATTACGCTTACTCGATTTTTATTTTAACCCTTTTATATCAAGCGAATTATTTTTCAATAATAAACAAACCACTTTTTAATGAATCTGTATCTTGAATGATATAAGTTCCACTAGTCAACTGACTAATGTCTATTTTATTTGATCCTTCTGTACTAAGTACTTCTTCACCTAAAATAGAATAAATTTTTATCTCATTAATAGGTTCCCCAGAATCAATATTTATAACACCTGTTGCTGGATTAGGCCAAATATTAAATGTAGCACCTTCCTTTGTTGTATAATCATTACTACTTAAAACTGTATTTCCATTATAAGGCTTTATTCCTGTTTGGGATTCAATCCAACTCGAAGCTTTAGCTACATTTCCCCAAAAACCATAATCGCTACAAGGGTCACCTTCACCTCCACTAACAGTTCCAACTAATATAAACTTAGATTTATCAACAGAATCTACAACTAATGGCCCTCCACTATCACCTCTACATGCCATTCTTTCTTGATATTCTTCCACTCGTATACGATCATCAGATAAGGCTACATTTCCAAACTTTAAAACAGCCCCTTGCAAGTGATCTGGTGAAGAATTACTTATATTTGGGTCTGTCATTCCCCAACCTGTAGATGTACATAGTTTATCTTTTGCAACTAATCCTTCATTAAAAACTAATGGTGATGCATAAGTAATAGCCTTAGCAAAATCGCCAGATAAATCTAAAGGAGTTTCTAATTCCAAAAGCGCCATATCACTATTGGAATTAGGGTTTAAAATTGCTCTTTTCACCTTTACTGTTTGCCCCGTATAAAACTCACTCTTTTTGGTTATACCAGCTCTAACTGTGATATTCGAGCCATCTCCTTTAATACAGTGTTCTGCGGTTATTATCCATCTAGCACCTAAAATAGCACCTCCACAACCTCCTAGATCAACTTGATATGGATGATCTTCTATGAATACATCACTTCCGTTAACTATTCTTTTTGAAGTTTGATTTTTAAATTTGGTTTGTGTTTGAGCATTTCCCGATAGTGTACTTAAAAGACCTATTGTAACGGATAAACCTACTGAAATAAAGTTTCCTGCTTTCATAATGTTGTTTTTGAATTGTGTTTATTCCCCACTTTATCTTTATGGAATTTTATAAAGCTTAAGCCAAAAGTGGGATTAATTTTTGTTTAATTCAGTAGTAAACGTCTCAAAAAGCCTAATTAGTACCTAGAAAAAATTCTATAAACAATAACAATCGTACGATAAAAACTTCATTATTAAAACGAAAAAAAACACATAATCAAGCTTAACCGTATTTTAGGTATTTATACCTGCTTTTCATTTTAAAATTACGGGATAAGAAAAAAAATACATTTTTTTTGTGATACCCATTAATTCTTACAAAAACACAATAACTTTTTTTTAAGCATGTTATACGATAAAACGATAACTGTTACCAAAATGATGGTTATTAATATACAAAACACAAATCAATAACTCACAAAACTCACAAATCATTATCTCTATGAAATCATTAAACTTATACATAAAACCAATAGTCTTTTGGATTTTTTTAATTGTTTCCATTGCCTCTAAAGCGCAACATAAAAACATCGAAAAATTTTATCGAATAGAAGCTCAATTAACAACAGAGCAAGTAAAAAAACTTAAGCAAAAAGGCTTAGAAATAGATCATTTTCATTCTGAAAATGGAATAATTACTGCTGAAATTTCAAAAAGTGATCTCGATTTACTTAAAGCGAATAATGTAAAACTTAAAATAAAAATTAGAAATTTAGGAAAAAGACTTCCTAAAAGAAATAAACGAACGGATAGAAAAGCCTTAAGAAAATCATCCAAAAAAATAGTAAAACAAAGTAATTATAAAAGTATTAAAACTCCTAATAATTTTGAACTTGGAAGTATGGGAGGCTTTTTTACACTTGATGAGGCTTTAGCTATTTTAGATCAAATGCAGCAAAAATATCCAAACCTAATTACCCTAAAATCTTCATTGGGGAACTCTATCGAAAATAGACCGATATATATGGTAAAAATTAGTGATAACCCTACTGTAGAAGAGGCTAATGAAGAAGAAGTATTATTTACTGCAATACACCATGCTAGAGAACCTATTGGATTGTCTCAAATGATTTTTTACATGTGGCATTTATTAGAAAATTATGAAACTGATGATGAAATTAAAACATTAGTCAATAATACTGCTTTGTATTTTGTTCCTGTTATAAACCCCGATGGATATGTGCATAATGAATCTACTAACCCAAACGGCGGCGGTTTTTGGCGAAAAAACAGACGTGATAACGGTAATGGTACTTTTGACGTTGATTTAAATAGAAATTATGGCTATTTATGGGAACCAAATAATCCTTTAAATACCAATTCGCAAGCCTATAGAGGAACTAAAGCTTTTTCGGAACCAGAAACCACTGCTATTAAAAAGTTTGTAAACTCGCGTAAATTTTCTGTAGCCTTAAATTACCATTCATTTAGTAATTTGTTAATTCACCCTTGGGGCTATGCTCCAAATAGTTTCACTCCAGACAATGATATATTTGTAACCATGGCAAAATACATGACTGCGGAAAACAAGTATACATACGGAACGCCCCACCAAACACTTGGAGTATTTGATTTTGGCGCAAGTGATGATTGGATGTATGGAGAAGAAACTGAGAAACCAAAAATTTTAGCAATGACGCCTGAAATTGGATCTAGAGATGATGGGTTTTGGCCTGCCTCTAGCCGAATTATTCCTTTATGTGAAGCATCTTTTTATTTAAACGCTAAGCTAATACGCATGGCTGCTCTATATGCTAAAGTAACTTCTCAAAATGAAACTACCAAAGATATCACAGGAGTTATTAATTTTGATATTGAGCGCTTTAGCTTAAAAAATGCAAACTGGACTGTTAGCCTTACATCTGACTCCCCGTACGTTAAAACCTTAGGAACACCTGTTAGTTTTAATACATTAAAAATGTTCGAAAAAACTAATGGTAGCATTAGTTTTGAATTAAACGCAAACACCCCTAAAAATGAAATAATCCCAATAAAAATAAAAGTAACTAATGGAATATGGGATTATACTAGAACTGTTAATCTAAGCTTTGAAGGCAATACTACAACTGCTTGTGCTAGCCCAAAAGCCTTAAAAACTGTAAGCATAACAGATACAACTACTACTTTAGAATGGAACAGCACCGATAATGATGCCTATAAATTACGCTACAAAGTACAAGGAACTAGTAACTGGATTACGGTACAAACACCAAATACAACGACTACAACTATTAATAAATTAGAAGCTAACACTACATACGAAGTGCAAATAGCTAATAACTGTTCCAATTATAGTGACTCTTTAATTTTTAAAACTAATAAAGATGATACCTTAAGTGTTCCTAATTTTAATCAAGAAGCAAGTGTTTTTTACTTTTTCCCAAACCCTGTAAAAGATATCTTATTTATTGAATTAAATAAAGAAGATAAAACAAAACTAACTTACTATGAAATTTTTGACACGCAAGGAAAACAAGTTCAGACAGGCATTATAAATTCTAATGGAACTATCGATGTTAGTAACCTATCTCCTGAATTGTATTTTTTAATCGTTATTAATGGAGAAACCAATAAAAAAATCAAATTTTTAAAACACTAACTGCTAATTTTAATAATGGGTATTTAGTAGTAATTTCTAAATGCCCTTTTTTTAAATTATAGAATGCTACAATAGCTTTACATAACTGAATTAAAAAATTAGGTAAGTGCTCAGTACCAAAACAGTAATAATTCCACCGGAAAGTAAGGCATATTTCCAAGGAGTAATATCAACTTCTTTAGTCTCTTGCCCAATATAGGCTTCTTCCATTGGATATAGTTTTCCTATAACTAGCATAATGCTAATATTCAATACAAATAAAATTGCCATTACATGTAAAAAGTGTGGATAAGCATCTGCTTCTATTAAGCTTAATGATGAAGTATCTGTTATTCCCGAAGCTTTCGCTTTTTCAAGAGCACTGGCTATCATTTTAGGTTTTATTATAAACTGACTTATCGAATATAAAACCACTCCCGAAATAACGCCCACTTTGGCAGCAATGGCAGGAACTCTTTTTGTAAAAAATCCAATAACTACTACTGTTAATATTGGAATACTATAACACCCATTTGCTTCTTGCAACCAAGCAAACAAACCTTTAGGAGCATTTGCAATTAATGGAGCTACCATCATACCTACTATTCCTAAAATTAGACCAAACATTTTCCCTGCTCTAACCGTTTGATGTTCTGTTGCTTCTTTTTTGAAGTATTGTTTATACAAGTCAAAACCAAACAAGGTTGCACTACTATTTAATAAACTGTTAAAAGAACTTAATACAGCTCCAAATAACACTGCCGCATAAAAACCAACTAATCCCGCAGGTAATACTTTTTTAACCAATGATGGATAAGCTTGATCGGGATTACTTAAATCGCCATCAAAAACATGCCATGCAATAATCCCTGGAAGGACTACGATTATTGGAATTAAAAATTTTATTAATGCTGCCAAAATCATCCCTTTTTGACCTTCTTTTAAACTTTTTGCGCCAAATACTCGTTGTAAAATAGCTTGATTAGTTCCCCAATAAAACATTTGAACTAACATCATTCCTGTAAAAATTGTTCCAAAAGGAATTGAAGCATCTGCGGCTCCAGCGGCTACAAATTTTTCGGGATTCGATTCCCATAGCATATCCATCCCATTAACAATACTGCCGTCACCTATTAATAATAATCCAAAAACTGGAATTAACATCCCGCCAATTAACAAACCTATTGCATTGATCAAATCGGAAACTGCTACTGCCTTTAATCCTCCAAAAATAGCATAAACGATACCAATAGCTCCAATAGTTAATGAACAAATGCGAATGGCATTTATTTGTGAAACTCCTAACATTTCAGGAATATCGAACATGGTACTAAAGGCTAATGATCCTGAATATAATACTGATGGGATAATAACAATAACATAACCACTTAAAAATAATACCGTAAGTATGGCTTTAGTTTGGTGATCAAAACGATTCTCCACATATTCCGGAATTGTGGTAATACCGCCTTTCATATAACTCGGTAGCAGAAAAACAGCTGTAATAATCATAGCAATAGCTGCTAGGGTTTCCCACGCCATTACTAATACTCCCTCTGTAAAAGCTTGTCCATTTAAGCCCACTATTTGTTCTGCAGAAAGATTAGTCAATAGTAACGAACCTGCAATAGTTATTGCTCCTAAACTACGGCCTCCTAAATAATATCCCTTGGCTGATTTTTCATCAGTTCCTCGGGTAGCCCACCATGCTACTATTGCTACTAAAAGTGTAAATCCAATAAATGAAATGAGTCCCATAAATGTGCTTAATTAATTTTAAAAACAAATTAAATTACTTCTTTTTCATAAAATGTAGAAGCATCTTGTAGCAAAAGGTCTAAATAATTATTTTCCTCCTCCACTCGTTTTATATTCCAACCTAAATATTTCACTAAATCTTCTTGTACAATAGATCTAAATTGACGCACACTATCTATATCAAAATAAAGCCTACCTGTTCTTCTTACAAAAAAGTCAGCTAAACTATTTATCATTTCAAAATGAACTCCATACCAAACCTCAGCTCTAATCAATCGTTCCTCAATCGCATCATTTAAAAAGTAATTAATTTTATTAATAATTATGTCCGATTGTTTCCCATAATTTGTTGATAAATACCAGCCGTAATACGGATCTTGATTCCCTAATTCTTTAAGTTTAATACTTATTTCCTCTGTATACTTTTCTACTTCATCTGTATCTTTTAAAGGCGCACTGGTTAATGAAATCTTTTTAGTGAAAGACTTTGTAAAACTTTCTTGCTTTTTGGCACTCATGGTTTTTAGTACCGTATCAATAACACGTTGTGCCATTCTTCGATACCCCGTTAACTTCCCCCCTGCTATGGATATTAAGCCTGTTTGGGATTGAAAAATTTCATCTTTACGAGAAAGTTCAGATGGATCTTTACCATCTTCATGAATTAAAGGTCGTAAACCTGCCCAATTAGATTCAATATCTTCTAATACCAAATTTACATTTGGAAACATATTGTTTGTTGCATCCAATAAATAGTTCGCATCATCCAAGGTCGCTACTACTCTATTTAAGCTTGCATTGTAATTAGTATCCGTTGTTCCTACGTATACTGCTCTCCCTCTTGGAATGGCAAAAATCATTCTCCCATCGGGAACATCAAAATAAATGGATTGTGTTAATGGAAATTTTTCTCTAGAAAAAACAATATGCACTCCCTTAGTCAAGTGCAAATGCTTATTATTCATTGAGTGATCTTTTTCGCGTAATAAATCGACCCAAGGACCTGCTGCAGACACATAGTTATGTGCTTTTATTTTAAAAGCTTCTTTTGAGTTATAATCAAAACATTCAACACTTTTTATTTTCCCTTCATCATCATAGTCAAACGAAGTCATTTCGCAATAGTTAATACTACTTGCTCCGTAATAACTTGCTTTTTTTAATAGTTCAACTGTTAACCGGGCATCATCGGTTCGATATTCCGCATAATAACCACCTCCAGTAAGGATGTTCGCATTTAGTAAAGGTTCCTTTTGAGATGTTTCTTCTGCGCTAAGCATTTTACGCTTATCAATATCCTCTACATTGGCTAAAAAATCATAGACTTTTAATCCAATGGCTGTCATCATTTTACCATAGGTTCCCCCTTCTATTAAAGGTAATAACATTTTTTCGGGTACTACTAAATGTGGTGCTAACTTATGTACAATGGCACGTTCACTCCCAGATTCTTTTACTAATCCAATTTCCATTTGCTTTAAATAACGTAGCCCCCCATGAATCAATTTGGTTGATTTATTGCTGGTCCCAGATGCAAAATCGTTTTTTTCGATTAAACATACTTTCATACCACGTGAAGCTGCATCCAAAGCTATGCCTGCTCCTGTGACTCCTCCTCCAATAATTACCAGATCATATTTGGTATGCTCCGCTTGCTTCAACTGTCGTGACCTATCTAATACAGAAAATCGAATAGGTTCATTTCCTTGTACGGCAAGCATTTTTATATTTTCTGTTTTAGTACGCTCTACAGCTTGTTTCCAACCTGTATATTTTTCTGTGCGTTCATATTCTGTGATTTTGGGAGTAAATTTTTTATCTATCTTATTTAGTGCTTTTATATCTTTTGTAGACCATATATTAGCTTTTATTCCTGCTAAAAAAGCGGCTCCTAAAGCAGTAACTTCCAACATTTTTGGCCTATTGACACGAATATTTAAAATATCCGATTGAAACTGCATCAAATAATTGTTTGCAGATGCGCCACCATCGACTCGCAATTCACTCATTAATTTACCGCTATCTTCAATCATAGCTTCTAACACATCTCTAGATTGGTATGCTATGGCATCAATTGTGGCTTTTATAATTTCATTCTTTCCAGTTTCTAAACCTAAACCATAAATGGCTCCTTTCGCATTCATATCCCAATATGGTGCACCTAGTCCCGCAAATGCAGGAACGACATATAGCCCTTTTGATGAAGGTGTGTTTTCGCAAATCTGTGCAGTTTCTGATGCTTTTGAAATTACTTGCAATTCATCTCTCAACCATTTTACTGATGCTCCTGCAACAAAAACACTACCCTCTAAGGCATATTTTATTTTTTTATCGGGCAAACTACAACATAAAGTAGTAAGCAATCCATTTTTGGACTGATAGGCTTTTTTTCCTGTATTTAATAACAGGAAACACCCTGTACCATACGTATTTTTAGCAATACCAGATTTAAAACCACCTTGCCCGAACAAGGAGGCTTGTTGATCACCAGCTACTCCATAAATAGGAATTTGTACGTTATTATAATCAATAGTCCCATAGTCCGATGAAGAATATTGCACCTTAGGCATCATCGATTTAGGAATACCTAATTTTTTTAATAAATGAGTATCCCAATCCAAATCATGAATATTAAATAACATGGTGCGAGAGGCGTTGGTATGATCGGTGGCATGGTGCTTTCCGTTAGTAAATTTCCAAATAAGCCAAGTATCAATGGTTCCAAATAACAAGGTTCCTTTTTCGGCCTTTTCCCTTGCTCCTTCAACATGATCTAAAATCCATTTTAATTTGGTTCCCGAAAAATAAGAATCAATAATAAGTCCTGTATTTTTTGAAACATAGTCTTGTAAACCTTCCTTTTTTAGTTTTTTACAAATCTCTGACGTCCGTTTATCTAACCATACTATAGCATTATAAATAGGCTCTCCTGTATTTTTATCCCAAACAACTGTGGTTTCTCGTTGATTTGTAATTCCTATTCCTGCCACTTGAGTTGCCGAAATTTTAGAATTTGCTAATACCTCTTCAAAAACTTCACGTTGATGGGTATATATTTCAAGTGGGTCATGCTCTACCCAGCTGGATTTAGGGTATATTTGAGTTAACTCTTTTTGGGCAATGCCACAAATTTGAGCTTTAGTATCAAAAATGATCGCTCGGGTACTTGTTGTTCCTTGATCAAAAGCAATTATATATTTTTCACTCATTATTTTTTACTTATTTTTTGAACAAACAACTAGTCCACATGGAGGGACTTTAATAGGTTTAAAAGCCTCATTCATTTGCATAGAAAATTGATTTACTTCATTCCCCATACAGTCATAAACAATACATGTATAAGCGCTATGAATTGTGTTATAATTTAAGACTATTTCTTCGGATATTTTAGCATTTATAATATCAATTCGATCAACATTCATATCAATATCCAACATATAATCATCATAAACTCCTATTATTGAATGGGCATTAGTCGCTGCCTTTATAATAGGATAATTAGCTAATGGTTTTAACGGAGTAAATTTCCCTTGGAGCAAAATTGCTTTATTTTTATTCCAGTAATTAGTATAAAAGGCAATCATTTTTAACTCATTTTCAGAAGCATTTTTTAGTAAAATTGATAATTGAGGAACTCCAAATAGTGTATTTACTACTTGTAATGCTTTAATTTCAGTAGATTCATTTGGGTGATAAGTAAACATATCACTATGAACAGCAGTTTCACCACTTAACATTCTTAAATCGGCAATGCGTACCCTATTCATTACTGAATCTCCTGGACAGTCAAATGCCCTAAACATGTTTCCATATTTTCGCATAGCAGGCCCCGTATATTTTTGTCTAAATTCAATAACTAAATCTGATTTTATTCCTTTTAATGTCTTTGTTATATCTGTCATTAAACGATCTACTGCTAAATTGACAGAGGCATAATCTCTACCATTTTCCATAGTTAATATCGTATTGGGATATACCCTAAATTCATCAATAAAATCTAATTTAAATCCATCTAAATTCCATTCTTTTAACGCATTGGCATAAATAGTAATTAAATGATCTCGAACCTCTGGATATCTAGGGTCAAAAACAGGTGCCCATCGATGTTCATCGACTAAAAGCATATTTTTAAACTTTTGATATGCCTTTGATTTTTTACCACAAAATGGTACTGAATACCATAGTGCTAATTTCATTCCTGTTTGATGTACTTGCGCTACAAAACTTTTCATTTCTGGTATACGATCGGATTCCCAATCTCCTGTAAAATCATAACCTCTATTGTCATCATTAGTCTGCCAACCATCATCAATAATAATCAATCCAAAGCCTAATTTATTTGCCTTGTTACATTCTTCGATTAGCGTGGTTGTATCCAAATTTTGATGAAATTGATACCAAGTAGAGTATACTGGTAGTTTTGCGGCTTCACTTACTGGCATTATAGGTGACAATTGATCAAAAGAACTCCACCATTGACTTACTTTATCTAATGCATTTGAAAAATGATAATCTGTAGTATCAATAATTAATTGTGCCTTATAGTTCTTTATTTTATGGTGTTTTTCTGTAAAAAAAGAAACATGACAATACATATAATTATCTTCTTCTCTATACAACACGTTTAATGCTGTGGTATTAATAGCATCCGAGCAAGCAAAAGTCATGCTATTAGCATCATTATGCCCAAAAACTGATATTACTGGTGAATCCACTGCTATCCTAGCTTGCATATGATCCAACTCCCAATCGTCCATAATACGTTTTGAAAAATCGGAGGTTGGTTTCCAGACCCCTTTTACGTTGATGGCGGGATATTTCCATTTAAAAGTAGTTTTTTGCGGTTCAAATTCAATATCAGAAAAAAAATGAAGCTCATAAATAGCCACCTTTCCATATTGTTTTATCAAATTGCTTGTTACCTTAAAATCATCGGTATTTTTAAAAATTTCAATTTGATATGGCTTATTTTTTTTCATACGTTCTCTTCGTATTAAAAATCAATTTATAAAATGTGCATTGAGTGATATTAACCTGCTTTTATTTTTAAGCTATGACTTATACCCGAATTATGTATTAAAAAATCTATTACGTCTGTGATCTACTTCAAATACTATCGTAAACTATATTTTTTAATTTAACCATAACGGTGCTATGCTAAAATTAAGAAAACACTAGTATTTATTGTATATCACAGCCTCATGACAAAGTTTCAATGCATAATTCGGGTTAAAAAATTAAAAGAAGTTTAAACCCGAATTATGTATTAAAAAGTCTATTAACTAAGTTCTAATGTATAATTCGATTTTAAGAAATTAAAAAAGAACTAGGCAAACTTTATTTTTGTTTGCCTAGTTCACAAACTAACTAAACTATGATATAATGTCGATAAACAACTAATATCCTGGATTGGGTTTTAAATTGGGGTTAGTTGATATTTCACCAAGAGGAATCCAAATTAGTTCATCCCTATTAGATTGAAATGCTCCTCCTACTAATGATTTTGGGTGATATGCTCCTCCATGTAATGAGGGAGTTCCTAAAAATTCATCGGCTAATCCCCAGCGTACTAAATCAAGAAAGCGATGACCTTCACCTGCCAACTCCATAGCACGCTCATCGATAATAGCTTGGGTCATTTCTTCTTTATTTAATCCACTCAATAAATCTATGTCTGCTCTTTCTCGAACCTGATTAACTAATACTTCTGCCTCACCTGTTCTATTCAATTCATTTAAGGACTCGGCAAGCATTAATAATATATCTGAATACCTTATAACACGCCAATTATTTCCAACATTTGCACCCAAAAAATTAACATCAGCTCTTGCTCCTAAATCCATACCTGCATACTTTTTTGAAAAAATAGGTTCCACTCCTGCTGCTTCTGCTATTTGGACATCCGTTTGAATAGGTTGTCCATCTGCGTCATTACGGACAGTATTTAAATCTTCTGTAAAGGATAACCCACCATAACTTGTTGCTCCTGGGTAGTCATAAAGTAAGGTTTCATTTCTTCTAACCACATCATTGTTACTCTCAAATAAATCCCTTAACCAGGGGTTGATTACATGTCCTCTGTCTG
Source organism: Aquimarina agarilytica ZC1 (assembly GCF_000255455.1). Taxonomy (GTDB): domain Bacteria; phylum Bacteroidota; class Bacteroidia; order Flavobacteriales; family Flavobacteriaceae; genus Aquimarina; species Aquimarina agarilytica. The sequence goes on along the minus strand of NZ_JH621253.1, from coordinate 106,519 downwards.
GTGATTTTGTTGGTAATGCATAATCTATATGATAATTCCCTTGAGTCCCTGTACCCGGAATATCCACTCCCCATACAAAAGACTCTACTGCTAAAAATTGTAATTCAAATAAGGACTCTTGATTATTTTCATTGGTTATACCAAAATTTTCTCCATACATTTCTGTGGGTAATAACGAAAAGTCTCCTTCGTCAACTATGCGTTGAAATTCAATTCGTGCTTTATCCCATTCTTTATTGTACAAATACGTTTTTCCTAATAATCCAATTGACGACCATTCCGTTGGTCTCCCGGCATCATCACCCGACCATTGATTTGGAAGCATTTCCGAAGCCTTTCTTAAATCGTCAATAATAGCTTGCCTTACTATATTCGGATCTGCTTGTTCTGGTTGTAACGCATCAAGGTTTGGTTCTCCCAGTACGAGAGGAACATTGCCATACAAATGCAATAAATACCAATAATTAAAGGCTCTTAAAAAATGAGCTTGACCTACAAGTTTTTCAAGATTATCCTCTGAATTTGTTTGAATTCTATCAATTACTGTATTACACCTCCCTATAGACTTATACATTTGTTGCCAAGGTTCTAATGCCCAACGATCTGTTGGTGATGCTTTTAAACCTGCCATGGCCGTGTTTCTCCCAAATTCAAATACATTAAATTCATCAGACCTTAGAAATGCACCTGTATGTAATACTCTACCCCAACAAAATGCCGTAGTTAATGGATGAAAAGCACCATTTATGGCTGATTCAATTTGCGTAATATTTGTTCCAAAATTATCCGTTGAAGTCCCATTATTATTTTCTTTATCCAATAAGTCTTCAGAACAACCTAAAAACATAATTGTCGATAACAGTATAATTTTTATTCTCTTGTTATTTTTAAATGATAATTTCATGATTCTTTTTTTTAAAATGTAGCTTGAATACCTAGTGTAAAAGTACGTGCATTGGGATATGCTCTGGCGTCTAAGCCTCTTCCCAGTAATGGATTCACTTCGTCCCTAACTCCTGGAACACCAGAATTTAAACTCGCCCTTCCTCCATCTGTTGAAGAAACATCGGGATCATAACCTGAATAATCAGTAAGTACAAATACATTCTGGATATTAAATGATAATCGAAGATCTTTTATCAAATCATTCCCTAAAATTCCATCTTTAAAATTGTATCCAATTTCTAAGGTTTTCAACCTAAAATACGAACCATCTTCTACAAAAAATGACGAAGGTGCTTTATTATCTGCTCCATCACTTACACTAGCTCTGGGTATATTAGTATTCGTATTACTAGGAGTCCACGCATTGAGCACATCGGTTAATTTTCCTCCATCTTGCCATAAAATATTGTAATACCTACTTAGATTGTAAATTTCATTTCCTTGAACACCTACAAAATTCAATCCTAAATCAAAATTTTTGTATTCGGCATCAAAAGTAAAACCATAGGTAAAATCGGGAACTGGATCTCCAATAACAGTTAAATCATCTTCATCAATAATATCATTACCGTCTGCATCCAAATCGCCATTTAAATTTTTTCGAACAAAATCACCAGTAGTAGGATTTACGCTGTCCTCAACGATAAATCCATAAAAAGCTCCTATGGGTTGGTTGGAGTCAGTTCTATTTACTATTCTTAAATCCTCATCAATTGTGGGGCCTAAAATAGGATTAGGTATATTACCCGCTTGGCTTTCAATATTAAAAGAAAAATTAGTTCCAACTTTAAACGTAAAATCACCATTGCGCTTTTTATAATCTAAACTAAACTCTATCCCTTTATTTATTAAATTTCCTGCATTTCTAGTAGTAGCAATATCTGTCCCTGCTGTTGATGGAATTGCTATTTCGACTAAAACATCCTCAATATCTTTCGCATAATAATCTGCCGAAAAGTTAACCGCATTATCAAAGAAAGAAGCATCAACACCTATGTCAAATGTTTTGGTTGTCTCCCATTTAATATCTGGGTCTGATACCGTTGTTTTTACTAAACCATTAGCTTGTTGACCACCAAAAGAAGTATTTGATTGATTTGGTGTAAATACGTCACTAAAAGGAAAGGCCACATCTGAATATGATCCTAACTCACCATAGGATGCTCGTAATTTTAAATAATTGACAACTTCCGATTTCCAAAAACCTTCATTACTAATATTCCAACCTGCAGAAAAAGAAGGAAAATAACCTACTCTATTTTCTTCAGCAAAACGTGATGAGGCATCTCTTCTCATTGTTGCTGAAAATAAATACTTACTGTCGTAATTATAATTAATTCTACCAAAATATGAGATTAAAGCCGCTTCACTTTCTTCGCCTAGAAGTATTATTTGGTCAGACGGTGGCAAAGCGCTAACTACCTGTACAGAATTTGCTGGCGTATTCTGACCATATAATCCACCGCTACTTGAATTTTCTTCAAAATAGGTATATCCTAAAACTGCTCCTAGTTTATGCCTTCCAAAATCCTTATTAAAATTAAGTGTTGGTTCTACTTGAAAATTTAATTCTTCTGTTCTAAAATCGGTGAGATCATTTTGTTCATTTAGATTCCGAACTGGATCCACATCTCTACTTTGTACAAAAGTAGGAGTAAATTGAAAGTTTCTGATATTTCTATAATCCACACCAAAAGTCACTCCCGCTGTTAAGTAATCCGTAAGATCATATTCAAGTTTAACATTACCAAAAATTGTTCTGGTAGTGGTTTCATTTTCTTCCAACGAAGCTAAAGCAAACTGATTTACTCCTCCTGGACCTTGAACTTGGGTTGATGGAGCTTCAAAACCTCCTTCATTATTTGGGTTTCGCAACGCCACCGTTGGAGCAGTAGTACCATCAAATCCATACCAGTTATTTTCTTGTAATTTACCTTGGGCTACACCTACAGATTGAGTAACATGAAATTTATTTTTATCATATTTACTATTAAATCTAAGATTAATACGTTCGAAACCAGATCCAACTAATATCCCATCCTGATCAAAATAATTGAACGAAAAAAATTGAGATGAATTTGCTCCCCCGCCTGATACGGTTAATCCGTAATCCTGAACTAAAGCCGGTGATATATTTTCATCTTGCCAATCTGTATCTACACCATTCCATGTAACTTGCGGCACTGGTTCTGTTGAAGTTGGATCTTGATCATTCCTAAAACGTTGATTTAAATATGCTGTATATTGTTGCCCATTGATAAAATCTAATTTTTTACTTGGGGTATCGACCCCTATTTTGGATGTAAACTTTACTTCAATTTTGTCATTATATCTACCATGATTTGTCTCAATAAGTATTACTCCATTGGCAGCTCTTGACCCATAAATAGCCGCAGCCGCTGCATCCTTAAGAATTGATATATTTTTTATATCATTCGGATTTACAAACTGCATGTCATCGACAAATAAACCATCAACTAAAAAAAGTGGAGATGCATTACTCAATGAATTTACACCTCGGATAAAAACATTTGCTTTCCCCCCAGGCTGACCACCAAAACTTTCCACTTGAATTCCTGGCGCCCTCCCTTGTAATGCAGTAACAGGATTACTAGCTACTGCTGTTTGGGTTATTTCCTTTGCTTTTAAGGTAGATATTGCCGAAGTTAAATCCTTTTTAATCTGCGAACCATAACCTACAATAACCACCTCACTCAATGATGCCGTATCCTCATCAAGGACTACATCAATTTTTTTCTGTCCGTTAAATAGAACTTTTTTTGTTGTGTAACCTATATAACTGTAAACAATAGTCTGTCCAGTTTCTATACTATTCAATGTATAGTTACCATCAAAATCAGTTGTAGTTCCTTTTGTTGTTCCTTCAATTGAAATGTTTACCTGTGGAAGCGGAAAGTTTTTATCACTGACCACACCAGAAACTGATTGTTGCGCTTTTATGGAAGTAATTCCCATTATAAAAAGCATTATTAATTTCGTGTATAATTTTAGATTCATTGCTGTTAATTTTTTAGTTGGTACTTAATCATAACCAAAACAAAGTATGCTATGATACACTATGCTACTTTTCAAAAGTAATAAAAAAAATGACATATAATCAAAAAAAAAGCCTTAATATTTAATTATTACAAATTATAAACCGATAAAATTAATAATAATTCATTTTACACAACAAGAAAAATCCCACAAATAAATTGTTAAAACATAAATTGATATGCTAAAATTTTAATAAAAAATGCTCAAATATAAGATAAACTACTTAGTACTAAAGAATTAAAAGTCTGTGAGATAGCCTTAAAATAATTGACTAAAAAATTATAAAGAATTGCGTTGTCTTAAATAAGTAGGTACGGTTTCTTGAATTGGATTTCCTTCTTTTACAAAAAAAGCAGCTTTTTTAGCCATGTAAGTAAAATCGGTTGATATTGTTGATATCCCTCCGAAAGCGATCTCTTTAATAATATTATCATCATGAGCCAGTATACCAATATCTTTACCCAATCGATATTCCATATTCCGGGCATCTTTCAACACTTTCCATAATTGGGTATCACTTATTGAAAAATAGACCGTGTTCCGTTTTAACGTATTGGGCTCATAACTATCAAGTACCGTTCCATCAACATCATACTCTTCAACAAATCGATTAAAGGCCTTTAAAATATCTGGTGGGTAATCGGAATTATCTTTATAAAATAACACAAAACGTTCGTGCTTTTTTATACTGGAACTTAATTCTACTAATTTTTGATAGGTAACATTTTCAAACTCTTGGGTAATATAAGAGTACTCTTTAGGCATTTTTAAATGCCGGTCAATGACTAATAATTTATCCGATTCAAACTGCATTAGCATTTCACTCACTTCCTCTTTTTGGATAGGAGCTACTACATACATCCCGTATTTTCGTGATATATTTTCTAAAACTGTTTTTAATAAAGAAACATTATTATGATGAAAAAAAATATCAATATGATATTTCTCTCCTAATTCTTTTCTGAAGGTATTATAAAAATCTTCTTGAAAACTATGAAAAGCAAATAAAACCAAGGCTACTCTAAGCTTCACATTTGTTTTATTACTTATTACAAAGTATCCTTTCATACTTTTGGACTCTACTAGTCCTCGTTCTTTTAAATCATTGTATGCTTTAACAAACGTTTTTCGAGCATAGCCTACTTCTGCTACCATTTCATTAATTGATGGTAATTTGTCGCCAATTTTTAGATCATCTGAGTCTATAGCAGCTATTATTCCTAAAACAATTTGTTCATGTTTAGAAATAGAAGGCACATTTTGTAAATCGTATATTTTTTTTAATAGAGAAGACATAAACAAAATAATAACTAATATTCTTTGTAAAGCTGAATATTCATATATGACGAATTTAGACTATAAAAGCTAGTTTAAAAAATTTGACAAGATCAATTACGTTTTATGAATTGTAAATAATCGTTGTTTTTTGCCACTATTATATATTTTTCCCCTTTAATTTTAATTTCAGTTGCTCCTTTTATATTTCCCGAAGCATAAAAACCACTTTGTCTCGAGTTTACTACATCAAAATTTCCTTTTTTATTATTAGCTAATAATAAACCAATACTGGCATCATTTCTCGGTGTTTCAACTTCAGCTTCATGTAAATTACCTACAGTTAAAATATCTAAAAAACCATCATTTGTATAATCATCAATTAATATTTGATTGATAGATGATAATTGAGAAAGCTTAGGTAACAGATGCGGTTTAAATTTTCCTGAAACATTTTCAAAATAAGTATGGGCAAAAGTTTCTGCTTTATAATGTGTAGAATTTTCAATATTCTTTTCCCCATAAACATCTAATACAGTCGCTTTGGAAAATGAATCATAGTTTTTGAATTTTCGTTTAATTGTTGGTATCTGTTGACTGGAACATTCTCTACCTCTAACTGGATATTGCTTACCTTCGTTATAATAACTTAGTACAATATCGTTCTGTTTATTTTTATCAAAATCATTCACATACATGTCGAATGTTTTTTCTTCTGATGCTTTATATTTATAATTTAACCCCAGATTACCCACAACAAAGTCTAAATCTCCATCATTATCAAAGTCGGCTGCTTTTACTGTATTCCACCAACCATGAAAATTATCAAGTCCCAAATCATTAGTAACGTTTTCCAATTTCCCATGATTATTTTTAAAAATCTGAGGAGTCATCCATTCACCTACGACCACTAAATCCAACCATGTATCATTATTGTAATCGAACCATTCGGCTCCTGTAACCATCCCTATATCATTAAATATGGATTTTTTATCTTTTTCAAAACCAATTTTATTGGAAGAGCTCTCGTTTTTTAATAAAAAGCTACTGGCAGCCGTTGGATAATTACCCGGAATTAATCTACCCCCAACAAAAACATCAACATCATTATCCTTATCATAATCTGCCACAGCTACTGCTCCTCCACTAATTAAAAAATCGGGTAACGCTTCTGTTAGCTTAGTAAAACTTCCTCCTCCATCATTTCTATAAATTCGATCTTTTAAAAATTCACTTTTTGGAGAAAATTCATAACCACCACTAACTACATATAAATCTTGATCTCCATCATTATCAAAATCTGTAAATGTTGCTTTTATGTCTTCATACTTTTTTTCTTTTTCCCACAACGATTCTTGATTTTTTTTAAACCCTTTTACTCCTTGTATATATAAACTTCCTGAAAAATCTTTAGCTCCTCCAACAAATAAATCATCTTTTCCATCTCCATTAACATCTGCAACAGCAAGTGCTGGACCTAAATTTGATAATTTATGAGGTAATAAAACTTGAAATTTAAAATCATTAAATCTATTTTCTGTGTGCTTATGTATTAAGATTGTATCTTTTGAAAAGCTTGTAAAAGCTTTACTTAAGGAATTACTTGTGATTTCTTTTTTATCTGAAGTATTACTTTCACTATAGCTAATTTGAAGGTGTTGATTTATTTTTAAATGCGTGCGTATTTCTTGTTTTCCATTAGGCCAATCAATTACTAATGAATCAATACGCTCTGCTTTTGCTACTCCAAAATGAAGTTTTGGTGCTACTGCTGATTGAAAACCTCTAGTTTGGGTTAATTCTCCTACTTGTTTAATTGAATCTGTGACTATAGTTACACGTGTACCTATCCCATATTCATTTTTTACTATTCCTTTAAAACTTATAGATAAGAAATTATTCTGTTCTTTATTTTTATTTTCAAAAACAGAGGCATAATCATCAATATTGTTAACTACAATATCTAAATCACCATCGTTATCCAGATCACTGTAAGCACAACCATTTGAAAAACCAGAATAGGTTACGCCCCACTCCTTATTCATTTTACTGAATGATAAATCTGTATTGTTTTTTAAAATAAAGTTTTCAATTTTTTCCGATGGAATAGCCATTGCTTTTTGTAACAAGCTATCTTTCTTATTTTTTGATTTTGATAATTTTGCAAAATAATCTCTATTGTTAATTTCGCGTCTTGTTCCATTAGAAATAAAAATATCTTTCCACCCATCATTATCAAAATCGGCAAACAAAGGCCCCCAACTCCAATCTGTTGACGAAATTCCTGCTAAACGAGACGTATTACTAAAATGAGGAATAGCCGTATCTTTTTGAACATTACCTCTATTTAATTGCAAACTATTTTGCATGTACTGGTATCCAAAACCTGCATTAACTGTACCCCAAAATAAAGCGGGATTCATACTAGCCATATTCGCCTTGGAACGTCTATTGTTTTGAGCAGACATGTCTACTTGCAAAATATCCAAAAGGCCATCATTATTGTAATCGGCAATATCTACCCCCATACCATAAAATGAAGTCTGTTTAGTTGCTTTTTTTATTTGCTCGGTAAATGTTCCGTCCTGGTTATTCATATATAGATAATCGGGAGTAGAAAAATCATTAGAAACATATATATCGGGCCAATTATCATTATTTAAGTCTGCAACTGTTGCACTTAAACTTAACCCAAACGAAGCTACACCAGCTTGTACACTTACATCTACAAATTTACCTCCGTCATTGCGATAAAGCTTATCCGAATCTACATCACTAACATCTCTCATTTTAAAACGATAATAGGTGTTAGATGCATTAAATGAAGTTGGTGGATAGTTAGCTACATACACATCTAAATCACCATCTTTATCATAATCAAAAAAAGTAGCTTGAACACTGTTACCTACATTTGCCAATCCATATTTTTCGGCACTTTCAGTAAATGTATTATTCTTATTATTTATATAAAGTTCATTTTTTTTATTTCCACTTTTACCAGCTACACAAGTATAAATATCTAAAAAACCATCATTATTAACATCTGCTATTGTAACACCGGTATACCATTTATCACTCCCATTAACTCCTGCTTTATCAGTAATATCTTCAAATTCTAAATTCCCTTTATTGATATATAGCTTATTAGAAACTTGATTTCCTGTAAAAAATAAGTCATCTAAACCATCATTATTAATATCTCCCACTGCTACTCCTCCACCCATATACAAATACGAATAGGTAAAATAATTTAATGAATCTGTTTCAGTAAGCTTATTTTTAAATTCAATCGCTGTTTTTTTGTGAGACAATTGATTGAATTGCCTTTCCCCATTTGTAACATTTTTACAAGAAAAAAACATTGCAAATGAAATAATACAGAAGAATTTATATATGTCTATTATGGATTTCAAAGTATGAGTCAATTTATTTTCTTAAAAATATATAAATCAAAAGCCTCTAGCAAATAATTACTAGAGACTCTTTATTGATTATAAAATATGTAATTGAATTAATTTTGAGTTACAACACCATTAGATTCATCTATAACTCTTTGAGGTATTGGAAAATATTCATCATCAATAGAAATTTCCACATTATTTAAATGCTGTCTTCTAACAAAAGACTTCAATCCTGTATCAGAAAATTTCGATTGTTCATCATTTAAATACTTTCCTAAAATTTCAATCATTTTATTTTGACGTACTAATTCAAAAAAGCGATGTCCTTCCATAGCCAATTCAATACGTTGTTCATGGGCTACGGCTTTCATGGCTTGCTCTTGGTTTTCGAAAGATCCATATCCTGAAATTAAATAGTTTGCTGCAGGAGCAGCTACTTCAGTTTCACTATCTACTTGAGTTATGAAATCCTCTTCATTTGAAGCTCTCGCTCTCACCATATCAACTAATTCAACTGCTGTTGCTAAATCAGCTTCCGCAGCAGCAATTTCTGCTCTCCATAACAACACCTCCGCATAGCGAATAACAACATAATTTAATTGATTTAAGTTTGGCGCCCAGGCACCTCCAGTTGTAGATTGTGTCTTAAGTTGGCTTTGCATGTGTACATTTTTACGAGGCAAAAAAGACCCTCCATTTGACATATCTCTAATCCAACTTCTACCTTTATGAATCCCAAATCCCTGATAGTCAATTCCTCTTCTACCTACAGTTCGATCTAATCGAGGATCAACGGTTCCTTGTTCAGGAAGAAAGGTTACATCATAACTTTCACTATCGCTATCGCTATCTTCAAAATTTGGGTTTTCAGATCGGAATTTATTAAATTGCTGTTCTTCACTTGTTACATCAACTTCATTGAAATCATCCAATAAAGGTAGCCCATTAGCATCTGTCTTGAACGCATTCACCAAATTTTGAGAAGGCTGAAAAAAACCACAGCACCCCCCTCCGGCTTCGCCTGTTTGTGGGAAATTTAAAATATCACCCCAGCGACCATTACTATCATTTTCAGAATTATCATTTACACTGAATTGAACTGCAAAAATACTTTCAGAATTATTATTTTTTTCAGCATTAAAATTATCACTAAAGAGTGCCGTTAATTCATACGGGCCATTATTAATGATATCATCCAAAATTGGTTTTGCTGCATCGTAATCCAATTGATACATATGTGCTTTTGCTAAATAAGTTTTGGCCATCCAACTATTAGCTCTTCCCACCTTGCTTGATTCTGGTAAAAGCTCAATAGCTCTTTCAAAATCTCCCTCGATGTCATCCCAAACATCAACTCTGTTTGGAACACTTTCTGCTGCATTCTCATCAATATAGGGGATTTTATTCCACATCTTTTTCGCTTCAAAATGATAATGTCCCCTTAAGAATAACGCTTCACCTGTTAAGTTATCATTTGTATTACTATCAATATTTCCATTACTAAATGAACTATTCACCCTTAGGATTGCTTGATTAGCTCTAAATACACCTTCATAAACAGCACGCCACTTTACATTTAAAAATGAATTGGTGGCTAATGGCTCATAAGATTCAAATTGATTAATCTCCTGAGCATCATTAGGCTCACTTCCTTTGTATGCATTATCACTGGTAACTTCTCCATAAACCCAATTGGATGCTGATGCTCTCCAAACATCTGCATTATCCAAGTTTCCATCTAAAACTGCATAAGCAGCGATAACAAAACCTTCCAAGACACTTGAATCACTTTCTAATAAATCATCAGTTATTGAACCTTGAGGCTTGATGTTTAATTCATTTTCACAGCCATAAAGTAGACTGACCATCAATAATATTATTCCTATTTTTTTCATAATAATTTTTTAAAGAGTTAGATTAATTCCAAATATCAGTGATCTAGAAATTGGGTATGTACCACTATCTACACCTAAAGACCTTAAATTATTACTAGTTGTGTTTCTAAAATCAGCAGAATTATTAAAGTTTTTCACTGAAACTTCAGGATCTAAACCTGAATAATCAGTAAATGTTAACAAATTTTTAGCTTGTACATAAATTCTTAATCTTTCAAGCTTAAGGTTATCCGTAAAAGCTGTCGGTAAAGTATAACCCAATTGGACGTTTTTTAATCTTAAATAAGATCCGTCTTCTACAAAAAAAGATGATGCCTGTGTACCCAACCTACTAATACCAAGGCCTTGTGTACTTATTCCAGCTGCATTAGGTGTCCAAGCGCTAACATAGTCCCTGCTCTTAGAGCCATCGAAAATTCCTGTATCAGTAAACACTTTTGTCAAATTGTAAATTTCATTTCCTTGCGATCCTTGCAAGAATAATGATAAATCAAAGTTTTTATAATCCGCACTAAAGTTAATGCCATATGTAAAATCTGGGTGGGGATTTCCTATAAATTGACGGTCATCTCCGTCAATAATTGGATTTCCCTCATCATCGACATCTCCATTAAAATTTTCAAAAATTGGATTACCTTCATCATCTACTCCTTCAAATCCAAATCCAAAAAAGGAACCAATAGGTTCTCCTTTTTTTGTATTATTAATTTGTCCAATAGAAAATGCATAATCTGTTCCAAAAATTTGTGCCTCATCATTATTTGGGTCAATAAATTCAACTTCATTTTTATATGCAGAAATATTCGCTCCAATTCTATACGAAAAACCGACATTTGTAGTATGATTAAAGCCTAAATTTAAATCAAATCCCCTGTTTGTTACTTCTCCAGAATTAGCAGCAATTCTATTATTTTGACCAAAGACAGTTGCATCAAGCTGGAAAATTGCCAAAACATCTTCAGTTGTCGAGGCATAATACTCAAACCCTATATCAATCTTATTTAATAACGTTAAGTCAAAACCGACATTTGTTGTTTTTTTAGTTTCCCAAGTGATATCAGAATTCCCTTTACTTATTAAAGAAAATCCTCTTGTTGAAGTTCCCGCAACAGGATAAAAATCAAATTCAGGACTCAATCCGCTTCTATTTTGATCTAAACCATCTGGTATTCCATCATTTCCTATTTCTCCATAACCAACTTTTAGCAATAAATTAGTAACTATATTTGAATCTGCCAAAAAGCTTTCACTGGACACACGCCAACCCGCACTAAAAGAAGGAAAGTAACCTACTCTCAAATCATTATTGTTCGCTCCAAATTTACTAGAAGCATCCCGTCTAATTGTAGCCGATAACAAATACCTATCATCAAATTTATAATCTATTTTTCCAAAAACTGAAAACAATGCAGACCGCAGTCCTCCACCAGAACCATTCGTTGTATCCGCGGTATCAATAAACTGAGAATCAACATCGTCATCTGAGAGTAAATTTTGACCTACAACTTGTAAATTTTTATTTCTTATTTTAACAAGCTCACTACCTATCAGTGCAGTCACTTTATGTTTCTCTGCAAGTAATTTATCATAAGTCAATGTATTAAACCAAGTTAAGTTTGTGTTACCGAAAAATCTTTCTGTCAAATCATTACCCGCTTTGACTGTTTCATCAAATAATCGTCTTGGTTTAAAGATTCTTTTTTCGGAAGTTAAATAATCGATACCCAAATTTGTTTTTGCAGTAAGTCCATCGACTAGTTCATATGAAGCAAAAAAGTTACCTGTAGTTCTAAATCTGTTATCTTTATTATCTCTATTATTTATTGCTGTGGCTATTGGGTTTTTACCAGTTCCTAGATTACTAGCTTTTGTTCCCGAAAAACCTCCAAAAACATCTCTAACAGGTATAAGTGGATGAATTCTGTACAAATTTATTATAGCGTTGTCCAAACTTCTGTCATCTCCTTCTCCTTCAAATTGAACTGATTGAGCATATGTAAAATTTATATTTTGACCTATTTTTAATTTGTCAGTTATTGAATATTCAGAATTTAATCTGGCATTATACCTTCTGTAGTAAGTTTCCAAACCAACTCCATCTTGATCTAAAATTCCTAAACCTGCATAATAATTAGAATCTTTAGATCCACCAGACACACCAATATTGGTATTATGAACAAGCGCTGAATTAAAATAATTATCGAACCAATCTGTACCACTTTTATTTGCTCGTGATATCGGATTTTCCAAACTATAATTTGATAAATCCGCTGTACTGGCACCTGATGGAATTATAAAATTTGGTAGCACTGCTTGTGCTCCACCTCCATATTGAGGATGCGAAGGACTCAAACTTGGGTCATTTCTATTTATTGTTCTTTGTCTTGTAAATTCAATATCCGCTAATTGTTGTGGTGAGGCCAAATCAGGTAGCACACCATTTGGAATGTAATCAACACCAGACCAACTAGTGATGCTTAATTTTGCTTTTTGATTTTTCTTTCCTTTTTTGGTGGTTACTATAATTACTCCATTTGCAGCTCTATTACCATATATAGCCGCAGAAGATGCATCTTTCAAAACCTGTATTGATTCTATATCTGATGGATTAATTTCATTAATCCCACTACCAGTTGGTGTACCATCAATAACATATAATGGATCTGCACCATTTAATGAAGAAAACCCTCGAATACGAACTGCAGCTGTACCTCCTGGTCCTCCTTGATTTCCTACTGTAACCCCCGAAGCTTGACCTTGCAAAGCCTGCTCAATTGATAATGGTGCTGTTTTTTGTAATTCTTCAACATCCACTACTTCTACAGATCCAGTGATATCTCTTGTTGATTTACTAGAATAACCAACAACAACAACTTCTGTTAATGCATCTGTTGATATTTGTAAACTCACATTTAAAGTTTGTTGCCCATTATACAAAACTTCTTGAGTTTCATATCCCACATAAGAAACGGCTACAATCTCCCCTTCCTGCACATCTAGTGTAAAATTACCATCAAAATCGGTTTGTGTCCCTCTGTTTGTTCCTTTAATAAAAACCGTTGCTCCTGGTAGTGGTTGACCATTGGCATCTGTAACTATTCCTGTTACTTCTTTTACGACTATTCTTGATGTCAATCTGTTGTTTAATAACTCATCATTCATCGAATTATTCCCAAAAGCCATTGATGATCCTAACATAGTCAGCAAAAAAATTGTAGGTTTTTTCACAAAATAATAGTTTTTGTTAGTTTTTTTAATCATAGTTATTATAGTTAAAAGTTAGTTGCACTATATCGTTGTATGTGCAATATATTAAAAACTAAAAATTATCAATACCTTAAAAAATTAAAAAATTTATTGAATATTTAACTATAATGTTTTCGGAAAAATAACTATATGATAATAAAAAATGGATTACATTATTAAATCAAAAAAATAAAATACAGTATTATCCTACATTTAAAAAACAATGAAATTGTTCTAAAATTTGACTTTTACCAAACTACAACTAAACACAATCTCTTATCTAATTAGAAGACTTTCCTTATTTAATGGTATTTAAGCGATTTTTACTTGTGTTCTACATTATATACAAACAAGAAAACTAAACATCCAAAAACATTAACCTCTTAGTAATTAACCAATTCCTTTGATCCCTTTTTTTTGTCAATTGATCTATATTGTTGATTTACAACCCCCTACTTATTCGGGTTTAAAAAAAAATTAAAAAATCTTCTCAAAAATTAAATTATAGTAGAAAAAACATTAAAAATGACACTAAAACAACTCAAATACCACAAAAAAGACTGTCCAAAAATTACTCAAAACGTCAATTATTAAGTTTTTGTAATATAAAAATGATTTTTTCACACAAAATTAATATTTGTAATTTTGATAAGTTGACAAAAAAAAACCATCCTAAACAGATGGTTTCAATTACTTTTGTTGATTAACAATTTAGATTTTAGTCTAAATTATTTTATAAATTCCTACAAACCATGTTTGGTTTTAAAACTTTCAGTTTTAGGACTTTTAACAGCTTTGTATATCGATAACAAATTTCCTGCAAAAGCTTTATCATCTGGATTTTTTTCTAAATATTTCTCCATAAATGGAATAGCCTCATTAAAATTATTTTCGCGTGCTTTTCTCAATGTTTTGTATTCATTGTCCGCAGCTTTAGTTTTTGCAAGCGCATTAATTTTATCCACTATTGGCCCGTCTTTTTGTAGTAAAATTGCCGAAATATTATAATTAGCATCCGAATGAGAAGGATTTATGCTTAAAACCTTTTTATAGTATTTTAAGGCATTTTCAATATCCTTAGTTTTAGAATATTCAACAGCTTTTACTAAATACATATTTACTTCGGCATCTAGTACACTTTTATCATCTGGGTTTTCTTGTTTGGCAACTTTAAAAGCTTCTACAGCTTTAGCTTCATCGCCTTTGGCTATATGTATTAAAGCTATATCCTTGGCTATAATTCCTCTTTTTGATTCCAGTTTTACTTCTCTAGGATCTGTATACTCTCCTTTAGCTACCAAAGCATCCATATCAGCTTTAGACTGAATTTCATGATCTTGACCAGATGCTACATGCGTAGCCACATAACTTGTTCCCTTACCTGTATATCCTAAGTTCAATAATTTTTGATAAGCTTCTAATGATTTATCATATTCCTTTGCCTTAACATAACTAATTGCTGTATTGTACAAATAAATAGTATCTTTTGAATCTTTCGCATATAAATACTCATAGGTCCTAGCGGCATCAATAAACGCTCCATTACTTATTGAGTTTTGTGCTTTGGTTTCAATATCATAATTTATTTTATTCAAGCCATCCAATGCCTCACCTGTATACTTGATACTCTTTGATGCTTTTTCGATAGAAAGTATTTTATTGTATGCCGCTATGGCTGTTTTAAAATCATCTAATGAGGCTTTTTTAGCATTCCCAGAAAAAGCTAATGCTTTTAACCTATATAATTTAGATTTATCTACAGGTTTTAATGCTTCTAATTTAGATTCTGCAATTGTTAGTAAAGGTTTTGCTGCTTCGAATTGAGAAGTATTTACTAATTTTTCAGCTTCTTTTAATTCCTTTTTCTGCGCTAAAGCAGATAATGTAGCTAATAACAAAGCTACTGTAACACCTATTTTCATGTGTGAATTTTTTATAAAGTGGTTTTTAAAGTAGTATAATCTTTACTTAAAAACTTTAGACTAACTCTTTTATTACTTTATTTGATCCAATTTTGCTTTAATTTCTTGCAGACCTATATTATTGATACTTCCAATATGACTGTGTTTGGTATTTTTTATTGGTTTATAATTTCCATTTTCAATATCCAAACCTATTTTAACATAGGCATCCCTAAATGTCATTCCTTGTTGTACTAATTCATTTAACGTATCCACACTAAATAAATAATCATATTTATCATCATCAAGAATATTATTATTTACTTCTACATTTTTTAGTGCATATATCGCTAACTCCAATGAGGCTTTTAGATCTTGAATTGCAGGTACAATACCTTCTTTTAATAATTGTAAATCCCTATGGTATCCACTTGGTAAATTATTTGTCAATAAACTTAACTCATAAGGCAAGGCTTGAATGCGGTTACATTTTCCACGAATTAATTCAAAAACATCTGGGTTTTTTTTATGAGGCATAATACTCGATCCCGTAGTAAATTCACTAGGAATGCTCATAAAACCAAAATTCTGACTCATATACAAACATACATCCATGGCCAGCTTTGATAAAGTACCTGCCACCGTACTCATTGCAAAAGCTGTTGATTTTTCTGCTTTCCCCCTACTCATTTGAGCAGCGACTACATTATATTTCAATGTATCAAAACCTAATTGTTCGGTAGTATATGCTCTATCTATTGGAAATGAACTCCCGTAACCTGCGGCACTACCTAAAGGATTTTGATCAACCACTTTATATGCTGCATTAACAAAATACAAATCATCAACAAAACTTTCTGCATAAGCAGAAAACCATAAGCCAAATGAACTTGGCATAGCTATTTGTAAATGTGTGTAACCGGGTAGTAAAACTTCCTTATGCTTTTCGGCTGCTGCCAGAAGTACCGCTCCTAATTCTTTTACACTTGATTTAATATCTGAAAGTTCATCTTTTAAATACAAATGCATTGCCGTTAACACCTGATCATTACGAGAACGTGCCGTGTGAATTCGCTTTCCAGCATCGCCAATTCGTTGCGTTAATTCAAATTCTATCTTAGAATGCACATCTTCAAACTCTTCACCAATACTAAACTCCCCTGCCTCTATTTCTTGCGCAAGTTCATTTAAGCCTTTTTCGATTCCTTGAATATCATTATCTGATAATAAACCTACTTTATGCAACATTTTCCCATGCGCCAATGTCGCTTTTACATCATATTTTGCGATTACTAAATCCAACACACGATCATTACCTACGGTAAAAAAATCTATTTTTTGATCTGTTGGTAATCCTTTACTCCAAAGTTTCATATTTTATGCTTTAGGCTATAAGCAATTTGCTTTTAGCTTTTCAATATTTTTATTTAAAATTGCTAATAGCCAATTGCTAAAAGCGTATCATTAAAAAAATTAAAGAATTTTTTCTAATAACTCAATATATGTTTTAATTCCTTCTTTAATTTCACTAATGTAAATAAACTCATCCGCAGAATGCGAACGTGTACTATCACCTGGTCCCATTTTTAATGAGGGACAAGTTAAATTAGTTTGATCGGATAATGTTGGTGACCCGTAGGTATTTTTACCCATAGCTATACCAGCTTTAACCACTGGATGTTCTGGTGAAATGGATGAACTATTTAAACGAAATGAACGCGCTTTAACTACTACTTTATCCGAACCTATAGCTTCATTAATAATTTCAAAGATTTCCTTATTTTGATATTGATCAGTAACCCTACAATCTACTACTAAATTTAACTCGCCAGGAACTACATTATGTTGAGAACCTGCATTAATTTGTGTGACCGTCATTTTAACTTTACCTAACTGTTCAGAAACTTTTGGAAATTCATAATTTTTGAACCATTCCAACACAGGTAGTGCATTAAAAACAGGTTGATCTTCGTAACGATGTGCGGCATGACCCGCTGTTCCTTTTATTGAGATATCAAGCACTAAAAGACCTTTTTCGGCTATAGCTAAATCCAATAATGTAGGTTCACCAACAATAGCAAATTCTACATTTTTAAACTGATCTACAATACTTTTAATTCCATTTAATCCCGAAATTTCTTCTTCTGCTGTAGGCGCAATAATAAAATTATATGCCATATCAGCTTGCTCATAAAAATAAGCAAAAGTAGCCATAAGTGATACCAAACAACCTCCCGCATCATTACTTCCTAATCCAAATAATTGATCGCCTTCGACTTTAGCTTCAAAAGGATCTCGGGTATAGTTCTTGTTTGGTTTTACTGTATCATGGTGAGAATTCAATAAAACTGTTGGCTTGTCTTGATCAAAAAACTTATTATAGGCCCAAATATTATTCCCATGTCTATGAAATGGAATCCCTTTCTTATTAAACCAATCCTCAATTAATACTGCGGTTAATTGTTCTTCTTTAGAAAAAGATTGTGTTTGTATTAATGTCTTTAGAAACTCAATGGCTTCTGTTGTTAATTCGGCTATTGTCATTACTTGATTCCTTATTCTATACTTATTACAGCACTAATGTGGTATGTACTACATCTTGATTGTTTACAAATTCTGCATTTGCAATGTGTACCTCTGCTACTCCTTTTTCCAATGCATCAAAACAATTTTTCATTTTAGGAAGCATGCCATCTGCTATAACACCTTGTGCTTTTAATTTGGAATATTCCTCTGTATCTATTTTTTCTATTACCGAATCTTTATCCTTTATATCTGTCAACACTCCTTTTAATTCAAAGCAATAATACAATGACACCTCATAATAACTACTTAAAGCCACTGCTATCTGAGAGGCTATGGTATCGGCATTAGTATTAAATAACTGTCCATTTGCATCATGAGTAATCGCGCAAAAAACTGGTGTTAGCCCATTAGCTATAAATTGATGTATACGATCTTCATTTACCTCGGTTACGTCACCTACAAAACCATAATCAATATCTTTAACGGGGCGTTTTACTGCTTTTATAACATTTGCATCTGCTCCAGTAAATCCAATGGCATTACAATATGCTGTAGCCTGTAATGCTGCCACTATATTTTTATTTATTAAGCCAGCATAGAGCTGTACAACAATATCCAAATTTTCTTTAGAAGTGATACGCCTACCATTAATCATCTGAGTTTGTACTCCTAATTTTTCGGCAATACGTGTTGCTATTTTCCCTCCACCGTGTACTAAAATTTTTGGTTGATCTATAGCCGCAAAATCTTTTAAAAAATTTTGCAATGCATCTTCATTATCAACTATGTTCCCTCCTATTTTGGCTACTAATAGCTTTTCCATTTTTTTAGTTGTTGGTTGTTGGCTTTTGGCTTTTGGCTTTTGGCTTTTGGCTAATAATAAAAAATTATGATTTGATTGCAAATTAATTATCAATCGATTCTAATATTTTTTTAATGGCAATTTGAGCCGCAAATGTTCTATTATTAGCTTGTTTAATAACTAATGAATGCTCACTATCAATAACAGCATCATCGACTATAACGTTCCTCCGCACAGGCAAACAATGCATAAATTTTGCATTATTAGTCATTGCCATTTTTTCTGATGTAATTCGCCAATTAGGATCAGTGTTAATTACCTTTCCATAGTTTTCATCAGAAAATGGGCTCCAATTTTTTACATAAATAAAATCGGCATCTTTAAATGCTTCTTCTTGATTATTGGTCACCGTAGCTTTCCCTACAAATTGAGGATCTAGTTCATAACCTTCTGGATGAGTAATCACAAAATCAAAATCAGAAGCATTAGCATATTGTGCAAAACTATTTGCTACAGCTTGTGGTAAAGCTCTGGGGTGTGGTGCCCAACTTAATACCACTTTCGGTTTTGTTTTATTATTATGTTCTGTTATGGTAATCATATCAGTCAAGGCTTGTAATGGATGACCAATAGCACTTTCCATATTTAATACGGGTACCGAAGCATATTTCATAAATGCATTCAATACTTGTTCTTGATAGTCATCTTTTTTATTTTCAAACTTTGCAAAGGCACGTATAGCAACTATATCACAATATTGAGAAACTACTTGAGCAGCCTCAATAACATGTTCCGATTTCCCTTGGTCCATAACTTCTCCATCACCATATTCTAATTGCCATCCTTCGGCACCAAAATTCATGACCATTACATTCATTCCTAAATTCATGGCCGCTTTTTGTGTACTAAGGCGTGTTCGTAAACTATTATTAAAAAACAACAAACAAATCGTTTTATCTTGACCTAATAATTTATGAGCTAGCGGCTTTGCTTTTAATGCTATCGCTTCATTTATCCAAGTTGATAAATTATCAATATCATTTATATCGAAATAATTCATTTTTCTTTTTTTGAAATTCAAAAATACGAATTAGCATAACAAAAAAAGGCTTTTGAATCATTTTCCAAAAGCCTTTTTTAAATGCCTAAATAAAATTAAGCTTTATTTATAATTTTATGAAAAATTGATTTTTTTGATGATTCCCCATAACCATAACTGTAGCCATAACCGATGTTACTTTCTTTTACATCATTCAACACTAAAGCTACATTATTTATTTTTCCTTCTGTATTTAGTTTATTTATATAACCTATAAGGTTTTTATCGGTAAAACCAGCTCTCACTACGTACATCATCACATCTGCTAATTCACATATTGATAAGGTATCTGCTACCAACATGGTAGGTGCTGTATCAATTAAAATATAATCATACACACTTTCTAATTCATTTACTAACTTTTCAAATCTACCATTCATTAGTAATTCTGATGGGTTTGGAGGTATACTCCCGGATAAAATAAAATCAATATTACTTTCGTTAATTTGTACTGAATTTAAGATGTCTTCAATTTCAACTTCATCATCATATAAAAATTCGGATAATCCCGAAATCTTTCGATTAACATCTAAATACCTATGCATTTGAGGGTTTCTTATATCTGCTCCTATCACTAATACTTTTTTTGAAGCCTCTATAATAGATAATGCAGTGTTGTACGCTACAAATGTTTTTCCTTCTCCTTTAATTGTTGAAGTAATAAAGATTTTTAATGCTTTGTTATCCTTCTTTTTTATTTTTAAAAAATAATTCAAGTTTGAGCGTAAAACTCTAAATGATTCCCCCAGAATAGAACGATCATTCTTTGTTATTACTCCTAACCCATCATTTTTAATACGAGGTAATTCTCCTAATATTGGAATATTTTTTAATGCGGTTTCCAATTCAAGTTTATCTTCAATTTTAGTATCAAAGAAATTCTTAGCATATATAATTCCATAGGGAATAAATAAACCTAAAATTAATCCTAACAAAATAATATTTTTTTTACTTGGGGCCACTGGTATTGTTGAAGTATCTGCAGCTTCTATAATTTTAGCTTTAGGAAGTGTTCGCGCCATAGAAAGCGATGTTTCTTCCCTTTTTTGTAATAAAAATAAATATAACGCTTCTTTTACATTTTGCTGCCTTTCAATTACCCTGTAATCTTTCTCTTGTTGAGGAATTGATGCAATTTTACCCTTAATTTTATTATTCAGCTTTTTAATATCTTTTTTTACAATCAATTGATTATTTTTTTGGCTTCTCAAAGATTCCAATAAAATTTTCTTTTGATTTTCAATTTCGTTACTCAATTTTACAACATATGGATTTAATTCTGTTGATGACTTAAGCATGGAGTTTTTTTCAAAAATCATTTGATTATACTTCCCCATTAATTCATTTAACTCTGAATTTTCAATACCTATATTTGCTGGTAATAAATCTGAATCTCGATTTTTGTCCTTCAAGTAGACTATCATAGCTTCAATCAATTCTAGCTGAATTTCAACATTAAAAAGTTTGCCTTGCGATTCTCCAGACTGATCTATAAATAGCTTTGCTTCAGAAGCTATATCGGTTAAATTATTCCCTTTTTTGAATGAAACTTTATTGACCTCAACGACATCTAATTCGTTTTTTATAATTTGAAGCCTTTCTGCTATAAAATCTGATGTGTTTTTGGCTACCAAATTTTGCTCTTCAATAGCCTGAAAATTATACTCTTTAATTAATCCATTTAATATATCTTCTGCTTTTTTACCATTAGTATTTCGCATAGATAAAACCACAACACTACTTCCCTTATCTTTTAAATTTACCGTAACATCTTTTTGAATTTTAGAAGCATAATTTGGAATAGAATGAATTTTTAAGAAAATAGACTCATTATTACTTTCTCCTTTATAATTTTTATTTTTATCAATTAATAACTCTCCATTATTAAACTGCATAGGGATTCCAAAAGCTCCTTTGAATATTTTGCCTTTTTCCGTAATTAATTCATAAGATGTAGGCGATACTATATTAAACGTTACTTGTACACCTTGAGCTTTCTTTTCTTTAAGAAAACTAAAATAATATGGGCTATTGCCATAAATATCAATTGCCCTAAATTTTTCTTCTTTAAATTGCTCTACATTAAGGTTATATTTTTTAACAACTTCAGATATTAATTTTTTTGATTTAAATATATCTAATTCATCTGCTATTACATTATTAGAAATTGGTAGTGGTGAAATATCTGAAAACGCAGCAAATTCGGACAAACTCCCAGAACTACTAGGATCTTTAATTAAGATTTTAGCATTAGTTTTATAAACTAAAGTAGCACATTTTAAATATAAAAACGAACAAAACAAAGCTATGATTAAAGATAGAAAGAACCATTTCCATTTTGAAAAATACAAATCAATTTTCTTTTTAAACAATAGAGCGCTATTCTGCTTTTCTATATAATTACCTTCCATCTTATCTTGTTAATATAGCTGCAACTGAAACAATCAAACTCAATATCCCACTAATCGAAGAAATATTCTTTATCGTATTTTTTGATTGCTGAATTTGTGCATTATTGGGCGATACTACTATCACATCATTCTGTTGCAGGTAGTAATAAGGAGAATAAAACAAATCCCCTTTTGTGAAATCAATCGAATTATAAATAGTTTTACCATTTTCTTCTCTAATCAACAACACATCATCTCGCTTACCTTTTATAGTCATGTCACCTGCTAAACTTAGAGCCTCTAAAATTGTTAAACGATTTCCATCAATTGGATACAAGCCAGGTTGGTTTACCTCACCTAGTACAGAAATTTTAAAATTACTTATTCTTAAACTAACTTCGGGTTGTTTTATATAAGCTGATAATTTACTTTCCAATAAATCAACCACTTCTGACTTTGTTTTGTTAGCTACTTTTAACTTGCCTAAAATAGGAAAAACAATAAATCCTTCTTCATTTACAATATATTCTGGCTCTATTATCTGATTACTTCTCACCTCTAAACTGCTCGTTTTATTGTTAGCCACTCCATTAAATGGGATAACTGCTCTTTCATCTTCTGATGAAACCAATATAGCTAACTTATCATTTTTTTTTATAATTACTACATTTTTTGAAGTATCCGGTTTACTTGAATAATCGGAAAGATTCTGAAAATAAAGAATATCTTTTTTGGATGCACAAGAACATAATAACAACACAAAAACAATAGTTATATTAATTTTTTTCATTTAATTATCTCTCTTTTTTAATACAACTTGAACTTTACTTATTGACAATTTACTGATATCAATTTGCTTTTTATCCTTCTTGTATTTTAGTATGCGTTGCATTAATCCAAAATGAATCAACAAACAAACTAAAACAATTAATATTATTAATATTATTTCATTGACTTTAAATATAGTACTTAACATATAATGCCCTATCAATAAAAAAAGACTAGTTAAAACAATTGATTGTGTAATTTGTCTATGAGATAAACCTAAACGTTTTAACGAAAGGTGAATATGTCTTTTATCGGGAGAAAAAGGTGATTTTTTTCTTCGCATTCTTAAAATTATTACTCGAATTGTATCAAAAATAGGGTATATGAACAAAAGTGTAGTAAATGAAATTGAGTTATTTATTTGGTATTGAGCTTCAGCATTTAACTGCAAAAAAACAATAAGCATTACCGTACAGAAAAAACCAATAATAAGTGAACCTGTATCTCCCATAAATATTTTTGCAGGGGACCAATTGTAATATAAAAAACCTAAAAGTGCTCCTAACATAATAAAGCATAAGGAAGCATAACTCCAAAAACCATTTATACTAAACCATATTCCCAAAACTAAAGACAATAATGTAGCGATGGAACCTGCAAGACCATCAATACCATCAATCAAATTAAATGCATTTATCAAAATTACAATAACAAATACTGTTAAAGGATATGAAAACCATTCAGAAAACTTTCCCAATGCAAAAAAATCTAATGAATACATAGATTCAATTTTGATATCGCATAAACTAACCACTAATAAAACTGCTGCTATTTGCAATACTAATTTTTTGAGAGAATCTATAGGTAATAAATCGTCCCTTAAACCTGTAAAAAAAAGTAAGGTAATTGAAACATAAAAATAATTGACACCTTCTATTTCAGAGGTATCTACACAAAACAATGCTAATAATATAAAGCTAAAAAAAACACCTATACCCCCCATACTAGGGGTTTGATTTACATGTATTTTCCTCCCTCCTGGGGAATCAAAAATTTTTTTTCCTAAAACAACTCTTATAATTTCAGGTATAACAAAGATCACCCCAAAAAACGAAGCAATTAAAAGCAATAATAACGAGAGGTAATGGTCACTCAAAATAAATAATTTTTGGACAAATATAAACTGATTTAAAGAATACATATAATAAAATAAAACAAAGTAGACTATCTAATAAAAAATTGTTTGATTTTAGAGACATTTTTATTTAATATCCCATCCAAACCTCCAGCTTTGTTACTTTTTATAACAGAGTAATCTTCTTTAGTCTTGTGTATAATATTTTTTATGCTCCTATTTGATGCCCCACCAATTCTCATTTTAGTGAACACTTTATTCACATACTTAAACTTTAAAGTTTCATCTTTAAAAATACGTACCATAAAATCATAATCTGCTGCTATTTTGTATTTTAAATTAAAAGAACCATGTTTACGATATACTTGCTTTTTTAAAAATAATGTAGGGTGCGCAGGCATCCAACCTTTTTTAAGTAATGAAGGGTAAAAATCACAACTTTTCCAAACCCTAACTACAGAATCAACATTATCCTTATCTACATAGTCTAAATCACCATAAACGCCATCAACATCTTTCTTTTCAAATACATCAATAATATTTGAAAAAATATTTTTTGATGCTAAAAAATCGTCAGAATGTACAAAACCTACGATATCTCCAGTTGCATGACGAACTCCTTTATTTAGAGCATCATAAATTCCGTTATCCTTTTCAGAAATAATTTTTATTTTAGGATTAAATGCTGCAGCTAGTTTCACTTTAGATAAAGTGTCATCTGTAGATGCACCATCAATAATAAGGTATTCGATATTCTCATAATCTTGCGACAATACAGAATTCATACAATCTTCAATAAAACGACTACTGTTATAAGTTGCTGTTATTATTGTTAATTTTAGCCTCATATAAATTTATTTTAATACAATATTAAGTAATTGACTTTTAATTTTGTCATTATATATTAACTAATTTTAGTTACATCATAACCAAACTCATCTTTAAAATATTTTATCAATGCCTCTTTTTCTCTTCCTGCTTTAAAATAGGCCTCATATATTTTTGCATCCACCAAATAGCGATACCAAAAACATTGCAATATATTCCAAATAAAACCTCTTTTTCCTTCTAAAAAACCTCCTTGTATAAAATAACGGATATTCCAAAAAACAAAAGGTCTAACAAATAAAGGTAACTTCAAATAACGTTCTTTCAACCACCTTCTTCTTTCTTCTGATGTTCCGAAAAAATTAGATTTTAACACTTTTGAATTTGTAAAATTGTACAACTTATCTAAAATATCAATTGCCTCACGAGTTGCATACTTATTATGCTTTTGAGTCCACCAAGTTAGCCCATTTAAATTATGGTCTATTAAATCTCCTTCTAATTCAATTGTTTCCCCTTCAGTTAACACCATACGCTCATCCATCCAACGTTGTTCACAAAAAGCTTTCCCATTTCTCCATATTCTAAGGTGTTTTATGGGATACATCCCTCCTTTCCTTAGAGGTTTATCCATAAAATACATCAGTCTATTAACTCGAATTCCATTAACATCATTTGATACTTCACTTAACTTAGTAAGTTTATTCTGCAAAGTCTTTGTCACATACTCATCTGCATCTACGCGAATCACCCATTCTGTATTAATGGGAATATTTTCATTTGCCCAATTCAATTGATTTGCCTGACTTTTAAATTCATGTTGATAAAAACGTGTTTCAAATTTTCTTGCAATTTCTTCTGTTTTATCATTAGAATAAGAATCTACAATAATTATCTCCTCACACAATTTTGAAAGTGAATTTAAACACCTCCCCAAATGCAATTCTTCATTATAGGTTAAAATGATTGCTGTTAAAGATAAATTATGCATTTATTTCTCTCTTTTTAATAAATTTAGCTGGGTTTCCTCCTACTATTACCCAATCTTCTACATTTTTATAAACAGATGCTGTTGCACCAACAACAGCTCCCTGTCCAATTTCTACACCCATACCTATAAAAACTGAAGCACCTATCCATACTTGATCTTTAATTAGTATGGGAGCTATAATTAAGGGATTATTTGATTTTGTAATATCATGAGATGCTGAACATAAATACGTTTTTTGAGATACTGTAGTATGTGCACCAATACTTATTTTTGCCACATTATAACAATCTACTTCTGGTGCTAAACAAGCATATTCATCCATTTCTAAATTCCATGGCATATATATTTTAGCAGAGGAATAGACCACAGCTTTTCTGTGTAATTTTGCTCCAAATAAACGTAATAAAAATAATTTCCATGGATTTAACATTCGCCTAGGGATTGGTCTAGCTAAACAAAACCATACCAACTTAAACAATAAACGTCCTATTTGTTGTTTTTTGGTGATTACATTATTATAATTTGATAAATCTACTTCTGGCATTTAATCTAATTTTACAAAATTAGGTTTAGAAACATCACTTTTTACAATCCAAGTATACAGTTCTTCCATTTGTTTAGCTACACTTAACATACTGTATTTCTTTTCAATCAGTTCCCTTCCGTTTTTACCCATTATTCTTAATTCTTCGGCAGGTTTACTCATCATTTCAATCATAGATAAACGTAAAGGTTCCGTACCAATGTCAATCCACTTACCACAATTGTTGGTTTGTAAATCTTCCCAGGGTGTTCCCTTTGTTGTAATCACAGGAATATTACAAGCTAATGCTTCGGCTATTACAATTCCAAAATTTTCACTGTAGGTAGGTAATACAAATAAATCAGCACTTTGATAGGCGGTAACTTTATCTTTTCCAAATACAGGATTTTTAATGCTTATTTCATTATCTAAATTTTTAGCTTTTACTAATTCTTTTAATTCATTTATGTATGTTTTTTCTCCATTACCAATAATTTCTACGATCCAATTATTTTTTTGATCTTTTGATAATTGCTCCCATGCTTCAAAAAGTAACTCTATACCTTTTTTAGGGTGGATTCTTGATAAAAATAAAATCTTTTTTTTCTCCTTATTAATTTTATTATATAAAGGAAATTCATCTAAATTAATTCCATTAGGTATTACAGCTATGGGGTTTTCATATCCTAATTTTCTAATACTTATAGCTTCTGATTCCGCTGTGGCGTGCAAACAAGCTGCTTTTTTCAAATCTTTATGTTGAAATAAAAAAAATGCTAGCTTTTTTTTCAATTTACTTTGTTCCAATGACCATGGTTCAAGCATTCCCCTAGGAGTAATGATGTAGGGAACTCCTTTTTTTCTGGCTGTTTTAGCCATTTGATGCACAGGCATTTGCCATATTCCTTGACCATGAAATAAATCTTGATCAGAATTTTTTAAATTATTTTTTAATTCTTTAGAATAGCCTAAACGTATTTGATCATTAAACCTAACTTTTGCATTTGATAATCTAAAGTCTTCAATAATAGGATTATCTGACTTTAAAGTATCTAGAGTTACAGTTTTATCGTTAAAATTCTCACATAGATTACTTATTAAATGGGTTACACTTCGTGCTGGTCCACCTGTTGAAATATCTATCGAAGTAACTACTTGACTAATTTTCATAAACTGATTCCATATATTTATACAAAATAAAAAATACCATTAACAAAAATGACGTTGTTAACAAATTCATTATCCTAAGACTGCTAAAATTAAAATTAAAAACACAGAATACATAGATGTAAAACCAAAATGGATTCAAATGTGAATGAATGAACTTCCTGTATAGTAATGCTAATATTTTGCCTTGTAGAAAGAAAAAAATAATTACTCCAACCAATAAAGCATTTGCATACGCAAACCCCATATTTTCAATAGGAAAAGAAAATTCTCTCAATTCTTTTCTTGCAATTAAGGGTTTATAATCTCC
Organism: Aquimarina agarilytica ZC1; assembly: GCF_000255455.1. Lineage (GTDB taxonomy): Bacteria > Bacteroidota > Bacteroidia > Flavobacteriales > Flavobacteriaceae > Aquimarina > Aquimarina agarilytica. The sequence goes on along the minus strand of NZ_JH621253.1, from coordinate 78,260 downwards.
ACCCCTTACTATTGATGTAACAAAATATGTACCTTCATCCATTGGCGGTCTATCTTGAGCTGCTTTTCTATCTAGCAAATTTGATGGAATAGTTAATAATGAACTAAAATTCCAAAGATTTGTTTTATTAAAATGATTAACCGCAAAAACATCAATATATGTGTACGATAATGTAGAAAAGAACTTATCTAAGCCTATTGTTTCAACCAAACTAACTTCTCCATTTAATAAATTATTAAAACCTCCTTTGGAACGTAGAACTGGCATTAAAAAAACATAAAAAAACATCAATGATGAAATAAATACTAATCTACTCTTCTTTATCTTTTTCAAAGAAAATCTTTTTATGTAGTAAGAATAACAGGCAAATGATAACACTAACAAATATAAAGTAGACTTTCTTCCTCCTGTAGAAGAAAAACAAATAATAGAAATGATTAAAAAAATAAAAAAACGTACGTAGTCAATTCTTTTAAAACCATTCAATTTTATAAGTAATATAGAAAATATCGTAGAAATACCCATTAAAGGCGCAAGCTTAAGCGTGTGCTTACCACTTTGTAGATTTACCCTATCATCTAAGTTTGATAATAAAAAATTAATTCCTCCAACATTTTTTAAAAAAATCAAGAAACCACCAAAACCAATAAAAAAAGCTATATAAATTGTCATAGTTATTACTTTTTTATTAAAAAATATTAATGGCTCTAATGTAACTTCATTTGATTTAACATAAACACTTTTTATACCCAAAATCAAAAAAACAAAAGCAATCGTTTGAATAATACTGTAGTTTACAAAAGCTTCATCTAAAGTTATTTCATTATATAGATTAAAATATCTTAAAACCCTTTCATTAAAAAAATTTATATCTAATGCAGTAAAAAAAATGTATGGGACATTTCTAATTAGGTATAAAAATGACAATAATTTCACTGGAGAAAAAATATCAATATTCTTATTCAAACGGTTCACGCTCAAATATAAAACCAAAAACCAAATACCAATAAAAAATATTGTTAGACTCACTTAACTCTTCACTTTTATAAGTTTTGCAGGATTCCCCCCCACTATTGTATTAGGCTTTACATCTTTTGTCACAACTGCGCCAGCTGCAATCAAAGAATTTTTCCCAATTATTGTTACATTTTCACAAATTGTAACCTTAGCCCCAATCCATACACCTTCCTCTATTATTAGTGGTTTAGGTTTAGGTATAGATAAAGGATCATAACCATGTGAATGAGAAACAATATAAGTATCTCTTGATATCACTACATTATCAGAGACAATTACACCTCCCGAGTAATCAAGAAATACATTTATATTAATCTTTACGTTGTTCTTTATCTCCAAAGTCCCTGTTTCAATTTCACTTGAAAAATTAACTCCTGTATCAATTAAACAATTCCTACCAATACTAACATTACTAGGAATTAAAAATTTTACATTTCTATAAATTTTACTCTTTTTTCCAACCGATTTTAAGTATAATTTCCACCAAAATAAACTTATTATATTACGAATTCTTCTAACTATTGCTGGAACTATTTTTTGTATTAAAAAAATAACCTTTAACATTATATAATATTATTAAGAAATTTAAAGCAATAAACAAAACATAATTCTTTAATTCTAAAAATAAAATAGAATTAATTGAAAATGCTATACACATTAAAAAATACTTGAAAATCTTAAGAAAAAATATTCTTCCATAAATTCGATAAATTAAAGAAATAATAATACATGAACTTAAAAACTCTCCAATAAAAACAGCAATTCCTGCTCCTGTAATATTATCTGTTATTCCATAAAAATATAATACAGCTAAAGTGACAACCGTTTTTACCAAATTAAAAAAGATTAATTGCTTAGCATAATTTGTTCTTCTAAAGAATTGGGAAATTACTGATGAGTAATTAAGAAAAAAAACTGATAAGAAAACCCATACAAATAGCTCATAATTAAAATTTATTTCACCAAGTGTCCAAAAAACATATAAATCTTCAATAAAGGGTAACAATAACGAAAAGACAACAAGTATAGGGAAAAAAGTAATTTTCCAATAATAAATAAAATTTTCAAATATTCCTTCAAAATCTTTATTTGAAAAATTCTTTTGAAGATTAGGCATTAAAGGTTCAGAAATAACCAAAGAACATCTTATCGATAAATTTGAAACAGTTCTAGTTGTTGAAAATAATGGAACTTTCAAAGGGGAATAAAACGATGTTATAAAAATATTTAAGCCATTTTCATATAGCTTTTCTATTATAAAACTAATTAATAAAGATGTTGAATTTACTATAACCTCAATTGACTTATTAAAATTAATTTTCACTCCTACAAAAAATAATTTTAATTGATTTTTCAAAATATTATATGAAATTAAAAAATATATGAAATTAAAAACTAAAATACCTAAAGATACAAATAATAGGTTTTTAGTTAAAAAAATCAAAATCATTGTTGCTAATATATCTATAAATTCACCTATAGCATCATATTTAATTTTTTTAGAGATTTTACCCAGAGGTTCTAAAAGCCTCAAATAAAACAACGAAAAAAATTGATGAGCTATTCTAGTAAATAATAATAACATAAAAACTAAAGAACTATTAAGCTCTAAAATTTTATCTAAATTAAAACCCGTTATTTTTGTCAAAAAAAAGGGCATACTAATTACACATCCTACTAAAAGCTGTAATCCTATTAAAATAAAATTAGACCCTAATGACGCACCAATCTCATCCCGTAAATCTGATTTTGAATGATAATTTATATTTATAACATTAGAACTATAATTAAGTTGCCCTAAATTTATAGCTCTAATTAAAAAAATTACAGAAGCAAATATTAACCAAAGCGAATATTGTTCTTTTCCTACTCCACTTAAAAAAAAAGGAACCAAAACTATTTGTTTGATGATATTAACAAACACTAGAACAAAACCCCATTTAAATGAATCAAAATGTCTTATTTTAGATTCAATTTTTTTTAGCATAGCTAACAGTATTATTCTTTTATTATATTCATTTTTTTTTTAATTTTAATTTACTACTCAAAATAATTCAAAGTAACATACCCTCCATCTTTCAAATACTGATCTTTTTTCATCAACTTTAGGTCACTCTGCATCATATCCTTTACTAAAGATGGTAAATCATGCTCTGGAATCCATCCTAATTTTTTATTAGCCTTTGTAGGATCGCCTATTAACAAATCAACCTCGGTTGGTCTAAAATATTTTGGATCTACAGCTAATACTTCTTTTCCTATTTCTAATTGGTATTCAGGATTAGTACATGCTTTTACATAAGCCTTTTCATCTACTCCTTCTCCTTTGAATTCTAATTCAATTCCAACTTCTGCAAAGCTCATTTTTACAAAATCACGGACTGTAGTCGTTTTTCCTGTTGCAATTACCCAATCTTCGGCCTCTTCTGCTTGTAAGATCATCCACATCATGCGCACATAATCCTTGGCATGTCCCCAATCGCGTTTGGCATCTAAGTTCCCTAAATAGAACTTATCCTGCAATCCTAAAGCTATGCGTGAGGTTGCTCTGGTTATTTTTCGAGTTACAAAGGTTTCTCCTCGTAATGGTGACTCATGATTAAATAAAATACCATTACAGGTATACATTCCATAAGCCTCTCTGTAATTTACTGTAATCCAATACGCATACATTTTTGCTACTGCGTATGGTGAACGTGGGTAAAATGGTGTGGTTTCAGACTGAGGCACCTCTTGTACTTTTCCATACAACTCAGAAGTGGATGCTTGATAAATACGTGTCTTTTTTTCTAATCCTAATAAACGAACCGCATCTAAAATACGAAGCGTTCCTAATCCATCTGCGTTACCTGTATATTCTGGTGTTTCAAACGACACATGTACATGGCTCATCGCTGCCAAATTGTAAATCTCATCTGGCTGAATTTCTTTAATTAAACGCGTAATATTCGTACTATCGGTCATATCACCATAATGCAAAAAGAAATTTTGATTATCTACATGAGGGTCTTGATACAAATGATCGATACGGTCTGTATTAAATAATGAAGTCCTACGCTTCATCCCATGTACTTGATACCCTTTTTTTAATAAAAACTCACTTAAATAAGCGCCATCTTGGCCAGTTACTCCCGTTATTAATGCTACTTTCATTTACTTTTTTGTTTCGTTGTATTTTTATTTTATATTCTAAATAAAATCTACATTTTAACTTCTTTTATCTCTTCTATATTCTCTAAAAACCAATTGTAGGTTTTTCTTATTCCTGTAGTTAAGTCTACTTGGTGCTTCCAACCTAATTCATGCATTTTTGATATATCCATCAATTTCCGTGGAGTACCATCCGGTTTTGAACTATCCCAAACTATAGCTCCTGTATGACCAACCACTTCTTGGATCGTTTCTGCTAATGCCTTTATGGTCAAATCTTCGCCTGTACCAATATTATATAAATGCTCTGGCAATTTATTTTCCAAGGCAAATACCACTGCTGCGGCCATATCATCTACAAATAAAAACTCACGCATTGGTGTACCACTGCCCCATAAATTAACAGGCGCATGGTTGTTTAATTTAGCCTCATGAAACTTACGTATCATAGCCGGTAATACATGTGAAGTTTTTAGATCAAAATTATCATGGGTACCATATAAATTTGTAGGCATTAAACTAACATAATCTTTATCAAACTGCTTACGGATAGCTTCACATGATTTCACTCCTGATATTTTTGCTATAGCATACCACTCATTGGTTGGCTCTAATGAATCTGTTAACAAACAATCCTCTTTTAATGGCTGTGGGGCTAACTTGGGATAAATACAGGAACTTCCTAAAAAAATAAATTTTTCGACTCCAGCTTGTAATGCGGTGTCTATTAAATTATTCTGTATTTGCATATTTTCCATTAAAAACTGGTATGGAAAATCATTATTAGCCAATATACCTCCTACCCTAGCTGCTGCATCAATGACTACCTCTGGTTTTTCTTCTTTAAAAAAAGAGATAACTTCTGCTTGGCTTCGCAAATCAAGTTCTTTACTCGTTTTACCTACAAGATTAGTATAACCAATGGCTTTTAATTGACGCCATATGGCACTCCCAACCATACCGCGATGACCTGCTATATATATTTTTGAATCCTTTGATATCATATATTAATCCAATAATCTTGAATCTACACGATCCAATGCATTATATAATTTTTTAACCTGCTGCGCCTTTTCTTTTTGTAAAATTAAATTCGCATCCTTAGTATGCACAAAAATAGTATCTTCTAAGCCTAAAAAAGCAGTATATACATCACTCCCTATGACCATATTCCCATTTTCATCTATAGAATGTCCTATCGATTTTAAATAATCATAAATCGACTCAAAGGAACCTAAATCTGACCATTCAAAAGCTCCAGGTACTACTTTTATCTTTTTACTACGCTCCATCACAGCATAATCAATACTAATGGAAGGAATCTTTTTTGAATCTTCTATACTTAGCTTCCCATCTATTGAATGCTCCCATGCTTTTTTTGAAGCTTCATATACTTCTGGCTCAAATTTCTTTAACTCTTCTAATAATACAGAAGCTTTAAAACAAAACATCCCACTATTCCATAAAAAATTACCTTGTTCTATAAAATATTCTGCTGTTTCTTTGTTTGGTTTTTCTCGAAATGAAAGCACATCATTACCCTCAAACTCTATGTACCCATAACCTGTTTCTGGTTTTGTTGGATTAATCCCAAAGGTAACTATGTTCCCTTGTTCAGCTAATTGAATCGCATTTTTCATAGCTAATTCATACAATTCATCATTCTGAATAATATGATCCGAAGGTGTCACCACTAATACCGCATCTTTTGATGTCGCAAAAGCAGCAAAAGCAATAGCTGCTGCTGTATTACGTGGAGTCGCCTCTATTATATTTAACGGACTAACTCCCAAAGAATTAACCACCTCATTACTCAAATGATAATTATCTATATTACCTACTACGACTACATCATTAGCTATTTGCAAATTTCGTTTAATAGTCATTTCAAAAAGTGACTTCCCTTTAAATAACTTAATATATTGTTTTGGAGTACTTTTCCTTGATAAAGGCCAAAGTCTACTTCCTACTCCTCCGGTAAGAATTACGTGTTTTACTGTTTTGCTTGAACTCACTTGATTATGATTATTTACCGATTCCTATACTGTATACCTTAAAACCTATAGCCTCTAATTTGGGAACATCTAACAAATTCCTACCATCAAATATAAAGGCTGGTTTTTGCATTTGTTCATATATTTTTTGCCAATCATAAGTTTTAAATTCATCCCATTCTGTCATTATAGCTATCGCATGGGCTCCTTTGCAGGATTCATACGGATCATTAACTACACTTACCAATGATTCATTTTCTTCTGAGGATCGTGTGTCTAAATAATCTAAATCTGTATACACTTTTGATGCCGATACTTTTGGATCGTATACTCTAATGTTTGCTCTTTCATTCAATAATTCATCACATACATAAATAGCTGCTGACTCACGAGTATCATTGGTATCCTTTTTAAACGCCCATCCTAATAAACTAATCTCTTTACCCGATACCGTATTATAAAGTGTCTTTACAATATTAGCTGCAAAACGACGCTTTTGATGATCATTCATTATAATCACTTGCTCCCAATAATCTGCTACTTCTGTAAGCCCATATGACTTAGAAATATACACTAAATTCAATATATCCTTCTGAAAACAGGACCCCCCAAAACCTACCGAGGCTTTTAAGAACTTCGGTCCTATTCTAGAATCTGTTCCTATAGCTCTAGACACCTCATTAATATCTGCTCCTGTATGTTCACACAATTCTGACAACGCATTTACTGATGATACACGCTGTGCTAAAAATGCATTAGCAGTTAATTTTGATAATTCTGAAGACCACACATTGGTCGTTAATATATTTTCCTTAGGCACCCAATTAGCATATACAGCTACTAAAGCTTCAATGGCTTTTTGACCTTCCGGCGTTTCACTTCCTCCAATTAATACTCTATCTGGTTTCATTAAATCATTAACTGCAGTACCTTCGGCTAAAAACTCTGGGTTTGATAATACTTCAAAATTAACGCCATTACCAGTATTTTTAAGAATATTTTGAATGGCTTCTGCTGTACGTACAGGTAAGGTTGATTTTTCGATAACTATTTTATCGGTCGTAGCTACCGAAGCTATTTGGCGAGCACATAATTCTATATACTTCAAATCGGCCGCCATTCCCTTGCCTACTCCGTAAGTTTTGGTTGGAGTATTCACTGAAATAAAAATAGCATCAGCTTCCTGTATGGCTTCATCTACTTTTGTCGAGAAAAACAAATTTCTTCCTCTTGCTTCTTTTACTACCTCATCCAATCCCGGTTCATATACAGGTAATTTTGAAAAATCATCAGCGTTCCAATCTGCAATTCGCTGCTCATTTAAATCAACTACATGAACCTTTATATCTGGACATTTATTCGCTATTACTGCCATTGTTGGGCCTCCAACATAACCAGCTCCAATACAACAAATATTTTTTATCATAATTTATTTTAGCAAAATTTAATACGCACGAATGTAGTAGTTTTCAAATATTTTACCTAATCCTTGTAAGCATTTGAAATAATTTACTTACAAAAAAAAGAACAACAAAGTTCACTACATCGTTTTACTCAACTAATTACCCCTACAAAACACAAAAGGACTCGATTTAAATCAAGCCCTTTTTATTTAATTTAGAAAACACATTTTAAATGATTATAATTTAGCTTCTAATTTTCTCAAATATTTTAATTTTAAATCACTAAATATTAAAATCTTACTCCTTTATCTTTTTACATCAATTTTTGTAAACGTATTCTTACCTTGATGCGAATCTACTAAAAACCCGTCAACCAACCCATTCACAATCCACAATTCAATCTTATTTTTTTGTAAAATTTCGGCTGCTTGGATTTTTGAGGTCATTCCTCCTGTTCCGTGTGAGGATTTACTTTCAGAGACTTCAGTTTTTAAGGCTTCTAAATCTGTTACTTCTTGAATCGTTTCAGGAACACCCGATTTCATTGAAGCTTTAGTATAAATCCCATTGGTATTTGTCGCAATTACACACAAATCAACTTGTAATAATGAGGCTGTTAAGGCGGCTAACTTATCATTATCTCCAAACTTAATTTCTTCAGTTGAAACGGTGTCATTTTCATTTATAATAGGGATATAACCATTGGCTAGTAATACGGATATGGTATTCGATATATTTTTCTGTGTCGCTTCATTTTCAAAATCGGCATAAGAGAGTAAACACTGTGATGTCAACAAAGCTTCTTTAGCAAAAGCATCTTGAAATAACCGCATCAAATAAGGTTGACCAATACTAGCTAAGGCCTGTTTTACTTGAATATCGGTATCTTTTGTTTGTAATTTTACAAACTCTTTTGCTGCTGCTATTGCCCCAGAACTTACAATAATAAAATCATATTCATCTTGTAATTGTTTTACCTGACTAGCTATATCAGCTAACTTCTCTCTGGAAATGGCATCAGTTTCCTGCGTAAGCGTATTACTCCCTATTTTAAGCAATAAACGCTTTTTAACGGATTTGTCCTTCGCCATGTACATACCATTTATTGGTTACTAAATGCTGCAATCCTATTGGGCCACGCTGATGTAATTTATCTGTTCCAATAGCTAATTCACCACCTAAACCAAACTCAAAACCGT
>NZ_JH621253.1:63633-69453 GCF_000255455.1 Aquimarina agarilytica ZC1 | reverse complement strand
CCTGCCATAAAATTATCGGCAGCTGCTTCGGCTGTGGTTACTATGGTTGCAGAATGTCCACCCGAGTATTCATTAATTTTTTCTATGGCCGCTAGTGTATTGCTTATATTTCCAATAACTATTTTATAGTCTAAAAATTCTTCATGCCAAATAGCATCATTAGGAATTACACTTACATTATTTTCCTCTGAAAAAGTAGCATCTCCTAAAATTTCTACATTTGATGCACGTAAGCGCTTCAACAACTCAGCTTCAAAAGCAACTTTATTTGGTAAATCTGTATCAATTAATACTTTATCTACCGCATTACAAGCTGAAATTTTAGCTGTTTTAGCATTTACAATTATATCGAGCGCCATTTGCTGATCGGCATGTTTATGCACATACACAAAATTATTTCCGCGCCCGCTGACAATGACTGGACATTGCGCATTTTCTTTCACAAATTGAATTAAACGCTCCCCTCCACGTGGAATTATTAAATCAATTCGCTGTGTTGGATTTTTTAAAAAGGCTTGTGTTTCTGTCCTATTATAATTTAAATACTCCACCCAAACTGTCGACACCTCATTTGCTTGTAGCGCTTTATGCCATAAATCCACAATAGCTAAATTTGAACGCAAACTCTCCTTACCTCCTTTTAGGAGAATTTTATTTCCTGATTTAAATGCGATACCTCCTGCCTCAATAGTAACATCTGGACGAGACTCATATATAATCATTACTGTTCCAAAAGAAGCCGTACGGTTGTATACTTGCATTCCATTATCATGAGTAAAGTGAAAACGCTCCACACCCACCGGGTCTTCTAATGCTGCTAACTGTCGTAACGATTCCACCATTCCCGCTATTTTTTCATCGTTTACCTTTAAACGATCTCCCATAGCTAAATCGGCACCATCATAACTATCCATATCTATTTTATTGGCACCTAAAATAGTTTGTGCATTATCACGAACCAATGTCATCATGGTTTTTAATACTGCGTTACGTTTATCTATACTTAGTATCATCTTATTATTTTTAGTTGTCGGTTGTAAGTTATGAGTTGAAAGACTATTATATAATCTTTTATCAACTAAAAACATATACTACAAACTAAACATCATTTTATTTTAGAATTTAAAAGAAGCTAACACTAATTTAGTAGTCAATCTAACTTCTTTAATTTCTTATTGCTTAACTTCTGAATTAACTACTTCTTTTACAGCTTCAATAAAAGCATCTATTTGCTCTTTTTGAATAGTCAATGGAGGTAAAATACGCAATAGATTCTTATTTTTTGCTCCACCTGTGAACATATGCTTCTCGTAAATCAATTGTTTACGTAATTCACCTACAGCCTCGCTAAATTCAACCCCTAACATCAAACCTCTGCCTTTTAAATTGACTACTCCGGGAATTTCTCTGGCTTTTTCCATAAAATATTCTCCAGTAATGGCCGCTTTTTGAATTAAGCTTTCTTTTTCCAACACATCCAACACAGCTATACAAGCAGCACATGCCAAATGATTTCCTCCAAAAGTAGTCCCTAACAAGCCATATTTTGATTTGATATGTGGTGCAATTAAAATTCCTCCAATAGGAAATCCATTCCCCATTCCTTTTGCCATTGAAATAATATCTGGTTCTATGTTATGATGTTGAAAACCGAAAAATTTTCCAGTTCTACCAAAACCAGATTGTACCTCATCCAGAATTAAACAAGTATCATGTTGTTTACATAACGTAGATAAACCTTGAAAAAATTCTGTCTCTGCTTGGTCTAAACCTCCTACTCCTTGTACTGGCTCTATAATTACCGCACAAACATCTCCTTTTTCTAACTCAGCCTCAACTATGCCTATATCACCTAATGGCAAAATAGTCACCTCTTGCTGTGCATTAATAGGTGCTATAATTGCTTTATTATCTGTTGCTGCTACTGCAGCAGAAGTACGGCCATGAAATCCATTTTGGAATGCCATAATTCTGTGTTTCCCATTATGAAAAGAAGCTAATTTTAGTGCATTTTCATTGGCTTCAGCTCCAGAACTACATAAAAACAATTCATAATCATCGCAATCTGATAATTTCCCTAGTTTATCTGCTAATTCTTTTTGTAAAGAATTTTGAACTGCATTACTGTAAAACCCAATTTGATCTAATTGAGTTTTTAATTTATTTACATAATGCGGATGGGCATGACCAATCGAAATTACGGCATGACCTCCATATAAATCTAAATATTCTTTTCCTTCCTTATCCCAAACTGTACAATCTTCTGCCTTTACAGGTTCTACATCATATAATGGGTATACGTCGAATAGTTTCATTTTTTTAGTTGTTAGTTGTTAATTGTTAGTTGTCAGTACAACTTCCAAAATAACCACATTATACTTCTTAAAAATTTTCTAACAGTGAAGCGATCTAAAATCTAACTTCTAATCACTATTTAAAAAGCCGAACTTTTTAAATTCAAGCCTGTTTTTTCGTCTAATCCAAACATTAAATTCATATTATGAATCGCTTGTCCGGATGCTCCTTTTATTAAATTATCAATTAAAGAAGTTACTAATACCATTCCATCCTTAACATCCACATGTAAAATACATTTGTTTGTATTGACTACTTGTTTTAATGCTATAGGAGTTTTTGAAATTACCGTAAACGCAGCATCCTTATAAAACTCTTGATATAACTCTACAGCATCGTCAAGTGTACCATCAAACTTTGTATACACCGTAGCATATATACCCCGACTAAAATTCCCCCTATTTGGTATAAAGAAAATTGGTTGGTTATGTGTAGATTGTAACTGCTTTGCACTCTGATTAATCTCACCTAAATGCTGATGAGAAAACACCTTATAACTCGAAAAATTATTATCTCTCCAACTAAAATGTGTGGTAGCTGAAGGAGATACTCCTGCACCTGTACTTCCTGTTGTTGCATTTACATGTACGGCTTCATTTATAACATTTGCATTTGCTAATGGTAATAAAGCCAATTGAATTGCAGTTGCAAAACAACCTGGATTCGCTATATTTTTGGCGTTTATAATAGCTTGCTTATTCAGTTCTGGTAAACCATACACAAAATCACGCCCTTTAAATTCCTTATCTGCTAGCAGACGAAAGTCATTTCCTAAATCGATCACTTTAGTTGATGCCGAAAATTCGTTGGCTTCTAAAAAAGCACGCGAACGTCCGTGACCTAAACACAAAAATAGCACGTCTACTTCTGGATTTATTTTATCGGTAAATAATAGTGTTGTATCACCTATTAAATCTGGGTGTGCTACATCTAATGGCTTGCCCGCATTGGTTGTACTAAACACAAAATCAAGCTCAGCATTTGGATGATTTACTAATAAACGCAATAACTCTCCGGCTGTATATCCAGAACCTCCAATGATTCCTATTTTTAATTTTTTCATAATAAAAGTACTGAGTACTGAGTACTGAGTAAAGAGCAAAATTTTATATTAAAAAACTTAGTACTCTTTACTTCTGTACTGTGTACTTGTTATTCAAACGTTTTATTTACATTATGGTAAATTTTATTTGCATTACCATAAATTTTAATAAACCCTTTAGCATCATCTGCTGTCCAACCCTCATTAACTTCACCGTATTGACCAAAATCAGATTTCATTAAATCAAAATCAGATTCAATCCCTACTAAACTAAAGTTATAAGGTTTTAATTCCACAATTACATCTCCGGTTACCGAACTTTGAGAACTTTCCAAAAATGCCTCTACATCACGCATTACAGGATCTAAATAATTTCCTTCGTGCAATAACATTCCGTACCAATTCGCTAATTGTTCGCCCCAATATTGTTGCCATTTAGTTTGTGTATGCTTTTCTAATAAATGATGCGCCTTTATAATAACCATTGGTGCCGCCGCTTCAAAACCTACACGACCTTTAATCCCAATAATAGTATCACCAACATGAATATCACGACCGATAGCAAATTGACTAGCTAATTCTTCTAATTTTTGAATATTTTTTACAGGACTCCCCTTTTCGCCATTTAAGCCTACTAACTCTCCTTTTTCAAAGTTTAGAACCACCTTTTCTGTATCCTCTCTTTTCAACTGACTTGGATAAGCTTCACTTGGCAAAGCTTGGTTAGAGGTTAAAGTTTCTGCTCCTCCAACACTTGTTCCCCAAATTCCTTTATTAATAGAATATTGCGCTTTTTCCCAAGAATATTCCACACCATAAGCTTTTAAGTAATCTACTTCTTCTTGGCGTGTTAACTTTAAGTCACGGATTGGTGTTATAATTTCAATCCCTGGTGCCAGAGTTTGAAAAATAACATCAAAACGAATTTGGTCATTACCCGCACCTGTACTACCATGAGCAATATATTTAGCTCCTACAGACTTGGCATACTCTATAACCTCGATAGCTTGAAAAATACGCTCTGCACTAACAGATAATGGATAAGTATTATTCTTTAATACATTTCCATAAATCAAATACTTTACTGCTTTTTCATAAAATTTATCTAAAATAGTAAGGTTTGCATGAGATTTACTTCCAATGGCATAAGCACGCTCTTCCGTATCTTTTAATTCTTGATCAGAAAAACCACCAGTGTTTACTAACACCGTATGCACTTCCATATTTTTTTCGTGCATTAAATATTTTACACAATATGTGGTATCCAAACCACCACTATAGGCTACTACTACTTTTTCCATATTTTCTTAGTACCGAGTATTAAGCACAAAGTAATAAGACTTTATTCTTGTACTTTAAAAATTACTCTTTAATTATAATATTATAAAAACTACATACTTTTACTAAGTACTATTGTTTTATCATTAATTGTTTAATTCTCTTTAGTCGTTTTATTACTTTCTCCTTAAACCAACTTTCTTCAATTTCATCAAACTTTTCATCATGAGCTTCTTTAGGGTCATATAACATCCCCGTACACATACACATTTTATACTCTTTTGATTTTAAAATTTCGAAATTAGTACATGTTTGACAGCCAGCCCAAAATTTTGGATCATCGGTTAATTCTGAAAAAGTTACTGGCTTGTATCCCAATTTTGAATTTATTTTCATGACCGCTAAGCCCGTTGTAATTCCGAAAATTTTAGCTTCAGGATACTTCTCCAAAGAATAATTAAAAATAAATTCTTTGATTTTTTTAGCCAAACCTTGCTTCCTAAAATTTGGATGTACGATAAGTCCAGAATGCGCCACATATTTCCCATGACTCCATGCTTCTATATAGCAAAAACCTGCAAATTCATTGTCTTTAATTGCAATCACTGCATTACCATCACGCATCTTTTTCTCAATGTATTCTGGTGTTCGTTTAGCAATTCCTGTACCTCTGTCTTTTGCAGAAGATTCGATTACTTTACAAATTTGGTCAGCAAATTTAAAATGACTTTCATTTGCTATGATAACTTTTACTTCGCTCAATATACATTAACTAAAGGCTTTTTAGCACAAAACTATAAGCCGAAATTTAACTTCATCCAATTCTATAAACAGAAACAACTATTAACTCGTTTCTTATTTATACTTTAAAATTAACTTGAAAGTGGAAAAGTAATGCTTTTCTCAAAATAGATTATACACCCCTAGGGGCGACGTATTGGAAAACGCACAACGATTCCTTTGATAACAAACATCAAAGTTGAAGAAATAATTGATATGTGGTTTCCTGTTTTCACCGAATTTTCCATAATAATTATTAACTCTAAATCGTCGGCCTAAGCCCCTTTCGTTAATATTAAGACCGCAAAATTACAATTAATTATGGATTTTAAGCTTTTTTTATAAAAAATTATTTGAGAATAACC
>NZ_JH621253.1:0-63566 GCF_000255455.1 Aquimarina agarilytica ZC1 | reverse complement strand
TTTTTCCCTACACCTATCCGCTCCTTGGTAAGCTTCTAATTTTGAAGCTTGTTTGTAACGTGCTATATCTGCCCTTCTTTTGATAACCTCTGGTTCATCTGAATGCTTTCGATTCCACAAATTATGAGCCGAAATCCTTCCGGTACCCTCATAGGGGTTAGGATCTTTGTAGGCTTCTATAATTTTATCTGACAACTCTTCATAAGGCAATAAACTCACATTATCCACTACGTAAATCTCCACCTTTTTCAGCACCTCATCCACATACTCCCCTTCATCATTAATCACTGTTTCAAACCATGGATTCTGATACACTCGGGCTGACCAAGAATACTCTTCATTTTTAGCGGCACATTCCACTGTTTTTAAAGCTATCGAATCTTTTAACTTTATACGAGCAAATCCCGCTCTGTAGTACATTATTTTATACTTCCCAAAAGGGATCAAAATAGCATCATGACTATCTACAACCGCTTGCTCATCCCTTTTATATTTTATAAAACCTTTCCTAAAACTTAGTAGCTGTCCTCTTTTTTTATTCTTTTTCTTTTTTTCAGCGTAAGCTATAGTATTGGATTCAATGGTATCAATCGCTCTTATTTTAATAGGTTCCTCTTTTTTATTTACTACTGTAGTAGTTTTATTCCCTTTTTTAGCACGATCTCTTTCTCTATTTTTACCTCTATTTTTCTGAGCTACACTAGTATCAAAGCCGTTAGTTTCATTAGAAATACTTTTCTTTTTATTCTGTATAAGGTCACTATTTGTTTTCTCAGCAACTATACTTTTATCTTCTTTTGCTTTTTTAGGTTTCTTAACTTTAGTTCCTCCTACATTTTCACTCTTTTTCTTAGAAACATATCCGTCTTTTGTTTCTTTTTGTTTTTTTACTTTTTTATTCTTTTGAGTGTTAAGCTCAGCTTTTTCATTATTATTGACTATAACTGTTGTTCCCTGCTGCTTTTGTTGTTCTGCTTCTGCTAACTTATCAATTGATGTTAAAATACGATCTACAGCTGATTTATCCTTTGTTTTTTTACGCGCTTCCCGATATGCTTGTTGTGATTTAGCGTATTCTTTATTTTTAAGGTATTGACCTCCTTGTTTTAGCAAATCTGCATAGGATTGATCTTTTTTGAGCTCTTCGGTTTTATAACCACTCTTAGACTTCCTTGCCGCACTATATTTTTTATAATCCTTAAACAAGGCCTCTTTTTCTTTCCTCTCCTTTTCTTTTCGAGCTTGTTCCGACAAACTTAGTCCACTTGGTTTTTTACCTCCTTGTTCTTTAATTTTATCTTTAATAATAGCTATACCATTATTGACAAAGATTTTATTATTGGTATATTTTTTTGATTGATTTAGTTCATTAATTGCTTTATCATAATCTCCTTTTGCAATGTGATTATCCGCTTTATCTACTAATTTATAAAAGGCTTTTTCCTTGGAAAAAGAATCAAATGAAGCATTTATCTTTAATTCATTCTTTAAAATCACCAAAGGGTCCAACGCTACTGCTGTTTCTTCATTTCTGTTTTTCCATCTAAATTTTGATCTTGATCTATTCAAATAACTATCAACTATATCAATCTTATCATTCACAAAAGTATCATCTGAAGCATATTTTTTTGCTTTCAAAAAAGAAAACAAGGCTTGCTCATAATTATTTTCACTCAATCGAATATTTCCTTCGGTTAACAATCTCACATATTCGTTTTCATTTTCTTTCTTGGATCTCTCTACCTCATTATTTGATATTTGATCAATAATTCCTGAAACAAACAAATCATCTTCGAATAACTTTGTAATTTTTACTGTTTCCAAAAGCTTAAATTTAAAACCTAGACCTTTATCTAAATCTTCATAGGAAACATGTAAAGATTTGAATTTTTCCTTTTCATCATTAGTTAGCGAAAACATTTCATATTTATTAGACCTAAGTGCTAACTCTCTTTTAAACTCTTTTTTTCCTTTATAAGTTAATAATGAAGAAATATCTAAATTAACTAAAGTTTCATATGGAAAAGTAACACCAAACAAATCGTGCCCTCTATATATTTTCCCTTTATAAGTAACTTCTTCAATATAAAAGGAAGCTAACTTATAATTAAAGGCTATGTCTTCTATTTTTCTGGTTTCACTAGACATGAAAAATTTAAGTACTCCGGTATATTTTATTTTTAAACCAGCCTCTTCATAACTTCCCTTTATAAAAAAATTGTTTTTTAATATCGTATTTGCTAAAGCAGCATGACTCAAAAAAACACTACAAAAAAGTAATACACAAAAGACAACATTCTTTTTAAACACAGGTAATTTTATATTCATGTTAATAAAACGCCAAATCTATAAAACTTGTATACTAAACACTAAAGAAGTTTCAATAAAATAACATAAAAACACGTTAAAATAACCCTATACTCCATAAAATCAATTCATTTATTGAGAAGCCATAAAACACAAAAACCGATCACTAACTAAAGTAATCGGTTTTTAAATTTATGTTTATCTAAAATTTTAGGAAATCACCCTTCAATTAAAAATTTAAACTATACAATTGGCTTCATTGCTGTCATAGCCTCACGCAATTCTTCTCCAATAATTTCGATTGGGTGGTTACGTACAATATCATTTACTTTTAATAACTCGGCATTGCTTACTCCAGCACCGTTATCCTTAGCATAAGGCTTACCGATAACATCAGTTGAAACTTTAGCCATAAAGTCTTTTAATAAAGGCTTACATGCATGATCAAATAAGTAACATCCGTACTCTGCAGTATCAGAAATTACTCGATTCATTTCAAATAATTTTTTACGAGCAATCGTATTTGCAATAAGTGGCGTTTCGTGTAACGACTCGTAGTATGCAGATTCCTCAATAATACCAGCTTCAGTCATTGCTTCAAAAGCCAACTCTACACCTGCTCTTACCATAGCTACCATTAACACTCCATTGTCATAGTATTCTTGTTCACTAATTTCAACATCTCCTGCTGGAGTTTTTTCAAAATTAGTTTCACCAGTAGCTGCTCTCCAACCTAATAAATTTTTATCATCATTAGCCCAGTCTTCCATCATTGTTTTTGAAAACTCACCTTCGATAATATCATCCATATGTTTGTTGAATAATGGACGCATGATATCTTTTAATTCTTCTGAAAGTTCAAAAGCTTTGATTTTAGCTACATTACTCAAACGGTCCATCATATTAGTGATTCCTCCGTATTTTAATCCCTCGGTAATAGTTTCCCATCCGTACTGAATTAATTTAGAAGCATAACCTGCATCAATCCCTTCTTCAACCATTTTATCAAAACATAAAATAGATCCTGTTTGCAATAAACCACAAAGAATAGTTTGCTCTCCCATAAGGTCAGACTTTACTTCGGCAATAAACGAAGAAGCTAACACTCCCGCTCTATCACCTCCTGTAGCTACTGCATAAGCTTTTGCTTCAGCCCATCCTCTTCCTTCTGGATCATTTTCTTCGTGTACTGCAATCAAAGTAGGTACACCAAATCCTCTTTTATACTCCTCACGTACTTCAGAACCTGGAGACTTAGGTGCTACCATGATTACTGTTAAATCTTCACGGATCTGCATTCCTTCTTCAACAATATTAAAACCGTGAGAATAGGTTAATGTTGCTCCTTTTTTCATTAATGGCATAACCGCAGTTACCACAGCTGTATGCTGTTTGTCTGGAGTTAAATTAATCACCACATCTGCAGTAGGAATTAACTCTTGGTAAGTTCCTGCTACAAAACCATTTTCCGTTGCATTCAAGTATGACTGACGCTTTTCTGCTATTGCAGCATCACGTAATGCATAAGAAATATCCAAACCTGAATCCTTCATGTTTAAACCTTGGTTTAAACCTTGTGCTCCACAACCAACAATTACTATTTTTTTACCTAGTAATGCTTTTACGCCATCAGTAAATTCTGATGAATCCATAAATCTACATTTACCTAGTTGCGTTAACTGGTCTCTTAACGATAGTGTATTAAAATAATTAGCCATTATTTTTTCTTTAATTAAGTATCTAAATTTTGTGCAAATATACTATTTACATTGATTTATTATACTATGCTATTCATTATGTTTTACGATGCCCATAAACATGAACATTTAATTTTTTAACACCATTATTATTTTCTTTCTTAAATTTTACCAGTTTTATATAAAACATATAGTAAAATAATAGGAACTGCCAATAAAAAAACCATTAACTGACTGGTTTGAAATAAACTTGGCTGTAATGCTAAAGTGACTATATATCCTGCTACTGCACCTCCAAAATGAGCATCATGACCTATATTATCACGATTGCTGCGCATCCCATAAATTGAATATAATAAGTATCCAATTCCAAAAACATATGCCGGAATAGGAATAGGTATAAACATAATAAATAATTCCATTTGAGGATATAATAATATTGAAGCGTATAATATTCCAGAAACTGCTCCACTTGCACCAATAGCACTGTAATGGGGTTCATTTTTATGAAACAGGTACGAAAAAGCACTTCCTAAACCCAAACTAGCTACATAAATGATGAGATAATTTAAATTTCCTAAAAAGCTAATCACTATGGGCGAAAAAATATACAACGTATACATATTAAATATCAAATGTGACCAATCGGCATGCAAAAAACCCGAACTAAACATTCTTATTTTATCCCCTTTCTGTATCGCATTAATATTAAACTTATACTTTTCAAAAAATTCAAAATTAGTAAAGCCTGTCATTGACATGATCCCATTAGCTACAATAAGTAGTAAAACAACATTATTTAGGTTTGGCATAATTTGATATTTATTGTTCAAATATACTTATATCTTTGTTGCAAACAATTAAACAATGCACACACTAGTTTACTGGTTAATTTTTCCTTTTTTATGGTTGGTTTCCATTTTACCTTGGAAGCTATTTTATTTGTTATCAGATATTATATGTTTTATCGTTTATCGAATTTTTCAGTATCGCAAAAAAGTAGTTACCACAAATCTTCGAAATGCTTTTCCTGAAAAATCTAAAGAAGAAATTAAAAAAATTAGAGGTAAATTTTATAAACACATGTGTGATATGTTTTTAGAAATGGTTAAATCAATTTCTATTTCTGACAAAACAACAAAAAAGCACTTTAAATTCATTAATACCGAATCTTTAAGAAAATTAGAGGCTAGTGGCAAAAGTTATGTGCTTTTAGCAGGACATTATGCAAGCTACGAATGGGGAAATTGCATTGATTTAAGTACCTCATTTAAAAGTGTAGGTGTTTATAAACCTATCCGAAATTTAAGTTTTGACAAACTAGCAAAAAAAATTAGAGGTCGTTTTGGTGCCGATATTGTTCCCAATAACAAAATTGTACGTTATGCCATAAGTAAAGAGCGCAAAAATGCTGGAGGCAGTATTTATGGTCTTGTTGCTGATCAAAGTCCAAAAGCATGGGGAAACACCTATTGGTCGCATTTTATGAATCAAGAAGTTCCGGTTTTTGTTGGTGGCGAAGTATTAGCAAAAAAACTTGATCTAAATATTGCTTACCTAAAGGTTGACAAAGTGAAACGTGGTTATTATGAAGCTGAAGTGGTTATTATTTCTGACAACATAAAATCTGTTCCCGACTATGAAGCTACCGAAAAATATATTAGCCTTTTAGAAGCGCAAATAAAAAAGCGCCCAGAATTATATTTATGGACACATAAACGTTGGAAACATGCACGTTAATAAGCATTAAAAAATTATAAACGATGGTTTTAGCCTAGCAAGAGCTTTTGAAACACTATTCTCTGTTTCATTATTAAAGGCTTAATACCCCTTTATAATTTCCAACATCTGTTTTGCTGTATTACGTATATCTTCAATTGAATTATTTTCGTTTAAAGAAGTTAAGCCACCTCCTACACCAACACCTTGAATTCCAGCATCAAACCATTCTTTAATATTATGCAATCCAATACCACCAACCGCAAATAATGAAATATCGCTTAACGGACCTTTTATTGCTTTGTAATAAGGAATCCCCATATTTTGAGTATTGCCTGGAAATAATTTTACCACATCGGCTCCAGCTTCATTAGCTGCACATATTTCTGTAGGTGTTAATGCTCCCATAAAAACTGGTAATTCCTGTTGATGAGCATAGGTAACTACCTCTGCATTTGTATTAGGAGTTACTATAAATTGAGCTCCCGCATCAATTGCCTTTTTTAATAAACTCACATTTGTAATTGTTCCAGCTCCAATTAACACATTTGGATATTTTAATCGAGCCTTCTTTATTTCTTCACAAAAACCAGCTGTATTCGAAGTTACTTCTAAGGCCTTAATACCCGAATCTACCAATGCTTCAATTATTACAGAAACATTAGATTGCGATTTTGATCTGATAATTGCGATCAATTTTTCTTGAGCTATAAATGCTGATTTTTGTTGTCTATTCATCGTAATACGTGTCCTGATGTTTGTCCATTAACAATAGATTGAATTTCTGCTTCGGTACTGGTATGTTGATCACCGTATATAGTATGTTTTAACGCAAAAGCCGCTGTTCCGAACTCGATAACTTGTTGCGCATCCCACCCCTTCCCTAAACCATGTAAACAGCCCGCTGCAAAAGCATCACCTGTCCCAAACCGATCCAAAATACCTACCGTATATTTATTGGAAATTACTTCCCCTACTGGAGAAGAAAAAACAGCTTGGAGTTCATTTGTACTTGCCGAAATATGATCCCTTATGGTAAACGCATAGTTCTCGATTCCAAATTTCTGTTTCGCAATTTCTATAACTTCTAGAGTTGCTTGTAAAGAATCTTTTGCCTTGGGTTGAATTCCATGTACGTCATTTAAAGCTCCTGTATTACCAAAAAGAATATCGGTCATTGATAAAACCTCATCAAATACAATTTGAGCATCTGAAGCTTTTGCCCATAACTTTCTTCGGTAATTCATATCAAAAGCGACTACTATTCCTTGCTTTTTAGCCTCTTGTACACATTTAACTAACTCTTGAGCACATTGATTTGATAATGCTGCAGTGATTCCTGAAACAAATAAATATTTTTTTCCTTTAAAAATAGTAGCCCAATCAAATTCATTGGATCCTATTTCACTAAAAACAGCATGTTTTCGATCATAAATAACACTTGATGGTCTAATTGAAGCACCTATTTCAATAAAATACGTTCCAATTCTCCCTGGTCCACGTAAAATAGCATTCGTATTAATACCGTATTTTTTTAAAGACTGGATGGCATTATCCCCTATAGCATGATCGGGTAGTTTTGTTACAAAAGATACCTGATTATTTAATACTGCTAAAGCACTTGCTACATTAGATTCCGAGCCTGCAAAATTGACATCAAAACCTTTTGTTGTTTGTAGTTTTTCAGCGTGTAACGCTGGTGTTAATCGGAGCATTAATTCTCCAAAGGTTACAAAACTCATACGCTATTTAAATTACCAATTTGTAAAAGAACCATCCTTTTTGAACAAATGTGGTGTTTCTTTAATTTCAAATGTTGATTGGATGGCCAATTCCTCATTAAAATCCACTCCTAATCCAGGCGCATCAGAAATTTTATAACGCGCCCCATCTATTTTAGGTTGTGTTGGATAAAATGTTTCACTATTTGTCCCACACCACTCAACAGGTGTATTAATCTCTTCCAACCAAGCCACATTAGGTGATGCGGCTAACATATGTATTGTTGCTGCGGTACAAATAGGCCCCAAAGGATTATGCGGCATTAAATCAATATAATTAGTTTCTGCCATAGCGACTACTTTCATCGCCTCGGTAAGCCCACCGACATTACACACATCAACCCTAGCATATTGAGTGATATTATCTTTCAAATAAGGCCAAAATTGCCATTTACTCGCAAACTCTTCTCCCAATGCTAAGGGCACATTTATCATTTTCCTCAGCTCTTGATATACTTGTGGATTTTCATCTCTTATAGGTTCTTCTAGAAAATCAAGTGTTCCTGCTGGCATTCGATTAATAAAAGAAACTGTTTCGGGTACCGTTAACCGGTGATGGTAATCCATCCCAATAGTCATTACATTTCCCATTTCTTTTCGAAGTGCTGGCAACCATTCGACCAAATTTGCCATGGATTCTCGGGCTACATAGGGGGCTGTCCCCTCACTAGCCTCATATAAACGTATAGCCGAAAAACCCTCCTTTTTTAGGGTTTGCGCCTTGGTAATTAATTCTTCTTTTGACTCAAATTTTAACGATGCAAAGCATTCAACATAATCACGTTGTTTCCCCCCTAATAACTCATAAACTGGAACTCCTAATAATTTTCCTTTTATATCATGCAAGGCTATGTCAATAGCAGAAATAGCTGCAGTTAATACACGGCCGCCTTCAAAATATTGACTTCTGTACATTTGCTGCCAAAGGGCACCAATCTGCTTAGGGTCTTTACCTATTAAAAAATGGGCATAATGTTTAATCGCCCCTACAACTGCTAACTCCCGGCCACTTAAGCCTGAGGCTCCCCATCCATAAATGCCATTTTCATTGGTTTCAACTTTTACCACAAGCTGATTTCCATTTTCGACACGTACTGGGTATGTTTTTATAGCGGTTATCTTAATCATGAGTTTTCGTTTTCATTACTAACTATTTGAATTCTTTCTACCTTTCCGACAAGGAAAACATACGCAAAGAAACCAATTAAAGCTATAATTCCAATAAAAAACAAAGCTGGCTCAAAATTGCCATCTTTAGCCAATATACCAATAACTATTGGTACAATAACTGCCGATAACCCTCCCATTAAGTTAAATACTCCTCCAACCAAACCTATATGTTCTTTTGGAGCTATTGTCGATACAAAAACCCATGAAATACTTGCAAAACCTGTCCCAAAAAATGCAAGGGTTAAAAAAACAATAGTTAATTCGGGACTATTCGTATAATTCGCTAATATAATTGATGATGACAAAAAGAGTCCCGTCAATACCGGAGCTTTTCTGGCAATTTCTTTTGAAATCCCTCTTTTCATTAAACGATCGGAAAGTAAGCCTGAAATAATTACTCCTAAGAACGCCCCTAAAAATGGAATGGATCCCATAATTCCAGACTTCATTAAATCAATCCCTTTTTGTTCTTGCAAATAGGTAGGAAACCATGTCAAGAAAAATATAAACGTAGATCCTAAACAAAATTGTCCTAAATACAATCCCCATAATTTTTTATATATAAATGCATGCTTAAGGTCACTCCATTTAAAAGGTTTGATTTCTTTTTTCTTTACAATTTCTCCTTGTCGAATATGATTCAATTCGGATTGATTTACTCCTTTATGATTTTCAGGATCCCTGTAAAACACATACCATATTAATGCCCAAATAACCCCAATAACTCCCGATATTATAAATAGGCCTCTCCATCCTAATTCACTTTGTATATAAGCTAATAAAGGAGTTAGAAAAGCTAAACCTATGTATTGTCCCGAAGTATAAAATGCTATTGCCGATGCGCGTTCTTCTTCGGGAAACCACTTAGTTGCTATAGCATTATTTATAGGGAATGAAGGAGCCTCAAACACCCCTATACTCGCCCTAAGTCCTACTAATGCTCCAAATGAACTTACCAAGCCTTGTAATAACGTAGCTATTGACCATAAAATTAATATTAATGTATATAAAATTCGAGCACGAATTTTGTCAACAATAACGCCTCCAGGGATTTGCAAACTAGCATAGGTCCAACCAAAAGCTGAAAAAATGAGTCCCATTTTTACTTTATCTAAATCAAGCTCGTTAGATAAAGCCGTTGCGGCTACAGATATATTTGATCGATCTAAGTAGTTAATTACTACTGATATAAATACTAAACCTAGTATACCAAACCTTTTTTTAGTTGGATTAACTGATGTGTTAGAGTTTTTATTATTCACTTGTAAACTTGAGTTAGTTCTACTAATTAGTATACTTAGTTAAATTTTTACAGGAAATCTATTACAACATGTAGAAACTTAAAAGACTTGATTTTATTGCCTTTTTAACCCTAAACAATGAAATAATTAAAGAATACAATTTGCGATGGATTTACGAAATCCTTTTAGTTACCTACTAACATACAATTTATTATAGAATATATCAAAGATGAATGTAGTGAATAATGAAATCCGAATAAATCAACTGCTTTATTAACTTTGGTGTACTATCGCTGTGATTTTAGTTTAATCACAGCGATAGTAAGCCTTTCACACCTTAAGAGATAGTGTCACGCTTAATTAGGATTAGCTTAAAAAACTACTCTTTCTTGTTTAATACTAATGTAACTTTATTAAAATTAGCTGCGCTGTTAATAATCGTTCGGTATTGCTCATAAATAGCTACTGGTATTACATTTTGATTGTAATATTCCAACACCGAAACAATTAATTGATTTTCGTTTATTTCATAACTAGATTTAAACATAAACAGTTCCACTCCATCCTCTTTATAGGATTCATCTATGTTTATAGTTTCTAAATTTTGAAATTGATATCCTTCGGGAATATCAATAATTAATTTTCGATCATAACTTCGCTCAAATGAGTTTTCCACAGGAAGTTTACGAGCTTTCTCTTGATACATCTCTTGCTGTAATCCTATCAAATCACCGAGCTTAAATAAATATTTACGACCCACTTTTTCTACAAATGCATCGGAAGTCATTTTGGCTTTTATGTGTAATGGTTTTTTTCCAAAATCATACTGCCCATCATTAAAAACTTCCTTTTCTTTAATTTCTAAATTTTCATTGATTGATTTTATAATTCCATCAATGGCCTCACTCTTGGCTTCAGCTTTAGCTAGGTATAGATAAGGTTGTACATTAAGCGCATAGTATCCCGTCATTTTTCGATCCATTTGCAAATTGGTCGTTGTTAAATCCTCTGGATCAAATGCTACATTCATAATTAAATCATAGCGCGTTTGGTCATAATTTATAGGTTCAATAAACTTAACTTTACCTACCCCAGATGTAAATTCGCCAATGCTTACAGGTTTTATAAAAAGTCCATAGGTATCTGTTAAATTACCATTGGGAAAACCTACACGCGATAATGTATTTAAAGGCTCCATGTATAATTTTAATTTAGGGAAATAAAATAAGTAATCTTCTAAAAAATTATAGGCTTCAAAATCTTTATCAAACTTTACATCACTTCGAGGGCAAGTCAATACCACCTCATGCTTCACACCTATTTTTTTAAAAATAGCGGCATACAAACGCATCATACCCGTTTCTCCTGCAATTTTAGTTTCAAGAATCTTTTGTATATCATCCAACCCTTGTTGTTTCGCCTTGGTAACAAAAATAGTAGATTTTATATGCGCTTCTATTAATCGGATATCATCTAAAGTGGCTTCTTTGTCTATTTTTATTACAGATTCCAAATACTTCGCTATACTTTTAACTGTTTTTTTGTCTAATTCTGGATAAAGACTAGTGTATATATTTTGAGTAACCTCACCATAAGACACATATTCCTTTGTTGGATTCGCAGTATTTTTATCTAGCTTATAAATAACTTTTTTTAGTGCCGTATCATAAGGAGCCTGACTTTCTATTTCCAAGCCTTCCACCTCTTTTAATTTAACAAACCAACGATTTTTATCTGTAACCAATGTATCACGCTCCATATCCGGTAAACCGTTATAGCTTTTGGCGCTGAACAATAAATTTTTCGGAGCATATAAATCAAAACTTACATTTTGCTTGTAATAATTGTCTTGTAAATATATACTAGCACCTGTATAAGCAGGATAGCGCTTTATCACATAATAGTACTCTATAAAAGATCCTTTTTCAACTCCTTCAAAAGCATAGTATTTATAATTTACCTGACTCTCCTCATTTTTGGCTTCAAGTATTTTAGAGTCATCTAATTCAATAGTTTTCCCGCTTTTTGTTATTACCCTTGCTCTATTTTTTACTACTATTTTTGTTGCTGAAGTGGGTAAATAAACCTTATTATACTCTTCAATTTTATCATTGGAATTTAACCAGTAAATATTATGAATTAATGAATACTCAACAAAACCGCCTCCATCAGTTAATACAAATTCATTTATAGTTTTTTCTTGAAAAGCCACCAAATCCTTATCACTATGTGATGATACATCAAATTCTTTTGTCGAATCATCTAACCAATCATAAGTTTCATAAAAAGGAGTGGTTTGGCTATTTATTACAGTTAATGAAAAACACATTAACAGGTACATCACAAGATTTTTAGTTATAATCATATGTATTTAAACTGGATTAATTTTTTATTGTTTTTTTCCTAAGACAGTTATTTCTTTTTCAAAATAACTACTTCTTTATAATTTTTTTCAATCTTCTTTATCATTTTATTCAACGCTTTCTGCTCTTCTAGCGTAAGCTCAATAAAATTTTGATGTGCGATTAGTTTATAAATTACTTTATTCTCCTTTTGCGTATAGGTAATTTTACAATCAAAAAAATCATTTGAAATTTCAAAACTTTCTGGAATATAATCCAATACCATGGTATCAGGGATTTCTAAAATCGTTGTAATTTCATTAAATCTTTTGTAATTAAATTGTTTTCCACTTTTGCGCTTATCATCTTCTTTTAGTCTACTTAAATCTCGATTTAAATTCAAATTTACATAAACTTCATTTTCATAGCCCTGCACATAGTTTTCTATATTAAACGTATAATCTACTTCAAAATCCTTTTCATATTCGAATTTATAAGCTTCTTTAAAATCATCAATTAAAAAACGATTACTCCCCTTTCGCAATTGATAAGTATAAAACTCTTTTAAGTCTTTTTGCTTCGTCATTTTTTCTAACGCATGAAACAGATCTGTTTTTGGGTAACCCTTGGTTTTAAATTTTCCTTTACCTACGAGCTTCTTGTCTTTGATACTAATAGAAATAGCGTCAGAAACCCGATTCCTTGTAGCTTCAACCACAGGTACTTTTTTTACAACAAATTCATTTTTATCAATCCCAATCAAAGCTTCTTTTCCTTGAATAAATGACGAAGGCATATCAATTGGCGTATACCTCCCAGTAGCATCTAAATAATATACATTATCTCCTTCTATATACGATAAAATCATATGGTTATCCACAGCTGGTGTGGGTACCTCTGTATAAGTATAAGGTATACTACGCGTACCTATCCATGTCAAATTCCCTTTTAATTTTGCTATTTTTAACATTTCGGATAGAATACTGGAATTGTCTTTACAATCTCCATATTTCTTTCGAAAAACATCATTGGCTTCTCTGGGTACAAAACCGCCCAAAGCATATTCAAAGGCAATATATTTTACGTTTTCTTGCGTCCAATAATAAATAGCTTTTACCTTTTCTAGATCTGTTTTTTTATCTTTAGTTAATTGATCAACTAAAGCAACTAACTCTGGGCTAGATGATGCTGTATTCACATCCTCAACTAAAGAATAATACCAATTGTATAAATCACCTACTGAACCCGAAAGTTGTTTGGTTTCTTTCTTTATTTTATATGAAGTTAAAATGGGAATAATATGCGGTACAATCGTTCGAAAACTTGGAGCTCCACTATCCATATCATAAGCAGCTACTTCTTCAGTCTCCCATTTATATATGGTTCTTCCTTTTTTTTGAGTTTTAGAAAAATGAATAGCTACTCCTTCTAAATTAAACTCCTTTAATTCTAATTCAATATCATTATCAACACTTAATGTAAATTTACTTTTAGCAATTGGTGCATTTAAACCAAAAAACAATGCATTTAAAAAACGTGGATTTTTAATTTTTTGAGAATAACTTAATGACGTCTTAGCGCCTTCTTGTAAGCGTGGATATATGAAATTTATAGTCTTACTATCATCATAAAAACTAGTATTCATATCATCCTTTTGAACAAAATCTGTCACGGGTATTTCTTTATATTTCCCGCCTTCGTAAATTAATGAAGCCGCTTTTACATCATCAACTTCAAAAAAAGACGAATAATGAATTGCTTTTTTTGAGCCAAATGTCGCTCCTGCGGACATGTATAAATTATCCTCTCGAACTTGCTGACTAATTTCTAAATCATTGTTATTTAACGATACATCAATTTTAATTTCATCTAATAGTCTTATAAAATGAGCATTGGGGTATTTATCCTTATATTTTTTATATAATGGAGAAAACTCCTGAGCATTTGCTAAAAAAGAAACTCCAACTAAAAATAGTGAAATCAATGTAGCAGAAAATTTATACATACTAATACTTTGTTTGTTTTTCTATTAAACCATTAAAATATACTCTTTGCTCAATAAGTGTACCATTTTTATTATAATAAAAGGCCTCACCATGCAAAATATCATTCTTGTAATTCAACTTTTCTTTTAATTTTCCATTAGCATAATATTCTAATGATTCGCCATTTAAATCACCATAATTGTAATTGTATTTGGCCTTTGCTGTGCCATTTGCATAAAATAACTTGTATGTCCCATGGTTTTCATTCATAATATGTGACATTTCCTTATATATTTTACCTTGATAAGTATAGGTCTTATAATCATTAATAAAATATCCATTTTCAAATTGCATTTCGGCCGATTTTATTCCATTATCAAAATAGGCAAGTAAATTTCCTGTACCTGATTTTAAAGGGATCATTGGCTTTAATTCACCTTTTTTATTATTGTAACTGTAGCCTATTAAATTACCATTATTGTAATAACGTACAAATTGTAATTTTCCCGTAGGGCTATAAAATTTTCGCATTCCATTAGGCTTTCCATTTTTATAAGTATTCTCTCTTTGGAGTGTGCCATCTTCATAAAACTCCTTAGTTGTTCCCGTTTGCTTACCTGCCCTGTAGGAGCGTATTTCTTCTAAAGCACCATCTTTGAAATAATATTTCCACTCCCCTTCTGCTTTTCCTTGCACATAAATGCCTTCCCATTTAAGCTTTCCGTTTTCGTGATAGCCTTGCCATTTACCCTTTTGTTTTCCATTAAAATATGTTCCCTCCTCAGATAACTGTCCCTCAAAATAATACTTTTTATATGATCCATGTCGCTGACCTCCTAAATAATTTGTAACGGTAAAAGGTTTTCCATTCAAATGAGTAAAAGTGGTAAGGCTTTTGTTACTAAAATCTGTATTATCTATAGTTTCATGTATGCTTCCGCTAGAAGTATAATAGGTTCTCGAAATTAATCTCCCAAACTCATATTTGGAAACTTCGTACAACTTACCATCGGTAGCATACTCTTTTTGAATACCATGTTTTTCATCTTTATGGTAAAAATAATCTCTTTTTAATGTCCCATCTAAATAATATGACTTCCATTGTCCTACTACTAAACCTCTATTATAATAACCTTGTTCACTTATTTTTCCATTTTTATGGTAGCTTACAAAATAACCGTTAAGCTTATCATTCTCATAGTTTTTTTCAATACGTTTTTTGCCATTATTGTAGAACATAAAGTATTCACCTTCAATTTGATTGTCTTTATAAGTTCCGTAACTAGTTTTCACTCCATAATCATAATATTCCCAAACACCTTCTTTACCACCTTTTATATTATAAAGTCCTTTTGTTTCTTTTACACCTACTGGAGAATACCCCTCGTAATTGATATTCCCCGATTTCTTTTTTACCTCATGTATACTATTCCCATCTTTATCAAAATGAGTCGTGGCAACTAATTCTCCCTTTTTATATATGAAAGTATAATGTAGTTTTCCATCAATATCATATTCTTTATACTCCCCATTAAGTAGATCTTTACTATAATTCATTTCTCGATATAAAGTACCATCCATAAAATAAAGTTTCCAAAGCCCCTCATACATATCATTTATAAACTGACCTTCTTCTTCTAAAACCCCATCATCATAATACTCCTCATATTTCCCACTTAATTTGCCTAGATTGTATGTATATTTTGCTTTTAACTCCCCATTATTATGATATAATTCTTTATCTCCATGAAACTTACCATCCACATAACTTACCTTATTCCATACTTGACCATTATCATAATAATTAATCAATTCCCCTGAAAATTGGCCATTTTTATAGGTTCCTACATATTCTTTGGCTTCCTTTCCTATGTTATAATACGATTTATATTCCCCTTGTAAATCTCCGTCAATAAAATTCTTAACTTCAATTAAAGCTCCATATTCATTGTAATCTCTATAAACGCCATCTACTTTCCCTTTTTTATTCACATACTCAAAGTCAACACCACCAGTTTTATAATATGATGTATATTTCCCTTCCAACTCATCATGTAAATAATTTATTGTATGATTTAATTTACCTTCTTTATTAAACCACTTCCATTCTCCTGTTTTTTTCCCTTCATTATCAAAGGCTCCTTCTGCATTCAATTTACCATGATCATCAAAAACCTCCCATATACCTATTTCCTTACCTTCTTTACGTAAGCCTATTGCCAATAATTTTTTATCCTCGTACATACAACTCACTTTTTGTTGCTTGCCACGAAATAACATATCATTATTTTCTCCAACTAAAGTGATCCATTTTGTAAATCCATCCCTAATAAATGCCCTTACTTTTGAAGTATTTTTGTCAACAATTTTCTTGTATGTGCTTTTTTCTAAAGAATACATTGTTGTGTACACAAACGAATCAAACAAATCATTCGCTATCATCCATTTATAAAAAGGCACATATTTTTGATCCCAAAACCCATCATTCCCACCTTCATAATCTTTTAACTGCTCAAACAATACATGGTTTTGCTTTACCATAGGAAGATCTATTTTATTCTTAATCTTATAGCCTTTATTTAAAGCAATCCGATTACTTAAAATCAAATCTATATCTTCAAAAGAGGCATCATCTTTTGAAATTTGAATCCCTGTTGGTTTTGAATCATTAGCTCTGGAAAAAGAAGTATTAATTGAACTTAATACTGTTAATGAGTTTTTTCCGTCTGGATCCAACACTAAATACATATTAAGTGCCATTAATGCCTGAGTCATTTTTTTTTCTTTATAGCAAATACTACCTAATTGCAAGTGAGATTGCGCATAATAAGGATTTAAAATAATAGACTGTTTAAAATCTGATATTGCATTTTTATAATCCTTTTGTTTTTCAAAGGCTACTCCGCGATTATAATACAACTGGAAATGTTTAGGAAATTCTTTTAGCGCTTGATTATAAGTTTCGATGCATTCCTTATAATTTTCTAAAGACTCATATGCCACTCCTTTATTTAGGTACAAGCCATATCTAAATTCTCCTTTTACTTTTTTTAAGCCTTTATCAGTTTCTTTTATGGCTTCCTCATATTTTTTAAGCTCTAATAAATAATATGACTTACTTATTAAAGCATCTCCATATGAAGAATCATTTACTGATATCGTATTGTAAGCCTCAATAACTTCTTGATATTTTTCTTTTTCTACAAGATCAACCACCTTATTACTAATCGTTTCATAGGTGATATCGGTTATCTTCTCTTGAGCTGTAATTGATATGCTAACAAAAGAAAGTAATAAAAGAAGTATTATTTTTTTCATATGACTCTATGTTTATTATATGGTTTTGGATGTTTGACTCGAATTATTCATTATAAAATCTATTCCTTATCGAAGTTCTAATGCATAATGCTGGTTTAAGGCTACTAAATATTGCCAAAATAATTACATCGGGTGCGAAAATACTGATGATTCAGAAATAAAACCACTACTTAGTTGATTTTACTCTTATTAAATATAAATTATATCATTTGTCATTGATCTTTCAACTAAAAAAACCTTTGAAGTTAAGTTCAAAGGTTTTTTATCAATTCTAAAAAATGCTATCCCATTTTAGAATAAGTTCATTATGATACTATTTATTACTCATCTTTTAAACTCCAAGTTCTAATCCAATCATATTTTGTAGTAAGCTCATCATACGAAGCTGTTTCAAATATATTATTCGCATCAATTGGATTCCAATCATAAGTTTCAATGGCCATTGTTAAATGTCCTTCCAAATCAAATTCGGCTGGAGGGTTTGTTATTGAATATACATATGCTCCATCTAAATAAAATAAAATTTCATTTGGTGATTTCCACCAACACCCATAAACAAAATACCTTGAATTATTTTTTTCGCTCAATATTTTTTTACTTGGTGATTGTTTAGATGCATCAATAGCAGTATCACATGGTCTATTATGCCTCCAAGTATTTGAATGATAAATGTTATCAAAATCCTTTGCCCAATTCGCTGTACCGCTATGAACCCTACCTACACATTCCTGAACATCTAACTCTAATTTTCTAAACGGTCCTGTGGAGCAATTCTGTTTAAAAGACAACCAAAATGTTGATGACATTACCGTTTTATTTGCCTTCATTTTACATTCGAAATACTGTCCAACACTTACTGTTTCTTTTGAACGCACAATACCTCCTCCATGAGTCCAACTTGTATTATTTACATTTTTAGGTGTATTGTATTTTAATGTAGTTACATTTAAATTACCATCACTAACAGTTACATTTTGAGGATCAAATAAAGCAGGTGGTCTTCCGTACCAACCAAAACCGTCTGTTGCTGGATTCTTATGCCATTTTGTATTATCAAAAATATTGTTATTAAATTCATCTGACTTATTTTCAGATTTTACCCATTTTTTCCCTTTAGGTGTCGGATCTTCTCCAAAAAAATATGGTTCAGTACCAGTGAGGCTAGCTTGAGTAACCACTACATCAAAACTACATGAGCTCTGATTCCCTTCAATATCAGTTACTACAAATGTATTTGTTGTTGTTCCTAACGGAAACAACTCCCCTGATGCTAAACCTTCTGTTTGTTTGGTTTTAGCACCTGCCACATTATCCATTCCAACTGGTGTATCATAAATCACTTTTGCCTTATTCTCATTAGGCTTTGCTATAAAACGAATAGGATCCATACAAACAATAGTAGGCGCTATGGTGTCTTTTTCTTTTACTACTTCATCGTCATTTTCATTACTACTACAGGCCACTACGAATAAAATAAATGACATTAATAGCATATATGCTTTTCTATTTTTTAACATAAATTTATTTTTTTTACAAAAATAACTTCAACTTATTTAGTAATGCAGATCATATGGTTTTATATGTAACTAAAACAGTTTATTTACTAGGTATATCAATTCATTATAACATTTAGCAGAATCCAAGATTAATAAAATTAATCAAACTTCTTCTGTTATTTTAATAACTAAAAAAAAGCCTGATTCAAAAAGAATCAGGCCAACAAAACCACAAAAAACCACTTTTGTGTAAACAGACTAAATAGTAGGTTATGACTACTAAATACTTAAAAAAGTATCGTTATTTCAGTTACTAATCCTTAAAAAGGAATTAAATTCCCGAAACCAACTTTAGCTGTTTGTGTTTATGCTGCATAGCAGCAATTTCTTTTTCATCCAAATTAGTTTTCCATACATAAATGTTTTTCAATTTGGATATTACGGAAAGTGCTTCAATACTCGCAACATCAGCTTGTGTGGCGTATATACTCAAACTTTCTAAGTTTTTCAATTCCGTAAGTTTCTTTAAACCACTATCTGTTAATCCTTTATTTTTAGAAATATTCAGTTTTCTTAAATTCGAAAACGAACTTAATTGTCCAACTTGAGCGTCATTTAAACCACTATTTTCCAATGACAACCATAAAATATTATCTTTAATTGATTGTAACGTTTCTAATTTTTCTGATATCGATTTTTCATCACTTTTACCTGTAAGCAATACTACATCATATGCAAAAGAACCAGCTGCTAATTCTCTAATCGAAAAACCTTGTTCTCTTAATTTTTCAATGGTTTCATTAGCTACATTTGAAAAACTAATCATGTCACCACTAGCATGACCTTCTAATTTTAAATAATTAGAAACTAAACCAAGCATATCTTCATCGGGTTCTGTAGTCACAAAATTTGTAGTATAATTAGCTTCACCTTTGTTAATCCAGTATTCAATAATCAATTTTTCTTCATCCGTCAATGGAGTTTTTCCTTTTGGTGGCATAAACAACTTATCATCTTCGGATAAATTTACACGAAGCATTAATTCACTTTCATTGGCATTTCCTGGAACTATCGTACTCCCATGCTTTCCACCCTTCATGTACATTTCAATACTTTCAAAAGAAAGTTGCCCCTTTTGTTTGCTTGAATTATGACACGAAAAACACTTTGCTTTTATAATTGGATGTACTACATCTCCAAAAAATTGAGCTTGAGCTATCTCTGTTACCTCTGGACGCTTTAAAGGATCTACAACGTCCTTTTTAAAAGGCATGTAATGGGTTAAATAATCCTCTCCATGAGTTAAATTACCTCCCAAGTGCCCTGTTGCAGATAAACCACCAATCATAGCAACTACCACAATTAAATACAATTTATTTTTAACAGTTTTAAAAAATGTCAAATCCAAACTTAATAAGTAAGCAATAAGAGCAATTAGAGTAGTTATTATTCCAGCCCATTTATGATCATCTAGCGCTTCGTGATTATAATCCCCGCTAGTAGCTAACATTAATCCAAGAATACTTGCTGCAATTGCACTTAATGTCCCTAACAACAATGAAAAAGGAACTACTTTTTTCAATCCATTAGTCAATGAAAAACGTTCAGTAACTTCAATAATAGCTGTAAAAATTAAAAAACCTATGGGCAAATGCACCAATAACGGGTGAAAACGACCAAAGAATAATATGATATTAGATTCTTCCATAAATTGGGATTACTTTTTAAACTCTTTCTAATTTATATGGTGCAGAATGTCCTGCATTCCATTGACATACATATAAATTTTTATCTTCATCTACACACACATCATGTCCATGCCATATGGGTTTATGCGCTAATTGATATGAAGGCAATAACTTTCCATTTTTATATTCGGGTGCTGTACCTCCTGGGTTAGAAACTACTTTATCTCCCTCTAACACTGTTACAAAACCAGTATGGGCTAACCAATCAAATTTTGTTTCTCCTTTGGGAATAGACCAACATACTCCTGCGTATAAATTATTGTCATCAATTACCGCTCGACAAGCATACATGTTTGTCAAATGTAGGGTCCTTATGTATTTACCATCCAGTGTGAAGAATTTGTAAACATTTTCTGCCCTTGAACTACAAATAAGAACAGGGTTATTCTTATCCCTATAATCTACAGTTACTCCATGAGCATTATGTAGGTTATAATTTTTGTCTTCATTATCATGACCTCCCCATTTACGTATAAACTGTCCTTTGGCGTCATACTGTAAAATATAATCTTTGCCATAGCCATCGGCTACATAAATATCCCCATTAGGTCCTACAGCAACTTCAGTTGGACAAAAATGATCTCCAACTTCATAAACTCCTATAGTTTGGGGGTGTCCAATATCAAAAACCACTTTTCCATCAAGAGTTGTTTTACTTACTCTACCATTATGCTGAAGTAATTCCCCTCTTCGATTCAAATACCATCCTGAATCAGTCAAGTATAAAAAATCCTCTCCTCCTTCTTTTGATAAGGTTAATCCATGACCTCCTGGGTACGCTGTTCCCCAATAGTCCAACAACTTACCTGATTTATCAAAAATTAATATATTATTTTTAGGATTATCACCCAGCATTATTAATCTTCCTTTACTATCCATTACCATTTCATGGCAATTCAATAATGGAGTCCTGGCCGAACTAACTTTCCCCCAGTTTTTATCTAATTTATATTTATAATCTCCATGACCATAAATAGTATCATCATTTCTTTCTTTTTTACCTGTAATAATATTGGCTCCAAAAGTTGGAGTAGCTACAGTAGCTAATGAAGCTACAGCAGTAGTTTTTAAAAAATTCCTACGTGTTTTCATACAACTCTTTAGCTTAAAATATCTTTTACAACATGTCCATGAACGTCTGTTAAACGGTAACGTCTACCTTGATGCTTATACGTTAATCGTTCATGATCAACCCCCATTAAATGCATTAATGTAGCATGAAAATCATGAACATGTACTGGGTCTTTAATTACATTGTAGCTAAAGTCATCTGTTTCCCCATAAGACATTCCCGGTTTTACACCAGCTCCAGCCATCCACATCGTAAATGCTCTAGGATGATGATCACGACCGTAATCCTCTTTGGTTAATCGACCTTGGGAATAAGCAGTTCTTCCGAATTCTCCTCCCCAAATTACTAATGTATCTTCAAGCATTCCTCGTTGCTTTAAATCTTGTAACAAAGCTGCAGTAGGCTGATCTGTCATTTCACATTGCCTTTTCATATTACCCGGCAAACCAATATGGTGATCCCAACCACGTTGATACAACTGAACAAATTTCACTCCTTTTTCTAATAAGCGACGTGCCATTAAACAGTTTGCAGCATATGTCCCTGGATCACGACTTTCTTTTCCGTACATTTCAAATGTTTCTTCCGACTCATCGGACATATCAGTCACCTCGGGCACTGATGTTTGCATACGGAAAGCCATTTCATATTGAGCAATACGCGCCTTTATTTCTGGATCACCATAAGCATCATTCTGAATATCATTCAGTTGTTTTAAATAAGCGAGCATTTCGGCACGATCATGACCATCATAATTTTCAGGATTATTCAAAAACAATACGGGGTCTTTACCAGATCTAAATTGTACTCCTTGGTGTTCCGTTGGTAAAAAACCATTCCCCCATAATCTAGAATATAAGGGTTGCCCACCCCCATTTTTAGATACAAGAGTAATAAACGTAGGTAAGTTTTGATTATCGGAACCCAAACCATAACTTGTCCAAGCTCCAATTGAAGGTCTACCTGCTAATTGATGACCTGTTTGAAAAAAAGTGATTGCGGGATCATGATTAATTTGCTCAGTATGCATCGATTTTATAAAACATATATCATCGACCATTTTAGCCGTATGTGGCATCAATTCACTTACCCAGGCACGACTTTCACCATATTGTTTAAACTTGTACTTTGAAGGTGCAATTGGCAACGAAGATTGAGAAGCACTCATACTTGTTAAACGTTGCCCTTTACGAACCGAAGGTGGCAAATCCTGACCAAACATATCTGTTAATTTTGGCTTATAATCATAGGTTTCAAATTGTGAAGGTCCTCCACTTTGAAATAAATAAACTACTCTTTTTGCCTTTGGTAAAAAATGTGGTAATCCTGGAATACCATTTGGACCCGAAATTGGATTGGCATTGGGGTCACCAATTGGCTTTCCAGGTCCTTTAACAGTACCCTTAGTATTGTTAGCCAATAACTTATCGGCTCCCATAAGAGAACCTAAAGCCATCGCTCCTAGACCCATTGATGTTTTTGTTAGGAATTGCCTTCTATCTATGTTTGCTTCTATCTTTTTAAAATCATGTACGTTAGATCTTAGTATATCATGATCATGGTGATGGTGTCCGCTCATAATTTCTATCTTTTTGTAATTGTTACATCTCCATTTAGAATCACACTAGCTACAATGGCATTTGAAGCCAATAAACTTGCATCTAAACTTTGATCTATTTCATATGCTCCTGCCTCTAGCCAACCTTTAGCTTTTTCGGGATTGGCTTTAAATTTTTCATATTCTTTGGCTAGCAATTCTGCTAATACTTGTAATTCCTTTTCTTTTGGGCTTCGTCCTGTAAAGCGTGTATAAGCCATTTTAATCCCTTCCAGAGAATCGCTCATTTTAGTCATACGCTCCCCCATAACCTTGGCTGCCTCTAAATATGTTGGATCATTTAACAACACCAAGGCTTGTAATGGTGTGTTTGTTTTTTGTCTTTTTACAGTACATACACTTCGTTCGGGTTGATCAAAAGTGGCTAGTGTTGGATTAGGCACCGTACGTCTCCAGTACGTATAAAAACTTCTCCTGTAAAGGGCATCTCCCTCATCTTGCTCATAAGTACCCGATGTCATTGCATATAGTCCTTCGGGCTGGTAAGGCTTTACGCTTTCTCCACCTACTTTCTTATTCAATAAACCCGCTGCTAGTAATGCATTGTCACGCATCATTTCACTTGTTAAACGTGTACTTGGCCCTCGAGCTAACCAAACATTTTCGCTATCAATATCTCTTAATTCATTTGAGGTAAATGAACTTTGTTTGTATGTTGCTGAACTAACAATTAACTTTTGTAAGGCTTTTACATCCCAGCCAGAATCAACAAATTTTAATGCTAACCAATCCAACAACTCTGGATGTGATGGTAAATCCCCTTGATTTCCAAAATCGGCTGTGGATTTAACTATCCCTCTTCCAAAGTAATTTTGCCAATACCTATTTACAGCAACACGAGCTGTTAAAGGATGCTCCTCTAAGGTTAACCATTCTGCTAAACCTAATCTATTTTTAGGTAAACCTTCAGGCATTTCCAATACACTTTTTGGAGTATTTGGGTATACTTGTTCTCCGTAGGCATCGTAAACACCTCGTTCTAATACAAAAGCATCTCGAGGTTTTTCCATTTCCTTCATGATCATTACCTCCTGTACTCTTTCAACTGAATCTACGTAGATACTTCTTACTTCTGCTAAAGCTTGTGAAACCTCTTTATAAGGTTTAGATACGTTTGTTAAATAATATTCTTTTAATAAGGATTTTTGAACTGGTGTTAAATTTTCAAGCTCCGTAGTCGCTATCTCTTTTACCTCTTCTGCTTTAGCTAATTTCAATACCTCAACAGCGCTCAACTTACGTT
The DNA here is from genome assembly GCF_000255455.1 of Aquimarina agarilytica ZC1. Lineage (GTDB taxonomy): Bacteria > Bacteroidota > Bacteroidia > Flavobacteriales > Flavobacteriaceae > Aquimarina > Aquimarina agarilytica. Next base: position 38,829 of record NZ_JH621253.1, on the reverse strand, counting down.
TATACACCTCAATATCATCATATTTGGCATCTTTAGTTCCTACGCCTCTCCAGCGAGCACCTATCTGTAAATTTGGTTCTACGGGGCCATTGTAAATTTCGTCTGTTAAATTATGGAAAATAATATCCTTAGTTAAATTATCAATTTCCACTTCGGTTTCAACCTCTTTACCATTCATGTAAATCTTACCTCCTGCTGCTGTACTTGAACCATCATAAGTTACCATTAAGTGCACCCATTGATCTCTAGGCACATCCACTTTAGTGTGCTCAATAATCGCATTTTCGGGCCAAGTATGTGCTAGCATCCATTCTAACTTATTATCTTTTAAGTATAAATGATAACCTTTATAACTATGTAATCGAGATCCTTTGTTTTTATGAAAAATTACGCCTTCTTTCAATTCTTCAGGAATATTTACCCACAAACCAATACTAAATGAATGATCCCTTTTAAAAATACCTACTCCTTTTAAATCTAGCCATGCATCCCCATTCATTTGTAAAGCACGACCGTTATGTCCTTGAACAAAATTTAGTTTTTCATTTTTTGAAAATTCCATTCGGTGCTCCACCTTTAAAGATGGATTCAAACTATTTTTTACAGGACTGCTATTTAACGTATAATGAGCCGTCTTTTTGTCTGAAGAAACTCTTTTAATAGCATTCTTATAAGCACCTGTTTTTAACCATTTTTCAAAAGCTATTTGTTCCTTATTTGTTACCTCGGCTAATAATTTTTCCTTTTGATCAATTTTAGAATCTGTTTCTTTTAAGAAATTTTCTTGCTTTTCCGTTGGGATCATCATTGTGGGAACAGGTAAGCTATTATCCCATGAAATTTGACCGGTTTCATTCACATTATTGAAAAAACTATATAATTGAAAGAATTCTTTTTGAGAAATTGGATCATATTTATGATCATGACATTTTGCACAAGCCACAGTAAGGCCCATAAATGCTTCACCAACCAATGAAGCTCTGTCGGACACGTATTCCGATCTAAACTCCTCATCAACAATTCCTCCCTCCATATTTTGAGGATGTAAACGATTAAAACCAGTAGCTAAAATTTGTTCTCTTGTTGGATCTGGAAGTAAATCCCCTGCTAATTGCCATTTAATAAACTCATCATAAGGCATATTTTTATCAAATGCCTTAACTACCCAATCCCTCCAAGGACTCATATCTCTGTATCGATCAACTTGATATCCATAAGTATCAGAATAACGAGATAAATCCATCCAATCTGTTGCAATTTTTTCTGCATAATGAATTGAATTTAATAATCGGTCTACTTGTTTATCATAAGCATCTTTTGAAGTATCTGCTAAAAATGACTTTATTTCTTCAGGCGTTGGTGGTAAGCCAGTCAAATCCAAAGAAAGTCTTCTTAACAACAATTCTTTATCTGCTTCTTTAGAAGGAGTTAGTTTTTTTTCTTCTAAGGTTTTTACTATAAAATTATCAATGTCATTATTAACAAAGTCCTTGTGTTTTCCTTTCACTTTTGGCACCTCATATTTTTGAGGTTTTATAAATGCCCAGTGAGGTTTATACTCCGCTCCTTCATTAACCCACTTAACCAGAACCGCTTTCTCGTAATTTGATAAAGGCACATTAAATTCGGGGGTTGGCATTATTTGTGTCGGATCGCTAGACAGTATACGTCTTATAGCTTCGGATGATTCTATATCCCCAGGAACAATGGCATATTTTCCCGGAGTTTCGGGTAACTCTCCATAGGCAGCATCTGCAACATCAAGTTGAAGACCTGCTTTTTGTTTGGCTTTATCTGGTCCATGACATGCATAACATTTATCCGACAAAATAGGTTTAACATGTATATTAAAATCTAATTTATCAGGAAGTGCTTCATAATCTTCAGCAATACTATCCGGTATATTTGGCCCACACGAAATTTGTAAGGTAACACCTATTATAGTAGCTATAAATAAACCGCTCTTTTTTAAATAATTTCTCATAATTTAAAACAAATACAATAGAATGAATTAAACACTTTATCGTTTTCGTAAAATTAACTTATTATCCCTTTAAAATTTCAAAATCTATATAGACTCCATATAGACTTACACTAAATTCTATATAGATTTTAACTAAAAAACTCTTTTAAAAACATTGTATTTACTATGTTTACAGTATTAAACGAAATAACAATGCTTTTTATTTATAGATTTTTCACTCCACTCTTATTAATACTATTTTGTATTAATGTCTATACCCTAAATGCGCAAAAAAAGCATATTTCAGATATTTCATTCCCTCAAAAAAAATGGCATATTGAACGTTTGACTAAAAATGATAGTTCTCATATTGAATGGGAGACTAAATTAGCTAGACATAACTTTACCAAGGATACGATAGCTCAAATTAACGTACTTAATAATCTTGGCGAACTTTATTGTAATCGTATTAATTATGAAAAATCATATGATAGCTATTGGAAAGCTTTATTACTTGCCGAAAAGACTAATAATCCAGCTGCAATGGCAACTAGTTATACTGGAATTGGAATATTATATAGTTTATATAACCGTAGACCAGAAGCATTAAAATACTATTTAAAATCATTAGAGATCAATAAACTTTTGGTTAAAAAAAATGAACTAAAGGCTACTGCACTAATAAAAAACTACCTCCCTTTAGCTACTCATTATTTTTATAATAATGATCCCGAAACTATGCGAAGTTATTTAGAAACTGCTGAATTAATAACAACTCTCAACAATCCATATATCAATTTTTTAAAAGTCCACTTTGGTTATTTATCACTTTTAGAAAAAAATTATGCCAAAGCTATTAAACAATTATTACCACATGAAAATTATTTTTTAAATGAAAAACCTAGTTATTTAGTTGTTTTATACGCCATGTTGGGTGATAGTTATTTTGGATTAAAAGAATATAAAAAAGCGATATTCTATTATGAAAAATCAAATGCAATTGGTTATCAATATAAAAATCACCTGAATTTTATACCTGACACCTATAAAAAGCTGTCCGAGGTGTATCAACAGATGAATAATGAATCTAAAGCTTTAAAAAATTTACTAACCTCCCTTGAAATAAATCAATATTTATATAGTAGTCGTAGTCCCAATAACCAATATTTACTAGAAATTAAAGATCAGTTTATGTTAGAAAAAGAACGACTGGATAAATTAGCTGCTGAACAACAACTGGAACAATTACTACATACAGAATCATTATGGAGGTTACGCTATATTATTATGCTTATTAGTGCCCTATTTTTGGTAGTACTAGGTGTTGTTATTTATCGTTACACTACTACTAAACTTAGAAATGAAAAGAAGATGCTCCTTCAAAAAAAGGAATTAGAAACAAAAAAATCTGAGGAAATCCTAGAAATCAAAAATAAAGAACTTACAGAATCCACTCTAAGATTAATGGCCAAAGATGAATTACTAAATGAAGTAAAAACTAACCTTAAAGAAATTAGTGAGCAACCGAATTCACATAGTGTCAAAAAATTGATTAAAACTATTTCTGTAAACTCAAAAGAAAATTGGTCAGAATTTGAAAGTAGATTTACTATGGTAAATCAAGGCTTTTACAGTCGTTTAAAAAAGAAATACCCAGACTTAAGTCAATATGATTTAAAGGTATGTGCTTTAATTAAACTTGGCTTTTCGGGCAAAGAAATGGCAAAAGTAATGGGGATTTCACACGAAAGTGCTAACACCTCTCGCTATAGACTTAGAAAAAAAATCAACTTAGATAAGAATGTGAATTTAGTAGAATTTATTAATGATATATAACTCATAGTTCTTGTGTTTACTTTTTTTAAACAAAAACCTTGAGTTTTTAGTCTAAAATCAGGTTAGAACTATTTTAATTTCATAAAACTTCTATAAAGTTATTGTTTTTATTTCTTGATTTTAACAATGTAAAATTATCTTAGCTCTAACAAACACACACTTATTTATCAATTAATATATGGGAGCGACTTTAAAAACCTTCTATTTTCTTTTTTTCATTTTTTATGTGCATACTATTTTTCCTCAACAACTGCTTTCTAAAAATGAACTATTAGAATTAAAATTGCTTGAAAGCAAGGAACGAAAATCTTTGAATGATGCGGAAAATTTATTCTATTTAGAAAATGACAAAGAAGCTGCTTATAAGTTATCGCATCAACTTTTAAAAAGACTCAAAACCGATGCCAGTAAATCTAGACTGGATCATTTAATTTCATGCTATTTTTTAGAACTAAAAAGAGATACTGATTCCGCTTTATTTTATTCCAAAAAAACTTTAAGCTATACTACATTCTCAAATGACTCAATAATGAGAATGCGAACCCTAATGGGAAACATGAGCTTAGCCAGTACATTTTTAAGTAAAGGCTTATTCAAAAAAGCTAAAAAAGTAGCTATTGAAGGACAAGAGAAGGCTGGTAAATGGAATTTTATTGAAGAACATGATCGATTTATATTATACCTAGGAGATATATATTCCTATGAAAAGAAGTTTAATACAGCCATTAATTTATTTCAAAAAATAATTCATAGTATTGATATTGACGTTGCAGTAGGATCAATGATGTCACTTGGCCGCATTTATCATGATTTAAAGGATTACAAAAAATCAAATAAGTATTACAATCAAGCTCTTGAAGTTAATGAAAACCCCTACTATGATTTAGCAGTAAGTTTTTACATGACTAAAAATTTAAAATATACAGGTCGGAAAAATGAAATAATTCCTCAACTTAAAAAAATTATTAAAAGAGGGGAAGCAATGGAAATATCTCACCTTAAAAATCAAGCAAAAAAAGAACTAATCAATGAGTACTTAGCTAGAAAAAAATTCGATCAAGTAGAAGCTATGCTCCTCCCCTTGGTAAAGGAAAGAAAACAAGAAGGTAACTTAATCGAATTGTTGTTTTGCTATGATAAATTAAAAGAAAATGCTCTTAATAAAGATGATTACAAACAAGCATTAGGTTACACCGAAGAATTTCTAATAATTCAAGATTCAATTAATAAAATTCAAAAAGCACAAGAAATTAACGAATTGGAAATTAAGTTTGAAACGCTTCAAAAAGAACAAGAAAATGATCAATTAAAAAAGGATAAAGAAAAGCAAATCTATATTAAAAACTTAATTTTAATAGCTTCAACAATTCTGTTTGCTTTTATATTACTCCTTGCGTTAGGGTATTATAAAAAACTAAAAACGCAAAAAAAACTTAATGAAACTTTAAAACAAGTATCCAATGAACAAATTAATTCCTTAATGAAAGAACAGGAATTAAAATTAATAAAAGCTACTATCGAAGGACAAGATAGAGAACGTAAAAAATTAGCACAGGGACTTCACGATTCTATTGGGAATGATATAGCTACTATAAAATTACTAATAGGGGAAATTAAAACTTCTGAAATAAAAAAGATTCAAAATCATATGGATCGGACTTATCAAAAAGTTCGAGAAATGTCTCACAACACCATTCCTAAAAAAAATAGACATAATGATTATATAGAAATCTTAAAAGAATATGTAAAAAATATTGATGAAGCTACCGATCTAAAAATCAACTTTGAAGCCTCGGAAGAAGAAATTATTAATCAAATAGATGTTTCCATTCAAAATGAAATCTTTATCATACAACAAGAATTAATCACAAATACCTTAAAGCATGCTAAAGCAAAGCATATAGATATTAGAATAGAATGTATTTTAGATACTATTCACCTTACTTATGAGGATGATGGAAAAGGTTTTTCCATGGACTCTTTAAAAAATAATAAAGGTATTGGTATTACCAATATTAAAAACAGAATAGATCAACTATCGGGATCAATCATTATTGATTCTCATCCCAAAAGAGGAACATTATTCAAAATTGAAATAAAAAAAGATGCAATTGACGTAGCTATTGATAGTGTGTAACCCTTAATTTTTATCTAATATTTTATCCATTACCCACGAGGTATGTGCTCCAGTTTCGCCCGTTGAAGGGTGTGGAATTTCAGAAAATAATTGCTTTTTCATATTTTCAACATGATATAATTGAATATTTTCTGGATGCGCTATATCAAAACTTTTTTCAAGGGTATCATTTTTTAAAACAATAGGAGCTCCTTTAAAAACAGAAAATGTTATTTTTCCATTTGATCCATAAATTTCAACTTTATCTTCAACGCTTTCTGTTCCAAAATTCCAACTTCCGCTACCCGTAATTCCCGAATGATGTAACCAACTTCCAACAATAGCATCTTTAGAGCTATATAAATCTTGCTGATTAACAGCTAAGCCTTTAGCTTCAGTAATATTCCCTAGCAAATAGATAAATAAATCCAAGCCATGACTAGCTAAATCATCAAAATAGCCTCCATAGGCAATTTTAACATCGGTTCGCCAATCATAGGCTTCTAACAAGTCAATTGGTTTTGGTCCTCTAGAATAATGCCAATTTATATGTCTAACAGATCCTATGGCACTGGCATCCAATAATGCTTTAATTTTTTCAAAACGAGGTAAACTCCTACGATAATAAGCAACAAATAATGGTAATTCCTTCTCTTTAAACACTCTTACTATCTGCTCACATTCCTTGTAACTAGGTGCCATAGGCTTTTCAATACAACATACTTTACCTGCTTTTGCTACTTTGAGTGCGTAGTGCAAGTGACTATCTGGTGGTGTTGCAATATATATAGCATTAATCTCCGGGTCATTAATTAAGTCATCTGCATTTCCATAAAATTTCGAAACTCCATGCCGATTTGCATAATCTTCAGCTTTTTCAATATCACGACGCATCACAGCTTTCAATTCAAAGCCTTCTACTTTTTGATATGCTGGACCACTTTTTACTTCAGTAACGTTACCACATCCTATAATTCCCCATTTATAAACTTTAACACTCATATTTACTATTAATTTGAACCAATTTAAGCTTTTTATATATTTTTCATGCTAAGAAATATTTAAATAACATCAATGTAAACTTATCACTTTTTTAAGCTTCCAGTTTCCATTATCATTCTTCCACACCACTATAAATTTTACTGTAATTGACTCTTCTTTAGGTTCTTGATTATTATAAAATTTGTGATAACCTATTTGTATAGCCCCATAATCTTTAATCGGGTATATTTCTAGCTGTTCTTTCAACAAGGTTCTAGTTACTTTGCCGCAAATATTTCTTTTAGTCGCTTCTATAATATCTTTTTTAGAATTCATAAAACCTCCTTTATCATGAAAAAACTCAATATCATCGGCATATAATGCATCCTGTTTTTTTAAATCACAATTATTATAGGCTTCAAAAAAAATACTATCCATTTTAAGTATTTCATTATATAGTTCTTTATTTTCAATTTTCTGTACAGCTTCTCTTTTCAATACGTTTATAGTACTCCTAACTTTCTTTTTCCCAATTTCTGTTTCAATAATTTCTTCTCCATAAATACCTAAATACTTTGTTAATACTTTTTCAAATATTTTAGTTCCATTGTCTGAATTAGTGAATACTAAAAAGCCTTGTTTGGTTTTAGGAAACATAAATGTTAATGCTTTAACACCATTATCTGAGCCACCATGTGCTAAAGCATAATTCCCATCTTTAAAAAGATATTTTTCAAAACCCAATCCAAAATATTTCCCATTTGTTGAAGCTACTTGATTTGAATGCATTTCTTTTACAACTTCATCAGACAGACCTTCGCCATTCATTACACTTATTAAAAAAGTACCATAATCTTTTATAGTTGTTAGCATGTCATCTGCTCCGTTGGGTATTTTCCGTTTAAATACCGGATAAGTTGTTCCGTCTGCCGCATAACCTAAAGCAACTCTAGAACTATCTATTTTTTCGTTCCAAATGTACTGTGTATCTGTCATTTGTAAAGGATCAAAAATAAGTTGAGTAGCTAAATCATTTAGCGACTTTTTAAACTTGCTTTCCAATGCCTTTCTTAAATATTCAAAACCTTCTCCGGAATATACATATTTTGTTCCTGGTACAAATTCAAAATTCAATTTTCCATTTCGCCAGTTTGGAAAACCCGTTTGATGACTTAATACATGACGCGTAGTTAGCAGTTTTGCATTGGGGTCATTTTTCACATCCGAATCAATCCAATATTTGCATAAAGGTTCATCCAAACCCCATTTACCTTGGCTTACTAATTTTAATGCAACCAAAGCTGTAACTGGTTTTGTTATAGAAGCAACATTAAAAATGGTATTATAAGGCGCTTTTTTATTGGCAGAAAGCTTACCAAAAACTTCTATTTTTTTTAATTCAGCATTCTCTATTATTCCTAATACAGGAATATTATTTTCTTGTAAATATTTTATCATTTCTTGATGTTCTTTACTTTGAGACATCAATGGTAAAATGCAAAAAAATAAAAGTGTTTTAAGTAAGTACGTTTTCATTGTATAACAGATTTTTGTTCGAGTACAATAGTACTCGCTATCCATTAAAAAAGACTAAAAATATAGCCGACAATAACATGACAATCTCACGACACGCTTATAATATACTGAAATTAAGAAAAATAGACAATTCACCTTTTTTATCTAAAGAAGCGGTATTTTTAAGAATTATGTACACATTAATCATTAACATCAACAACATACTCAATGGAACTATTTGCCTATTTATCTGAATTATATTTCCTAAAAAAACAACAAGTAATACAATTGTAGGAAAAGCAAGCGTCCATATAATTTGAATGGAAACAATTTGTTTTGTTATTTTATTAACTTCTTTTTTCCAATACATAATTATTAAAGGAAAAAGAATACTCCCCAAAGGAACAATCAATACTAGTAAAGAAGAAAGGTTTATTAATTTAAGCTGTAACAAATTATTTTGTGTCGGTTCTGATGCTTCTTCAATACCCAAAAGTTTATTCTTATCAACATTCAAAGCTTCGGATAAGGCATTTAAAGTATGTCCTTTTAACTGTTGCCCTGCTTCTATACGCTGAATTGTCCTAACGGATATATTCGCTTTATCCGATAATTGCTGTTGTGTTAAATTTAATTCTTCACGGTATTTAAGTAACTTGTTCAATGTTCTTTTTTTTATAACTAAAATCTTACAGGTATAACTATGTACAAGCACAAAGCCTATCACTTTGCGTATGCATCATATTTTATAGGTTTAACTTTTAAATGCAAAGTAATAAAAATTGCTATTCTTCCATATAAAACCTCCATAATTAGACCTGTTTATTGAGATGATGTATACATCATCGAATTTTTAATTAAAAATAGTATTCCTTCTCAAAAAACAATATTTTCGAAAAATATTATAAGTATAAGAGGGATGAAAAAGATTTTAGTGATTCAACAAAAAATGATAGGTGATGTCCTTACCAGTACTATAATTTGTGATGGTTTAAAAAAAAGATACCCTAAAGCACAAATCCATTATTTAGTAAATACAAATACAATTGCTGTGGTTGACCAAAACCCAACTATTGATCGTATTATTGAATTTAAGAAAGAGTATCAACAAAATAAATCTTCATTCTATTCATTTTTAAAAACTATAAAAAATGAAAACTATGATTGGGTTATTGATGTTTATGGAAAAATAGAAAGTAATTTAATTAGTCTTTTTTCTAAAGCCCAACGAAAAACTTCATATAAAAAATGGTATACTTCATTTATTTATAACGAGCACATTCAACCTCAATTAAAAGTAAAAACTAATGCCGGGTTAGCTATAGAAAATCGATTGCGCTTAATTTTTTCTGAAAATGAAATTGAAAATAATATCATTGCTCCAAAAATATATTTAACGCCAACAGAAATTGAAAATGCTAAATTATATCTAGAAAATGAAGGTATTAACCTAGATAAGCCTTTGGTTATGATTAGTGTTTTAGGTAGTGAAAAACGAAAAACATTACCTCCTAAATACATGGCAAAAGTAATAGACACCCTCACCAAAAAAACGGAAAGCACGGTATTGTATAATTATATACCTCCCCAAAAAGAAGATGCTAAAACAATTTATGATTTAACAGAGTCCAAAACACAAGCTAAAACTAGGTTTGATGTGTTTGGAAAAAGCCTTCGAGAATTTTTAGCTATTTTACATCATTGTAATTTATTAGTAGGAAACGAGGGAGGAGCCGTAAATATGGCCAAAGCATTAGATAAACCTACATTCACAATTTTTTCACCATGGATTTTACAACATGGTTGGAATTTATTTGAAGATGGTAAAAAGCACAAATCTATTCATTTAAATGAGTTTAAACCGGAGCTATACCTCAACAAATCTAGCTCACAATTAAAAAAAACTGCTTATGAATTGTATGAAGAATTTACTCCCGAATTAATTTTGCCTCATTTAAATACTTATTTAGAAAACGTAGCACTATAACTTTTCAATTCCAAAGGGAGTTCTCGTTATTTTATCTTTTTTTGTATTCTTTCTTATTTTATTATTTTTTTCTATCATTTCAGGAGTTACATAGCCTCTTTTATGATCTAAATGAACACAAATAGCGCTATATCTTATTTGTTTAGCTTTTATTCCTAAATTAAATAAACGTTCTCCCATTTCTCGATCTTCACCTCCATACTGCATACGTTCATCAAAACCATTTACTGCTAAAATATCTTTTTTCCACCCCGAAGCATTATGACCATTCCATGTAGCTTTAGTTGGTGTTAGTCTATTTAATAATTTAGCTTTACTTTTTGATGCCGTAATTTTATTATTTTTAAATGAAGAAGGCAAACCTTTAGTTGATAACCAATTTACATTAAAACAATTTTGTTGCTTTATATCATCAAAAGTTATTGATTCGGACGTAGACATTGGTAATTTTAAATACCCCCCAGAAAGAAAAAAACCTTTTTTTCTATGGATCATGTGAGTTTCTAAAAAGTCTTTCCGGGCTAAACAATCTCCATCTGTAAATAATAAATAATCGGCTTTACATTTTAAAATTGCTTTATTCAAAATTTCTGTTTTTCTAAAACCTAAATCCTCATGCCAAACATGCGTAATTTTGAAATCAACAGTAGCTCCAATCTTAGTAATTAGTTTTTTAGTTTCATTTGTAGAACCATCGTCGGCAATTACAATTTCAAATTTTTTAAAATCTTGGTATTGATAACTGATTAAAACTTTCTCTAACCATTTGGGAGAATTATATGTACTGATTACCACAGATATTTCTGGTAAAATAATATTCATAGTCTAAATTATATAGTAAATGCACTCACTTTTACAGAAAACACCATATTTCTTCATTATTTCCTCCAAAAAAACAACTTTTTTTTCAACCTTCTTTTTCTAAAAAATTTCTCTTGAAATTTTGAAGTTTGCTTCCACATTTCCATAAATACAAGTTCATAATCCATACCTGTAATTTGCGCATACTCATCACTCATTACAGCAATCATTTCTTTTTTGGGTGTCAAGCGTGAAAAATTCCCCATACGTTCTTTAAAAGAAAGCGATTTAAAATCCATTCTGTTTAAATCTACCAAATAAAAATAATATTGATTTTGTTCTTTTTTGATTAATGTATTTCCAGGGGAATGATCTTTAAACAAAATTTCAGCCTCATGTAATTTATGAGTAAACCTTACGAATTGTCGCAATATTAGTTCATGATCAGGAAAATTAGGTTGCTCAACCAATTCTCGAAAGGTTAGATCTACCTCAAGATGTTCACTTATATAAAAACTTGTAGTTAGACCTAAAGTGTCAAAATTTTCGAAATATGCAATAGGTTTTGGTGTTCCTATATTTTTATCCAATAAATTATTTGCATAATTATAAGAACGTTCAGCTTTCGTTTTTCTAAAATTCCCGTAAATAATCTTTTTAATTAAACCGGGAGCTTTAAATGATTTTATGTTAAGTGATAAATCTCCAAAAGAAACTACTCTTATTGTGTTTCTATTTTGATTCCCAAAAACGCTCCCAATAGTATCAAAATCAGCTACTGTTTTTTCTAATAGTTGGCTTTGATTTTCAAATGAAGAATGAATACATTTTTTTTTCATATCAAATATTACAATTCCTTAGCTATTCTTATGAATCTTTTATTTTTCATAAAATTTATCACTTTAATAAAATAAATGTAAACTTAAGTTTAGGTATTACGAAGATAGTAGTTTTTCACTTTTCAATACTTGTAATTTCATATCATATCCTTTTATTAAATTAAAATGTTCGTTATTTATGACTCATAAATATTTTTTAAACTATCAGTTTTTAGTATTTTACCATAAACCCCAACAACTTATGGATTACACTAATTTAGAAGAAGAAAATAAACGCTTAAAAGCTGAACTCAATAAACGAGATACTCAAAAAAAAGAAAAATGGGCTAAACGTGCTAAACTCACCAAAAAAATTTCAGCTAGTTTTTTAGGTGTTAATTTAAAAAATGCAATTAGTAATTTTTTTACAGAACTTGAAGAAAAAAGAAGTGTTTCAAAAGATACGGTTTCAGATTTACTTTCTGCCCTATTCATGCGTGTTACCCGAATTGGAGTATTTTTAATACTAACTTCTTTTTTACCTACGCTATTTTTACTCATTCAAGTATATTATTTACGAAATCAAAACGAATTAATTACAGGTCAAAATGAACGTTTAGGACAACAAACCAACTTACAAGAAGCAGATCGACGTAGTTCTATGCTTTTTGTTTTAGATCAAATGATTAAAGATGTAACTACTGATGGATATCGAAATAGCGGTAAAATATCAAAAGCCAATAGCACCCGAATTATTGCAATGAGTAAAATTTTAAAACCTTACAGGTATTTAGATAAAGACACATTAATCACCAAACCCGTTAGCCCCGAAAGAGGTTATTTGTTAATGTCAATGTTAGAAAGCAATATTGATTTAGATAAAATGATCGATCAAAATACCAAACAAACTCTGTCGTCATTACTCAATTTTGAATATGCCGAACTTACAAATGCTAGTATTACTGATATCAATTTAAAAAACCTACATCTCAATTTTGCAAAAATGAATGGTTCCAACTTTATGAAATCTTATATTCATAAAAGTGAACTTAATAATACTAGTCTGAAAAACACCAATTTTTCGCGTACAGATATTATTGAATCAAGCTTTGTTGGATCCGACTTAAGCAAAGCTAATTTTAAAGGAGCCACCTTAAAAATTGTTGATTTTGAAAATGCTAATTTATCTAATGTTAATTTTTCAGGGGCTGATCTAATACAAGTAAATTTTAAAAATACCACTATACTTGATGCAAAATTTGACAATGCAAATGTAACCCCTGACTGGATGGATGTTCAAGAAGAAAAATTGGATAGTAATAATTTTGAATATTTAGAAGATCATTACAAAATAAAAGTGCATAATAAAAAAGGAGTATTGGTAGCTAAATAAAACTGCCCATTAATTAAAAAACGATAAAAGCACAGTAATCTAATCGTTAAAATTAATTTATAAATTTTTTAGGGTATTTAATCTATGTGTTGTTTTACATACAACAATAATAATTACTTAAAAAAGAAAAAAATTATGAAACGTATCTGTCAAATAGCAGTAGCCTTACTAGCATCAATTCTTGTGTTTTCATGTGAAAAAGATGACACCAATAATGACACACAGCAAGAAGCTTCAGCTCTTAATTTAGAAACTTCAAAAGGAATAAAAAAGGGCTTTGCCAATTATACAGATTTAGCATCAAAAAATGATGACAACTACAATCTATTAAACCTATTTAATCAAAATGATGATTGCTTCATTTTTGAATACCCTGCTACTTTAAGTATCAATAATGGTCAGAAAAATGTTGAAGTTACGAATGATGATGAACTTAGTAGCATCCTATTTGGTAACGACGTAAAATCTTACAGTCAATTATATCCAAAAAACATCACTTTAAAAGATGGCACTGAAAAAGTATTAAAATCTGAGGAGGACTTTAAATCAATGCTTAAAAATTGTTCTTTAAAAAAGGAAACTAAAGAAGAATGCAAAGATTGCCAAACCAATTGCTTTAAAATAATATTTCCAATGGAAGTAAATTTACCTAATGGAAATACAAAATTAATTAACAACAACAATGAAGGAGTAGCTTTAATAAAAAGCTTACAAGAACCTGAATTTTTTACTCCAGTATTTCCTATGAAAATTATTTCAAAAAATACGCCAATAGTTGTTAATAACGGAAAAGAGCTTCATCAACTTTTTAACGAATGTTACAATTAATAATACAATAGTAACCACCGTTTTTTATTTAATCAATCAAAAAAGAGGTTGTCTAATTTTTAGACAGCCTCTTTTTGTGACTTTATAATTAAATTAGTTTTAACTACTTTTCTATAAATTCCATTTCGGTAGGTTCAAACTCACTAATTGGTGCATCACAAACCGAACAAGAATAAGTACTTGGTAGATCTTCAAAAAATGTTCCCGATGCTATACCTGCTTCTTCATCACCTACTGAAGGATCATAAATAGTAAAACAACTACTACATTGGTATACTTCCAAAACAATTTTTTCTTCTTCTAAATTTAATGAGCCCGGTTTTACAACCTCTTGCTTTACGCTATCTAAATTTTGAAAATAAATTTTAGTCAATTCCATTAACAAATTAGGCAAATCCATTTTGTCAATATCTTGCGCATATACTACGTAGCTACGCGTATTGGGATTGAAATTTTTAGCATAAACCACATTAAATGTTGGTCGCACTACAAATTCGGAATTATTAATATCTGGTAATGGATTTGTTTCAATAACTATCGATGTAAAATACTTATTTCTATCCTGATTTGAAGTTATTGCAAACGTTAGTCCATAGGTACTGATATCGTTTTGATCAAAATTAAGAACTAGATTCTTTTTCAAATCAAGCGCTGATTGATCATCAACTGGTAAATGCCAATTAAGTTCCAAAGCCGAATGTCTAACATTAATTCCATATTGACCTAATAATTTTTCTAACGGAAGCTTATAATCGGCCTGAATCCCTTTTACTATAAAAGATTTCCATGGAGTTAAACATATTTTACCGATACGATACTCTACACAAAAAGCACATAAAGCCTTTAAAAATGACATCGTGTAACGGTTATCTCTCCAATACAAACCTAACCAATATTGATTGGTATTCATTTTATTCATTCCTTCGTAATAAGGGAAAGGAAAAAAATCAACCTTTAGTCGTTTCTTAATCGTTTTACTATTGAGCGAAGTCGTTTTGTTTAATGCTTCAAACAACTCTTGAACAGAATTTACGGTCTTGTAAGTATCCTCAATTAATTCCGTAATATGGGCTATATCCCAAGTGTATACTAATACTGGGTAATATTCTTGATCTAATCCGGGTAATTTAGTATATAAAAACCAATAATCTTCGTACTCCGAGGCTATAAAATTTAACTCTCCCGAAAACAAAGGCACCATTTGTTGCTTAGGATCAACAATATTAATTTTCAAATTAGGCGCATGCCTAAACTCTTCTAAAATATATAAATAAGTAGTTCCTCTTAGCCAAACTGTAGATGGAAATATATCAATACACACATAAGAACTCATTATATTTTGCTCCTCTGGTTTTGAAAATAATGATATGTCAAAATTTTCATGATCTGCAGTTAGCTCTTTCTGATCATTTGTATCGGGAAATAAAATATCTTGTCGTGATCCAAAATGCAATGCATCTAAACCTATTGACTCCGCCATTGAAATTACTTTTTGTAATTCACCCGGTGATATAATTCCTCCCTTAACCTGTATTCTTTGTAAGTACTTATCCATAATTATGCAGGTTGTAATGTATTTTCCATTATTTGTTTTACTTCACTTTTACAGCTACCGCAGCCTAAACCAGCTCCTGTTTGCTCACATAATTTTGCAAAATCTGTGCATCCATTTTTTATAGCAGCTTCTAAGTTCCCCTCTCCTACTTGACTACATGAGCATACTAATTTCCCTATGATAGGCTCATCAACCTTACTTGAACGTAATAATTCTTCTCGTTTTTCAGAAAGTTCAATTTTTTCCTCTATTAAGCGCTTAAATTCTGCAAATTCACTTTTATCACCCATTAAAATCGCACCAATCAACCAATCATTGTAAACGATACATTTTTTATAAAAGCGTTTAGAAACATCCATTAGAATAATTTCTTGATAAGCAGGATCATTTTGAGGGAAATCTAAGGTTCCTATACTACATAAATCTAAATCTTCGAACTTTAGAATATTCATAAAGACAGAGCCTTTATATATAGCTGAATAATCTCCTAATAAAAACTTAGCTACAATATCTGCTTGTTGTTCAGCCGCAGCAGTAATTCCATATAAACTGCCATTAAAATCAGCAATTTCACCTACGGCAAATATTGATGGATCAGAAGTTTGTAAATAATGATTTACTACAATTCCACGCTTACAAGTTAAACCAACATTACGCGCCAGTTCTATATTTGGGATTGTTCCTATTGAATATACTACTGCATTACAATTTAACTCTTTCCCTGTTTTTAAAACAACACTTAATTGGTAGTCAGATTCATTAAACACGGTATCTACTTCATTATCAAAATAAATTTGAATTCCTTTATCCTTAACATCTTCTGCCAGTAACCTACTTGCTACAACGTCTAACTGACGCTCCATTAATCGGTTACCACGTTGAATAATTGTTATTGCTACATTCTTTTTACGCAATGCCGCAGCTAATTCTAAACCTAATAACCCACCTCCAACAATAACTACGTGTTGGTTTTCCACTGGTAATCCAGAATCATCCAAATAATCCTTCAGTTTATCGGCATCTCCTCGATCACGCATTGTAAAACGACCTGGTAAATGGATAGGCACTTCTTTGGGTACAAAAGCACGACTACCAGTTGCCATTAACACAATATCATAAGTATGCTTTACACCTTTACTATCTAATATGTATTGTTCTTCTCTATTTATTTCTTCGGCAGGATTACTCATTTCCAACTGAATGTTAAAACGCTCTAATTCTCCTTCACGAAGTTTTTGTAATTGTTCCCATGTTAATTCTTCCGAAACGTATTCTGGCAACAATACTCTATTATAAAATGGGTAAGGTTCTTTACAGAAAACCACAATTTCATCTTCTTGATTATGCTCTCTGTAAGTTTGTATAAATCGGAATGCTGCAGTTCCAGCTCCTATGATACATATTTTTTGTTTTTTCTTTTCAAACTTAGCGACTTGTACGGCTGAAAATTTAAAATCTGGTTCTTTGGAAATTGGGTCAACAATACTTGTTGTTAAATTATTTACACGTGCATAATCATTACCAAATACTTTTCCCCAATGGATAGGCATAAACACCACTCCTTTTCCAATATTTTCTGAAATTTGAACTTTAACTTGAGTGGTCCCGCGCTTACTAGTTACATTTACAATATCCCCTTCTTTAAGTCCTCTAATAAATGTATCTACCTGATTCATTTCCACATAAGGGTCCTGAATATGAGTAAGCAGTCTATTTACTTTACCTGTTTTGGTTCGTGTATGCCACTGATCTCTAATTCGACCAGAGGTTAATACTAATGGAAAATCTTCGGTTGTTTGCTCAGAAGTTGGCATAATAAATTCTGGTAATATGAATTTAGCCCTACCATTATCTGTATAAAATTTTTTATCTGTAAATAAACGAGGGGTTCCTGGATGACCAGCTACGGGAACTGGCCACTGAAACGTACCTTCTTCTTGTAAACGTTCGTAACTTAAACCCGAAATATCTATGGAAGTTCCTTCTGTCATTCGAACATACTCCGCATACACTTCTGAGGCACTCGAATAATTAAAACTTTCGTACCCCATTTTTTGAGCAAATCGCCAAATAATTTCAACATCTGGCAATGCATTTCCTGGTGCATCAACAACTTTACTTAAGTGAGAAATTCTTCGCTCACTATTAGTCATTGTCCCTTCTTTTTCTGCCCAAGCTGCTGCTGGTAAAATCAAATCGGCATATTCTAAAGTTTCTGCATTGCTCGAAATTTCTTGAACAACAACAAACTTTGCCTTTTTTAAAGCTCTCTCTATTTTATTTGAATTAGGAAGACTTACTAATGGATTCGTACAAGCAATCCAAATTGCTTTTAATTCCCCACTTTCCAAAGCATCAAACATTTGGGTAGCAGTATATCCCGGCTTCCCAGAAATTTGTTTACCACCCCAAAAATTAGCAACTTCATTACGATGCTGCTCATTACCTAAATCCTTATGAACTGCTAATAAATTAGCCATTCCACCTACTTCACGACCTCCCATTGCATTAGGCTGCCCTGTTAATGAGAAAGGACCAGAACCTGGTTTCCCTATATGACCTGTCATTAACGACAAGTTTAAAAGTGCATTATTTTTATTCACCCCAATTGAACTCTGGTTTAACCCCATAGCCCAAAGTGTCATAAAACCTTTCGCATCTGAAATCATATCAGCTGCTTTCTTTATATCATCAACGGATACGCCACATATTTTTGAAGCTTCTTTAAGACTTTTTTGTTTTACCTGTTCTTTAACCGCCTCAAAATTATCTGTATGATTCTCTATAAATGATTTATCAATTTTTTTTCGATCAATTAAGCGATTAGCTATCGCATTATACAAAACAACATCTGTACCAGGCAAAAGTTGCAAATGTAAATCCGCTAAATCACAAGTTTGAGTTTTACGAGGATCAACTACTATTAATTTAACATTTGGATTAGCTTCTTTGTGTGCTTCTACTCTACGCCACAATATGGGATGACACCAAGCTGGATTTGCTCCAGCTACCATAAATAGGTCTGCCTCTTCAATATCTGCATAAGCAATAGGTACACTATCCTCTCCTAGAGCTTGTTTGTACCCTACCACAGCAGAACTCATACATAAACGAGAATTGGTATCTATATTATTTGTACCAATAAAACCTTTAGTAAGCTTATTAAACAAATAATACTCTTCGGTTAAACATTGGCCCGAAACATAAAAACCAACACTATTAGGTCCATATTTTTTTATAATTGATCCAAAAACAGCAGCTGCTCTATCCAAAGCTGTATCCCAGCTAACATCTTGTAAATCGTGATTACGACTCCAACGCATTTGCGGTTCAACTAATCGATCTGATTTATCTTGAACTACATGATGTAAATTCATCCCTTTTGAACAAAGCTTTCCTTTATTTACTGGATGATCTTTATCTCCTTCAACGGTTATCGCACCATTAGCATCTTTGCTGGCAACAATACCGCAACCAACACCACAGTATGAGCAAGTTGTTTTATGAGAAGTTATTAACGACATAGGGAATATTTAATTTCCCCAAAACTACGTATTAATACTTAAACAAACTTACTTTTTGAATTTCTTTTTTGATAAAAATAACTTACAAATATTGAGAACATTGACATTTTAACAAAAATTTACAGTGTTTTTATCAATTCATCAAACTACGTATTACTATCTAATAAATAGTTAAAAAAAAACACCTTTATTTATAAAAATTAGTAATCAAAATCCATTCTCTAGGAATAAATATTCAAGTCCCATCCACTAAATAGCAAAGACTTTTCAAATAATTTGAACAAAATTACTTCATACCTAAATAAAATTTTAAACCCACTAAACCTATTTTATCCCTTTAATTTATTGTCTGTACCAAGTAATAAAAGCATCCTTTTAACAGTAAAAAACACTGTAAAAGGATGCTTTTATGTTAAGATAAAATAGCTTATAGTTACCTACTTAAAAATTTACCATTTGTATTTACTACAGCCCATTTATGATTATTTATTTTGTCTGTTGAAATACAATTTACTTTAGCGTCAATACTATTGTTAAAATTCTTATCCGAATTTGCTATATAAACACGAGTAATCAACTTTTTATTTGCAAATCTAGGGATTACCTTTTCCCACTTATCTGTATTTCTAGCATAAATATGAAAATTAAAAAAGGCTATATTTCCTGTTGTTGGAGGATAAACATTTGTTCTATCGGCTGGCATTTCTTTCATACTAAAAGCTAATCGCTGAGTTCTTAAATTTGTGCGAGAATATTGATCTCCCCAACTAAAATTTCCAGTTAAAACAAAAATAAATTTACCTTTTAAAGCATTTACCGTAGGCCAACCATATGCAGTAATATTTTCAACCAATGATATTCTGTTATTTTTAAACATCGCTCTTGGCTTATAAATCAAACTTTCTCTAAAATAATTTTTAAGATAAACATCAATTTGATCATGAAAATTTTGATAGCCACCATTTTTACTTTTCACATCTAATTTTACCATTATAGGGTGATGATTAGGTGTTTTGTCATGCCATTCAAGCAATTGCTTTAAATAAACGGATAGTTTTGGTCCTGTATTTACAAAATGATTTACGGTCCATAACCCAGAATCAACTCTTCCATTCCTTATTGGTTTTGTATGTCTCCAAATATCAAATTCCAATCCCATACAATTACCATTATAACTGGTTTTTCCATTTTTTTTATAATGGGTTAGTTGACGTGCAATTGACTCTCTGCGTTCATAGGAATTATGAGAACCTTTAAACGTTATTTTATTATAAGGAACATTCCTATTTGCAGGACCCGATTTTGCTCCTAAATTACCCCCTTCCTCCTCAATCGAAGGTTCGGGAATTACAAACGCTTCGTTAAAAGTTTCTGATTCTGTTTCGTTTACTACAACTGGAACTTCATTAAGCTCTTGATTTGTTTCTTTTTCACATTGAAAAAAAAGAAATGAAATAGCAATTAAAGCTACTGTTTTTAGATGTTTCATTATGTTAAAATGTTAGTTAATAATACCTACAAATTACCACTAGCTTTTCCCATAATGATTAAATTAAAATAAAGCTTAGCTCATTAAATAAACCCTAACTTTAAATTTATATTAACTGTATATATCTTTGTTTTTGTAATCATTTATACTTTGTTAAGAAAACACTCTCAATTATGTAAAAAAACGATATCTTTTTTTTAATTTCGTTGCAGAAAGAAACACAAATTACTCAAGCCTATCTAATGAGAATTCAATTTACTATACTATTAGTAGTATCCTATATACTATCTGCTGTAGCTCAAACGAACACCGAAGTTCCTCAAAAAAAGGATAACACCATAAAAGGACAATTCGAAGAATTATTAACTTCCTCTAACAACTACAAAGAATTTAAAGTAATTAAGCGGTCACGTTTTTTAAATTTAAAGAAGAACACTCTAGATAGTTTAAAAATAGTTGAGCAAAAGCTAAACGAAGCGCAATCATCAATTTTAAAATTAAAAGAGCAAGTTGCCAACACTAATACATCATTAAACTCTACAAATGAAAAATTAGTTGCTGCCACTAATGAAATTGATTCTATTTCTTTTTTAGGACAACAAATTACCAAACAATCATTTAAATCTATTACAGGTGGTATTTTCCTTGGCTTATTAGCTTTACTTGCCTTTTTTATTTATAAATTTAAAAAGAGTAATGCAGTTACTACAAATGCTTTGGCATCCTTAGATGATGTGGAAAAAGAATTTGAAGAACACAGAAGACGTGCTTTGGAAAGAGAACAAGTAGTTATGCGTAAATTACAAGACGAGATTAACAAGCACAAATAAATCTTTATAGCCTAGTGTTTGTTAGGCTTACTGCGTATTTCTTTTCATATTTGCATAAAATAATATTATCCGAATGCGAATAGACATTATTACCGTAGTTCCAGAAATTATGAGAAGTCCTTTTGAAGCTTCAATTATGAAGCGTTCTATTGAAAAAGGATTAGTTGAAGTACATTTTCATAATTTACGAGATTATGTAACCGATAATTACAAACAAATTGATGATTATCAATTTGGTGGTGGTGCGGGAATGGTTATGATGATTGAACCTATTGATAAATGCATTAGTCAATTAAAGTCGGAAAGAGATTATGATGATGTCATTTATATGACTCCTGATGGTGAAACACTACATCAGGGTATGGCCAACACTATTTCATTACAAGAAAATATTATTATTCTTTGCGGGCACTACAAAGGGGTAGATCAACGTGTAAGGGATCAATTTGTTACTAAAGAAATCTCAATTGGGGATTACGTCCTCTCTGGTGGCGAATTGGGAGCTGTTATTTTATGTGATGCAGTTATCCGATTAATTCCAGGAGTTTTAGGTAATGAAACTAGTGCATTAACTGATTCCTTTCAAGATAATTTACTTGCTCCACCCATATATACTAGACCTGCAGATTATAAAGGTTGGAAAGTTCCAGAAATACTTACCTCGGGTAATTTTCCAAAAATTGAAGCTTGGCGAGAAGAACAAGCTTACCAAAGAACCAAAGAACGTCGTCCCGATTTATTAGAGGAATAATCTATATTATACTTTTTTCTAAAACAAGATATTGCTATAGGTTAACTTAAATACAATCTTAGTCTTTATCCATTTGATAATTACTAGAACAAATAGTATTACTTTAATTTTTATATCTGAACTGGTATTATTTTTCTTAATTTGTTCAATAATTACAAAAAAATAACACCTGTTTTTCCTTAATTTTACTTTTAAAATAATTTTATGTCCGCAGCAAGTAAAGAATACAAAAGAGTAACCGTTAAAAGTCTGGTTGAAATGAAATCCAACAATGAAAAGATTTCAATGTTAACAGCTTACGATTATACTATGGCTAAAATTGTTGATAGTGCTGGTATTGATGTAATTTTAGTTGGTGATTCTGCTTCAAATGTAATGGCAGGTCACGAAACTACACTCCCTATTACACTAGATCAAATGATATATCATGCTAGTGGTGTAGTGCGAGCAGCTAGACGCGCTTTAATTGTAGTTGATTTACCTTTTGGAAGTTACCAAAGTGATGCAAAAGAAGCCCTACGATCTTCGATACGTATAATGAAAGAATCCGGAGGACACGCCGTAAAATTAGAAGGTGGTAAAGAAATTAAAGATTCTATAAAAAAGATTCTAAATGCCGGAATACCTGTTATGGGGCATTTAGGCTTAACCCCTCAATCTATTTATAAATTTGGAACCTACACCGTAAGAGCTAAAGAAGAAGAAGAAGCTGAAAAATTAATTGAAGATGCTTTATTTTTACAAAAGTCAGGTTGTTTTGCTATTGTATTAGAAAAAGTACCTGCTAAACTAGCCAAAAAAGTTGCCGAAAAATTAACTATTCCTGTGATTGGAATTGGTGCAGGAAATGGAGTTGATGGTCAAGTATTAGTCCTTCACGATCTATTAGGTATGACTCACGAATTTAACCCTCGTTTTTTGCGCCGTTACTTAGATTTACATGGTTTAATGACAGAAGCTGTTGGCAATTACGTAAAAGATGTAAAGGCTGTTGATTTCCCTAACGAATCCGAACAATATTAATAATTTTAAACACATTATAAAAATGAGCCCCTTGTAAAAATACAAGGGGCTCATTTTTTTCTGAAACTATTATTTCAAATTATAGTCCTGCAATTACTTTGATTTCACTAATTGTTTTTTCTGCTAATTCATCAGCCGCTTGTTGTGATTTTGCTTCTGTATAAATTCTAATAATAGGTTCTGTATTACTTTTTCTTAGGTGGAACCAATTTTCGGCAAAGTCTACTTTAACACCATCCGTTGTAGTCACGTCTTCGTTCTCATATTTTTTAGCCATAGCGGCTAAAATTCCATCAACATCTAAACTTGGTGTTAAGGTAATTTTATTTTTACTCATAAAATATGCTGGATACGAAGCCCTAAGCTCGCTTACTTTCATTTTCTTTTCCGCTAAATGAGTCAAAAATAAGGCTACTCCTACCAGTGAATCTCGTCCGTAATGAGATTCTGGATAGATAATTCCACCATTACCTTCACCGCCTATAATTGCGTTTTCTGCTTTCATGGTAGTCACCACATTTACCTCACCTACATTAGCTGCAGTATATTTCCCTCCGTGCTTTTCTGTTACATCACGTAAAGCCCTACTCGATGATAAGTTTGATACGGTATTCCCTGGTGTTTTACCTAAAACAAAATCGGCACAAGCTACCAAAGTATATTCTTCACCAAACATTTCTCCATCTTCGCTCATAAAGGCTAAGCGATCTACATCGGGATCCACAGTTATTCCTAAATCTGCTTTTTCGCTTACTACTTTTGCCGCTAAATCTCCTAAATGTTCTTTTAAAGGTTCTGGATTATGAGGAAAATGACCTGTTGGGTCACAATAAAGCTCGACTACTTCTACTCCCATTCTTTTTAATAATGGTGGAATAGAAATTCCTCCAGTAGAATTCACTGCATCCACAACTACTTTAAATTTTGCTTGTTTTACCTTTTCAATATCAACTAATGAAAGTTTTAAAACCGAGTCAATATGCTTTTCTATATAACTATCGTTAATTGAAATAGCACCTAAATCATCTACCTCACTAAAAATATAACTATCCGAAGCTGCAATTTTTAAAATTTCTGCTCCATTAGCAGCATTTAAAAATTCTCCTTTATTATTTAATAATTTTAAAGCATTCCATTGCTTAGGATTATGACTTGCTGTAAGGATAATTCCTCCATCTGCTTTTTCCAAAGGCACTGCTATTTCAACAGTGGGTGTTGTGGATAAGCCTAAGTCAACAACTTCAATTCCTAAACCGACCAAACTATTCATTACTAATTGCTGAATCATGTTTCCAGATAAACGAGCATCACGACCTACCACTACTTTAGGAGCTGTTTTTCCAGAAGCTGTTTTAATCCATGTCCCATAAGCAGATGCAAATTTTACGGCATCAACAGGCGTTAAATTATCATTTACTGCCCCCCCTATAGTTCCACGTATTCCAGAAATTGATTTTATTAATGTCATTTGTAATTATATTTAAATTAGGTTTTGAACAAATATAATAGTTCTTAACACTAAGTAGGAAAGTCATTACATAAAAAAATCGAAAGAAAAAACACACAAAAAACACCTAATTAAATTTCAGTAGATTACATAAAAAATAAGACTCCTATTTATCCATCATTAGCGTATCTTATTTTTTAGGTTTATCTTTCATCTCAATGAATTATTTAGCTCACATTTATCTTTCATATAATAACCCCCAAGTACAAATTGGAAATTTTATAGCGGATTCCGTTAAAGGAAACAAGTATCTGAACTACTCCGATGAAATAAAAAAAGGAATTATCATTCACCGTTCCATTGATACATTCACTGACCAACATTTGATAACCAAGCAATGCAAAAAAGTATTTTCTAGTTATGGTCATTATGCTGGAGTGATTACTGATATTATTTTTGACCATTTTTTAGCTAAAAATTGGGCTAATTATCACTCAAGCCCACTCGAAAAATATACCCTTGATTTTTACAGATTACTTCAAAAAAATTACGATACCTTACCTAAACGTGTTCAGTTTTTTTTACCTGTAATGATTGCAGAAAACTGGATATACAACTATCGCACGGTAGGGGGAATTAGTGATATTCTTTATCAAATGAATAGACGTACCAAAAATATTTCGAAAATGAACTATGCGGTTATTGAACTTAATGAGAATTATAACTATCTGGAAAATCAATTTACACAATTTTTCAAGGAATTAGAAGCTTACGTTGTTTCGGAAACTCAAGTTTCTTCGTTGTAGTGTGCTTTCAATACTCATAACGAAGGTTAAATATACAATTCGGGTTTAATATTCCAAGCCTGCTTTTAGAGACTCTTAAAAATTCCGAAATACACCTCTTCCATTAATTATAAAATGATTTAACATTATTTTTTGTTTAGTATTTTACATAAAACATTAAACAAATGTATATTTACAAAAAAATGTATATGACAATTCCCCAATTTAATGAACGTCAACTAGATCGAATTATAGAAATGGCTTGGGAAGACAGAACTCCTTTTGAAGCCATTGAATTTCAATTTGGTATTCCTGAAAAGGAAGTGATCAAATTGATGCGTTCAAACTTAAAGGAAAGTAGCTTTAAACGCTGGCGAAAAAGAGTAAATAGCGGTGTGAGCCAAAAGCATGCTAAAAAAAGAAATCCAGATATAAAACGTTTCAAATGCTCTAGACAACGTGCCATTTCTGGTAATCGTATAAGTAAACGTTAAGCGTTTTTTTATTACCCATATCATATAACGCAGCTATTTTTATAGTGTGCATTTAAACTTCTCACAAAAGTGAATATTACAAATAATCTGATATATGCATTATACCAAACAAGATATTGATCAAATGGATAAAACCACTAAAATAATTACCATGAATAGTGCCTCGGGTATTAAACCGGGCAATTTAATTGGTAGTATTTCAAAAAGTGGAATAACCAACTTAGCTATTTTTAGCTCGGTGGTACATTTAGGCAGTGATCCGGCTTTGTTTGGTTTTATTTTACGCCCTACTGGAGAAGTACCCCGTCATACTTATGAAAATATTCTGGAAACAGGTTATTATACTATAAATCATATTCATTCTTCGTTTGTTAAAAACGCACATTACACCTCGGCCAAGTTAGATAAAACAGATTCTGAATTTAACAATTGCGGATTAACCGAAGCTTATGTTACTGATTATCCCGCCCCTTTTGTAGCCGAAAGTAATTTTAAACTAGGAATGAAGCATAAAGAAACTATTGAAATTCCTTTAAACGGAACCAAATTAGTAATTGGTGAAGTAGAACATTTGATAGTACCTGATGACATGGATCCATCCGTAAATTTAGATGCTATGGATTCCATTGGTATATCGGGACTTAATAATTATTACAAGCTGCATAAAATTGCAGAATTCCCATATGTGAGAACTAAGGATATCCCCGATTTTAGTAAAATTAAATCACTATGAAAAAACAACATTTGCCCACAAAAGTATGTGTCGTTTGTAACAAAGCATTTACATGGAGAAAAAAATGGGCAAAGGAATGGGAAAATGTAAAATATTGTAGTGAAAAATGTAGAAGAAATAAATAGCAGCAATGAGTACAGGTTTAATTTGGTTTAGGAATGATTTGAGAATTAATGACCAACAATCATTAGCCTTATCAACACAAAAACACCATAAAGTAATTGGTGTGTACTGTTTTGATCCTAGGCAATTTTCAACTTCGGTTTTTGGGTTTAAAAAAACAGAAAAGTTTAGAACTCAATTTTTAATTGAAACTGTAACTCAACTAAAATTGAATTTAGCCAAATACAATATCCCTTTATTTGTTTACAGCGCCACTCCCGAAACGATGCTTCCAGAAATTGTTACTACACATAACTGTACCCATATTTATTGCCAAAAAGAGTGGACAGCCGAAGAATTACAGGTAACTACTGCCGTAAAAAAAGCCTTAATTCCCAAGCTAATTGCTTGGGTGGAAAGCTACGATCAATTTTTGTTTCATCCCGATAGTATCCCTTTTAGTGTTGAAAAAACACCTCAAATTTTTACTCATTTTAGGAAAAGTATTGAAAAACAAACTCTTGTTTTACCTATTGCTAAAATTAGTTCGAGCTTTAAACAACAACCGATTGAGAACAACTCAACTATTCCTAAATTAACTGATTTAGGTTTTGATAACTTTGAAACCCCTAGTCATTCTGCCTTTCCTTTTAAAGGTGGCGAAAACGCTGCCCTTGATCGATTACACAACTATATTTGGGTCTCCAAAAAAATATCATATTACAAAAAAACACGAAATGGTTTACTCGGCAGTGATTACAGTTCAAAATTTTCGGCATGGTTAGCTAACGGTAGTATTTCTGCCAAAACCATTTATTTTGAAATAAAAAAATACGAGAAAGAAGTCCAAAAAAATGACTCTACCTATTGGTTAATTTTTGAACTTATTTGGCGTGATTACTTTAAATATATATCACTTAAACATCAAAATGCTATTTTTAAAATAGGGGGAATTTTAAATAAAGAATATGCTTGGTCTACCGATTTAAAACCAGTAAATGAATGGATTAACGGAACTACAGGTAAAACATTTGTTGATGCTAATATGCTTGAATTACAGCACACAGGATGGATGAGTAACCGCGGTAGACAAAATGTAGCCTCCTATTTTGCAAAGGATTTACTATTGGATTGGCGAATTGGTGCTGCTTATTTTGAAGCGCAACTTATTGACTACGATGTACACAGCAATTATGGCAATTGGATGTATGTAGCAGGCGTAGGTAATGATCCAAGAGATCGCAAATTTAATGTGGATTTACAAGCAAAACGCTACGATCCCAATTATAAATTCCAACGCTTATGGCTACAACCAACATTATTTTAAAAATATGAAATTACGACTTTTACTTGGTGATCAACTTAACTATAATCATTCATGGTTTACAACTGTTGATGCTAATGTTATTTATTTTATGGCAGAAATGCGTCAGGAAACTGATTATGTGACTCATCACATTCAAAAAATAGTGGCTTTTTTTAAAAGCATGCGTAATTTTAGTGAGCACCTACAAAAACAAGGCCATCATGTAATTTATTATTCTCTTGACCATCCCAAAAATAAGCAATCACTCACCGATAATTTAGCACAACTTATTAAAGAAAATCAAGTCAAACACTTTGAATATCAACTCCCCGATGAATATCGATTAGACCAACAATTACAAAAATTTTGTAATAGCATAAAAATATCCAGTAGTGTTTGTGATACGGAACATTTTTTAACGAATCGCACTGATCTTGCTCACTTTTTTGAAGGTAAAAAACAATACACTATGGAGTTTTTTTACCGCTACATGCGGAAACGATTTCATATAATGATGGTTAACGACAAAGATCCCGAAGGTGGTAAATGGAATTTTGATCATAACAATCGTAACAAATGGAAAGGAGCACATTTAATTCCTATCAAAAAAGACTTTTTTACTAATGTTACTCCTATTGAAAACCTAGTAAAAGAAAACAATATAAAAACTATTGGAAGCGTTGATTCCAAAAATTTCACATGGCCAACCAACAGAAAAGAGTGTCTTGAAACCTTGGACTATTTTTGTAAAAATTTATTAATTCATTTTGGTGATTATCAAGATGCCATGCATACCAATGAGTACTATCTGTTTCATAGTAATCTTTCATTTGCTCTAAATACAAAGCAATTGCATCCAAAAGAAGTGGTCGATAAAGCGATCCATTACTGGAGAAAAAATAAAGACATCATAACAATAAGTCAAATTGAAGGTTTTGTACGTCAAATTATTGGATGGCGCGAATACATGCGTGGGATTTATTGGCTTAAAATGCCCAATTATGCTCAACTTAATGAATTAGCAAACCATAATCCATTACCCGATTTTTATTGGACCGGTACTACTAAAATGAATTGTTTAAAACATTGTATTACCCAAAGTTTAAAAACAGGTTACGCTCATCACATTCAACGTTTAATGATTACTGGTAATTATGCATTACTGACTCAAACTCATCCTGATCAAGTTGATCAATGGTATTTGGGTATTTATAATGATGCTATTGAATGGGTCGAAATTACTAATACCAGAGGTATGAGTCAATTTGCCGATGGTGGTGTTGTTGCCACCAAGCCTTACATTTCTAGCGGAAGCTACATTAATAAAATGAGCAACTATTGCAAAGGTTGTCATTATAAAGTATCTCAAAAAACAACTGAAAATGCCTGTCCTTTTAATTCTTTATACTGGAATTTTTTAGATGAAAAACGCTTATTTTTAAATAAAAACCAGCGAATGAGTATGATGTATCGCTTACTTGATAAAATGGATAGTGAGACCTTAGTTGCACATAAAAAAAGAGCTCAACATATAATAGCCAATCCAAATGACTACTAAACCAACTATAAATATCGTATGGTTTAAACGCGATTTACGCTTACTAGATCATGAACCTTTACATAAAGCTATCACCAATGGTTTACCCACCTTATTGTTATATACTTTTGAACCTTCTTTATTAAATGACCCGCATTATAGTGAACGCCATTGGAATTTTATTAAAGAATCCATTAGTGATATGAATAGTGAATTGAATGAATTTAACACACAACTATTGGCTATAACCAATGAGTTCATTCCTACCTTGAGTAAACTACAACAATTTTGGACTATTAAACACCTATACTCTCATCAAGAAACCGGACTAAGAGTAACCTATGAAAGGGATAAGTCTGTAAAACGTTTTTGCAAAAACAACCTAATACGTTGGGAAGAAAGTATTACAAACGGTGTTGAAAGAGGTTTGCAAAATAGAAACAACTGGAGTGATAAATGGACTGCATACATGCTGCAGCCCAAATATGATTTTGACCCAAGTCCTTCAAACTTTATTTCGAAAAAAACACTTACAACTATTTCAACTTACTTTAAAATCCCTTGTTTAAAAACACCCGAAAAAAGCCTTTTTCAAAAAGGTGGCACTAACATGGGTATAAAATACCTACATTCATTTTTTAATGATGGTCGATACAAAAATTACAATTCTCATATTTCGAAACCTACATTGGCTAGAAAAAGTTGTAGCCGTTTGTCTCCTTATTTAGCATGGGGAAACTTATCCATACGCCAAGTTTGGCAGCATGCTAAAGTTTTTAGAATTGAAGCTAGCAACAAACGTTGCATTGATGGTTTTACGTCACGTTTACGCTGGCAAGCACATTTTATTCAAAAATTTGAAATGGAAGATCGGATGGAGTTTGAAAGTATTAATAGAGGTTATCATAAACTTAAAAAAAACATTTCTGAACTTTACCATCAAGCTTGGGTTTCTGGAACCACTGGTTATCCCATTGTAGATGCTTGTATACGTTGTTTAAATACCACAGGATATTTAAATTTTAGAATGCGTGCGCTTGTTGTTTCTTTTTATACACATAATTTATGGCAACCTTGGCAAGGAGCTACCACACATTTATCACAACAATTTTTAGATTTTGAGCCTGGTATTCATTTCCCTCAACTTCAAATGCAAGCTGGTGAAACTGGGATTAATATGCTTCGGATTTATAATCCTATTAAAAATAGTAAAGCACATGATCCTGATGGTGTTTTTATAAAAAAATGGGTTCCAGAGTTAAAAGATATCCCTGTCCAATATATACATGAACCTTATTTAATACCTCCATTGGAGCAGCAATTTTTAAATTTTGAAATAGGTACCGATTATCCACTTCCAATAATAGAATTACATAAAACAAGACAAAAAGCTAGCGATACTTTATGGGAATTAAAGGATGACCCCACTGTAAAATCAGAAAGTTTTCGGATTTTGAACAAGCACACGTTATCAGATCGCAATAACTTTGACTGATTTTAACCTGTGTATTATACGATATACTAACAAAAATTTCGTATATATGCTGTTTCTTTTTCACTATTCTGGCGTTAAAAAAAGCAATCGTAACTAAGGCTATGCTTGATTTTTTTGCCTTAGACTAACAAAAAATAATTCAGCATATTTATACGAAATTATTATCAACAAATCGTATTATGTAGTACTACCCGTAAAAAAGCCCTATCAATTCTAAAATTGATAAGGCTTAAAAAAAACTCTACTTACTACTATACAATTAATTTAAATACACTCTCTACTTATTGTTTTAGAATAATAAACTCGCTACGTCTATTTAATTGGTGTTGTTCTTCGGTACACTCTACTCCATCTGCACAAGCATTGGTTAACACGGCTTCACCATAACCTCTACCAGTTAATCGCTTAGAATTAATACCTTTATCTACTAAATACTTAATTGTACTTTTATTACGCCTTGTACTTAAACGCATATTATAATCAAAAGGTGCTCGACTATCTGTGTGACTTCTTACATCAATATACATATTTGGATATTCTTTCATTACAGATAATACCTTTTGCAATTCAATTTCAGCATCGGCTCTTATGAATGATTTATCAAAATCAAAGTATATGGGGTTCAATTGTAACAGTTTCGCTAAATCATCTCCTACTTTAGCTTTGATTATTCCTAACTCTGGCTCACCTTTACGTAACTGAATTGGTTGATTATGTTTAAATTCAAATGCAGTTGTAGAGGCAAAATCAACTTCTGTAAATTCGTAGTCATCACTTACTGCTCTTATCACATATTTTCTATCACATTCAATTGGCAATGTATATTTAGCATCAGAATCTGCTGTTGTACTTGTAATTTTTTCCATGTTAGCATTAAACAATGTCACTTTTGCATTTGGCAGTAACGCTCTAGTTTCTGCATCTGTAACAATTCCGCTCAAATACTGATTACAACTTGTAATTAACTCTCCAGTTTGTACAAAACTATATATATCATCGTCCCCCATTCCTCCATAACGATTACTGGTAAAAAAACCTATTTTAGTTTCTTCATCAATAATAAATGTAAAATCATCATCAGAACTATTTATAGGTTTCCCAACATTAAATGGATCTAAAAATTTGCGTCTAACTTCATTTGGTTCAGATACAAATACATCTAAACCTCCTAAACCAACATGACCATCACTGGCAAAAAATAATTTCCCACTTTTAGATATAAAAGGAAAAGTCTCTCTCCCTTCGGTATTTATTTTATCTCCTAAATTCTTTGGCTCGCTATAAGTATCCTTACCTGTTATATCTACTACAAAAAGATCCGACATTCCTTTGGTTCCAGGCATATCACTAGCAAAATATAGTTTTTTCTCATCTACCGATAAGGCTGGATGTGCTACTGAATATTCATCACTATTAAAAGGAAGTTCTTTTATATCTGTCCACTTATTTTTTTTAAATGAAGCCTTATACAATTTTAACTTTGTTGTACCACTAGCATCCGCTTTACGTTGTTTATTAGTGTAATTATTACGAGTGAAATACATTGTACTTCCATCTTTGGTAACTACTGTTGATGATTCGTGTAATTTTGTATTTATTCCCCCTTTAAGCTCTTCTAAACCTTCTACCGCTATGGATTCTTTACCTTCTCTAAAAGTTCTAAATAAATCTAAGAAAGGAGCTTCATTCCATTCATGTACTATTCGTGAACCTCCCGAAGCTCTGGAAGAAGCAAAAATAATCTGATCATCCTGATAAAAACTTGGTCCAAAATCCGATCCAGCTGAATTTATTGGTAAGTTTACGATATCAAACTTTCCAGATTGTAATTCAATCAAATCTAAATAATTACGCTCTTTTTTAAAAAGTTTCACTCTACTTTCAGACCTACCAGTAGCTTGATCAAAATCTACCATTATTTTGTCGGCCCTATCATAGTTTCTTAAATTTTTTAAAGTTTGACTATAACGGAATAAATACTCTGGATCTAAGGATTCTTTGTACTCATTATATAATTTTTCATACCAAACAGATGCATCTGCCAATTGAGCATTAAAATAATAAGAATCTCCTATTTTTTGATAAATATCTTGAGACTTATACCCATTATTTACCACATCAATATATATTTTTCTTGCATCAATATAAGATAATTGATCATACTCTTTATCTGCCTTTAACAGTTGTTTTTCTTGACCAACTAAGCTTGCACTAAACAATAAACTTAGAATAAGAATACCTTTATATATGTATATTTTTTT
The DNA here is from genome assembly GCF_000255455.1 of Aquimarina agarilytica ZC1. Lineage (GTDB taxonomy): Bacteria > Bacteroidota > Bacteroidia > Flavobacteriales > Flavobacteriaceae > Aquimarina > Aquimarina agarilytica. The sequence goes on along the minus strand of NZ_JH621253.1, from coordinate 5,259 downwards.
CATAAGACAGTTAATTTTAAAAGAATCTTGGGGTAATTATACGAGAATACTTTTTAAATAATTCAAACCTTAGTAAAAGCTCATAACTTCCGTCATTAAACTTTGTATTTCCTAGTTCTGTGGTTTCTCTATCATATGCAAAACCGACCATTAAACTATCGGATAACTGAAAGCCTACCAAACCACTAAAGGCTGCACTCCAACGATAAGCAGCTCCTAAAGTAAGCTTTTCGTATAATAAGAAATTTGCTGAAATATCTACTTGCAAGGGTGTTCCAAATACTAATTTTGTTAATAAAGCGGGTTTAAATAAAACATTCTCAGAAATCGTAAAAGTATATCCCGTCATCAAGTAATAGTTGATACGTTCCTCTGCTAAAAAACTAGCATTATTTGACACATTAACGTTAGTTTCATCAAAATGATTTGTTTCTAAAAGATTAGGAACACTTAGACCTAAGTAATATTTTGGAGTATGGTAATATAATCCTATACCAACATTTGGACTAAACTTATTATCAATGTTGGTTTCAAATCGAGTATCATTTTCAGTAAATTTATTTAATTTATTAAAATCTACATTTAATAAGTGTGCCCCTGCTTTTAAACCAAAACTTAACTTTCCATCCTGAGAAGTGGGTATGGTATATGAAAAATCAATATTCATATAAGTTTCTTCCGCTGGACCTAATTCATCTTGAATTACCGATCCACCTAAACCAACACGTCCTAATCCAATTGGTGAATGTAATGCTAATGTTTGTGTCCTTGGAGCACCAGGTAATCCCACCCATTGACTTCTGTGTAGCCCAACCACACTAAGCACACCTCTTGAACCTGCATAAGCTGGATTAATTGAAATCGTATTATACATATACTGAGTGTATTGTGCATCTTGCTGAGCGAACAGGCTAGTACCCGTGCATATCAACAAAATTAGGATCACTGCTTTTAAATAATATTTTTTCATATCTAAAATATTTAGTTTTTCAGGGCTCATGACAGAGCCCTGACTTTAAACTCACTTTTAATTGATATATAAGTAACCTGCTCTACTTACTGATTTTCCTGTACTTTCTAGAGTATAATTTAATATATAATAGTAAGTACCTGTTGGTAATCTATCTTCTTCACTTATGGTAGTTCTACCGTTAGAGAAGCCTCTAAATACATTTCCTTTAGTATTATAATCTTGGGTTTCAAAAACTTTAACACCCCATCTATTATAAATGGTAATATCATTAGATGATGCTTTATCTAAACCGGTGATTATTAACGTATCATTTTCACCATCACCATTAGGTGAAACCGCGTTGAATACTCCAATACCATCAGCATTATCATTACTAACTCCATTAGGTTCTAAGTAATCTGGGATACCATTTGCATCTGCATCTGAAGCATCATTAGGATTACCATCTCCATTTGGATCAGGATTTTCATCAATAGTAAGTATCTCGTCGCCATCATCATCGTCATCTAAAAAGTTTGGAATACCATCGCCATCTGTATCATCGCCCAAAGAATCTCCGTCATCATCTACATCTTCAAATTCAGTCAATATTCCATCATTGTCATCATCTACATCAAGATAATTAGGAATGGTATCATCATCTGTATCACCTTCAGGTAATTCTAATAAAGTCTCAACACCATCACCATCATCATCCACATCTAAATAATCTGGCAAGCCATCACCATCAGTATTTTGTGATGCAGGTACGTTACCGGCTGGATCAGGGTTTTCGTCTGTTGTTAATACCCCGTCTCCATCATCATCCGTATCTAAGAAATCTGGAATACCATCTCCATCTGTATCATCATCCGAAGGATCTCCTCCATTATAATTCTCACTAGAAGTCAACACTCCATCACCATCATCATCTACATCACGGAAGTTAACATCTTCGGTACCATCTGTATCTAGAGTACTTCTTGCTCCTAAATTAAATGATTCATTTACATCTGAATAACCATCATCCAATACTGCTCCTTCATAATCATCTAGTAATCCATCCATATCATCATCACCACCGTTCATATCCGCTAACATTAACCCTGCATCAATAGTATCAACTACTCCATCATCATCTGAATCCGTGTCTAAGTAATCTGGTTGACCTGTATTATCCGCATCACTTGTATCAACAGGTGTTAAGCCTGCTGACGCACTTGGATCAGTTGATGTAATATCAGCATCATAAGCATCATTTAATCCGTCCATATCTACATCATTTGCTCCTGGTAAAATGTAATCTGCAGTAGTTTGTGCTTCTATGTTATCTGGTAATCCATCATTATCTGCATCCATATCTTGGAAATCAGGAATTCCATCACTATCGGTATCAAATTGATCTACAACTCCATCTCCATTCGCATCAGAACCAAAATCAGTATCAATAAAATCTGGGATACCATCACCATCAGTATCTCTTTCTGGAGAGAACCCTAATTCTACTTCATCTATAATACCATCATTATCATCATCAATATCTGCACTATCTGGAATACCATCGTTATCTCTGTCATCAATATCAAGATAATCAGGAACCATGTCATTATCACCATCTACTGGAGGTATTCCCGTATTTGGATCACCATTTCCATCTGGATCTGGATTTTCATCTACAGTAGGTATACCGTCATTATCATCATCAGCTTCTAAATAATCTGGTGTACCATCACCATCAGTGTCTCTTGGTGGAGTTCCTGTATTTGGATTACTATCATTATCTGGATTTGATTCTTCAAATACAGTAAACAATCCATCATCATCATCATCGTTGTCTAAGTAATCTGGTATACCATCCATATCTGTATCTTGAGATGCTGGTACATTACCTGCTGGATCTGGATTTTCAAACTCTGTATCTACCCCATCATTATCATCATCCACATCTAAATAATCTGGAATGGTATCCGTTGGATAATCTGGGTTATTAGTTGGTGTTGTGCCATCTGTATTTTGAGCGTCACTAATATCTCCGTCATTATTAGGATCAGGATTCTCATTTTCAGTTAACACACCATCATTATCATCATCCACATCTAAATAATCTGGAATACCATCTGCATCAGTATCTTGATCTGTAGGGTCCGTATTTGTTGGATCGTAGTTTTCAAGAACTGTAGCTACTCCATCATTATCATCATCTGTATCTCGATAATCAACCTCGTCGGTAGTATCTGAATTTGGTGTATCAACCGATCCATTATCTAACTCATCGTTAACATCAAAACCATCATTAGGATCATCACCTTCATATACATCTAACAACCCATCGCCATCAGTATCTGTCATTGATGTTGTCGGCACATTTCCTGATTCAACTACATCCAATACTCCGTCACCATCCGCATCTGTATTTAAGTAATCTGGAATACCATCGGTAGTATCTCCACTATCTACTGGAGTTCCTAAAGGAGTGGCATCATATACATCATCAACACCATTCATATCTACATCAAGTCCACTTGGTGCCACATAGCCAACTGTTGGTTGCACTTCTACATTATCTGGAATACCATCATTATCACTGTCAATATCTTGGAAATTAGGAATACCATCATTATCCACATCAAATGCATCCTCAACCTCTCCATCATCATTGCCTATTACAGGATCATTGTCGTCGTCGTCTAGATAAGCTGGTATACCATCTCCGTCTACATCTGCAAACTCATCCAAACCTGGAGTTTCATTTACATCTAAAATACCATCATTATCATCATCTAAATCTGCACTATCAGGAATCCCATCACCGTCATTATCATCTACATCTCTATAATCTGGTGTACCATCTCCATCAGTATCAACAGCGTCATCTGGGGTACCGTCACCATTGTTATCTGGCTGTTCAGTTGCTGTTGGAAGACCATCGTTATCATCATCATCATCTCGATAATCAGGAATACCATCCATATCAGTGTCTTCTGCTTGAGGATTACTAGGATCACCAGGGTTTACTGGTCCATTTGGTCCGTAAGCTTCTGTACTTGTCAATAATCCATCACCATCATCGTCTACATCACGGAAGTTTACATCTTCAGTCCCATCTGTATCATCTGTTCCTATTGCTCCTGTATCTAAACCTTCATTAACATCTGTATACCCGTCATTAATTGTTCCATTTTCATAATCATCTAATATACCATCCATATCCTGATCACCAGCATCATTTGCTGTAGTCAAACCAGCATCATCGGTATCGTTCACATTATCATTATCCGAATCCGTATCTAAATAATCTGGAATACCGTCTGGAATACTAGTACCCGCTTGATCAACTTCACTATCCACTGGAGTTAATCCTGCTGATGAAGTTGGATCAGTTGAAGTTGTATCCATATCATAAGCATCATTTAATCCATCCATATCTGCATCCACATTTCCTGCAAGAGGTGCTATATAACCTATTGTTGGCTGAGCTTCTACATTATCTGGAATACCATCATTATCCGAATCCAAATCTTGGAAATCTGGAATACCATCTCCATCTGCGTCAAATATATCTACTATTCCATCTGCATTCGCATCTGGTCCTAGATCTGTATCTTGATAATTTAGAATCGTGTCATTATCATCATCAGCCACAGGACTTAATGTTGTCCCTACTGGTACTTCATTTTGATCTAAAATACCATCATTATCATCATCTATATCTACATTATCTTGAATACCGTCCCCATCATTATCATTCATATCTAAGTAATCAGGAATACCATTTCCATCTTGATCTGAAGGATCAATTGTATTAGGGTCACCATCAACATCGGTCATTTCTGCTATGGTGTCCACTCCGTCATTATCATCATCAGTATCTCTATAATCTACTTCATCAGTACCATCCGTATTTTCTGTTTCTTCACTTCCATCATTTAATCCATCATTAACATCAAAACCATCATTTGGAGTACCATCCTCAAAAGCATCATCTAATCCATCTCCATCTTGATCATTTCCTGATAATACAATATCTGGTTGACCATCTTTATTCATATCAAATGCTTCTATGGTATCAGGAACTCCATCGCCATCACTATCCTCCTCTTGGAAATCTGGAACACCATCCGTATTTGTATCCTCAGGATTATTTAATGGTGTACTACCTGCAAAATCAGGATCGTATGCATTGTCAATACCATCTCCATCATCGTCATTATTTGTAGGTTCAACATATCCTACTGTTGGTTGCGCTTCTACATTGTCTGGAATTCCATCATCATCACTATCGATATCCAAGAAGTCTGGTTGACCTG
>NZ_JH621252.1:21357-152438 GCF_000255455.1 Aquimarina agarilytica ZC1 | reverse complement strand
ACATTAATTTACGACAAAACCCTCGTATTTACAAGGGTTTTGAGTATTCTGAATGCGCCTTTAACCTTTAACCTTTAACCTTTAACATGTAATAACCGAGTAAGTTTAATGGAAAGATCGGTAAGGATGATTTTTGCATTTCCATTTCGTTCAATATGGTATAGGGCATCTTCCAGAGCGCTAAAAATAGGTTCTATATTATTGCCGTGTACAAAAGGAGCAAATTTGGATAGGTTAAAATTAGCAGTTTGTGGTTCTAAAAAAACTAAGGATTCGCTTTTGTAATTTAAGAGTAATGCTTGTCTAAAAAAATGAATGCAATAGTTTAAAAATTGTTTTTGAATTTCCCGACCATTTCCAGCAATGCCCTCGCTCCATTTAATAAGTTCGTTAATAACAGCCTTATTTCCCTTTGCTTTAAAAGCGGCACGTACCCAAGTAATAAACCATTCTTCAAACTGATTTTCACTAGTGTTGTTTTGTAACAATTGAATCGCTTTATTGTAATTCCCTTGAGCTCTATGAGCTATTTTTTCAGCTTCAATTTGAGCCACATTATTTCTTGTTTGTAAGCCCTCAGTTATTGCTCCTATACCCAAAGGGGGGAATTCTAATATTTGACAACGCGAAGCTATAGTTTGAATAATTTGTTCTTTATCTTCAGTTATAAGAATGAAAATCGTTTTAGCAGGGGGTTCTTCAATAAGTTTTAATAATTTGTTCGCAGTAGCTGTGTTCATTTTGTCGGCCATCCAAATGATCATAATCTTATAGCCGCCTTCGTAACTTTTTAGTGATAGTTTTTTTACAATTTGTGCAGCTTCTTCAACATTAATAATCCCTTGCTTGTTTTCGGCACCAATGTGTTGGTACCATTCAAAAATAGTAGCATAAGGATTTTTCTCTAAAAAGCTTCTCCAATCCGTTAAAAATAAATCCGAAAGTGGATGCTTTTTTACGGCATCAGTAGTGGTAACCGGAAATACAAAATGAAGGTCTGGATGTGAAAGTGCATCAAATTTTTGATGACAACTTTTGTTCTCAGATAAACTTCCGCAAAGGATATACCTTGCATAAGCTATAGCCATTGGCAAAGTTCCACTACCGCTAGACCCACAGAATAATTGAGCATGAGCAATTCGCCCTTGATCTGCGCTAGTTTGTAAGTGATTTTTAATATGATCTAGTCCTAAAACATCTTGAAATACCATAACGCAAATATAAACTTTTTGATAGGTTTTAAACTGGATTCAAGAGTTAGCTAATAGGTTTGCTTATTGAAAAACTGTTTTGGCAAAGTATAAAAGTATATTCAAATTTTAAATTTACTATAACCTTATAGTAGTGTGAATGCTATATTGTTTTATAATGTTTAAAAATAGGATTGCTATTCGTAAGTACTATAATTTTAGTAATAATAAATTATATTTGCTTTTTGCGGAGTTTTTGTAATTCCGTAAGAGTGTTAAACCTTTTTTACATCATATGAAAACAATCAACGATTTTAATTTCGAAAATAAGAAAGCATTAATTCGTGTAGACTTTAACGTGCCTTTAGATGCTAATTTTGAAGTAACTGATGCCACGCGTATTGAAGCTGCAAAGCCTACAATTATAAAAATTCTTGAAGATGGTGGAAGTGCCATTTTGATGTCACATTTAGGGAGGCCAAAAGGAAAGCAAGAAGAGTTTTCATTAAAGCATATTGTAGAAAAAGTACAAGAAATATTAGGAGTACAAGTTAAAATGGCTTCGGATTGTATTGGTGCAGATGTTGAGGCAATGGCAGCCGAACTTGAACCGGGTGAAATTTTATTATTAGAGAATTTACGTTACTATAAAGAAGAAACTGCTGGTGATAAGGATTTTGCTGAGAAATTATCAAAATTAGGAGATATTTATATTAATGATGCTTTTGGTACTGCGCACAGAGCACATGCTTCGACGGCTATTGTAGCTGAGTTTTTTGAAGACAAAGGAGCGGGTTATGTAATTGAAGCTGAAATTGTAAATGCTAAAAAAGTACTTGAAACTGGTGTTGCTCCCGTAACAGCTATTATGGGTGGTTCTAAAATTTCTGATAAAATTTTAATTGTTGAAAAATTACTATCAATAGCCGATAACATTATTATTGGTGGAGGGATGTCGTATACTTTTGTGAAAGCTTTAGGTGGTGATATTGGGATTTCATTGTGTGAAGATGATAAATTGGATTTAGCATTGGAATTGTTAGAAAGAGCTAAGGAGAATAATGTTAAAATGATATTGCCATTAGATACTGTTATTGCCGATGATTTTTCTAATGATGCCAATATTCAAACTGTAAAAAGAGGAATGATACCAGAAAAATGGGAAGGATTGGATATAGGACCTGAGACAAGAGATCAGTTTGCAGAAATTATTGAGAATTCTAAAACTGTGATTTGGAATGGGCCAATGGGTGTGGCAGAAATGGAAAATTTTGCTCACGGAACTATTGCAATTGCACATGCTGTTAAAAATGCAACTGCAAAAGGCGCATTTTCTTTAATTGGTGGTGGTGATTCTGCTGCAGCAATTAATAATTTAGGTTTTGGGAATGATGTATCTTATGTTTCAACTGGGGGTGGTGCCTTATTAGAATATATGGAAGGAAAAGTATTGCCAGGTATTAAGGCAATTTCATAATAACTATAAATAGTGTTAAATTTTTATAGTTCAAACACAAAGGGCTATCCATTTTTGGATAGCCCTTTGTGTTTTTTTTAAAAGATAATGGATCGTTTAAATTTTTTTTCAAAAAAAATTAGGCTCTAAAGCTTTGATTTGCAATAAAACTAACTTTTTGGTAAGTAGGTCTCATGCTATTTGGCATTTGTAAAGTGCGTTTTTTAAAGTTAAATTCGTGAAGAAGAACAAATGATTTAACAATGGCTAATAGAGTATTCGTAACAGGAGCAACCGGTTTTCAAGGAATGAAAATTGCTCAAAGTTTGATAAATGCTGGCGATAAAGTGGTTACGCTTTCTCGATCTTTTGATGCAACAAATCAAACATTTGATGGGCTAGAGGTAGTGTCTGGTAGTTTGAATAATCTTGAGGATTTGTCTAAGGCATTTAAAGAGGTGAATAAAGCCGTTTTTACTTGTCCGCTAGTGTTTGATATAGAGGTGGCTAAAACGTATGCGACTAACTTTATAAATGCTGCAAAAGCAAACAATGTTGAATTGGTAGTTTATAATTCAAGTTTTGATTTGCCAGAGGAAGAAACTGGATTAGTAGCCCTAGATATAAAGGTGTTAATTAAAGACTTGTTTAAGGAGTCGGGTTTAAATGTAATAAATTTAGTTCCTGACATCTATTTAGACAATGCGTCAGCTCCTTGGTCAGTGCCAGTAATATTAAATCATAAGATATTTCCATATCCTGTTAAAGAAGGAAAAAAATTTCCATGGATTAGTCATTCGGATTTAGGTAAGTTTACGGCCTTGGCAATTAATAAGCCAGAACTAGCTGGAAAAACATTATCAATTGGAGGTAGTTTAGTTTCTGGAGAGGAAATTGCAAGTGCGATTTCTGAACAGGTAGGTGAGCAAATTAATTTTGTTAGCCTAACACCAGATGCTTTTCAAAAAGAAATTACACCAGCTTTTGGAGAATTAGCAGGTAAAGAAATTTCGAATTTATACAGGTATTTAGAGGATCATAGTAACAGAATAATAAATAAAAATTTTAAAGAAACACAACAACTTTTAGGAGTACAAAATCAGAGTTTATCTGATTGGGCTAAATCCATTAGTTGGAAAGCATAAATTTTGAGGGAAAAATAAAATTTCAAAGGCTAAATACTATAAATAAAGACTAACTATTTATTGTGAGTATTAAAGTATTCCGTAATGGGGTTAAAAAACGGTATAACATTTGATGCTATTTATCACATAAATTTAGTATTTTGATTTTTTATTGAATCATGCCGCCATTAATTTGCAACATCTGGTGGCATGGTACTCAAAGTTCCTATAAAATGATTAGAAAGTATTCCAATATACTTGCCGTTTTTTTGTTATTTCCAATACTTATTTGTGCTCAAGATTCCTTGTCCATCGATACTAAAGGGAAAAAGACTTCTAAAAAGCAATTTAAAAACTTATTTAAAAGAAAAAAGAAGAGAGCTAAAGACTCCTTGGATCTAACCAAAGTAATGTCTTTACAAGAAGGGCAGTCTGTTTCTTCAGTTATTCAACCAAGCCAGGTTTCCGCTAGTAATTCCCTTTCGGGAGAAATAATACAGGATAGCATATCAAAACAGGATAACCTTAAGTTAGACTATCTAAATGAGCCTAAGCTTAAAGCGCATAAAAAGTTTGATTTATCTAATGTGAGTGTAAAATCAGATTTTCAAAATGGTTTAAAGGATCATCCTTCATTAGCACAGTTAGACAAGCGATGGAAGCAAGAGTTGTTTAACTCTAGTTTGTATGATACGATTTATGAAACCATAATTAATCAAGATTATAGTAACGTTGAGTTTGTGGTTAACCTGCCTACGGAGACCCTAAAAAAACATTTGGAAGAGTTAAATGCACACACGCCATTTAATGTCGCATATAATCCCGCTTTAGAAAGTGTAATAAAAAACTATTTAAAAAACAGGCATCAATCCATGGAGCGTTTAATGGCGTTGAGTGATTATTACTTTCCTTTATTTGAACAGGTATTGGATAAATATGACTTACCATTAGAAATTAAATACCTTGCTATTGTGGAATCTGCATTAAAGCCAAGGGCAAAATCTAGAGTAGGAGCCACAGGTTTATGGCAGTTTATGTTTGGAACTGGAAAAGAATATGATTTAGATGTGAGTTCATATGTGGATGAGCGCATGGATCCTATAAAATCAACGGAAGCTTCGGCAAAATATTTAGCAAAGCTTTATAAGATATTTGGAGATTGGGATTTGGCATTGGCTTCCTATAATTCGGGCCCTGGTAATGTAACTAAAGCTATTCGAAGGAGTGGTGGTTATACTAATTATTGGAATATACGACCTTTTTTACCTAGAGAAACCGCTGGATATTTACCCGCTTTTTTGGCAACAATGTATATTTTTGAGTTTTCCGATTTTCATAATTTTAAACCAAAACGACCAGAATTTGCCTATTTTGAAACGGACACCGTTCGCGTAAAGCAACAAATAAGTTTGGATCAAGTGGCAGAGGTGATGGATGTAGAAATGGAAGTGCTTCAATTTTTAAATCCATCATATAAATTGGATATTATTCCTCACATACCTTCGGAAGATTACACATTGCGTATGCCATTGGACAAGGTGGGTACTTTTGTTTCTAATGAAAACGCGATCTATGCTAAAGCAAAGGAAGACTATGATAAAAGAGAAAAGCCTTTGCCTCAATTTTTTGAAGTTAAAAACAAGATTAGGTATCGTATTCGTAGTGGTGATTATTTAGGTTTAATTGCTCGAAAATTTGGAGTTCGTGTATCACAAATTAAAAAATGGAATGGTTTAAGAAATAACAATATTAGAGTAGGTAAGTATTTGACAATTTACCCTAGAAAAGTAAATGCCTATGCGGCAACTAAGAAAAAAGCTATAAAATCCAGTTCAAATGTTTATGTGGTTAAATCTGGAGACTCTTTATGGAGTATATCGCAAAAATTTGCTGGTGTGAGTGTCGAAAATTTGAAAAGATGGAATAATATACCTGGAAATAGATTAAAGCCGGGAATGCGCTTAAAATTAAAAAAATGATTAAAAAGATAAGCTTAGTTTGTTTTGTTTTATTTGCTGTAATGGCTTGTAAAAATAATAAGGAGGAAAATAAAGTTGTTTTAGATGAAGGTGCATATGCGAGATCTTCGGGTAGACCCAATACATTGACGATAGTGATGGATAATAGATTTTGGGAAGGTGGTATAGGAGAGGTGCTTCGTAAAAATTTGGCGGCCGCAGTGCCGGGGCTTCCGCAGGAAGAGCCGATGTTTACCATACGACAAATGCCATCTACTGCTTTTACTGGTTTTGCAAACAAATCCCGTTGTTTTTTGAAAATTGTGAATAACAAAGAAGTTGGTTTTAAAATTTTAAAAAATAAGTATGCCCGCCCACAGATTGGTATAGTAATCTCTGGTAGAACAGATGAGGAAATAATTAATACATTTAGAACTCATAAAGCAGAAATTATACAAACATTTAAGGCTGTTGAAATATTAAATAAGCAACAGTTGGTGAAAACTCCTTTAGTAATTAAGGGACTCGATACAAATTTAGGGATAAGTTTAAGCGCGCCTAAGTCATATAGAGTAGCAAAAGCTTCAAAGGATTTTTATTGGATTCGAAAAAATATTTCTCATGGTACTATGAATATAACTGCCTATGAAGTGCCGCTAAACTTTTTTAAAGACTCATTGAGTATTACGCAGAATATCATAAGTATGAGAGATACTTACGGAGGAGATAATATAGTTGTTGATGAAGGTGGTCGTTTTATAACAGAAGCAGCGTATTCTCCTTATATAAAGGAAATTAATATGGCAAATTTTGATACTTATGAGACTAGAGGGACATGGGAGGTGAAAAACAAATGGATGGCAGGGCCTTTTGTTAACTATGTGATTAAGGATACAAAAAAAAATAGGTTGCTCGTTTTAGAGGGCTTTGTTTTTGCGCCATCAATTAATAAAAGAGATTATGTTTTTGAATTAGAGGCGATATTAAAAACGGTCAAATTTATTGATTAATTAAATCTGAACATAAGGATTTAAATTTTGCTTAAAATTGTGACATTAAAAAACCCCGAATAAATTTCGGGGTTTTTTGATTTAAGATCTAAGATCTAAATTTATTATCGAATCTAATTAAGCTTGTAAAATTTTATTAGCTACTAAGTATTCTGCGATTTGAACGGTATTAGTGGCAGCACCTTTGCGTAAATTATCAGCAACAATCCACATATTAAGAGTGTTTGGTTGTGATTCATCTCTACGGATACGTCCAACAAATACTTCGTCTTTTTCATGAGCAAATGCAGGCATTGGATAAGTGTTAGTATCCAAATTATCTTGTACTATAACTCCTGGCATTTCTGATAAAAGTTTTCTAACCTCAGCAACGTCAAAATCATTTTCAAATTCAACATTAACTGATTCAGAGTGACCACCAGCAGTAGGTATACGCACTGCTGTTGCAGTTATATTGAATGAATCATCACCAAGTATTTTTTTAGGTTCTTTAACAAGCTTCATTTCTTCTTTGGTATATCCGTTTTCTTGAAAAACATCACAATGAGGAATTGCATTCCTATTAATAGGATACAAATAAGCCATTTCTCCTTCTATTCCTTTAGTTTCATTCTCAAGTTGCTGAACGGCTTTAATACCTGTACCAGAAACAGATTGATATGTGGAAATGATTAATCGTTTCATTTTGTATTTATCATGCAAAGGAGCCAAAGCCATTACTAATTGTATAGTAGAGCAGTTTGGGTTTGCAATAATTTTATCTTCTTCTGTTAATACATTTCCGTTAATTTCGGGAACTACTAATTTTTTAGTAGGATCCATACGCCATGCCGAAGAGTTGTCAACTACAGTTGTGCCTACTTCAGCAAACTTTGGAGCCCATTCCAAAGAGGTGTCTCCACCTGCGGAAAATAAAGCGACGTCCGGTTTCATTTTAACTGCAGTTTCAAGTATAACACAAGGATATTCCTTGCCTTTGAATAAAAGCTTTTTTCCTTCAGATTTCTTTGAAGCAACAGGAATTAATTCTGTTACAGGAAAATTTCTTTCTTCCAATACTTTTAACATCACAGTACCTACCATTCCGGTAGCACCTACTACAGCTACTTTCATTTTTGTTTGTTTAAAATTAACAATTTACAGATTGCAAAAGTATTATATAATTTTAACTAAAAACAATTTTATATGTTATTTAAAGCGATTTTGACCTGTTTTAAGGTAAAATTGACATATTTTGATTATTAGCAGGTAATTTTTTGTGTATTATTAGTTTTTGGGTATAAAAAAAGCACTTTCCAAATTGGAAAGCGCTTTTTTTATTTAATGATGTGATTTAAAGTTTAGCTTATCTTACTAAGTTAATCTCAACACGTCTGTTTAATTTTCTACCTGCTTTAGTAGCATTTGAAGAAATTGGTTTAGCTTCTCCGTATCCTACAGAGCTTAATCTTGATTGAGAAATACCTCTACCAATTAAGTAAGCCTTAACAGAAGCAGCTCTAGATTCAGATAATCTCTGGTTTGAGCTAGCGCTACCAACACTATCAGTATGTCCTTCAACAGTAAATTTAGCATCAGGATATTCTTTTAAAATATTGATGATGTCTCCTAATACAGCTTCAGACTGAGTCTTGATTGAAGACTTACCTGTATCAAATAAGATTGTTTTTGCGTATTCATTCAATGTTTTTTGAACTTCAGCAGTTACCTTTTTAACTTCAGGACATCCATTGTTTGCTTCAATACCAGGTACTTCAGGACATTTGTCGTCTTTGTCTAATACACCGTCATTATCTTTGTCAAGGTAAGGACATCCGTTATTAGAAACTGGACCACCTTCATTCGGACATTTATCTAAGTTATCAGGAACAGTATCTCCATCAGTATCAGGACAACCTTTCATAGCAGCAGTTCCTTTAACATCAGGACAAGCGTCATCTTTATCAGCTATACCATCTTGATCACTATCAGGACATCCGTTAAGTTCAGCAGGTCCAAATACATCAGGACAAGCATCGTCAGCATCTTTAATTCCATCTAAATCTGTATCAGGACATCCGTTGAATTGCTTTAAACCAGCAACCTCAGGACATTCGTCTTTGCTATCATATACACCGTCACCGTCAGTGTCAGTTCCTCCAAAAGCAAATTTAACTCCAGCTGTGTGTTGCATGTGTGAAGTTTGGAAAGTGTCGTTACCAATAGTCACGCTTTCGCTAGGTTCATCATATTCGCTAATTACACCTTTGTACATGGTACTTAAGGAAATAGCGAAATTATCAGTTAACCAAAAATCAACTCCAGCTCCAGGGTTTAAAGAAAATCTACCTTCATCTTCTAACCAGAAATATCCAGCACCTAATGATAAACTTGGATCAAACCATCCAGTTCCGTCTTTCTTAATTAAATTTCTAAAGCTGTAATTTAAAGCTCCATCGACTGCAAAATAAGCTAGGTCGTCAACATTAACTAAGCCACCTTGCACGCCAGCAAGACCTATTTTATCAATTTTGTTTAATGATCCAGAAATACTACCATAAAAACCACCTTTAATATGTCTGCCTACTGTTAGTTTAGAAATGGCAGGAAGGATATTAAAATCATCAGGATCTAAAGCATTTAATTCTGATTCTGTGAAAAAATCCACTGCATTTACTCCAACTGAAATTGCCCATGGATGATTTGCGTCTTGTGCATTAGCTGTACTAAACAGTAACCCTATAAGGGCAGCAGCAATAATTTTACTAAGATGTTTCATATTAATATGTATGATTAATTTAAGTGTTATTACTAACAAATGTAACAGGTTAAATTTAACTAACAAAACACTTTGTCTAGAATTTACAAGCTTTATTTTATAAAAAAATGCTAAATGCCTGTAAACACTAGTGTTAATGAAATTAGTACCTGCGTTAGAATTTGTTAATTTTTATTGTGTTTCCAGTGTATATTAACATTTTTTTTATGATTTTAAAGCCAAGCTCTTCAAAAATTGATGCGTATTTAGTGACTTGTAGAAGGTGTTCTTTTTGTTCTACTCCAGTTTTATAATCAATTATTACAACGGTATTGTCTTCTGAAATTTCAACGCGATCTGGTCTCAAGATTTCATTTTTTAATATAAAATCTCGTTCATTAAAAATTTGATTTTTCTTATTAAATATGCTGTCGAGTGTTGGGTGAGTTAAAATAGAAGTTACGTTGTTTTCTATAATGTTATATTCTTGAATCGAGATGTCTTTCCTTTTTTTAAATTGCTCTAATTTTTTTTTTGCATCATTTCGGTCATATATTTTTGACATTAACTCATGAGTAAGTAACCCAATATTTAATGATTCTTGTTGGTCGCTAGTTAATGTTGAAGTTGTAATGGGAGTGACTTGACGCTTATTTTTATTGGTACATATAAAAGAAGTTAATGTTGAGGAAATATTTTGTGATTTTTTACTAGGTAATGACTGTTTTGAAGAATTTCCAAAATGATAGCTATTATCACTAATGCTTTCAAACTTTTCAGTATTGGATAAATAATTTTTAAAAAAGCTTTGAAAACTATTTTCAGGATTTCTTCCGTTTTTTTTGTGGTTGCTAATAATGTACAATTGCTCTTTAGCTCTTGTTAATGCTACATATAAAATATTGAAATTGTCTAGCTCTTGTAGTTGTTTTATATGTGTTGCTTGAGTTTTGGTTTTTAAGCTATATTGGGTAAAAACTTTTTCATTGTAATTAATATAAGCTTCTTGAAAGGTACCCGAAAGCGTATTAATCGCTGACCAAACATGATTAGGCTGTGGTTTGTAAATTTCGGTGTCGGCAAAGGGATAAATTACTACAGGAAACTCTAAGCCTTTAGATTTGTGAATACTCATAATCTGTATGGCATCTTTTTCTTGAGGAATTATAATGCTCAGCTTATCTTTTTTTGTTTCCCATGTGGATAAGAATTCATTAATACCAGAATTTTGTTTTTGTGAATATTCAAAAACAAAATCCATAAAAAATTGAAGATTTGAATTTGGTTTTTGGTCAAGCTTGAAGTTGATTAAAAGTAGTTCAAAGGCTTCAAAAAGAGATTGGTGATCAAAAGAATCAAAGTCGACATTTATATTGTGTTTTAATAATCTTTTTGAAATTTGATCGGGATTTAATGGAATGTAGGTTTGTAAAAATGAATTAACTTCATTTATTTCTAATTGCATGGCTAATGCTTTAAGGAATTCAAGCTTTTTCTTTTTATCATTTTGATGTAAGGAAAAATAAGCTAGATTTATAAGTAGTATAACTTCATTAGCATTTTTAACTAAAAGAACCTCTTGAGATATAACAGGTATTTTGTGTTGATTTAAATAATCAGCAATTACAACACCTTCTTTATTTTTTCTTACTAAAATACAAATGTCTTTAAGTGAAAATCCTTGGCTAGTAATCTTTTGTATATTTTCAAGGACTTTGTTAGGGTATAATTCGTTTTTTTCATCTGTGTTTAAAGCTTCTATAAAGTCGAATTGAACGAATCCACCTTGGCGAGAATTTGCTTTTTGATTGTTTCCTTTGATAAATAATTCTTTATAACCTTCAAAAGAGAAAAATTGGGATAAATAGGAAAAAAAGCTATTGTTAAAATCTATAATATTAGAATAGCTTCTGTAATTTGTGTCAAGTTGAATGGTGTTTTTTGTAGGGTTAGAAAATGGACTATCTAAATTACTTAAATCCATAAATTGTTCAGCTTTCCCACCTCTCCACCTGTAAATAGCTTGTTTGGCATCGCCAACAATGGTTACACTTCCTGTTTCATTAGTTTGTTCGTTAATTGATGATACCGCATTGTCACACAAAGGGAATAAGTTTTGCCATTGCATTATTGAAGTGTCTTGAAACTCATCAATAAAAAAATCTTTGTAACGTTCACCAAGACGTTCATATATAAAAGGAGTTGGTTGGTCTTTTATGGTTTCAAAAATGAGTTTATTAAAATCTGAAATTAGGAGTAGTTGCTTTTCTTTTTTTAGTTTTTCTAAACCGTCATTTACACTTTTAAGTAATGACATTTGGGTGATGTTTTTTAGAATACGTTCTAAAAATTGATTTTCAAAAACAAGTCTTTTAGTTTCGTTAAACACACTTATAATTTTAGGGCGTAAGCTTTCTAATGTTTCTTTGATAAAATCACTTTTACTTTTGGCGCAAAGTGAGGTGTGTTCAATATCTTGTTTCCATTTTGCTTTACTAAATTCTTCGGTGCCTTTTTTAATTAAATTAGTGAAGTGTTTAGGGATGTATCCGCTGGTAAATTCTGAAATCACTCCATTTTTCTCAAAAGTATCAAGTAGGTTTTTGGATAAGGTAGTTATTTGCTCTTTATTGGATTTAAACTTGTTCTTTAAGTTGTTGTCAAGAGTTTTAAAATCTTCAAAAGGGTGGCTGCTTAGATTTTTAATATGAAGGATATCATCTTCATTAAAAATAATTTGAGCAATTTCCAATAAGCTACGTTTGATATTCCATGCGGCATCATCGTTAATTTTTGCTTTTGTAAAATCGAGTATAGTTTTGGTTATTTGTTTGTTGTCTCCAACTTTATCTATAAGGTCATCAATGGCGACTTCTAATAATTTTTTTTGATCAAGTTCAATTTCAAAGTTACTATCAAGTCCCAAATCGTAAGCAAAGGTTCTAATGACTGATTGTGTAAATTTATCAATAGTTTGTACGCTAAACGAGGTGTAGTTGTGTAAAAGATAATGAAGTGTTTTTTTTGACTTTTTACGGAGCGCATCTTCAGAAATGGCTAATTCTTTAGCAATTTCAGAAAACATACTTTTGTTTGACTCTGGCGTATCTTTTTTTGAAAACCCATCAAGGCTTTCTAAAATACGATGCTTCATTTCCGAAACTGCTTTATTGGTAAATGTAACTGCTAAAATCTGTTTATATCTATTTTTGTTTGGGTTGGCTAAAATTTTTAGCAGATAATTTTTTACAATGGTGTATGTTTTTCCAGACCCGGCTGCAGCATCATAAACGGTAAAAGCAGTTGTATTTTTCAATGTTGGGTTTTTGGGGTTAAAAGGGCATTACTAATATGTAGAAATATACGATACCAAAGTTATCTAATAAAAATGACTTTTTAACTTTTCATAAAAGGATAGTTTTTTTGTGATTATAGAAAATAAAAAGGCTACCTATATATAATGAGTAGCCTTTTTTTTCTGTTTACTAAGTAGTTGTTAGTTGTTATATAGTAAAAAATATATTTTCCACTATCATCGACATTTTGAGCATAAATTAAAACTTAGTAAATGATACAACTTTTTATTATGTTGAGCTTTTGTTGTACACAAAATTAAAAAATTGTAACGGTAAATATAATAACTAAATCGTTATAGTCACTATTTTCATTCAAATAACTTATATACTGCTCATTTTTATCGCTTAAAAACATATATGTTAAATCATTTGTGGTCGTATTTAGTCTATTTGTGGCATTAAGACACAAGTATTATTACAACTTTTGCGTATCATTGGGTTAAAATACACTACTTATGAATGTAAATGGAATGTTACTCGTTTTAATGATGAGTATATTGGGGATGGTTTCTTGTAAGCAAGAAGCTAAAAAGGTGTTGAGTGCCGATGTGGAAACTAAGCCTTTGTATGAAGCTAATTGGGAGTCAATAAAGAAGCATTACAAAGATCCGACATGGTTTAATGAACAGAAATTTGGAATTTTTATTCACTGGGGAGCCTATTCGGTGCCTGCATATGGATCAGAATGGTATCCGAGACATATGTACATGGACACAGCTAATTTTTCAGCGCAATTAAACCCAGGTAAATTAGGGCCAACAAAAGAATTTTTGCATCATAAAAAAACTTTTGGAGATCAAAAGGAGTTTGGTTACAAGGACTTTATTCCTATGTTTAAGGCGGAAAAATTTAATGCCGATGAATGGATCGATTTATTTAAAGCCGCTGGTGCAAAATATGTAGTTCCTGTTGCTGACCACCATGATGGATTTGCTATGTATGCATCAAAAACTACACGATGGAATGCTAAAAATATGGGGCCTAAGCGTGATGTTTTGGGTGAGCTTTTTAAAGCAGGTCGTAGTAAGGGGTTAATAATGGGGGCGTCATCCCATTATGCATTTAACTGGTCTTTTTATAATAAAAAAGATCATTTTGACACTATGGATCCTCAATATGCAGATTTATATTCAAAAAAAGGAAAAGATTTAAAAGAACCAGTTTCCGAAGAATTTAAGAAAGAATGGTGGATACGTACTTTAGATTTAATTGATAACTATCAACCAGATATTTTATGGTTTGATTTTATGTTAGATCGACCAGCATTTAAAGAGTATCGTCCAAAAATAGCAGCTTATTACTACAATAAAGGAATTGAATGGGGTAAAGAGGTGGTGCTTCAGGATAAAAATTTTGATCATGAAGCTTTTCCAGAGGGAACGGTTATTTATGATTTAGAAAGAGGGAAATTACCTGGAATTCGAAAATTGCCATGGCAAACAGATACATCTATTGGTAAAAATTCATGGTGTCATGTGTCTAATTGGGAGTCAAAAGATACCAATCAATTAATTGATGATTTAGTTGATATAGTTTCTAAAAATGGAAATCTATTGTTAAATGTTGGTCCAAAAGCGGATGGAACTATTCCAGATGATCAAAAAAAGATTCTGTTGGAAATGGGAGATTGGTTAAAAGTTAATGGTGAGGCCATTTATGGAACTAAATATTGGAAAACTTTTGGAGAGGGGCCTACCGAAGTGAAGAAAGGGCATCACTCTGAAGGAAAAAATAAAGCCTTTTCTGGGCAAGACATTCGTTTTACTCAAAAAGGTGATAAATTGTATGCTATAATGATGGCTTGGCCTAAGGATAGTAAAGTGACTATTACATCTTTGGGATTATCAAATGAGTATTCAAAAGGTTTAACTATTAAAAATGTACGTTTATTGGGGAGCGATGCCAAGTTGGAATTTAAGCAAAGTCCAGAAGGATTAGTGGTAACTAAGCTTGGCGAAAAATCGGGAGATTTTGCTCACGTACTAGAAATTACAAAGTAGTTTAGTTTCAGATTATTTAGCTGTATTTCTATTTTAATAGTTTAGTGTAGAAAAAAATTATGTTGAGTTTTTGTACACAAAGAAACGTACTCCTTTTTGGAGTGCGTTTTTCTAATTTTAAAACCTATTAGAATTAAATACCTAATTCATAAGAAAAAACAATTAAAATGAAATATATAGTTTGCGAGCAACCAGGTGAATTTCTTTTAAAGGAAAAGGAGCAGCCTGTTCGAAAGGAAGGAGAGGCATTGCTTAAAGTTAAAAAAGTGGGAATTTGCGGTACGGACTTGCATGCCTATTCTGGAAATCAAGCATTCTTTACTTATCCTAGGATTTTGGGGCACGAATTAGCTTCAGAAATTGTAGAAATAGGAGCAAATAAAGCAGGTTTAAAATCGGGTGACAAAGTAGTAATTATGCCATACGTAAGTTGTGGAACATGTATTGCTTGTCGTAAAGGAAAAACAAATTGTTGCACAAACATTAGTGTATTAGGAGTGCATTCCGATGGAGGTATGCAAGAATACATTAGCGTTAGACAGGATTTATTGTTGCCTGCAAATAATTTAACTTACGATCAAATGGCTATTGTGGAACCTTTAGCTATAGGTGCACATGCCATTCGGAGAGCTGCAGTAACTCAAGGTGAGTTTGTGGTCATAGTTGGTTGTGGTCCCATCGGAATTGGAATGATTAAGTTAGCACAAATAGCAGGAGCAAAAGTAATTGCACTTGATGTTAATAATGATCGGTTAGCATATGCAAAAAATGAAATTGGTGCAGATTATGTAATCAATGTTTCAGATAATGCTCAAGATAAAATTGCCGAAATTACTAATAATGATATGGCGACAGCCGTTTTTGATGCCACAGGATTTAAAGGGGCTTTAGAAGTTGGTACAGATTATATGGCTCATGGCGGAAGGTATGTTTTAGTAGGCTTATCCAAAGGAGAGTTGGTGTTTACACATCCTAAAATTCATGCCAAAGAGACTACATTAATGTGTAGTCGTAATGCCACAAGAGAAGATTTTGAACATGTGATTAAGGTATTGGATCAATTTCCAACCGATTCATTTATTACACATAATGTCTCTTTTACGGAAATGATTGCTAATTTCGATAGTTGGACAAAACCAGAAACAGGTGTAATTAAAGCGACTGTAGATTTTTAAATCGAATTAATTTTCGGAAATTTGCCAAGGTTTTTTTAAAACATATTTGATCAGTAAGAAATGTCAAGTGAAAAAATAATGTTACTTGAAATTATTCTTAGCAAAGCCAACTTTTTTTATGATGCATAAAGTAATAACATTCGGTGAAATATTAGGAAGGTTTTCACCTCCAAACAACCTTCGCTTTAGTCAAGCAACCTCATTTGAGGTAATTTATGGAGGAGGTGAATTTAACGTAGCGGCTTCATTAGCTAATTATGGTGCTAATGCCGAATTTGTAACGGCAATTCCTATTAACGCCATTGGTGATTGTGCCATGAATACTATTCGAAGTTTTGGGGTTGGTCATAAACATATTTTACGTCAAGGAAAGCGTTTAGGGCTTTATTTTCTTGAAAACGGAGCCTCGGGTCGAAATAGTGCGGTGGTTTACGATCGTGACGACTCGGCTATTTCTCAAATTAAAAAAGGAGATATAGATTGGGATAAAGTTTTAGATGGAGCTACATGGTTTCACTGGAGTGGAATTACACCCGCATTATCTGAAAATGCTGCCGAAGTATGTTTAGAAGGAATTAAAGCAGCAAAATCTAAAGGCTTAATAATTTCAACAGACTTAAATTACAGAAAAAAACTTTGGAATTATGGGAAATCCCCTAAGGAGGTAATGCCAGAATTGTTAAGTTATAGTAATGTCATTTTAGGTGATGTGGATACGGCATTGTTTATGTTAGGTGAAAAAAAAATAGATCCAGATTATACGGTGGATGTGGATGCCAAGAAGAGCTTTGCCAAAATACATAAAATGCTTCCTAATTTGGAAACTATGGCAATGACTTACCGTAATTCATTAAATGCGTCACATCAAATCATAGGTGGTCTACTTTATAATAAGGGCGATATGTACAGAGCACGTTTAAATGAGATTACGCCAGTGGTTGATCGTGTTGGTACAGGTGATGCCTTTATGGGAGGTTTAATATATGGGTTAATTGAATATGCAGATGATTTAGAAAAAGCCATTGCTTTTGCAACTGGGGCATGTGTAATTAAGCATACTATTTTTGGTGATGTTAATAGAGCATCAAAGGAAGAAGTATTAAACTTTATAGCAAGTGACGGTTCAGCTAAAGTAGATCGATAACTAACTCCTAATTTCCCGAAAAGGGATTTTTAATATAATAACTAATATAGTTTTGGTTAACAACTGGTAACCAAAAACTAAAAACTAAAAAAAATGGCACAATTTTCAAGAATAGAAGTAGCTCAGGTAATGAAGGAAACAGGAATGGTTCCTTTATTTTATCACCCGGATATCGAATTAGGTAAAAAAGTATTAAAAGCTTGTTACGATGGTGGAGCTCGTTTATTAGAGTTTACAGCACGTGGTGATTTTGCTCACGAAGTTTTTGCAGTATTAACTAAATATGCGATTGCCGAATTACCAGGAATGATTATGGGAGTAGGATCTGTTACCGATGCAGCCGCAGCCTCATTATACATGTCATTAGGAGCAAACTTTATTGTGACTCCAGTATTGCGCGAGGATATTGCAATGGTGTGTAATCGACGCAAAGTAGCTTGGAATCCTGGTTGTGGAACCCTAACTGAAATTGCAAGAGCCGAAGAATTAGGTTGCGAAATCGTAAAGTTATTCCCTGGAAATTTATACGGACCTAAATTTGTTAAAGGTATTGTAGGTCCTCAGCCATGGACATCAATTATGCCTACTGGTGGTGTAACTACCGAAGAATCAAATTTACAAGAATGGTTTGATGCCGGAGTAACTTGTGTTGGTATGGGATCTCAGTTAATTAGTAAACAAATATTAGCGGATCGCGATTTCGATGGTTTACAAAAAACAGTTGCTCAAGCTATAGCAACAATTAAAAAAGTAAGAGGATAATTTGACTTTTTGCTATATGCTTTTTAACCTGTATTATGGATTAGAATTTTTAATACATAATTCGAATTTAAGTCATAGGTAGAAACAAAACATAAATATGAGCCCTTTTGGTTGTCCTCAATTGTAAAATAAGGATATTCAAAAGGGTTTTTTGTTGGAAATAAATAATCACTTAAGATTAAAAACATGACAAACCAGTACGCCCAAATAGATCCGAAGGATAACATTATTGTTGCTATTCACACATTGCCTAAAAATACCTTTGTCGATATAGCAGGGTGTACGTTTACGTTAAAACAAGACATTCAGCAAAAGCATAAATTTGCTTTGCATGATTTTGTTGTAGGGGATCAAATTTTTATGTACGGTGTGCTTGTAGGAAAAGCAATAATACCAATTAAGCAAGGTGAAGCCATTACTACTAAAAACATAAAACATGCTTCGGCGGTGTATAATGCGGACCAAAAAAAACAGGATTGGTCAGTGCCAGATATTTCAAAATTTAAGGAGCGTACCTTTAATGGTTTTTATCGAAAGGATGGCAGTGTAGGTACTCGTAACTATTGGTTAGTGATTCCATTAACTTTTTGTGAAAACAGAAATGTGGATGTACTTGAAGGAGCATTGTTGGATGTATTGGGCTACGAAACAAAAAAAGATTTTGCGGTAAATACCGCCGCTTTAATTGATAAATATAAAGCAGGCGCTTCTGCGGAAGCCATACTGGAAACAGATATCATTACTACCAAGGAAGAATTATCTAAAAACAGATTGTTTCCAAATGTGGATGGAATTAAATTTTTAACACACGATGGAGGCTGTGGAGGCATTCGTCAAGATTCGGAAACCTTGTGTAACCTATTAGCCGGATATATTACCAATTCGAATGTTGCTGGAGCAACTATATTTAGTTTGGGTTGTCAAAATGCTCAAATTGATATGTTGCAAAAAGCCATAGCCGATCGTGATCCAAATTGTGAAAAACCTATACATTATTTAGAGCAACAACAAAGTAAAAGTGAACGTCATCTTATAGAAGAAGCGGTAAAACATACCTTTGTAAGTTTAACCGAAGCCAATAAAATTCAAAGACAACCAGCCCCCTTGAGTAAATTAATTCTTGGTTTGGAATGCGGTGGTTCCGATGGTTTTTCAGGTATTTCAGCAAATCCTGCCTTAGGTTATGCCTCAGATTTATTAACCGCTTTAGGAGGTTCGCCAGTGTTATCAGAATTTCCAGAATTAAATGGAGTAGAACAAGAAATTATTAATCGTTGCGAAACGAGTGAGGATGCCAATAAGTTTGCTTCCATAATGAAAACCTATTCGCAACGAGCTGTTGAAGCTGGATCGGGTTTTGAAAACAATCCCTCACCAGGAAATATAAAAGATGGATTGATTACCGATGCGATGAAATCTGCAGGTGCTGCAAAAAAAGGAGGCACATCACCCGTAGTTTCTGTATTGGATTACACCGAAAAAATTGAAAAGCCAGGGCTCAATTTATTATGTACACCAGGTAACGATGTTGAAAGTACCACGGGTTTGGCAGGGAGTGGCTGTAATATGATTGTTTTTACTACAGGTTTGGGAACACCAACCGGAAACCCCATTACACCAGTATTAAAAATGTCAAGTAACACTGCTTTATTTGAGCGTATGAATGATATTATTGATATTAATGCCGGAACAGTAATTAGTGGCGAAGATACGATTCGAACGATGGGCGAAAAAGTATTGGAACACATTATACAAGTAGCTAGCGGTGAAACACAAGCCAAAGCAGACACAAAAGGCCAAAACGATTTTATTCCTTGGAAACGAGGCGTATCACTATAGACTAGTTGTGGGTTGGTAGTTGGGAGTTGTGAGAATTTTTTAAATTCTTCAAAAAAATAGATTAACCTCATCACTGACAACTCACAACTGACAATTCCAAACCGACAACTCATAACTACCAACTAATATGAAAACATTAAATAGAAATACAACCAACAAACCGGTACAATACCCAGAGCGTATACTTCAATTTGGAGGCGGGAATTTTTTGAGAGCTTTTTGCGATTGGATGATTGACGTACTAAATAAACAAACTGATTTTGGAGGCAGTATTGTAGTGGTTAAGCCTACTAAGCGTGGGGATTATTCAGAATTACGAGCGCAAGAAGGTTTGTTTCATGTAGCTTTAGACGGTGTTCGTAATGGGGAGTTAACATCCGAAGTAAGCTTAGTTGAGTCGGTAAGTCGGGTTATTCAGCCTTATCTAGAATGGGAAACTTTTCTGGCAACAGCCGAACTACCCGAAATGCGTTATATAATTTCAAATACTACCGAAGCGGGGATAAAATTTTCAAAAGAGGATCAAATTACAGATACACCTCCGCATGAATTTCCAGCAAAATTAACGTTGTGGTTGCATCATCGATTTACTCATTTTAATGGAGCTGCTGATAAGGGATGTGTATTACTACCTTGTGAATTAATCGAAGATAATGGGGATGTTTTAAGAAAAACAATTTTGGCATATGCATCTAAATGGAATTTAGGCTTTGACTTTCAGGATTGGATAACGGAACACAATCATTTTTGTAGCACTTTAGTGGATCGTATTGTTTCGGGTTACCCTAAAGATCGTGCTCAAGAAATTAATGAAAAAATAGGATTTAATGATCCACTATTAGTTGCCGGGGAAGACTATCATAGTTGGGTTATAAAAGCACCTAGTTTTATTCAAAAAGAATTGCCTTTTTCTAAAACAAAATTAAATGTGCAGTTTGTCAATGCGCTTTCTTCGTACCGAGAAATGAAAGTGCGTATTTTAAACGGAGCACATACTTCATTAGTCCCTTTAGCTTACTTAGCTGGACTACGAACGGTTAAAGAAAGTATGGATAATGAGTTAGTTAAAAATCATATTTTAGACTTACTTTCTACAGAAGTGAAACCTACGTTAACAGATTTTTCGGAACAGGAAGTAGATGCCTTTATAACTGCTGTTATAGATCGCTTTAAAAATCCTACGTTAAAACATTTTTTAATTGATATTTCGTTAAACAGTACATCAAAATTTAGTGCTCGTTTATTGCCTGCTTTTGCCGAATTTGCTCAATTGAATGAAGGACGTTTTCCTAAACGAATAGCATTTTCATTAGCTTGCTTAATTCGTTTTTATAAAGGAGAATTTAATGGAGAAACCATCGTATTAAATGATGATAAAACCCTACTTCAATTTTTTAAAGAAGAATGGGCTAAAGTGGATTCCAAAACGCAAACGATGGCTAATTTAGCGGAAAATGTATTAGTTAATGAAAAGGTATTTGGTGCTAATTTAACTCAATACAAGGGCTTAGTTTCTTTTATTGAAAAAGCTTTGGTAGCCATAGAAAATAAAGGGATTATCAGTTTCTTAAAGAATGTTTAAGTAGGCCCTTAACTATATGAGGTAATAAAATAAACATAAGAAGCACAACTATAGACTTAAATAAATCATATTTGAAAGTTGTAAACTTTTACAATTTTTTTGTTTTTAATTTAACGTATGAAAATAGATTCTCATCAACATTTTTGGCATTACTGCGAAGTAAAGCACAGCTGGATTAATGATCAGATGTCGGCGATTAAAAAAAACTTTTTACCCGAAGATTTGCATAAGGAATTACTGGATAAAGGAATTGATGGCTGTGTTGCCGTACAGGCAGATCAACACGAATCTGAAACTAATTTTTTAATAACGCAATCCCAAAAGCATGATTTTATAAAGGGAGTAGTAGGTTGGGTTGACTTAAGAGCAAAAAAAGTGGAGCGTCGCTTAGAGCATTATGCGCAAGAAAAAATTATAAAAGGTTTCCGTCATGTAGTGCAAGATGAGCCTCATGTGGATTTTATGATGTGGTCTAATTTTCAGAATGGAATTAGTCAATTAGAAAAGTTTGGGTTTACTTATGATATTTTAATTTACCCATCGCAATTACATGCTGCTTTGTATACGGTGCAAAAACACCCAAACCAAAAGTTTGTTATTGATCATATAGCCAAGCCCAATATTAAAGAAGGTCAAATTGACGATTGGAAGAAAGGGATGAAAGAGCTTGCAGCACATGAAAACGTGAGTTGTAAACTTTCGGGAATGGTGACCGAGGCAGATTGGAAAGGTTGGAAGCAAGAGGATTTTGTTCCCTATTTAGATAACGTGATGGAATTATTTGGTGTGGATAGGGTAATGTATGGATCCGATTGGCCAGTGTCATTAATTGAATGGACCTATGGAGAGGTAAAAGGAATTATTGATACGTATACTGAAAATTTTTCTGCTTCAGAAAAAGAGAAAATTTACGGAAAAAACGCCATTGAATTTTATTCATTGTAGTAAATTGATAAAAAGAATTTTTTTGGTTATTTGAGTATAATCAAACTAGTATTAATTAGGTTAATGCTTACTTGCCAAGACCTATAGTTTAAAGCTTACATGGATTTAAAATTAAAAGATAAAATAGTCGTAGTTACCGGAGCGGCAGGACTTAAGGGTAGTATTGGTGAAACTATTGTGCAAGCATTAGCAAATGAAGGTGCTATCCCTGTGATTGTATGTAGAAATGATCGTGGTTTTGGCTATGAAAAAGAATTAAAGGATAAGGGGATCGACGCTTTATTTGTAAAAACAGATCTTTCCGATCATACTCAAATAGAAGCTGCGGCGACACTAATTAAAAAAAAATATGGACATATAGATGCCTTAATTAATAATGTAGGTGTTAATGATGGTGCTGGTTTGGATGCTTCTGTAGATGATTTTATGTACTCCTTAAAATTAAATATGGTTAGCTTTTTTGCCATGGCAAAATATTGCTTGCCTATGCTTAAAAAGGCAAAAGGGAATATTTTAAATATTGGGTCAAAAGTAGCCCTTACTGGTCAAGGAGGTACTTCGGGTTATGCAGCATCAAAAGGAGGAGTGTTGGGATTAACTCGTGAATGGGCTGTGGATTTGATAAAGTTTGGAATACGATCTAATGCCATTATTATAGCAGAAAGTTGGACTCCAGCCTATGAAACTTGGATAAAAACTCTGGAGAATGGTGATGAGAAATTACAGTCTATAGTAAAAAAGATTCCTTTAGAAAATCGTATGACTACCCCACAGGAAATAGCCGATCAGTGTTTGTTCACTATTTCAGAAAAATCATCACATACCACAGGTCAATTTATTACTGTGGATGGGGGTTATGTTCATTTGGATCGTTCATTGCTTACCGAGTAAAATTTTAAAATCCTTTTTCTTATATGAGGAAGGATTTTTTTAGAATAACTAGAAAACGTTTTCGTTAAAAAATTAAACCAAATTATTATGGAGAATACCAAAAAGACTCCTCTTGTGAGTAAAGAGTTATTGTTTCCTTTTATTATCATCACTTCTTTATTCGCATTATGGGGTTTTGCTAATGATGTCACCAACCCAATGGTTACTGCATTTAAAAAAGTAATGCCTGAGTTGAGTTGGTTTCAAGCTTATTTAGTTCAATTTGCCTTTTATTTTGGCTATGGTTGTATGGCGATACCTGCGGCTTTATTTATAAAAAAATTCAGTTATAAATCAGGTATTTTACTAGGGCTATCGTTATATGCATTGGGAGCATTTTTATTTTATCCAGCAGCTTTATTTGAAGAATATGCCTTCTTTTTGATTTCCCTTTACGTGATTACATGTGGATTGGCGCTTTTGGAAACCACTTCAAATCCTTTGGTATTGTCTTTAGGTGCTCCAGAAACAGCTACACAACGTTTAAATTTGGCACAGTCATTTAATCCAATAGGTTCTATTTCGGGAATGATGATTGCGCAATTTGTTGTACTTAGCCAAATTAAATCGGCAGATTATAATGATGAAACTTATGCCGCTTTGGACACTGCAACAAAAGCAGCAATTAAAACCGAAGATTTAAGTATTATAAGTTACCCATATTTAGGTATTGGTGTAGTGGTATTGATTATTCTTGCCATTATCGCTTTTACAAAAATACCGACAGTGCAAAAATTTGAAGCCCTAACATTTAAGGAATCTTTAAAAAGGGTTTTTTCTAAAAAAGCATTTTTTCCAGGAGTATTAGCCCAAATGTTTTATGTTGGCGCTCAAATTATGTGTTGGACTGCCATATATCAGTACGTTCAATACATGAACGAATCGGCTGGGACAGATTTAAATGCCACTTATATGAATATAATAGCTATGGGAATCTTTTTGGGTGGACGCTTTTTAGGAACGGCATTGCTAAGTAAATTAAAAGCACCAAAATTACTTACACTATTTGCTGTGTTGGCCATGGTTTGTTGTGTAGGAGCTATTGTATTGCCAGGCATGCCTGGGTTAATTTCATTAGTATGTATTTCTTTATTTATGTCAATTATGTTCCCAACCATTTATGGAATTGCATTAAAAGACATGGGGGATGAAGCTAAGGTCGGTTCTGCTTTTTTAGTAATGGCTATAGTTGGTGGGGCTATTTTTCCGCCCATACAAGGGTTAATTATTGATGTGGGTGGTTCAAATCTTGCCGATACGTTAATTATGGGTGTGCCCGAAGTGAAGTTTTCATTCATAATGCCTTTAATTTGTATTTCGGTAGTAGCTCTTTATGGGCTTTATGCTTCAAAAGTTGATAATCAATAATTAGTTTATACTATGAAAACAAAAAGATACTGTCTTACTTGCGATTTAAAGGACGACCCTAAATTAATTGCAGAATATAAGGAATATCATGCTCCAGGAAATGCATGGCCCGAAATTACAGCCAGTATTAAGGACGCTGGAATAGTGGATATGCAAATTTACCTTTCGGGAAATCGTATGTTTATGATTATGGAATGTGATGAAACTTTTGATCCTAATAAAAAGGCATCCATGGATGCCAATAATCCAAAAGTGCAAGAATGGGAGCAATTAATGTGGAAATACCAACAAGGTTTACCTTGGGCCAAAAATGGTGAGAAATGGATTGAAATGGATAAAGTGTTTCAATTGGTATAAATAAAGATAAGACTACCCATTTATCAATAATATTACTTCGTAAAACGAATCTAAACAATAACTTAATAAAAAAACACAAAGAAGATTATTATAAACAAAGCCCATTCAGTGGGCTTTTTTTAATTTTAGTCCTATAAATTTTAAATTAAAATACCTCTTAACATATAAATTATGCTTATCGTCGATTTCAGTGTGTTAAAAAAGTAAATTACTAGAAATAATCTGTATTAAGATTATATTTTGCGCTTATAATGTATTGAAGTAAAATATTTTAGATGCATTACCCCCTCTTTTAAATAGTTAAACTTTAATCAAAATAAATTATTACCATGGAGGAATTATTACTAAAAACAAAAAAAACAGTTCAATCATTAACCAAAAAAAATCAGCGCTTAAGTTTAAAAAAAGTTGCAGTAGGGTCAACATTTGACATATTTCAGTGGAAAAAACCTAATAAGGTGGCTAATGAATACGAAGTAAGTATAAATGGAAAAAAAATAAGAAAAAAGAGCGAAGCTTCTTTAGTACTTTTTTCTTGTTACAAGAGTGATTTTAATGAAGGCGAAAACACATTTTCAGTTAAAGTGCTTAATGATCATAGCGAAAGAATAATGGATGAAGTTAAGTTTAATTACTCCTTTGTGGACTAATTTTATGTGGCTATAGGGAGTGTTACTTCCATTAATTTATATAAGGTTCAAGCAGAATAGCAACAATAACAATGTTGAGGTTTTGTTTGGACTTTATTTTTTTACATTCAATTACAAAATTGAATACTTCTTTAAGTCACTTTTCTACGTTGCAAAATCTATATTAAATTCTAGATTTGACTATTATATTCTATAGTATCAAGTGAATCGGTTTATTTCAAGTTCATAAACCGGGTTTGTTATTTATTTGAGCATCATGTTTTTACTTTAAAGTGTTTGGGGTTGTCCACGAAAAGATTCTTTCTGCTTTGGCAGGTTTTTTTTGTAGGAATAGTTCGTTTTGAAGCAACCTTTTAGCGCTAGTTTCGTTTATATAATAAGGAGACTTTAGTTAAAAGTTTAAAAAACAAACTATGAGAAATTTAAAAATTAGAACGAGAGTTCGAGGGTTTAGGTTTCCAAAATTAAAAAAAGAATTAGCGATTCGTAAAGTAGAATCTGGAGCTACATTTTATATTTTTCAATGGAAACAACCCGAAAACAGTAATTATCAATACGAAATTACTGTAAATGGCAAAAAAATAATTAAAAAAACAGAAGCAAATACGGTGCTTTTTTCTTGTTACAAAAGTAATTTTAACGAAGGAGAAAATACAGTTCAAGTAGCCGCACAAACTACTGATAATTGTTCGGTAACTGAATCGCTTAAGTTTAATTATTCATACAGTGATTAATTTTATTGTATCGTATAATAAGTATATACTATTAGTTAAGGTAATTCCATTTTAATAGTAACAGCATTTCCCCCAAAACCAACAGCATTTACAAGAATTGTTTTCAGTTTTTTAGGATACTGATCATTCTTTATAAAAGGTACAGGAATCGCTTTTTGGTGTGTGAGCATCAAAATAGCGAGTTCCATACTCAGTGCACCACTAGCTCCAAAGCTATGTCCAATTTTCCATTTATTAGTAGTTAAAAAAGGAAGCTGTTTTCCAAATACATGCGTTATCGCATTGTATTCCGAACTATCTCCTTTAATAGTACCTGGTGCATGCATAACAATAGCATCTATATCGGTTAAACTAGTGTCACCTAATGCCATTTTTATCGATTTTTGAAAACAATCTGCATTGGTAGATATTGAAATATTATGCGTTAAAGGTTCCGTAGCATAACCAATACCACTAATCATTGCATTTGCATTGGGCAGTATTCCTTTTTCTAAGCAAAAAACTGCAGCGCCTTCGCCTAAAAACATTTGGTTCCTCTTTTTATCTAGGTCTAATGCTTTACAAGGAAATTCTGCTGAGGTATCCTGAGCATAAATTTTTAAGGCCTTCATTTGAGCTACAGTAAAAGGAGTCAAAGGCGCTTCACTACCTCCAACCATAAATTTATCGGTCAAGCCAGAAGTTAACCATGCCACCCCATTTAGCACAGAATGTAATGCCGTGGAACAGGTGATAGAGTGGCTAATCTCTGGCCCTTGGGTTTCCAGATCATTAGCAATCCACGATGAAATATTTCCTAAAGTGGTGGTGGGGGAACTTAAGGTACTTGTTTTTTGGGTTTCAATAAACTCCTTATGATAGGTTTCAAATAATTGAGTAGCCCCGCGAGAACTTCCAATATTAATCCCAAAATGACTTCCTTTTTTCCAACCAGCATTTTCCATAGCTTTTCGTGCCGCAAAAAGACCCATTAATACGGAACGATCTACATTTGCATAATGGCTTACACTTTCTTTAACTTCCTGTAAAAG
The DNA here is from genome assembly GCF_000255455.1 of Aquimarina agarilytica ZC1. GTDB lineage: Bacteria > Bacteroidota > Bacteroidia > Flavobacteriales > Flavobacteriaceae > Aquimarina > Aquimarina agarilytica. The sequence goes on along the minus strand of NZ_JH621252.1, from coordinate 125,090 downwards.
TATGTTTTCTTTAGTTTGAAGCGCCGCTATTGCGGTAGCTTCTTCAGAAAAAGGGTGCAAGCTAATACAGTGTTTGTCAAACTGTAAGTAAGTATTCCAAATTTCTTTAGGGGTAGCACCCAAAGGAGAAATTGATGCAAATCCAGTTATGGAGATAGGTGAATTCAAAAAAATAGTATTAATTAAGTCTGTAAAGTTATAAACTATTTAAAAGACTATCTATAGACTGGTAAATTTTGTTTAATTGATCGGTAGTAGTAACATAGGGTGGAAGTATGTAAATGGTGCTTCCTAAGGGTCTTAAATACACTCCTTGGTTTTTAAAATGTTCAAACAATTGGTCGCGTAGTTTGCCATAACGTTCCATTTTAATATCAAGCTCAAAAGCAACGATAACCCCCAAAGTACGCACATTAGTTACTTTTGAATGCTTTTCAAGCCTATTTACAAATTCAATATGTGCTTGTGCTATACGCTTTTTAGATTGTTGAATCTCATCGGAAACTAACAAATCAATACCCGCAGAGGCCGAAGCACAAGCTAATGGATTTGCCGTATAGGTATGCGCATGGAAAAGTCCTTTTCCCATATCATTGCTATAAAAGGCATCGTATATTTTTTGAGTACATGTAGTTACTCCCATAGGCATCATTCCGGCAGTTAATGCTTTTGATAAGCACATTATATCGGGTTTAGTTGCTATTGATTCGGAAGCAAAATGAGGGCCTGTTTTACCAAAACCTGTCATGACCTCATCGGCAATACAGATAATCTCATTAGACTTGCATAGTTCAAGAATCGGATGTATTGCTTCGGCAGGATACATTTTCATACCTGCTGCTCCTTGTACCAAAGGTTCATAAATAAAACCAGCAATTTGATGTGTGGTGATCAGTTGCTTTAATTGCTCTAAAACAGCATCAATAGTATCCATTGTTGGTACGGGGATACGTACTACATTTATAAAATGCTCTTCAAACGGCCCATTGTATACCGAAAGATCCGATGCAGACATGGCCCCAAAGGTATCTCCATGAAAACCTTCTTCAAAGGCCAAAATGGTATTGCGACTGTTTCCTTTGTTGTAATGGTATTGCAAGGCCATTTTAATTCCAATTTCGGTAGTGGTCGAGCCATTATCGGAAAAAAAGACCTTTTGTTGATTCTGGGGTAAAATGCGGATGAGTTTTTCGGATAATTCTACCGCGGGTTGGTGGGTAAATCCACTAAATACAATTTGATCCAGTTGCTGCATTTGCGCATACACTTTTTCAATAATATATGGATGACAATGACCATAAATACAGGTGTACCAAGAGGCTATGCCATCAATGTACGTGTTTTCGTTTTCGTCATACAGCAAAGCCCCTTTAGCTTTATGAATAGGCAACACATCGGGATGTGTTTTGTGTTGGGTTAACGGATGCCAAATATGGGCTTTGTCTCTTTCTTGTAAACTCATTATAATTCGGCTAAACGTTGTTGTAATTGATTGGCATACTTCGAAACTATTTCGGCATTAATAGTGGCTTCCTCATTAATTCTTCCTAAAAAGGGAAAACCTGTTTTTTTTAAAATAATAGCTTCGGTAGTTTTATGCTCATTTCCATTAAAAATAATACCGACATTAGTGATGCCTTTTGCTTTTAACACTTCTGCGCTAAGCAAACTATGATTAATACTACCTAAATAATGCCGAGATACTAGAATCACTTTATCGGTGGGTAAAATTAAATCAAGAATGGTTTCGGTATCATTTATGGGTACTAAAAGTCCTCCGGCACCTTCAACTACTAAATTGTTAGTTGTTTTTGGTGTTTGTATCGCTTTCGCTGAAATTTGAATGTGATCAATTTCTGCAGCAGCATGTGGACTCATTGGAGTTTGTAACGCGTAACTATTTTTATGAAATTTAGTCTCCTTATTGTTAATCCATTGCTGTACTTTGTGTGTATCCGAAAAATCAAGATCACCTGCCTGGATAGGTTTCCAATAGTCGGCTTTTAAAGCTTCGGTGACTATAGCGGAAACAACAGTTTTACCAACTTCGGTACCAATACCTGTAATAAAATAACGCTGCATTTTTTATACTTGTTTTAAAAGCAAATGTACGGCAGTCTGTAAAAAAGGAATTTAGTTTTGTGTAAAAATTTAGATACAGTTAATCACCACCTCCAAAGCTTCGGTGATTTCTTGAAACGTATTGGTGCTATGTAGGCAAAAACGCAGTCGTTCTTTTCCTTCGGGAACCGTGGGGGATAAAATTGGTTTAACTTCATAGCCATAAGATTTTAAAATTACAGCAACACTTTTTACTTTTTCATTACCTGGAACAATGCAACAATGTATAGCCGAGTTACTTTTAGTCGAAAATTGATCTAAGGATAATCGTTTTTTTTCGGCATTAAAATGCAGTATATTTTTAAGCAAATCTTTTCTTGCAGTATCTTTTTTAGGGTTTTCTAAGGTGTAATACGCCGCGCCAATAGTAGCTATAGCCTCTGGCGGAAGTCCCGTAGTATATATCAAACTCCTCGAAAAATTAACCAAATAGTCGTAGACATCCTCACTGCATAAAATAGCAGCTCCATGGCAACCTAAGGCTTTTCCAAAAGTAACAATTTGAGCAAATACTTGGTCTTGGATTCCTAATTCATCAACCAAACCCCGACCACGTATGCCAAAAACCCCTAGGGCATGAGCTTCATCCACTATAAGGTAACTATTGGTTTGTGTACAAAAATCGGCAAAAGCAACAAGGTCGGGAGAGTCCCCATCCATTGAAAATACAGACTCGGTTACCACAAAAATATTTCTCACTTTTTCTTGTTGTACACGCGCTATTTTTTCCTGTAAATCCTCTAGGTTGTTATGCTTAAAGCTGTAATTTTTAGCATAATTCATTAGTAAACCATCCCGAATGGAGGCATGTATAAGCTCGTCATAAAACACCACATCACCACGTTGAGGGATGCATGAAAAAAAGCCAATGTTTGCATTGTAGCCCGAATTGTATAGCAAAGCTTTAGGTGTCTGGTGAAAAGCAGCAATTTGTTCCTCGACTACAGGGTACAAATTATGATTCCCCGATAGTAGGCGCGAACCCGTAGCGCCATTTTTTACCGCAGTATGTTCTTTAACCAGTTTACGTGCTAAACGTTGGATTTTGGGGTTTTGAGCAAAACCTAAATAGTCATTGGACTGAAAATCGATACGATCAGATTCCTTTGGTAATACACGTAAAGCACTCGATTTTTCACGCGTTTCAAGCTTTAATTGTAAATTCTGGGGTAGCTTTTTCATATTTCTAAAATAGAAAATCTATTTTAAAACCACATTGTGGTCTATGGGTTTTATATATAATACCTTGTAATACTTGCTTGCATGTATACTAAGTTATACCGTTTATTGGTCTCATGAGTAGTTAAAACTATGTGATTTAGTGCATTTCGCTTTTAGTTTCTAAACATATACAAAAGTTATTGGTAGTTAGCTCTTGGCTTTTTATATATTTATAAAAGTACTAATGGCAAATAGCAAAAACGGATGCTTAAAAAAGATAGTGACTTTCAGTTATAACGGAAACTATGGGACTTTCTATTCATAGTACCTCATTTAACCAAAACCCCTTTTATTTCCATATTTGGAATATCTTGTAGTGCGTTATCGTTTATCGTATTTTTTCTGAACACAAATTTTTTATCGAATAGCTTATTATCTAAAAAATAGGTAACACTAAACTCATTAGTAAACGAAATCACTTTATCTTGTATAAATTCAATTTTAGAAGCTGATTTAGGCGCTACCGTACCCAACATATGCCTAAATTTCGAGGTTTTTTTATCGGTACTATAACCTTGTGATACGACCATTACAGCATCAATTTGCGCTTCATTGTCATTTATAATATAGGCATTCCAGTCATGCATTTCGTATTCGGTATTCCATTCTTTAACCACAGCTACGTATACATTTTTGACTACAGGAATTTCAATGTCTTTTTTCATTTACAAGGACTAAATTTTAAGGAAAAGGATTTGTGTTTAGCATTGGAATACACGTGGTTGTTCCATCTGGAAATTCTAATTCTTGTTCATTAGCACCACATTTAGAATCATCATCTGTACAACCTACCAACAAAGTAAGGTTTAATAAAACTAGTAAAAATCGTTTCATATTTTAAATTTTGTGCGAAAATACACACATTTGATTCGCGCACAAAACTTTAGCTACTTTTTATGGGCTTAATAGTTATTGTCATTAACAGTTAATTATAAACTGTAGGTCGCGTTTAATAATGTTTTATTGTTATACTTTGTTGCTACTAGCCAAAGTCTAGCAGTAGCCTTAATTATCTTCTGCTAGGGGAGCTGGGGTTGTTTTTATAATAATAAAAACCACTCCTAATTTAATAGAAGTGGTTGTGTGTTATTCTCGTTGTTGGCACTCGTCACAGACGAAGCGCTAGCGAATACGAGGACCAGCTGGGGACTTATTGTTTATCAAGTAATTTTCAATATAAACATCGATGTTGAGAAAGGCAATTTTGATATGAAAAAGATGATTCTCGATACAAAATTCTTGCAGAATTTCATTCGAACCAATATTTTTTTCTTAATGCGAAATTATAGTATTTACAGCCCTATGCTGGCGCGAGCGTTTCGCTTGTGACCCTATTTTTTACAGTAATAATAACACCGAAGCTCTAAAAGAGCTTCGGTGTTATATAACGTTTTATACCTGCATAGGCATTGATTACAAATAAATGCTATTGGAACCTCAGTTTTATTTAACTTATATTCAACACAATTACCCTATCAATCATCCATTCATTATCTGATTTTTTTAGTAAACAATAATAACTCCCCCCATTTAACTTTCCTCTTCTTTTTGAACATTGAATTACAGCTTTAGTCTTTTTCTTGTTAAAGATTAAATCAGAAAAAATTAAAAAAATATCTAAGTTATCAAAATCAATTTTACCTTCTTCAACTAAAATCAATTGGCCCTTTTTAATTTTAATTTTCTCAAAAGGAATCCTACCTGAATCTATTTTAGATGCTTTTAACAAAAACTCATATTTTTTAGGAATTAAGTGCTTATACTTTTCATTTTCAATTTTTACTTTTTCACTAAAAACACCTATTCGCCAATTTGAATCTCTTTCTTTATTCAAAGAATCTAATTTTGAGTTATACTCTAGGTTATCAATTGTAGGTTTTAGCTTAGTCACACTTCCTAGTTCTGAAACTATTAAACTATATATTTCAATAGAATCATCTATTTGATTGTTTTTTTTACAATTAATAAAAACTAAAATAGTTATTATTAAAATTAATTGTCGCATTTTAGGGTAGTTGTTTTATCAATAAAATGTATACATTATCATCAGTATATCTTTTTCCTAACTATTTTATAAATAAACCGAAGCTCTTTCGAACTTCGGTTTCATATAACTTTTTACCAGCATAGGTACTGATTGCAAATCAGCCTATCTGGTATTTTGCTACTAGAATGTTTTAAGAAATATTTAACAAAATTGTTTCGATTATAATCCACTTTTCTTTTTTCTTTTTCAACACAAATAATTTAGACGATCCAGATAATTTATCGACTGAAGAATAAACTGCTAAAAGTGCTTTGTTTTGTTTTTTATCAAAAGCAACATTAGAAAAGCTAATAAACCAATCTAAATTAGGATTGTTCTTATAAATGTTAATATCAAATTCATCAAAAGCTTTAATATTATTCACCGAAGAAGACTTGATATAATTAAAATTTATATCCATTGATTGATTTTTTTTATTTAAAAGAGATAATAAAAGTTGATGATTGTCTAGTTTAATTGTATCATTCAGTACCCTTGTCTTAGTCAACAAACCTACATTCAATTTCTTCTTAGATAATGAATCTGTATATTTTTTTAATAACTTTTTATTCATCATTATTTCGGGTGATGGAGGTGGTAAATGGGGTAATTCATTTAATATTTTCAAATACACCTTTGAGCTATCAGTTTCTGTATATTCATTTTGAGAATTACAAGAAATAGAAAAAAAACATAATAATATATTTAAATAAATTCTTAATCGCATTTTAAGTCATTTTTTGAGTTTTCAATAATACTTCTTTTTTCTGCCCATTCGGTTAATTGTTCTTTACTTGGTCTAATCTTAGATGAAGAGTATGGAAGCAATCCTTCCCATGCCAAGTGCATATAATGATCAACACTAAATCTATTTCCTTGCAAATTTCTTAATGCTTGAGCAATTGGCTTAACATATATTTCTGTCATATGGATATGTTGGCTCTCGTGCTTTAAATCATTTGAATTTCTATAAATATAAGCCAATTCTAATATTCTTTCTCTTTCTTCTATTTTTACATTAGGTTCGTTTGCATGTACTAATCTAAATAACTCAGCATGTATTCCTTCATGTAATATTGTAGCTGCAATTTCAATATTACTTATACCTGAAGACCTTAAAGGGTCAAAATTTATAAAAACTGAACCATTTTCATCTATTGATTTTGCATCTGTAACAGCAACAGCAGCTCTGTTGTTATGTTTCATTCTTAAAACTAAATTATACTCTCCACTTTTACTAAAAATATTAAATGTTCTCCTAAACAAACCACCGTTAGTTGTTTTCAATTTATTATACACACACAATATATCAGGTCTTTCTTCTATTATAGATTTTTCAATTATTATTTGGTTAGGAAAATCAACTTCCGATCCACTTTTTAATTCTTCCAAAGCAAATTTTGTAAATTTATCATCACTAGTAGATAGTGACCCAAAATCATTCCCCTTCCCAATTTCCTTAATCACCTCGGTAGTATTAAATCCATTGTTTAGTAATGTCCTTCCGTTATCACCTACAAAAACAACATCATTAGTACGGCCATTTGTAATACCAAAATCAAAAGTTGCCCCTAAAAATTCAAATTGAATGCTTGAGGGTAACCCATTTACCTTAAACATATCATTTATAATGTAGCCTTTAAATTGGTTGGCAAATGCATCATTTCGGCCATCAAAAAAAGCATGCAATACATTGCTAAAACCTAAATATCCAATATCAATTGCTTGTTGCGAAGGCTTAGCACTTAATGCTAAATTAGGTTTTGAGCTTGTCTGGAAACCTGCCTTGGATACAGATTTATAAAATTCGGTTGGGGTTACAAAATCTTCTTTATTAGACCATGTTTTAAACAAATAACGCATACAATGTGATGCTCCCTTTGAATTATTATTAATTTCAAAATAGTCAACAACTGCTTTTTTATTGTTATCTAACCAAGAGCGTAAATCGGTATTACCTCTTTGATCAGTTTCTAATTTAAGTAAACCATAATCAACATTATCTGTTTCGGTTATAATATCACTAAATTTTTTAGCATCATTGGCTATATCATCTCTTTTATCAGTAGTACTATTAAAAAAATAATCTCTTGGACCTACTGCTGTTGCATCTTTAATTCTGTACAAAGTAGCTTTTGCATTATCATCGGTACTATTTATTATTTTTTTACTGGATTTTCTAAAAAAATGATCTCCTTGTTCTTTTGCAAGTCTACTTAACCATTCAGCTTTGTTATAACCTTTATTTATACCATCTATAGCTTTATATTCATTAAGGATATTTAAGTATAAACTGTTTTTTCTTTTAATTAAATTTTTGTATTCAGTACTATTTTTGTTTATAACACTCATCCTATCACTTGCTTTGAAAAAATCTTCTCTGAATTTATCTATATTTTGAGTACATTTGTAAATAGCGTCTCTTTCTAGTTGTGCTAAAATTAGACCAGACCTGAATAAGCTGAAATCTGAAAAAGCTTCTCCGAAAGATTCATATTTTTTCTTGTTAAAAGTGGGGGAATTTATATTCATCCAATCTGTTATTCTTTCATTTCCCTCAGATCTTAATCTTTGAATATTTTTTTTAAAAACATTATTAAAACTCCAATCTTTGGGAAAAAGATCTTCCCATGCTTCTAACAAGTCTTTACTGGAAATTTCTTGGGGATTATAATTTGGGTCATAATTTGGATTGAATGGATCATTTGATGGTTGATTGAATGGATTATCAAATTCGCGATCAGATGGTCGATTTGGGTCTGCTGGTATTGGGCCTCCAGGAAATCCTCTTGGAGGTATGAAAGGATTGTTTGGTCCATCATTACATGGAGGGAGTTCACATGTTGAACTATTGTAGCCTACATTATCACTAGGGAAATCTGGTAACCTAGCTTTATTATGATATACTTTTAAAGATGGCTTAAAAACAACTTTAAAATTTCCTTTTTCTTCATCAGCTTTCGGCTTATTTACAGGTCCATTAGGCCTAGTAGTAGGAATTGAAATAAAACCACCGCCACTTTCATTATACTGGGCATTTATGTTTAAGTAACCTCCTATTACACATAGGAAGGTTAATGTATATTTTAATAGTTTTTTCATTTTATATATGTAATTCAGTTGGTTATTCTTTGATAATTAATTTGGTGTGTATACTGTTGTTTGCTGTTACACGTACTACATAAAGCCCTTTAGGGTATGCACTGCCATTTACGTGGTATAAATGGTTCCCTGCGGTTTGGGTTTGGTTTGCCACAATAGTTTTGGTAAACTCCCCTGCAAAACTGTAGAGTTCCACACTGGTTACACTATCCTGGGCTAAATCGTACTGAATTAATAAATCGTTTTTAAATGGATTGGGATACAGGGTGATAAAACTAACATCTTGCAATTGCGCTAAGGCTTCAATAACATCCTGGTCAATTTCTTGCCCATTATCGGTTAAGGCTTTGGTGTTTCCTAATACGACCAACATCGGCGGACCTGGCTCATTCCAATCTGTTACTTGAGTATCTACATTAGCTACTAAATAACGGATATTATTGATCTCTTTAATTTCAATCGTGTTTATGGAGAGTACATTGTAGTCTAATGTATATTTTACTGCATCATCTTGATACAACCTTGGCAAAGCCATGCTAAAGTCATCGAAATAAAAATTGTCGTCTAAAAAAATTCCATAGCTCGTGCTTGTTGTATTGTTTACAGCTACGCTGTAATCTAAATCTTGTGTTTGTTTGTTTTTAGTTAAATTAAGTGTTATAGGAAAACTACGGTTCATGCGTTTACCTGCCCAATCCAATTCTATTAACTTTCCTTTCCATTCGCCAGTTAAGGTAGCTTTGCTAATTTCAATAGCTTCTTCTGCTCCTTGCTCAGCTGTAGTACTTACTACTTCGTTAATTTTTGAGGTACTAAATTCGGTAGCTTTTAAGGTGTTTTCTTTTTGGATACCTAAATCTAATAAGTCAGCATTTGTTTCTAAATGCTCAGCCAATACTGCACTATTAGTAGTGTGTTCATTAGTTAAAAGCAATTCCATAGCTTTTTGTTTATTTACGGGCATACCATAGCCAAAATAATTACAAATCCCTAACCAATGTTGTGCCATAGGGTAATCACTTTTGGCAAACCATTCAATAGCTTTAGCATAATCTTGTTCAATACTCCCAAGTCCCTTAAAATATAAGTAACCAATACTATAGGATCCTTTACTGTAACCCAAGGCTTCGGCTTTGGAAAAATAAGCTATGGCGGTGTCAAAATTTAGGGTACACCCAATACCATCCTTATACAATACGCCTAATTCGCAGACTGCTTCAGGGTAATCTTGCTTGGCGGCTAGCTCAATGTATTTAAAGGCTTCATGTTCATTTACGGGCATACCTATACCTTTTTTGTGTAGCAATCCTAAAATATACTGGGCTTGGGCATCGTTTTGGACTACACATTGTTGTAATAAACTAATGGCGGCTGCTTCATTTTTTATAACGGTATCGGAACCTACAAGTAGTTCTTTTACCCTATTTACTTGCAAATAGCAGTCGTTAGTAATTTCGGTTTGGGCATGAGTGTGCACTGTTAGCACTCCTAATGAAACACTCAAAAGGAAGGTGTTAATTTGTTTTTTCATAGTCAATTAAGTTGGTTTTTACTATAACCTTGTAATAAAGCTATACTTAAGTATTTTGGCGGGCAAGAAAAAAAGAGAATAAATTATAATGCTAAAAATAAGTTAATTGTAAATTATTTAACAGGCCTTTTCTTATAACTAACCTTTTGGTAAGTGGTCCCGAAATTGAGGGTAAACGTCAATATTCAAGTGTAGGTACATTTTTTTTGTAGTAAAAATGCTTGTATTTAAATAGAGTTTTGATACGAAAAAGATGATTCTCGATACAAAATTCTTGCAGAATTTTACTCGAACCAATATCTTTTTCTTGTTGCAGACGCAGGGCATTTAACATAGTTAAAAAAAATGCACAAAAAAAGGGTGTCAAAAAAACACCCTTCCTATATTAATCTCTAGTTTAATTACTTTTATGGCGCAGGATTAGGATATTTTTTATGCACTGCATTAATATCTTTTAGCACTTCTTCCGAAAGGATCAAATCGATACTGCCTATATTTTCCTTTAATTGTGCAACAGATGTAGCCCCAATAATGTTGCTGGTTACAAAGCTTTGCTGATTAATAAAGGCTAAGGACATGTCGGTTAAACTTAATCCATGTTTTTGAGCTACCTCTCGATACGCACGGGTAGCCTCAAATGATTGTTCGTTATGGTAGCGGCTAAATTGAGGGTATTTGGTCACCCGTCCATTAGCAGGAGTTTCATCTAAATATTTACCCGTTAATTGTCCAAAACCGAGTGGCGAATAGGCTAAATAACCCACTTTTTCTCGATGGAGCACTTCGGTTAAGCCAATTTCGTCTTTACGGTTTAGTAAACTATAAGGGTTTTGTACGGTACTTATTTTTTTAGCGCCATTTCGGGCTTCTTCCACATAACGCATCAGTCCGTACGGTGATTCGTTAGATACACCAATATGTCTTATTTTTCCTTGTTTCACATAGCCTTCTAATCTGTGGAGCACTTCTTTAAAGTTATCCGACCAAGCTTCGTCCTCTTGATGTTTATAGTCTAAAATTCCAAAAAAATTGGTATTCCGTTCTGGCCAATGCAGTTGGTATAAATCAATATAATCGGTTTGTAATCGGGTTAATGATTTATGAATGGCATCATCCAACGAGGCTTTACTAAAATCAATGGTATTTCTAATCTCTTTAACAAAAGCCCGAGGTCCAACAATTTTACTTGCAACCACAACTTTATCTCTATTGTTATTCTTCTTTAACCAAGTCCCAATAATTCGTTCGGTATCTCCTTGTTTTTTTATATCAAAAGGAGTCGGATATAATTCGGCAGCATCAAAAAAATTGATGCCATTTTCGGTAGCAAAATCCATTTGTGCATGTCCCTCGGCTTCCGTGTTTTGAATACCCCATGTCATGGTTCCTAAACATAGTTTACTAACATTAATTTCTGTTCCAGGTAGGTTTGTGTACTTCATTTATCGAAATTTAATAGCATTATTTTTTCTAACCGAAAGTTACTTTTTTATTAGAACATAGCAATTGCTTTAAATTGAATAATCTTACAGGGGTTAAAATGGTTTATTGTTTTGAAATTGAGAATTTTAATAAGGAATTATTGATGTATTCGTAAAAAAATCAAAAAAGAATCCTAATGGAATATAAAGTGCTGCTTTTTAGTAAATTAGTTTAAAAAAATAATGGAACGATTAGTTGTAGCAGTTGTTATTCAAGTGGTTTTAATGCAGGGGATGCTTTCGCAGAAGGTGGGATCTGATCATAAAAGTTATGCCTGTGATATTGAAACAGGAGTTTGCAGCACTACAACAGTTTCAATACCGAACAAAACAAACAAAATAACTATGATTGAAAAAAAGAAAGCTAAACTAGTGTATTATTATGACGCTCTCTGTGGGTGGTGTTTTGGGTTTAGTCCTGTGATTGCCGCAGTTAAAGAAGCTTATAAAGATGATTTAAGCATTGAAGTTGTGAGCGGAGGTTTATTTTTAGGAAATAGGGCAGGTTATGTAAATGATGTGGCACCCCATATTAAATCGGGAGCTTATAAGAGTGTCGAGGCATTAACAGGAGCTAAATTTGGTGAAGCCTTTTTAAAAGACGTTTTTAGCGAAGGCAAAATGACTTTAGATTCCACTTGGGGATCCATTGCACTTTGTGTGGTAAAAGATAAACAACCCGAAAGTCAAGTCGCTTTTGCGAAGCTATTGCTTGATGCTATTTATGCCGATGGAATGGACACCATTGATATTGATGGTATTGCTAATTGTGCCACAAAAATTGGGTTTAATGCCGAAGCTTTTAAGGTATACATGAGTGATCCTATTTATAGAGAAATGGCAGAAAAGGAATTTCAAAATTACAAGCAAAATGGCATTAGAGGCATGCCATCATTAGTATTAGAAACTGAAGATGCTAAAGTGTTGTTGTCCAATGGATATATCAATTACAAGCAATTAGCAGAACGTTTGGATAATCATTTGAATTAAATAAATGTGAGTAACAACTATTGAAATTAATTATATGAAAAAAAGAATTGCATTAATACGAGGAATCAATGTAGGCGGAAAACGAAAAGTACACATGAAAGACTTAAAAGTCTTATTTGAAGACTTAGGTTTTACCGATGTAGTGACGTATATACAGAGTGGTAATGTGATTTTTAATTCAAATGCTGCATTGGATACTATCAAAACAGCTTCCAAAATTGAGCAAGCCATTTTAAAAGTCTATGGTTTTGAGGTTCCTGTAGTAGTTATTATTGCCAATGATATGCAACAGGCCGCAAAAGCAAATCCTTTTTTAAATGAGGAGACTGTGAGTGTCGATCAATTACATGTAACATTTTTACAAGGTATTCCGAATTCGGAACACCTTGTAAAAATAACATCATACCCCACAGGGGCTGATCAATTCATACTAAAGGATCAGGTAGTTTATCTTTGTTGTCAAGATAAATACCATAAATCGAAGTTGAGTAATACCTTTTTTGAAACCAAATTGAAAGTTTCAGCAACCACCCGAAACTGGAAAACGGTAGTAAAACTTGTTGAGCTAAGCTGTTAGTTCAACCACAATAGGGCAGTGGTCACTATGCTTAGCTTCGGGTAAAATTACCGCACGCGTTAGCTTCTCCCGTAAGGGTTCGGTAGCCATATTATAATCAATACGCCAACCTTTATTATTGCCTCTAGCATTGGCACGGTAACTCCACCAGCTGTATTGATGTGGTTCGTTGTTAAATTCACGAAAAGTATCCACAAAACCACTGGCTATAAATTTGCTTAACCATTCGCGCTCTTCGGGTAAAAAACCAGATACCTTTTTTAAACGTACGGGGTCATGAATATCAATAGGCTCATGGCAAATATTGTAATCCCCACAAACTATTAAATTAGGAATGCTTTTTCGTAATTCGGTTAAGTACTCCAAAATATCATCCATATACTTGAATTTATGCTCCAATCGTGCGCTGTTGGTGCCACTTGGTAAGTACATACTCATTACCGAAACACCATCAAAGTCAGCACGAATATTACGGCCTTCAAAATCCATATGTTCAATACCTGTTCCGTATTCGATATGATTGGGTTCGGTTTTGGATAAAATGGCTACTCCGCTATAGCCTTTTTTTTGGGCACTATACCAGTAGCAATACTTGTAGCCCGCATCATGAAAAATAGATAAATCCAATTGATCTTCCTGCGCTTTTATTTCTTGCAAACAAATTACGTCGGGATCGGCACTAGTAAGCCAGTCTATAAAGCCTTTTTTTAAGGCCGCGCGAATTCCGTTTACGTTATATGATATGATTTTCATTGTAAAATTTTAATATTAATTAAAAGATATCTAAATACCCCATAAATCTTCAAAAACTTTGAGATCATTTTCCTGACCGGATTTATAAATAATATCCCAATACAATTTACCCTCTATTTTTACAAAAACTTTGTAAAAGCTTCCAGATTTTAATTCTGAAAAATCCAAATCATTTTCACTTGTAAAACCATTCGGATTAAAATCTGCTACACTAAATGGATTTTCTTTTTCCTCATTAGTGGGAATCTCTTCAGCTGTTTCTTTTTCTTCTTTTCGGAGGTCTAATTTTAAAATAGCCTTATTTTCAACAGTATTTTCTGTAAACGAATTAGCGTTTAAAACTGAAGTATAATCTATAGTTTGATTTATTTTTTCTGCTCTTACTGGAACCACCCATAAATCTGTGGGTGTGCCACTTTGTAAAGTAATTACACTTTGAAATGGATTTGGGTAGATTAGTATTTTTGAACTAAAATTATTAGGATTTCCTAGCCTTATAGGTTCAGTTGTCTTACTTCCCCTTAAATACATTCCAGTAGCAACATCTATATTAGCTAAGGTTTCATTAGCTTCTTTATCATCACTATTGCATGATATAATTAAAAACATAGTTATTGTTATCAATACTATTTTCTTCATAATTTGTATTTGGTAATTAAACAAATAACAGACAACTCACCACACAAAACTGACAACTAATTCTCTTCGCCATTGGAATACTCTTCGTATTCTTCTGGATATAAAAAGTTATTGTATGGGAATCGCGTTACATGAATATCTCTCACCTCTTGATAGGTACGTTTTCTGAAACTCTCCATATTTTCCTTTTCCACCGCCGAAATAAACAAAGCTTTATCACCAATTTTACTCATCCAAGTCTGTTGCCAATCATCAAGAGTGTAGTGTGCCTTGGTAGGTTCGGTAGTTAAATCGTCGTCGTCAATGGTTTCGTGCGTGTAGGCGTCGATTTTATTAAACACCATAATAGTACGCTTGTCTTTACAATCAATTTCGTTTAAAATCGTGTTTACGGATTCAATGTGATCTTCAAACTGCGGATGCGAAATATCAACCACATGTAGTAAAAGATCGGCTTCTCTTACCTCATCAAGAGTACTTTTAAAACTTTCGACAAGTTGTGTGGGTAGTTTTCTAATAAATCCAACGGTATCACTTAGTAAAAAAGGTAAATTACCAATAACTACTTTACGTACCGTAGTATCCAAGGTTGCAAAAAGTTTATTTTCGGCAAACACCTTACTTTTTGAAATCACATTCATTAATGTCGATTTCCCCACGTTGGTATATCCGACTAAAGCTACACGTACCAATTTACCACGATTACCACGTTGGGTTGCCATTTGGCGGTCAATGGTTTTTAGTTTGTTTTTTAGTAAGGAAATCCGATCACGAACAATACGTCTATCCGTTTCAATTTCCGTTTCTCCAGGACCACGCATTCCAATTCCTCCTTTTTGACGCTCCAAGTGTGTCCACATACCCGCCAATCGAGGTAATAAATACTGGTATTGGGCCAGTTCCACTTGGGTACGTGCATAACTTGTTTGGGCGCGCTGCGCAAAAATATCCAAGATCAAATTGGTACGATCAATAATTTTTGCTTTTAAAATTTTTTCAATATTTTTTTGTTGCGAAGGGGTAAGCTCATCATCAAACACCACCGTTCCAATATCGTGCTGTTCCACATAAGCCTGTACTTCTTCCATTTTACCCGATCCAATAAAGGTTTTTGAATTAGGCATCTGCATTTTTTGGGTAAAACGTTTTACCACCTCACCGCCTGCAGTAAAGGTCAAAAACTCCAATTCATCTAAAAATTCTTTTAGCTTATCTTCGTTTTGATTTTGTGTAACAATTCCAATTAAAATGGCTTTTTCGTAAGCTATTTCAGTTTTTTCTAACATGCACTTTTAATTATTGTACAAAGATACAACAAAGCAGTGTCTTGTATTTTTGTATTTTGCACCCCTATAATTCAATTGTTGATATTTTAATACAACGTTTGCGACCTATTTCTGGAAAAGCAAACAATATACTATACATGAGATACCAAAACTATAAAACCAAAACAGATACCGATTTTTTTACGGTGGCTTTTTATAATATCGAAAATTTATTTGATACTAAAAATGATCTAAATACATTAGACGATGACTTTTTGCCAGAATCCGAAAAACAGTGGACCCCAAAACGCTACAAAAAGAAGGTGTTTAAAACAGGGACGGCTATTTCCAATATTGGCTTTGCGCAAACAGGAAAAGCACCCACAATTATAGGATTGGCCGAGGTTGAAAATTTACAAGTGGTACAGGATTTAACAAATTCAAAGCACTTAATAAATAAAGACTATGGAATAGTACATTTTGATTCACCAGATGAACGGGGTATTGATGTGGCGTTACTCTATCAAAAAAAATATTTTGAAGTTACGCATAAAGAGGCGGTGTCACTTTACGTAGAAGGTTATGAAGGAGAGGTGGATCATACCCGTGATATTTTATGGGTGAGTGGTTTCCTTAACGGAGAAAAAATTCACCTATTAGTTAATCATTGGCCCTCACGTAGAGATGGTGCGGATCTAACCGAATATAAGCGTGTTGCTGCTGCAGAAAGAAATCGAGAAATTATTGATAAAATTAAGGACGAAGAAGGTGACGAAGCTAAGATTATCATAATGGGTGATTTTAATGATGATCCTATTGATAATAGCGTAAAAAAGCACTTGGTACAAACCGATTTTTACAACCCAATGGAAAAATTATTAACCCGCTCAAGCGGAAGTTTGTCCTATAGAGGCGCATGGAATTTATTTGATCAAGTCATTTTTAGCAATAGTTTTCATAAGTATGAAGCTGGGAAGCACTCCTTTGCCAATGCCAAAATATTTGATGATGATTTTTTAAAAATTTATCGAGGTCGTTACAAAGGCACGCCATTTCGTACTTATGTAGGTCGACGTTACAAAGGGGGATATAGTGACCATTTTCCTGTATTTATTCAATTAAAATTGAATAAATAAGAACACGTCCTATAAAATAAACATTGAAGCAAGCTTACATTTTAGGAAGTATAATTAAGGAAAAAGCAATCGAGATCGATTGCTTTTTTTGTAAGTTTTAGTGCCTAATTCGGGGTAAATAACAAGTGGATTGAATACATCTGATAAGTTCTTTTATATTTGCACAAAAAACAACACAATGGCAAAAATACTAACGGGGGTACAGAGCACAGGAACTCCACATTTGGGAAATATTTTAGGAGCAATTTTACCTGCAATTCGCATGGCAAATGAGCCCGCAAATACTTCGTTTTTGTTTATTGCCGATATGCATTCGTTAACACAAATTAAGGAAGCTAAAATTTTAAAAGAAAACACACTAGCAACCGCAGCAGCTTGGTTGTCATGTGGACTAAACGTTGAAAACACGGTGTTTTATCGTCAGAGTGATATTCCACAAGTAACCGAGTTGAGTTGGTATTTAAGCTGTTATTTTCCATACCAAAGGCTAACATTGGCCCATTCTTTTAAAGATAAGGCAGATCGTTTAGCAGATGTTAATGCCGGCTTGTTTACTTACCCAATGTTAATGGCAGCGGATATATTATTATATGATGCGGATTTGGTGCCCGTAGGTAAGGATCAGTTACAACATTTGGAAATGACAAGGGATGTGGCTTCACGTATCCACGCGCAAGTTGGTAAGGAATTGTTTGTGTTACCCGAAGCTAAAACTCAGGAAAGTACCATGTATGTTCCCGGAACAGACGGGAGTAAAATGAGTAAGTCCAAAGGGAATATAATTAACATCTTTTTGCCAGATAAAAAATTGCGTAAGCAAATTATGGGTATTGCTACAGACAGTACTCCATTAGAGGAGCCAAAGGATCCGGATACTTGTAATGTATTTACTTTGTACAAATTGTTAGGTGCTCCCGAAGAAATTGAGGCATTACGCGCCAACTATTTGGCAGGAAATTTTGGATACGGACACGCTAAACAAGCTTTATATGAATGTGTTTTGAAGCGTTTTAAAACTGAGCGCGAAAAATTTAATCATTACATGGCTAATCCTCAAGAAATTGAAGAGGCGTTAAAAATTGGAGCCGAAAAAGCAGAAAAAGTTGCCTCAGTCACTTTAAAAAGAGTGCGGAAGCATATGGGATACTAGTTTTTGTATCTTAATCTTATATAACATCCAATGACAAATGCTACTATTATTCTAGTAAATTCATTTAAGAGTTGGTATTGTATATAAAAAGAGCTGTTCAAAAATAATTTTGTGAAACGTTTTATCACTAGAACCACCTTATGAAAAAACTAAACGTAACACGTTAAATTATATGTTAATTTGAACAGCTCATGCCTTTGATATTACAAATTATATTTTGCTATAAACCTTTGAAATACCATAAAAACGATTTTAATTATTCGTACTCATGGTATTTCAAAGGTGGTGTAGGTTTTTATAAACACATATGCTAATTAATATACTTCAAGTATACGGTTTAAAGGAAGCACATTTGCCGATTTAAGAATTACATACTTTTCTGTAACACCCCAAATGGTTGTGTGTATTTTTTTTAAACCCATATCATCTTGAAAAATGATTTTCATTTTTGTGTGGTCAATATTACCTAAAACTTGAGCTCTTTTTAACAAGATGTTTCGGTTTACTTGATCTTCTTTTTTTACTAACACATCATCCGTAGGGAAATGTAATTGTGCTACAGTTTCTTTTTCAATTTGTAATGCATTCATAATGGTAGGGTTTTATGATGTTGATAAATTTGGTATTGCTAATATACGAATTTTGTAGTGTTATAAGTGTAAAAATGCCATTTTAACACTTTTTAGCGTAAAATATTGCATTTTAACGATATTTTATTTTTAGTTTCCTACAAATAGACGCTATAGCGAATACTTGACTTTAAGTTGTTGAAAACTGTTTTTTTAATTTTCATAAAAATAAAAAAGACAATTTATTTTTATATTTTTAATAATGTTAGGGTTTAAATTATGTATTAATAACGAAAAAATGCTTAAAAAATTAGATATCGATGGAAGTTTGTTACGGCTTGAAGTAGTTAGCTTGGAACATCAACAAGAATTGACCGATGCTGTTAAGGATGGAAACCTTTGGGAATTGTGGTATACATCGGTTCCCAAGCCAGAAAATATGGAAGATTATATCAAAAAAGCCATTCAAGAATATAAAGACGGAGTATCGTTAACCTTTGTAGTAAGACATCAACTAAATCATAAAATAGTAGGAAGCACTCGTTATATGAATATAGAACTTAGTCATAAAAGACTTGAAATTGGTACAACATGGTATGCAAAATCATACCAGCGTACAGGAGTTAATACCGAATGTAAATATTTATTACTAACTCATGCTTTTGAGCAATTAGATTGCATTGCGGTTGAGTTTAGGACGCATATACATAATTTAGCATCGCGAAAAGCTATTGAAAACTTAGGGGCTAAGCAAGATGGGATTTTACGAAACCATAAAATTGACGCTACAGGTTGTTTAAGAGATACGGTGGTTTTTTCTATTATAAATGCCGAATGGCCAACGGTAAAAAAATCTTTGGAATTTAAAATGAAAAAGAAGTACCAATAAACCAACTTTGGGTCGCTTTAGGCGGTTACTATTCATAATTCGGGTTAAATTAGCACAAATTTTAACAAGCTCAATTTATACTACATTTTTAATGGCAAAAACAAAAACTACCTTTTACTGTCAAAGTTGTGGCGCGCAATATGCTAAATGGCAAGGTCAGTGTAACAGCTGTAAGTCATGGAATAGCATTGTAGAGGAAATTATTGAAAAACAGGAAAAAGTAGCTTGGAAGGAAGCCAGTAGTAATTCAAAAAAAAAGGTATCTAAACCATTAAAGGTTTCCGAAATTGATACGACTGCCGATATCCGTTTTAATACTGGTGATGGAGAATTTAATAGGGTATTAGGAGGTGGACTTGTGCCGGGCTCATTAACGCTTTTAGGAGGAGAGCCTGGTATTGGAAAAAGTACATTGTTGCTTCAAATAGCATTAAAATTGCCTTTTAAAACCTTATATGTTTCGGGTGAAGAAAGTCAAAAACAAATAAAAATGCGTGCCGAACGCATGCAATCGGATACAGATAATTGTTTTATTCTTACCGAAACCAAAACACAGCATATTTTTAAACAAATAGCAAAAACTGAACCTGATGTATTGGTTATTGATTCTATTCAAACACTGCATACCGATTATATTGAAAGTAGTCCTGGAAGTATTTCTCAAATAAGAGAATGTACAAGCGAGTTAATCAAGTTTGCAAAGGAAACTAATACGCCAGTTTTGCTAATTGGTCATATTACTAAGGATGGAACCATTGCAGGACCCAAAATATTGGAACATATGGTGGATACGGTATTGCAATTTGAAGGAGATCGTAATTTTGTATATCGTATTCTTAGGGCACATAAAAACCGTTTTGGCTCTACGGCCGAATTGGGAATTTACGAAATGCAATCGGCAGGTTTGCGGGAGGTAGCTAATCCAAGTGAGTTATTACTTTCAAAAAAAGAAGAAGCTTTAAGTGGTACTGCAATAGCATCAACCATAGAGGGGATGCGACCATTAATGATTGAAATTCAGGCATTAGTTAGTACAGCAGTATATGGAACGCCACAACGGAGTACTACAGGTTTTCCTGTCAAACGTTTAAATATGTTATTGGCAGTTTTGGAAAAACGAGCCGGATTTAGGTTGGGAGCAAAAGATGTTTTCTTAAATATAACTGGAGGGATTCATGTGGATGATCCTGCTATTGATCTAGCTGTGGTAGCTGCAATTTTATCTTCGAACGAAGATATTCCATTGGAAAAAGGCATATGCTTTGCTGCTGAGGTTGGTTTGGCTGGTGAAATTAGACCCGTAAGCCGAGTAGATCAACGTATACAGGAGGCCGAAAAATTAGGTTTTTCGCAAATACTCATTTCAAAATATTCTAAAACTAGTGTAACAAGTAAAGGAATTCAACAAATAAAAGTAGCCCGTATTGAGGATGTGGTGAGTTACTTGTTTGGATAATGCTTGTTGTGTGGTTTTTTGATTATGGCAGCTGATAAAAATGTGTTAATTAAATTAATTTTTAGTGAGTATAGCCTAGCAGAAAATATATAGAAAACAGTACTTGAACATAGTTTAGAACCAATAAAATATTATGAATTATCTTTGTATCAATAGTATACAACTGTTGGATACAATAAAAAATAGAATCATGGACTTACAGGCAAGAAAATATAACTTTATGGAGCAGCTTTTTGAAATAGAAAAGGAAAGTATATTGGAAGCTTTAGAGCTTACCTTGAAGAAAGAAAGAGAAGCCTCCCTAAAAATCTCTACAGCAGATAAAAAAGTACTCGATCAACGTTTAGAAAGCTATAAAAATAATCCTGATGATTTGTTAGATTGGAAAGATGTTGAAAATGAGTGGTAATGAGTTATAACGTTAAATTACTCTCTTTTGTTTATTCTGATTTGAAGGAGGCCAAAGAATGGTATTACAATAAAAATCAAAATTTAGCGAAAGACTTTAAAAAAGAGGTTAACAAAGAAATAGATTACATAAGTAAGCATCCGGAAAATTACCAAAAGAAATACAAGGAATTACGTCAGTCTCTAGTTCCTCGTTTTCCCTATGCTATATTTTATCAAGTGGAAGAATCTAAGAAGCAGATTATTCTATTTGCTGTCTTACATACTCGAAGAAACCCTGAAATAGCAAGAAATAGAATGAAGAAATAAAGAGTAGGCTGTCATCTCTTTATAATTTAATAAATTTGACTGCTAGGGCGTTAGTTTTCTAATAAATTATACGATTTACTGATAATGATTTCGTATAAATATGTTGAATTATTTTTTGCTAGTCTAAGGCAAAAAAATCAGCCATAGCCTTAGCTACGGTTGCTTTTTTTAACGCTAGAATAGTGAAAAAAGAAACAGCATATATGCGAAATTTTTGTTAGTAAATCGTATTATTCTTGGTTAGGGTGAATACTGTTTAAATTATAGAAAAAAGTGATACTAAATTTTTGATGTAAGATTACTTGAATAGGCAGGCCTTCTACCAATCAAAACCTTTAGCCCCCGATTTTTTTGCCGAACCTGCCGTTACACCAAATTCATCTAAGGCTTTTTTATAAGCTTTTTCAAAACGAAATTGGAGTACTCTTAATTTTTGAGTTCTCAATGTCCAATCGTATTCGTAGTATTCGGTATACATTTTTTTGTTGGTGTAGTGTTTTAATAACAATGCTTTTAAGGATTCTTTTTGCTCAAAGCTTAGTTTGTTAAAATTATACACTTTACCAGCTTCAACTAAATGATTGTAGGCATCTCTTTTTATCTGGGTTTGCAATTGATCCTTAAACATGGTATTAAATTGATTTAAGGTGATCAAATTTGCTAAATCCTCTTTAAATTGTCGATGTGCTTCTTCCTTACTTGTTACTTTATCATGAAAGTTAAGCACATAATTGGCATCGCCTTTTGCCCAAATACTGGGATACACAGCAATTTGATCATTGCGTTTGGCAACAATATGGAGTAGTTTTTGTATTTGTTCTTCCGTAAGGGCAGCCTTTTTTGCCATAGCTACCAAATGTTCCATTTTGGGATTCCCAGTTACGGGAATGGTTTTTTGTATTTCAAAGCTTTTTAATAAATCATTAAATCGTTTTAAGCTAGTAGCTTTTGCTGCGGTAGTTTTTGCATAGGCTACTTTTGGATCATAGGTATAATACGCCCAAGTCATCATTTCGTTTTTAGTGCTTAGTAAAAAGGTGTCTTTTACCAACTTTTGCTGTTTTTTAGTAAATATATACGTGGCTATAGCTTCCTCATATTTTGCTACGGCTTCTCGCTCTATACGATCTTTGAACTGAAAGCCAAATAAGCGTTCAAACTCGTGTATGTCTATGAGTTTAGCTAATTTTTTTCTAAAATTCAACAAGGCATCACCTTTCTCTTGATCTTCACTATTTAAATAAAGAATGGTTTCATTTTGATGTGCTTTTTGCTTCGCGTTAAGCGCCGCTACCTGCTCATTATATTCGGCATACAAGGTTTTAATTCCTTCAATTTGTGTGTCGCTTAAACCAATCTCAGCGGCTTTAGTGAGGGTTTTTTGTAATTTTTCGGCATCACTTGCTTGTCCATAACTTAGTAGGGAGCATATTAATACAGTTAGTAAGCTTAGAAAATAGTTAAAGGCCACAATTTTTATTTTTTATAATTTTTGAAGTAAATATAATTGGATCAGTGTGTATTAAGTCAAAAAAAAGTGATTTTTTTGTTACACCAACTTTTTTACTAGCATATGAGTTTTATTACACGCATACTTAGCATAGGAATTCTATTTTGTACAATTAATTTTAGCTCACTTTATGCGCAAAGTATTGCAAAGGCTTTGGAAATGGCCGCAGGAAACAAAATGGAACTCCAAAAGGTATTGGATCATTACAAAAATGCAGGCGATCCACAAAAATATGAAGCAGCTGTTTTTTTAATTAAACATATGCCTATTCATTATTCGCAAGCTTGCCGGTGGTATAATACATATGAAGAGGATACTAATTTTGAAGACATTGACTACCCAGATTTTGATACCGCTTTGGAAGCCTTTGGCAAATTAACCGATAGTATTAAAGTACATCCCAGACAAGTGATTACTAAAGATATTTACGTAATGAAAGCTGATTTTTTAATCCAAAATATTGATTTGGCTTTTAAAATGTGGCGTACTAATCCTTGGGCATCCAATTATGATTTTACTACTTTTTGCGAATATATTTTACCCTATCGCAGTTTAATTGAGCCTTTGCAAACTTGGAGAGCCGATTACAGCGATGCTTTTTTTGAAAAAGCCCGATTGGCAAAAAACAAAAAAGATCCCATGGAAGTCCTTGGCTTGCTTATGGACGAAATGAAGATCGATTTTAAATTCATTTTTAACCGAAAGGAGCCTATTATGGCGCTTGGTCCTAAACAATTAACATTGCGGAACCAAGGTACGTGTACCGACTATGCTAACTTGGCTATTTATGCTTCGCGCAGTGTAGGCTTACCTGTTACTTTTGATTACACACCACACCATGCCGCCTCATCCAACAGGCATTTTTGGAATAGTATTATTGATAGTACCGGGAATCATTTAGCTTTTGATGGCTATCATTATGCTACTAATATTGCCCCAACCCGAAAGCGTATTGGTAAAGTAATCAGAACTACGTATTCAATTCAAGAAGGAGCATTGGCAAATCAAATTCCCGAAAATGAAATTCCGCCAGGATTTATGCGCACTAAAAATTATATTGATGTTACTGCCGAATATGTTCCTGTAAGTACCGTAAATTATACGTTTAGCACAAAGACTGTGGCAAATCATGCTTATCTAAATGTGTTTAACAAGTTTAAATGGAAACCGACACAATGGAGCCGTTTGGATAAAAATGGAAACGCCAGTTTTACCAATATGGGACGAAATATTGTATACCTGCCTAGTATTTTTAAAGACAATGTTTTTATACTAGAGCGTTTTCCTATTTTGAATAATGCTGATGGTACCACGACACTACTCGCACCTAATTTTAAAGATACTTTTGACTGTACCTTGACTCGAGATAATGAAATTGTAAATAATAACGAGGATTACAATCCTTTTTTTATTGAAGATGAAAAGCATTACCAATTACGCTATTGGGATGGCGAATGGAAGCCGCTGGGCGATTTTGTTTCTAGTGTAAATAATCGCGTGAATTTTAAAAACGTACCTAAAAATGCCCTGTTTATGATGGTTGCCCAAGAAGAAATTGACGGTTTTGAACGTGTTTTTACCATTGATCCCAAAACACACAGCATTACTTGGTATTAATTTTAACGGATGTATTTTCAAAATGCAAGTTCGAGTGATTTTTGTAATGAAATGAAAAAAATGGTATCGAGAACTGCATTTTGAAATAAATCTTATGTGCTACGTCAAAAGCAGAGCAGTCTTAGGTCTTACACCAGAAAGATTTAGTCAATTTTAAAATAATGTTTAAAAATATCTTTAGTTTGGTTCATCCATACATGCCATTCATGATTGGCACCTTCTTCTCTGTTTACTTTTAAACGGTAGTTTTTAGCTTGCAAAATGTTAATCATGGGTACATCTTGGCTTTCGGTATCTTTACCAGTACCATAGCTCAAATACATATTGAGGTCTAAGGTTTCTTTAGTATTATAATCAGTATAAATATCTGGACACGGGTGATAGGCTGGTGACTGCATAATCACATTTTTAAAATAATCAGGAGCCTCCATTCCTGCGAAAGCAGCAAACAATCCACCAAAGGAATAGCCCATAATACTGCGTTCAGTTCGTTCCTTGCTCACAGGGTAGTATTTTTCTATTTCCGGAATCAATTCGGTAGTTACAAAATCCACATACTTTTTATTGCATAAATAATATTCTTGCCTATGATCAATACTCGGATCTTGGTAATCGCTCGAATCCATAAACACCAAAGCTACTGGCGTTATTTTTTTATTGAGTATGAGTTTATCTATAGTTTTTACAAATGACTTATCCTTTACATACTGTTGTCCATCGGCTAAATACACTACCGGTAAACTTTTAGTAATGTAGTTAATATTGGGTAGGTAAATGCGATGTTTTAGTGTTCGGTTTAAAATGTTGCTTTCGACTAGCAATTCTTCAGAAATATTTCCTTTTAGTTGGCTGCTAATGGTTTGTTTATCTAATTTTAGCAATTGCTCATTATGCAATCCCTGGTAAGGTTCTTCTTCTAAATCATAATAACTATCTCCTGTATAATATTGTAATAGTTGTTTGCAATGTTTTTTATAGTCTTTTACTTCTTTTGAAGGAATTTTAACAGGCAATGCTATAATTTCTTTACACAATTGAATAATTTGTTTTTCATTTCCTGTGGCCTCATATACTTTTAATAAGTCCATTCTAGGTTCATACCTAAAAGGTTCATTCCCTATATTTTCTTTAAAAAGCGCACTTGCGCGTTCAAAATTTTGTGTGTTTAAATAAATGTAGCCTAGGTGTCTTCCTAATTTTGGCGCTTTATTAAATACATACCCCTTTTCCATGGCTTTAAGTCCTTGATCATAATTGCCTAGGTTGTATAAATAATAACCTTGATTAAAAGTGGCGTAGCCCTTTTTAAAAAAGTCTCCATAAATTTTTTGTAATTCGGTTTCCGAAACTTCTCTTTTTTTATCATCGGACAAGTTGTAAAAAGCGTTTAGTTTTTTGCTATGCCTTACATCTTTAAAAACTACGACCAACAAAAAAACTGAAGTACCAAAAATTAAGAGTTGACTTATTTTTTGAAAAAAAATAGGTATTACCAAACTGTGTTTTGATGTTGGAACACAAAGTTGAATGCCAATAATACCCAAAATAATAAATAGTGGTATTTTTATTATGGGCATAAAAAAAGCAGCTATTACTAAACATAGTAACAATGCAATACCAAGCTTAGCATATATATCTGATCCACCAAAGTATATGGCGTACCCAATTATAAAAAGGACTATAAATAGACCAACAAATCCAAGCTCATAAGCTAAGTACAAATAATCATTAAATGTATCAAAGGCATAATTCCCTAATTTTACTTCGCTCCAAGGTCTTTTAGTTTCATTAAAATAAGTTGTTTTAGCGCTATTGTAACCTCCTTCAAATGAAAATAGCCCATGTCCTAAAAAAGGTTTTTTTAAAATTTCTTGACTCGTAATTTTTGCAATTAGCAACCTGCCATCTGCAGAATCTTTCTTAAAGCTATACAAGTTAATTATCCCATAAGCAATTATTGCTGTAAATACCATAGCAATTAAAAGAGCTATTTTTTTTGAGATCACATTAAAAAGCTTTTTTAAAACCCCACTACTTACCAAAAGATAACTAAATCCCGTTAACAATACTAACCATGAAGTCCTTGATTTAGATAATATAATAGGAAGCATTAAAAAGCAAAAAACAAACAAAGCTATAATTCGTTTTTTTTTGTTTTTTGTTTCAAAACACAGCAAATACCATGATAGCAAAACAGCTCCAATACTTAAAAATAAACCTAAATAATTAGGCGAAGTAAACGTACCTGTTAATACAAAATATTCATTTTTTGAAGGCAAAATACTCTGGTATTGTAGTAAGCCTATGAAGGCCTGTACCACACAAACACTAATTATAGCAAATACAATCCAAAGTAGGTACTGGGATTTGATTTTAAAAGCTTTGGATATATTGTAATAAACAATAATATAACCAAGTAACTCTAAAAATCGCTGACTTGTAAATCCATTAAATGATGTTGAAAAATAGAAAAATCGAATACTAAGATACATAGCTAAACAGCCAAACGACACATCCAGCAGACTAAAGCTTTTTTTTATAAAAAAAGAAGAGCATATACTCCAAATACCTACTGTAATTAGCCAACTATAGTAATTAGTTATAAAGCTAAAATTAGGTATTACTGTTGCTACAATAACAAGTATTAAAAATAAATGATCAAGTACTACCGATTTTTCATTTGTAATTAAAGTTTTCAAAAAATAACAGCATTTAAATTTGGGTAAATATATAGCAATGAATCTTATAAAAGAATGCTTGTTTTTAAATTTAAAACGATCAAATAGAAAAGGAATACCTACAAAAACTGACGTTTTTATTTTTTTTAAGCTTTAATTAAGGGGTACTTACCAAAAGGTATGCTGTAAGAATTTATATATAAAAATAGCAACTTAACAATCGTAAACATCTATTTTGTAGTTACTTAAAAATTCATTATTTATTTTACTTAAGTATTTGTTAATTTCAAAAAAAGACTCCTATTTTTAGGAACTACATATTTGAAGTTATTTCCTATGAAAAAAATTGTAACCACATTATTCTTTTTGATTTATTTTATTAATGCCAATTCACAACAATCTATTGCTCCAAAAGATCCAGCCTTACGGTATAATTTGGATAAATATGGTGAACGCCCGATCAAAATTAAACCTCAACCTTTTGGTCGAAAACGTTATGGAATTTTTTTATATAAACAATTGAAATTTGAAGAATCAACTTCATCATTTATTGATGAAGTGATAGACGCTTACAAAAATCAATTTCCACAAGTCAGTACATCTTTTTGGAACAAGGTAAAGCAAGAGATTGATTACAAAAGAGTTGAAAAGCATACAATAGCTGCGCTAGCAAATAATAATAGTATAAAGGATCGCTTTGAATTTGTTAAAAAATATAATATTACAAATCAAAACGATGTATACTACACTAAAGAATTTAAAAGATCTAATAAAAGTCTTAATGAAGAATTATACAAAGTTGGAAGAAAATTAGGTGGATACCTAAACAATAAGATAATGAGTTTAATTATAAGTGAATTGAAATAAAATTCAGTAAAACATAGAAAAATCAAGTCAAAATGAATTCAATTAAGCAAAAAATATTCTTTGTATTTACTGCATTTCTCACATTAAGTATAAATGCTCAAAATACAGATTCAAATACTTGCGATTTTAAAGTAAATGAAGCTAAAATTCTCCTTACAGGATCAGATGTAATTCTAAAAAACGAAACTAAGGCAATAGAAATTTTATCACAATGTGCTAATGATGGAAACCCTGAGGCTTTATACATTATTGGAATGTTGTACAAAAATGGTCACATTTTTGAAAAAGACACAAAAAAAGCTTTTTCATACATTGAAAAGTCTGCTTTACAAAATAACCCCAAAGCTACATGTGAGCTAGGAATACTTTACAAAGATGGCATTGGATGTAAATTAAATTTTAATACTGCAATTGATTGGTTTCGAAAAGCCTACGATTTAGGAAATCACAAAGCTTCCTACAGCCTAGGTTATTTGTATTTTAAAGGTTTTGGAAATATTGATCAGGATTATGCTAAAGCAATTGAATGGTTTAAAAAAAGTGAATACCCTATGGCTAAACACTTTCTAGGCATTTGTAATTATTTTGGTTACGGTTTACCTGTAGATAAAGATAAAGCTTTTGAATTATTTTTAAATAACCCTAAGGCTTTAAAAAGTGAAATACTAGCAACATTTTTAGATATTGATTCTGACGAATTAAATACTAACAATACGCTTATTGATAAAGAATTAAGTACTGAAAGGCTTAATGAAATAGTAAGTATCACTGCTGATAATGAAAATGAAAAAAAATATCCTCAAATTATTGACAAAAATCAATTATTAGGAAAATGGACTGGAAAATTAGTAGAACTAGATTGGTCTGGTTCTATGATACTCAGAAATTTAAACTCATCCCTAATTTTTAATAGTAATGAAATTACTAACGATCTAAATTACCAATTAATTGTAAATGATAAGACAACTCATAATGATGGAATATTGTTAGATAATAATTTCTATTTAAATAAATCTGAAATAGACTTACCAAAAGTATATCAAGATAGTGAAACTAAATTTAATTTAAACTACAACATACTATCTATAAATGATATAGAAATTAAAGAAATTAATAAAATTCGTTATCTAGTTGCTAATATTGAAACAAAAATTACTGATTGGAATGAACCAGGACCACCAATGCTATTAGTATTAGGAAACACCAAAGCTTTAACCGATAATGGACAAGAAATAGATTTAAATTTAATCGAAGCTTTAACAAAACTTAAAGATGATAGTTTTATCAAGCTATACCCTAATCCATTTAAAAATGACCTATTAATACAGTATGATTTATCTGAAGATAGCTTAACATCAGTAGAAGTATATAGCTTTAGTGGACAGTTTACTCAAACTATTGTTACTAATGAACAACAAAAAGCAGGTAAACATATATACCATGTTGATGGATCAACATATCCGCAACAAGGCTTATATGTTGTTCGAGTTACTAGCAATGATATTTTACACACAAAATTGATTATTAAAGAATAGAAAAGATGATAAAAACTAATAAAATTAAATCGATACTATTATTTATTGTCTTAATCTACTCTGCTGTATTTTATGGACAAGGTTATAATGAATCAGGTCAATCCCCCTTAGAGTCAGCTGAACAATATGCCAAAGAAAATGGCATTCCTTTTTCTATTAATAA
Organism: Aquimarina agarilytica ZC1; assembly: GCF_000255455.1. Classification (GTDB taxonomy): domain Bacteria; phylum Bacteroidota; class Bacteroidia; order Flavobacteriales; family Flavobacteriaceae; genus Aquimarina; species Aquimarina agarilytica. The sequence continues at coordinate 95,097 of NZ_JH621252.1, read as the reverse complement.
TGGACCTATAATATATCCTAATGCCTTATTTACTGGAGATATATCAAATGTTTCTATAGGAGCAAATGGTGAGTATGGTGTGGGTTATTACGAAAAAGGAACGGGTCACAAAACTTGTTTTTTATGTTATACCGATGCCAATCAACGAATAGGTGCACATAAGGGTGAAGTTACAGGTAAACCAAGGTTTTCAGTACTTCATATTAGATTACCTAAATATAAATTTATCCCTTATGCTAACCAAAGTGCTATTGATAATGCTTTTAGGGATAAAGAAAGGTTTCAAGCTGCAAATGGAATTACTAATCAATTTAACTTGGAAATTGATAGGTTATCTTCTATTTCAAATAACTTATTTGAACGAGAAAGAGGTGCTGAATACTTTAGTGATGCATTGTCAAACGGATGCCCTAAATGCATCAAAAAAACTAGAATACCAGTATTGGATGATAAAGGTAAAGAAGCTTTTACGGTATCGTTAAAATTTAAAGAGACTTTGACGGATAATGAATCTCATAGCAATTGGATAAAAGCAGGTGTTAGTGACACCAGTGTAGAAATTATTGATATTGGAAAAAAATTAGCCAAAAAAGCACCAACACCTCCCAAAACTCATAGTTTAGGAAGGGCAAGAAAGCCTATCGAAAATATAAATCGAAATAAAGTTATTGCCGATTTAGAAAAAGCAATTAAGAATGAAGAGTTAAAGCTAAACCAAGATTTAGTTGCTGAGGCCAAAAAAAAACTTGATGATTTAATTACGAATCCTCCATCTTTAATAGCGAGTAAAGAAGTTCATAGGGAATACCTTAAAAAAAGTGCCATAGCACTTTCTCAATTTAATACAAGCGTATCCAAACATCAAAAAATTGTTTCTGCTATTGAAGTGGCTTCGACCAATGCAGGTTTAACCCCACCTGAATACTCAGTAATGAGTAATGAAAACAATAAAATTTTAAAAAACGGGAAAAATGTTGATTATAATTGGAACAATTTATCTGCTGCTAAAGAAGCTGAAGTAACTAAAAGTGCTACTTTTTTAGAAATATTTAAAGAAGTTAAAATTACTTTAAGCCAATATTTTCCTAAAAACCAAAATGAATGGAATGCAATTGCTTCCATAATGGCTCCATTATTAGTTGAGGTTGGATTATCGGCAATACCAGGATCTGAGATTATTGATATTGTTCGAGGAATTAATGAAGAAGACTATGTTGCCATAGGCTTAGGCGTAGCGGGACTTACTGCTACTATTTTTGGAGGTAAAATTATAAAAGTATTAGGGGTATTTGCTAGGCAATTAGCCAAAACTTTTAAAATTGTAAGGGTAATTGGCAAACATTTAAAAACAACACAAGCATTACTTGATAAAGGTTTTAAAATAGCTACTGAAACTGTGGGGGCGCTTTCTAGCAAAGTTGTCATATTAAAAAAGAGAGCAAATGGTACATTTACTAAACTTATCTCTGGAGATCATAACGTAAAAACTTTTTTCCATAGAATAACTTCAAATGGAGATAATGCTACTCAAAAAATTATAACAAACCTTGCGGATAAAGTTAATGATGCTCAAAAAACTATTTTAAGTAGGTTTAAAGATAATATTGCAAGTGCTTCAAATGCAAGAAAAGGTAACTACGGAGAGATGGCTACAGATTTAGATTTATCTGAAAAAGGTTTTATACCTTTACACAGACGGATTAGTAACATTGATGAACCAGGTCATCAGGGTATTGATGCTGTGTTCGAAAGGAATGGGAAATATTTTATTGTAGAAAGTAAATTTTCAAAAACAACAATTCCATCCTTAAATTCAGCTAATCGAAAAACTGGTTTACCTAAACAAATGAGTGATGATTGGATAAGTCAACGAGATTACGAAAGGCTTAGAGATGTAACACCAAGTTTAGCCGATGATATTATTGATAATGGTTATACAAGAGTTATAGCTACTCACGGTCCTAATGGTAAAACTATTTACAATGAGATTAGTTCAACTGGTAAAATTGTTGACCGATGGTATCCTTAAATAATTATATATGAGAGATAATTTAAAAAATGAGACATATTTTTTTTCTTTTATTAACGAGAAACAGGAATCTATCAATAAAAGAAATAGAAAACTTGAAACTAATTCAATTAAAGAAGATAGAATAGTTCCAGTAAAAAAAGTAATGTCCTATACATATTGGCAAATAGCCAATGCTAAGTATTCTTTAGGTACAATTTCTTTTACTGAACTTCAAGCAGATTTATCTAAGGGTATTACATTATTACACGAATCTTTAATTAATAATAATGGGAAAGTACATGTTAAGGAAGATATTTATAGAGATCAATATTATGTTAATATCTATCAAGAAATATTACAAAATATTTCACTTACATGTTTATTAAATCAAAATGATCAAGATTTTGGTACAATAGTTGGCATTATAGATAGAGATAATATCAGTGATAATTTATTGGAATTTATTATAAAGTCAAAGTTTAAAAATAGAAATAACAATCGCCCTGAGGAGTATGATCAAAAACATTCAATTGTTTTAAAAGTGTACGATAAACTTCGTAAAGCTATTGAGCAAAAGGATAAATCAGAGGCTTCTAAATTAGTTAAACAATTTTTGGAAGAAGATTTCTACAACGAACATTCTAATTGTTATGAACTTCAAAACAAAACTTACAATGCCTACTATGGATGCTGGAGTTTTGAGGCCGCAGCAATAGTTAAAATTATGGGATTAGATGATAGTAGTTTTATTGATAACCAATATTACCCTAAAGATTTAGTGCACCCTATCAAAGAAAAAACTAAAAAGAAAGGCTTGTTAGGTAAATTAGGTTTCTAAAGTATACTCTTTTTTTAAAATAATTGCATAAACCAAAGTTTTAAAAAGTTTTGATTTTAGATATAACACAAAAAAATAATGACAAAATACAGCTTACTACTCTTCTTTTTTATTGGAACAATAGCACATGGACAAGAATATGTAAATGCATCTGATTATGTATATGCTATATTAAAAATTAAGAAGCCGATTGAACACAAAATCATAGAATATACACAGAATGTTGCTAATGGATTAGGTCTTCGCAAGACTAACAGCGAAAGAATAGCTATCGTAGAATTATTTGAAAAGGGTAAAAAGGAAATAAATAAGTTTCCTGCTTTTAATAATAGTACAGCCCTAAAAGAAGAAGTACTCCAATACTTCGAAAACATTCAAACACTTTATAATAATGAATATCAAGAAATAGATATTCTTAGAAGCAATATTACTTCTGCAGAAGCCTATGGAAAATATATGGGCTTAGAACTAGAAATTTATAAAAAATCACGAATCTATAATAAAGCTTATAAAGAGGCCGAAATAAATTTTGGGAATAGAAACAATATAGTTCTTTTAAATGATGGTTCAGACCAAACTCAAAAGGGAAAAAAAATCAATGAAGTACTCCTATACAAAAATAGACTGCAGACCTTTTTTTATAATATGTATGTTTTAGATACAAAAATAATGAATGGCTTACGTGATTATGAAAATCCCAATAAACTAGAAGAAAATAACAAAAAACTAAAATCAGTAATTAAAAATGCAGAAAGTCAAGTATCTAAATTATCTGCCTTTGATAAAGATAATCTTTTAAAAGAAAAGATGACAGCTATTATAACTTTGTATAAAAAACAGTCGGAAGAAAATTTTTCTAAAGTAATTACCTACCATAAGTCAATAGATGAATTAGATAAGTTGGGAAAAAAGTTGAAAAGTCTATCTCAAGAAGAACTTACTCAGGAAAAAATTAAAGAGTACAACAATCTAGGTGAGCAAATTATGGAAGATAAAGAAAACTATGGTAATTTGTTAAGTCAAATTCAAAAGATTAAGACCACATCAACGAAAGATTGGAGCTTAGCAGTGAAGCAATTTATAGTCAAACATGTTCCTGACAATTAAGGCGATTTTAAAAAAAATACGTTTTTCAAACTTTTACATTTTCATAAGTTTTAGGTTAAAATAGCAACCTAATGAAGCAAATGTCATCACCAAAATAGGTTTGTGTAAAGAAATATAAAATTTTTCACCTTTTAAAATGTCGACGGTATACCCCATACAACTAATAGCCAAATTAATTACCATATAAACAATTAATAAGCCTATCCGATCATGCTGATATGATAGATAGGAATTGCATTCTGTTTCTATACACGGCATAAAACAATAGTTATAGGGAAAATAGAAGTTTAAAAAGCTTTGGTTTTTTTATTTAGGAGTATGCTACTCTGAATACGTTAAAAAAGAGAGTTAATGGAAATAATACTACAATTGTCTAACCTATTCTTTATAAAAACATTAAAGTTTAGCCTTTTAGTGGCCACTAAAAAATAAATAAACAATCCCCCTATTAAAAACAAACATATTTATGAAATTATTAGAAAAAGTAAGGCCCTGGGCTGGTATTATCGCTTTAATAGGTATTGGAGTTTCGATGATTATGGATCCAGATATGGCTATGGCTATTGAAGTGACAGGTCGCAGGCAAGGTGTCAAGTCATTATTAAAAGCTATTTGGGGCTTACCTGCGGGATTAATTATGGTGGCAATTGGTGGTGTTTTAGGCTACTTTCAAGTAAAAAAGAAACCGGAGGATAGATCTGTGGAGTAGTTCAAGGTGTTGCTAATGAATTTGTAAACCGAAGTTTTAAAAAGCTTCGGTTTTTGTTTGGTTTTAGGAGTATGCTAATCGAGTTTTAGCATCTCTGATATAGGTGTCAATAAGGTCAAAGAGAGTTTTCTTTTTGTCATCGCCTAATAGTTCCTCCACTGGGCAGAAATATTAAACTTGTATACCAATTAAAATAGTTAATATGGTTTATAGACATATTGGGACAGGTTATGGACATATCTAGAAAATTGAATTTAAAAATAGATTTTTCAAGTGATATTTTTCGTCAAATAACAACCCAATTATCAATAATTTATACTATTAAAGAAACTCATTATAACTATAAAGAATAATTAGTGGTACAACCAAAAAATTCAAGGCATACCTTGTCACCCTTAACTGCAATTAAGATAAAGTAGAATTGTATTATGGATTAACCAATATGGATTTAGTCAAGCGCAATACTTAATCGGACACAAAGGAATTTACTCCATAGAACACTTCAGATTAAAGGACATTGAATATTTATATAAACAAATACAAAAATTCCATCCGCTTGGGTAAATATATATTATAATAGATATATTTATCTTTGTATATAAATTTAAAAATAAGCATTATGGATTTACAAGCAGACATCCAATGGATACAGAAAGAACTTAGTGAGGTAAGAGATCCTAATCTTATTGAGGCTTTTAAAAACTTATTGAAATACCGAATTAAAAATAAGTCAAATACTATTGACCTAGAACTCTACAACCAAGAGTTAGAAGCTTCAGAAAAAGAGATTGAAGAAGGTCATTTTCATACACAAGAACAAGTACGAAAAATTGCTAGTCAATGGGGAAGGAAATAATTTGGTCACCTACCAGCTTAAAACATTTAGAGGAAATACATCAAGATATTTTAGACGTTAGTAAGTCCCTAGAAGCTTCAGATCGAGTTGTAAATGATATTTTAGATAGTGCTGAAATCTTAAGTACACAACCTGAAATTTATACTTTAGACAAAAACAAACACAATAATGACGGGAGTTACCGATCTTATCAGATCAGAAATTATAATGTTGCTTATAGAGTTATTGAAAAAAACATAAGAATTATTAGAATGCGTTTTGCTGGAAAAGATGCTCGTAAGTACTAAATAACTAAGTGAGTCGGCTATCGCCTTCAATCTATTAGTATTACACCAGCCAAAAAGGGCTTTTGTAATACCGAAAGGTCTCGTAGTTATCACCCTACAGCAAAAACTTTTTATTAGCCTACGTTCGACGTACTGGATAAAAAAGCTTTTGCTGTCCTAGCTTTATTTCTTTTCCTTGTGGGAGGAGTTTTTAAAAACTACTTTTAAATTGTTCCAAAAAGCGGATATCATTTTCGTAAAACATACGAATATCCCCAATTTGGTGTAAAAGCATAGCGATACGTTCAATACCCATCCCAAAAGCGAAACCAGAATATTCTTTAGGATCAATATTACAGTTGGTTAATACATTTGGATCAACCATTCCGCAACCACCGATTTCTAACCAGCCGGTACCTTTGGTAATTTTATAATCTGTTTCCGTTTTTAATCCCCAGTAAATATCAATTTCGGCGCTAGGTTCTGTAAAAGGGAAGTAGGATGGTCGTAGACGTATTTTACTTTTTCCAAACATTTCTTTCGTAAAATAAAGCAAGGTTTGCTTCATGTCGGCAAACGAAACATCTTTATCAATGTACAAACCTTCTACCTGGTGAAAAATACAATGTGAACGCGCCGATATATCTTCGTTACGAAAAACCCTTCCAGGTGAAATAGTTCGAATAGGAGGTTTGTTGTCTTCCATATAACGTACCTGAACCGATGAAGTGTGGGTACGTAGTAATACATCGGGATTAGTTTGCACAAAAAACGTATCCTGCATATCACGTGCTGGGTGATATTCTGGTAAATTTAAAGCCGTAAAATTATGCCAATCATCCTCAATTTCTGGACCTTCACTTACATTAAAGCCAATACGCGAAAATACATCAACAATCTGATTTTTTACCAATGATATTGGATGACGAGAACCTAAAGCAATCGGAGCTGCCGGACGTGTTAAATCTCCCCACTCATTTTGAGTAGATTCTTGATTTTCTAGCGAGCCTTTTAATTCAGCAACTTTAGCCTCAGCAGTATTTTTCCAAGCATTTATAGTTTGTCCAAATTCTTTTTTAAGTTCGTTAGGAACAGTTTTAAATTTGGCAAAATAGTCTTTTAAAAGTCCTTTACTTCCTAGTACTTTAATACGGAACTGTTCAACTTCGTCAAGTGTTTTGGCTTGAAAATCTTCCGCTTCCGCTATATATTTCTTTATTTCGTCTATCATTATCGATGTTCACTTTAAGCGGTGCAAATTTAGAAAAATAATGGCGAACTATAAGTAGTTGTACGATGAATCCTTGTTTTTTAAACGGCATTTTATATTAGAACTTCGTTATGAGTATTGAAAGCTCAATAAAATCGAGTAGTTTCTTGATTTCAGTACAGCATCGTTATGATTAAATCAAAAAATGTAGCAAAGCCTTTGATTTTGTAGAGATTTCGATATGGAATAGATTTTTTAATGGATAATTCGGGTTTAAGTATAAATTAGAGTAAAGTTAGTTGTGGATAGCTTGGTTTGGGTTTTATACTTATGTTTACACGCTAAAATCACCTGTTCAAATAAGGTTCATAGCTTGTGACTAAGTGTAGATAACTAAATTATCGCTAAATATGGGGATCAACTCTTTATTTCTTCATAAATTTGTATCCCATATAAATGTAAGTCTAATGATAGCACAAAATATTTTTTTAGGATTCATAGGAGCACCACAAATCATTCTTATTGTTGTAGTGATTTTATTACTTTTTGGTGGACGAAAAATTCCTGAGCTTATGAGAGGACTTGGAAGTGGAATTAAAGAATTTAAGGATGCTTCTAAAGAAGACGATGATAAAGATGAAAGTCCTAAGTTAGATTAACTTACCTCTTTTTTTTCTGTAAATAAGACAATTTTCTGAGCTAGAATTTGAATATTATTATTAATATTGATAAAAAGTATTCATTGTCTAATTATTGCAAATTAATAGCTGCTACAATCATCTTAGTGTTTAGTTCACAGCTACGAGTATGCGCACAAATTAAAGTAAGCGAAGAGTTATTTACTGTTGAGGAACTAGTGTCAGATGTTTTAATAAATATCGGATGTTCTGGATCAAGTGTGTCCAATATAAGGTATACCAAAAATAGAGATTTAAAAGGCATTGGTTATTTTACTCAAAATGGATCAGATTTTGCTTTTGAAAGAGGTATAATTTTAAGTACAGGAAGCGTGTTGGATGCCGAAGGACCAAATACCATTTTTGATAGTGAAGGGGTTGATGAAGAAGTAGGGGATAGAGATTTAGAGAATGCACTCCCGACTGTTGCAGCAGGATCTACAAATGATGCTGTTTTTATCGAATTTGATTTTGTACCAACAATTAGCAGGATAAATTTTGATTTTTTATTAGCCTCAGATGAATATGTGAAAGACTTTCCCTGTAATTTTGCCGATGTTTTTGCTTTTTTGTTGACAGATAAAAATGGGAAGACAACAAATTTAGCAGTGATTCCTAACTCAGATTTGCCAATTTCAATTACAAATATTCATCCAGACATTATATTTGATGGTGTGTTGTCCTGTAGAGCAGCCAATGAACAATATTTTGATAGATTTAATAAAATTGGAGAAGGAGCTACCAGCTATGCAGGTAAAACCAAAGTATTTACCGCTGTTAGTGATGTGATTCCTAACGAAAAATATAGCATTAAATTAGTTTTAGCCGATGATACTGATGATGTTATTGATACGGCAGTTTTTTTATTGGAAGGAAGTTTTGATATCAGCGCTAGTCTTGGAGATGATTTTACTATTGCTAAGGGAAATGCACTTTGTGGAGTAAATAGTTATTTGTTAGGGGAAGAGTTTGTAAACCTTAAAGGAGTTTTTGTGTGGGAAGAGTGGGATGAAGTTTCTGGAACTTTTAAAGAGATTAAAAGAGGTGATGAGTCCACTTATTTGGTTACAGCATCGGGGACTTATAAAGTTACTTATATTGAAAAATCAAATTGTACTTTTGATGATACTGTTACCGTTGAGTTTGTTGAAGCGCCTGTTTTTTTAGAGAAGCCTAATAATATTGTAATGTGCGATGCCGGAAATGAAATGGCACTATTTGATATGACACCTGTGAGCAATGAACTTTTGAAAAATGGAAATTTTAATGCGAGTTTTCATAACACACTTGATGATGCGGAATTAGGAGTAAATGATTTAGGATTAAAAATTGAAACTAAAACCACCGAAGTTTTTGTAAGACTCGAAAATAAATTGCAGAATTCCTGCTACACGACAAGCTCTTTTATGTTGAATGTAATGCCAGTTACAATTAGTCAAGGTAGGAATTCAGTTAATGGTTTTACTAAAAATCACAAAGTTTGTGTGAATGCTAATGGGGAATTAATTTCACCCTTACTACTCGGAGGAAGTTTTCCAGGCGTGAATGATTATGTATGGGAGAGTGATTTTGATTCAAATGTAGCGGCAAATACATCAAGTACGTATCAAATTAGTGCGTTAACCAAGCCTACTCAATACGTATTAAAGGTGGTTTCTGCGGATAATAGCTTGTGTTCGATTATTGAATATCGTACTACGGTAACTCCAATAGGCATACCACTTGATTTTACATTAAAAAGTGAGTCGCCTATATTTTCAAATCAATTTACAATCTCAGCTCAAATACCCGAGGCTTCAATTGGTAAAGATGCTTATTTATATCAATTAAATGATCAAACTCCACAAGATTCAAACACATTTAATAACTTGCCAAGCGGAAATTATACGGTGAGTGTTTTAACAGCATCCGATGTCGGGTTATGTAGTGATATTTTATCAGCATCTATTACGTTGATATCCTATCCCCGAAGCTTTACGCCTAATAATGATGGGATTAATGATTTTTGGAATATAAAGCAATTAAATCAAGAGCCTTTTGTGATTCATATTTTTAATCGCTATGGTAAATTGCTAAAAAAGATTGATACACAAAGTGAAGGCTGGGACGGAATGTATGATAACAAGTTTTTAGCGGCCGATGATTACTGGTTTACTTTAGAATATAGGTTACCAGATTCTAAAAGTGATAATTTTGAAGTACTAAAAGGACATTTTGCACTATTACGATAAAATGATAAATACCTCCTCTATTTTTTCAATACAAACACCCACAGCGTTCAAAAATGTATGTTTAGAGGTGTTTAAATACCAATATGAACATACTATAGTATATCAGCGATTTTGTAATTTATTGGGGGTTTCAAAAAAATCGGTCAAGGAGTTGTCTCAAATTCCTTACCTCCCTATTGAGTTTTTTAAAAAACAAAAAGTGTTGGTTGGTAATGCCGAAGCTCAACTAGTTTTTTCAAGTAGTGGAACCACAGGCCAGCAAACTAGTAAGCATTATGTGCCCGATATAAAGTTGTATCAAGAAAGTTACTTGAAAGGTTTCTATTTTTTTTATAACAATATCGAAGATTATTGCGTATTGGCACTCTTACCAGCGTATTTGGAAAGAAAAGGCTCTTCATTAGTCTATATGGTTAATGATTTAATTCAAAAAAGTAAGCACCCACAAAGTGGTTTTTATTTAAATGATTTAAAAGCTTTGGTAAATACGTTAAAAGTGTTGGAATCAAAAAAACAAAAAACACTTTTAATAGGTGTTTCCTTTGCGTTATTGGATTTAGCAGAGCAGTTTTCACTAAAATTAAAGTACACTACTGTTATGGAAACCGGAGGAATGAAGGGGCGTAGAAAAGAGATGATTCGGCAAGAATTACATCAGCAGCTTCAAAATGGATTGGGAGTAAATGAAATCCATAGCGAATATGGGATGACAGAGCTGTTGTCACAAGCATACTCCATGGGAAATGGGGTGTTTACTTGTCCTCCCTGGATGCGAATTACTACTCGGAATACAGAAAATCCACTTGAACCTGTTCCTTTTGGAAAAACCGGAGGAATTAATGTCATTGATCTGGCAAATGTGCACTCTTGTAGTTTTATAGCTACACAAGATTTAGGTAAAATTTTTGAAAATCAAAGTTTTGAAATCTTGGGACGCTTTGATCACAGTGACATTAGAGGATGCAACCTTATGGTTTTCTAGTGTTTATTTTAAAGTATTCATAATAATATAACATTTTTTTTTAGCTTATTCTTTGTAAGAAAATATTTGGGTAATCGACCTATAAAAAAAATGGAATAATGAAATCAGTCTTAATAATTTTAACAATTTGTATGAGTGCATTGGTAAATGCACAAACAAAATTTTTGACAAAAAAAGGTTTTGTAGCAGAAGGTTATGATGTTACTGAATATTTTAATGGCACTGCTGTAGAAGGTAATAAAATGTATAGTACTACTTATGAAGGAGCAAAATTTGCTTTTAAAACCGAAGCAAACAAAGCAAAATTTGAAGCAGCCCCTTTAAAATACTTACCTCAATATGGGGGGTATTGTGCGTATGCATTAGGTGTTAAAGGTGATTTAGTGAGTATTGATGCGGAAACTTTTGAAATACGTGACGGGAAACTATACCTGTTTTATAATTCATGGGGAATGAATACACTGAATAAATGGTTGGAGGAAAATCCAGAAGAGTTAAAAGAACAGGCAGATGATAATTGGGAAAATAAACTACTTAAAAAGTAGATATTTATTAAAATATTAGCTTAATTTTTGTTAAATTAGTAATATATCATAAATAATAGTGGAAAAATCTTTTTTGTCCTAAAAAAAATCCTCATTTAGCATGCTAAATGAGGATTTTTGGATTAGTAGTAATTCTTATCCATGAATTGTTATTATTTAAAACTAAGAATAAAATAATTCTTTTTACCACGTTGTAATAAAATGAATTGATTGTTGATTAAATCTTTTTCGCTCAATTCATAACTATCAGTAACTTTCTCCCTATTTACAGAAATAGATTTTTCTTTTAAAGCACGTCTCGCCTCTCCATTAGATTTTAAAAAACCGCTTTTTTCAGACAGTGCCGAAATAATACCTAAATCAGATAATTCCGAAATGGACATTTCGTGTTGTGGAACTCCTTCAAAAACATCTAAAAAGGTAGTTTCATCTAGCTTTTTTAAATCATCGGCTGTTGATTTACCAAATAATATGCTCGATGCAGCAATGGCATTATCTAAATCTTCTTTTGAGTGCACAAGTAAAGTGATCTCTTCTGCTAATCTTTTTTGAAGAATTCTTGTATGTGGTGCTTCCCTATGTTCGGCAATCAAACTTTCAATAGTTTGTTGGTCTAAAAAGGTGAATATTTTAATGTATTTTTCAGCATCTTCGTCACTGCTATTTAGCCAATATTGATAAAATTTATAAGGCGAAGTTCTATTTTTATCTAACCATACATTTCCTCCTTCGGATTTACCGAATTTAGAACCATCTGATTTTGTAATTAATGGACAAGTAATGGCATAACCTTTTCCATTGCCAATACGTCTAATAAGTTCAGTTCCTGTGGTAATATTTCCCCACTGGTCACTACCCCCCATTTGAATAGTACAATTACTTGCTTGATATAATTGTAAAAAATCATATCCCTGTACTAATTGATAGGTAAATTCGGTAAAGGACATCCCATCGGCAGTTTCGCCGCTCAGTCTATTTTTTACAGAATCCTTAGCCATCATATAGTTTACGGTAATATGTTTACCTACATCTCGAATGAAATCTAAAAACGAAAAGTTTTTCATCCAATCATAGTTGTTTACCAATTCGGCGGCATTGTCGGCTGCCGATTCAAAATCTAAAAACTGAGCTAATTGGTTTTTAATCGCCTCTTGGTTATGGCGAAGAGTAGCTTCATCTAATAAATTTCGCTCTGCCGATTTTCCTGAAGGATCACCAATCATTCCCGTAGCGCCACCAACCAAAGCAACAGGTTTGTGTCCGCATCGCTGGTAATGGCTTAATAGCATTATTGGAACTAGGTTTCCAATATGTAATGAGTCAGCAGTTGGATCAAAACCAACGTAGGCTGCACGCATTTTTTCTAGTAAGTGCTCTTCGGTACCAGGCATAGCATCGTGTAGCATTCCTCTCCAAGTAATTTCTTCAATAAAATTTTTAGGCATCATTTATTTTTTTCAGAACCAGCGCAAAGATAAAAAATGCCAGTAAAAGCACCGGTTAAATTCGCAGGTATTAGAAATAACAATTTCATTATATATTCCCTATTTTTACAACATAGTTACACAGCAATAGCCAAAGCATGATATTAGTTACGGGAGGCACAGGATTAGTAGGTGTTTATTTACTTATGGAATTGGCTAAAAATAGTGCACTTCCCATTAGAGCTACTTACCGAAGTTTGTCAAAAAAAGCCGCTGCCGAGCAAGTTTTTAAAACATGTAATACCAATACCGATTTTTTTGAACATTGGAAGCGTATTGAATGGATTCAAGCGGATATCACTGAAATACCAGCGCTAGAAAAAGCTTTTGATGGAGTAACACAAGTGTATCATTGTGCGGGGTTTATTTCATGGAATGTTTCTGATTTTGATCAGTTAAAAAAAGTGAATATTGAAGGTACGGCTAACATGGTTAATCTTTCTTTGAGTAAAAAGGTTGAAAAATTTTGTCACGTAAGTAGTATAGCTACGCTAAATTTAAACCCAGGAGAAACCATTTTTACGGAAGCATCCCAATGGAATCCTGAAGCTGAAAATTCGGTTTATGCCATAAGTAAATTTGGAGGCGAAATGGAAGTGCAACGTGGCATGCAAGAAGGTTTGCCTGCTGTTATTGTAAACCCAGGGGTAATTATAGGGGCAGGTTTTTATGCATCGGGTAGTGGTGAGTTATTTGCTAAAGTAGCTAAAGGAGTTCCGTTTTATACCACTGGGAAAACAGGTTATGTAGGTGTTTGGGATGTGGTTAAACTAATGCATGCATTGATGAAGACGGATAAATTTGGAGAGCGTTTTATTCTAGTTTCTGAAAACATTACCGGAGAATATGTGTTAAAAACTATAGCAAAACTAATTAATGCTAAGCCGGCCAAAAGGAGTATTGCAAAAAAATGGGTGCTTATGTATGCTTATATGCAACATTTTTTTAGTGTGATTTTGAATATAAAACCAAGCATTCCATTGGAGCTGGTTGATAGTTTGTATACCGCTTCTGTTTATGAAAATAAAAAGATTGTTAATGGCTTAAACTTATCGTTTGAAAAAATGGATGTAGTTTTTAAAAGGGTGGCTTTGGATTTTTTGAAGTAATACCAATGGATTTAATAAATACTAATGGTCGTTCAAATTATTTTTTGAAGAAGTGTCATCCTTTGACATAGGTTCTTTGGGAGCAAAAACTTCAGTAGAGTCTTTAAGTTGAGCATATTTTAAAGAATCTTCTTTAGCAATCATGGCTTCCCTTATTTTAATGATAGTGTCAATTTTTTGGGCACGCATTTTCAAGGAATCAGTAACACGTTGAAATATTTTTTCGTAGTATTTTAAGTCGTTGGAGTAGTATTTGGTGTTTTCTTTAAACACATCGGGATCAATATCGTATTTAGCACACATAAATTCTTTAGGGTGAATTCCAGAATCTTCAAGTTCATTTCGGGATACCGATTTTGTCGCATTTAAAAGCGTCATATCAATCAGCATATTTACCATTAAATCTTCAGGAAGAATGACTTCCGGCTTCGGAAATTCTTCGACACTTTGGCATCCCGCCAGGATCAAAAGGGTAAATATGCTAATTAATTTTTTCATTAACGATTAAATGTTAAGCGTTTTCCTTGTTTGGCTTTGTTTAAAATTTTGAAATTATGGTATACCAATTCACCGTTTACAAATGTATGGGTAATACGAGAGGTGAATGTAGTGTCTTCAAAAGGAGACCAGCCACATTTGTATAAAAGATTGTCTTTGGAAACACGCCAAGGAGCATTTAAATCTACTAAAACAGCATCGGCATAATAGCCTTCTTTAATATAGCCACGTTTCTCAACCTCAAATAAAATAGCAGGATTATGACAAGCCTTTTCAACAATTTTTTCAAGACTAAGTTCTCCTTTATGGTAAAATTCAAGCAAGGCAGTTAAGGCATGTTGTACTAAAGGTCCACCCGATGGAGCTTTGGTGTATACATTATCTTTTTCCTTTAATGTATGTGGTGCATGATCGGTAGCAATAACATCAATCTTATTATCCAATAAACCTTTTAATAATCCTTTACGGTCCTTTTCGGTTTTAACAGCAGGATTCCATTTAATATGTGTGCCTTTAGTGTCGTAATCGTCACTATTAAACCATAAATGATGAACGCATACTTCGGCAGTAATCTTTTTTTCTTTTAACGGAGTTTTAGCATCGAAAAGCGCTAATTCTTTAGCGGTTGATAAATGAAAAACATGCAGTCTCGCTCCAGTTTCTTTAGCTAAAGCAATGGCTTTTGATGAGGATAAATAGCAAGCCTCTTCACTTCGGATAATTGGGTGTAAATGCACCGGAATATCGTCGCCATATTTTTCAACATGAGCAGCTAAATTTTCGCGAATGGTAGCTTCATCTTCACAATGAACAGCAATTAATAAGGGTGTAGATGAAAATATTTTTTTTAATACATCTGGGTCATCAACAAGCATATTTCCTGTTGATGAACCTAAAAATAACTTTAAAGCAGCTACTTTTTTAGGATCCACTTTTAAAATTTCTTCCAAATTATCGTTAGTGCCTCCAAACATAAAGGAGTAATTGGCATAACTCGATTTGCTGGCAATTTCAAATTTGTCTTCTAAGAGTTCAATAGTAGTCGCTTGTGGAACCGTATTAGGCATTTCAATAAATGAAGTGATTCCTCCTGCTATTGCTGCTCTAGATTCCGATTCAATATCCGCTTTATGTGTTAGTCCAGGTTCTCTAAAGTGTACTTGGTCATCTATCATGCCTGGAAGTAAATATTTCCCTTCGGCATCAATCACTTGAATTTCAGCATTTTTAACGCTAATGCTTTCGTTGATTTCTACAAAAACACCATTTTCAATATATACATCATATTCGTTTATACGTCCTTCGTTTACAACTTTGGCGTTTTTTATAAGGATTTTGCTCATTTTTTATTAAAAATACTGTTTAGTTTCATTTGTATAACTCCAAAAATAGCTTCAGAAATTATACCCTTTGACATTTTGGAATTTCCTCTAGTTCTGTCGGTAAAAATTACAGGAATTTCCTTGTACGCACATTTTTTTAGATATGCTTTAAACTTCATTTCTATTTGAAATGCATACCCCACAAATTTAATATTATTTAAATTGATTTGCTCCAAAAGATTACGCGAATAACAAACAAATCCTGCGGTGGTGTCACAAATAGGCATTCCGGTAATGAATTGTACATATTTTGAAGCTCCATATGATAAGAGCACTCGGCTCATAGGCCAATTAACCACATTGACACCTTTGATGTAGCGTGAGCCAATAACCATATCCATATTTTCGCTAGTGGCGGTCTGATATAGTTTTACAAGGTCATTTGGGTTATGAGAAAAATCGGCATCCATTTCAAAAATATAATCATAATTCCGATTTAGAGCCCATTTAAATCCATGGATGTAAGCAGTTCCCAAACCCAATTTTCCTTTACGGCTTTCTAAAAATAATTTGTTGGGATATTTTTTTATGAGTTCGTTGATCGCATTTGCAGTGCCATCGGGTGAATTGTCATCAACAATTAACAAATCGAACGCAATGGGAAGCTGAAACACCGCTTCTACAAGGAGTTCAATGTTTTCAATTTCGTTGTACGTAGGTACAATTACCAGCGGTTTGGGCATTTAGATTAAATTTGGGTCAAAGATAAATATACCAATTCAAACAAAAACTAGAATTTTATAAAGGAATTGGTGTAAACTCATATTTTGGATTTACATTTGTTTAGCTGATTTAAGCTTTTTGTAGTTTATTCAAAAAGTTAAGCCAGTTTGTAGTAACAAACCGTTTTTTAGTTTAAAAATTACATATTTCTTTTTTTGGAGGCTTTATTTAGGCATATTTCATCGCATGATTGGATTACAGTAATTTGTTTTCTGGCCTTTAGTTTATTGGTGGTAGCAAAAAAAATAAATGGCTACCACTTTAGGAATTTTATGCTTCTTTTTGTTACAGATAAGTACGTGAAAATTCATAATACAGACAGCTCTCGTAAAAGTATTCACACCGTGTTAACCTTGTTTCAGGGGGTAATTATGCCATTATTGATCTATGTGGTGTTATTTAATTTGAAAAAAATTGATGTATTGCAATTGTCATGTTATTTGAAAATTTTAGCAGTATATGTGGTCTTTTTTGGTAGTAAATATATGTTGGAAAAAACGATTATGATTGTATTTGGTTTATATCCAAAACTTAGTCCATATATATTTGAAAGACAGACGTATATAAATTATTTTAGTATTTTATTTTTTCCTTTATTGTTGCTGCTTGTATTCAATTCCGAGTATGTTGAAGTACTTACTTATGGAGTAGTAATTTTGAGTGTCTTATTATTCTTACTAGCTGTTGCACTCATAATTAGCCACCATAGAAAACTATTTAATGAAGCTCCTTTTTATTTTATTTTGTACCTTTGCACCTTTGAAATAGCCCCCTATATTTTAGCCTGCTTA
The DNA here is from genome assembly GCF_000255455.1 of Aquimarina agarilytica ZC1. Taxonomy (GTDB): domain Bacteria; phylum Bacteroidota; class Bacteroidia; order Flavobacteriales; family Flavobacteriaceae; genus Aquimarina; species Aquimarina agarilytica. The sequence goes on along the minus strand of NZ_JH621252.1, from coordinate 77,678 downwards.
TGGGTTAGAATCAGTTGTTAATTATGACGAAAAGATTAGAATCTATGAAAGTGAAAACGATTTTGGTTTCCCAACCAGAACCTAAAGTGGAAAATTCACCCTATTTTGAATTAGAGGAGAGGCAACGTGTAAAAATAGATTTTGTTCCGTTTATTCATGTTGAAGGGGTTGAGTCAAAAGAAGTTAGGAATCAAAAAATTGATTTATCTAATTTTACTGCAATTATTTTAACAAGCAGAAATGCTGTCGATCATTTTTTCAGAATTGCTGAAGAGATGCGTTTTAAAGTGCCAGATAGCTTAAAATATTTTTGCCAAAGTGAAGCTGTAGCTTATTATTTGCAAAAATATGTAGTATATCGTAAGCGTAAAATTTATGTGGGTAAGCGTACTTTTGATGATTTATCACCTTTGATAAAAAAATATAAAGGAGAAAAGTTTTTACTACCCTCGTCCGATCAATTAAAGCCTGCGGTACCTAAAATGTTGGATGATTTAAAAGTGAATTGGAAACAAGCTGTTTTTTATAAAACAGTGGTAAGTGATTTATCCGATTTACGTGATGTTTTTTATGACGTATTAGTGTTTTTTAGCCCATCTGGGATTAAATCATTATTTGAAAACTTTCCAGATTTTCAGCAAAACAAAACACGTATTGCAGTGTTTGGAAATTCAACTATAAAAGCAGCGGAATCTCATGGTTTAGTGTGTAATATACAAGCACCAACACCAGAAACTCCATCAATGACTATGGCTTTAAAAAAGTACATTGATCAAGTGAATAAGAAATAGATAGTATTATTTTATCATAAAACAGAAAAAACCCATCAAACGATGGGTTTTTTTATGTCTTTATTTAGGTTTATGTAGTTTGTCTTTTAAACAAGCTTATTAATAAATAAGCCCAAGCTGCTATTAAAAATAGTCCTCCAATTGGAGTAGCAAAAGCAATGGATTTTAGGTTGGAGTTTATTACATATTCATCAAGATTAAGTATGTAAATGGAGCCAGAAAAAAGGAGCACGCCTACTAAAGTTAATATCCAGATACTCTTTTGTTGCTTGGGTTGTAAAAAAGAAGTGTTGCCAACAAATAAAAGGAAAAAAGCATGATAAAATTGATATCGCACTCCGGTTTGAAAAGAAGTGAGTTGCGATTCGGTTAAAATGGCTTGTAATCCATGTGCGGCAAATGCACCTAATACCACACCGAGTATGCCAAAAATACTAGCGGTGATTAAAATAATTTTTGACTGTTTTTCCATAATGACTTGATTACCTTTGTGGCTTAAATCTGCTATTAATAAGTAGTAGTATTCAAAAATACTAAAATAAGTGCATGCGTAACATTGTAATTTTTGGTGCAGGTAAATCAAGTGTTTGTTTAATTAAGGAGCTCCAACATAGCTTAAAAGTAAAAAGTAAACTTACTTTAGTGGCGCTCAGCTTTTCTGGAGTTCCCAAAGTCTTACTTGAACATAAAAATACGCATACTGTGTTGCTTGATGTTTCGGATACCTTAGCTATTGAAAAATTGATAGAAAAGCAAGATTTAGTGATATCAATGCTTCCCGCAAATTTACATGTTCAAATAGCAGAGCTTTGCTTGCGGTATTCTAAGAATATGTTGACGGCTTCCTATGTAAGTGAAAAAATGAAGCAATTGCACCAAAAAGCCGTTGCAAAAGGAGTATTATTTTTAAATGAAATGGGTTTAGATCCTGGTTTGGATCACATGAGTGCATTAAGCGCTATTGCGGCTATAAAAAAAAGAGGAGGAAAGCTATATTCATTTAAGTCACATACGGGAGGCTTGGTTAAAAAATCAGAAAAGACCAATGCTTGGAATTACAAGTTTACGTGGAGTCCAATGAACGTTGTTATCGCTGGGGCGGAAGGAGCAACGTATCTTTTTGAAGGAAGGGAGAAAGAAATTACATATAACAGGCTTTTTGGTAAGGTAGAAAATATTGAGGTTCAATCTAATTTTTATGATAGTTATGCGAACCGCAATAGTTTAAATTATATTAAGAAATATGGTTTGGAAGATTGTGAAACCGTATACCGAGGAACATTGAGACATAAAGGTTTTTGCGAGGCTTGGAATATTTTTGTGCAATTGGGAATGACTGATAATGATCAACAAATTAAACTTCCAGAAGAATCAAGTCGAAAAGACTTTTTGAACTTTTTTTTAGAAGACAACACAGCTGTTAAAGCTCAGTTTTGTAAACAAACTGGTATTGTTAAAGGGGGTGTTGTTTATGCAAAGATGGATCAATTAGGTTTGTTTGATGAAAGCCTTATTTTGGAAAAAACACAAGGAACAGCAGCTCAAATTTTATTAGCTATTTTAGAACACGAATGGAAATTATCGGCAAAAGATTTAGATTGTGTGGTCATGCTTCATGAAATTGAATATGAGTTGGATGGAGTAAAACAAAAGCAAAATTTATCCTTGTATGTGGAAGGCGAAGATCATTGTTATACGGCAATGGCAAAAACAGTAGGTTTGCCTATGTATGAAGCCGCAATACTCATGCTTCAAAATAAAATTGGATTGACAGGAGTTCAAATACCTACCAATCCAATAATTTATAATCCTATTTTAAAACAATTAAAAGCTAAGGCTATATCCTTTACAGAGAAGTTTTAAAATTTAATCTCTTGAATTTCCCATATAACGTAGCACAAAGTACATTAGCGTGGCTAATGAACCTAAAGCAGCAACTAAATAGGTACGTGCCGCCCATTTCAAAGCATCTTTAGCGGCAGCATGCTCTTCTCTATTTAACATGCCAGGAGAGTTCTCTAACCAAGCTAACGCACGGTTACTGGCGTCGTATTCTACCGGAAGGGTGATAAATGTAAAAGCTGTAGTTACTGCAAATAGCAAAATTCCCACTAAAAAGATGGTGTTTCCTAAGGCATTACCCGTGGCAGACATACCAATACCTACCATAAGTATAATATTTGAAAATTTACTAGCGATACCAACTACAGGAACAATTTTAGAACGCATTTGTAACCATTGATAAGCTTGAGCGTGTTGTACCGCATGACCTACTTCGTGCGCAGCAACAGCTGCTGCGGCAGCATTTCGTTGGCTGTATACACCTTCGCTTAAATTTACGGTTTTATTTCGTGGGTTGTAATGATCTGTTAGCATACCTGCCGTAGATATTACATCTACATCACGGATACCGTTATCGCGTAGCATTTTTTCTGCAATTTCCGCTCCACTCATTCCATTTTGTAGTGAGATTTCAGAGTATTTTTTAAACTTGCTTTTAAGTTTGTTACTCACAAATGAACTTACCAAAAAAATAAGTCCAGCAATAACATAATAACCAATCATGATTTTAAATTTTGTACATTAAATGTACAAAAGATTTTTTTAATTTATATGATTTCATACTACTTCCCTATACTTTTGTTAAAGCTTACTTGTAACATAATAAGCTATGCAATCACAGGAGTTTCTAAAAACTGATCTACTTTAGTATGTTTGAAATCAAATGCTTTGGCAATCGCTTTGTAAACAATTTGTCCATCAATAATATTGAGTCCTTTTTTTAGCGTTTCATTTTCAGCGCAAGCTTTTTGCCAACCTTTATTGGCTATTTGTAAAGCATACTTTATAGTAACATTGGTTAAAGCTAAGGTGGAAGTGTATGGGACAGCTCCAGGGATATTGGCCACAGCATAGTGTACAATATTGTCAATAATATACGTCGGATTTTGGTGTGTGGTTGGTGTTGTGGTTTCAAAACAACCTCCTTGGTCTACGGCAACATCCACCAGTACGGTTCCAGGACTCATTTTTTTGAGCATAGCTTTTGTGACTAATTTTGGGGCTTTTGCTCCTGGTATAAGAATGCTTCCTATAATTAAATCGGCATTTTTTATGTTATTTTCAATAGTATAGCTGCTTGAAAATTCGGTGATGACATTGGCAGGCATCACGTCATCTAAATAACGTAAACGTTTCATATCAATATCTAAAATAGTGACTAAAGCGCCCATACCAGCTGCCATTTTTGCTGCTTGGGTTCCTACGATACCGCCACCTATAACAAGCACTTTGGCAGGAGGTACACCTGGTACACCGCCAAGTAAAATGCCTTTTCCTTGTAAAGGTTTTTCTAAAAATTTGGCACCTTGCTGTATGGACATCCTACCTGCTACTTCGCTCATAGGAATAAGTAAAGGAAGGGAATGGTCGCTTTCTTCAACAGTTTCATAGGCAATGCAAATCGCACCTGAAGCCATCATGGCTTTGGTTAAGGTTTTATTAGAGGCAAAGTGAAAATAAGTGAATACAATTTGATTTTTTTGAATAAGAGAATATTCCTTTTCAATGGGTTCTTTTACCTTAATAATCATTTGAGCTACTTTATATACATCTGCAATACTGGATAGCATTATAGCACCAGCTTCAATATACTGATGGTCGTTAAAGCCACTTGCTTTTCCTGCATTTTGTTGTACATAAACTTCGTGCGAATTTTTCACTAATTCAAGGACTCCGCTAGGAGTAAGCCCAACTCTGTTTTCGTTGTTTTTAATTTCTTTAGGAACTCCAATAATCATAATTCAGTAGGTTTAGATCACTACTTAAAATTAAAAAACAGGAGCCTATTAATAGGCTATTTAACATTTTTAATGGAGTAATAAGTTGATTATTGGCAATTTGAAGGATTAGGGCTTTTAAAATTACTAATAAAGCAGATTTTTAGTCTAATAATTATTTTTTTCTAAAATAATTACACAAAATGTTAATGGGTATTTTAAGAATATATTGACTTTTATTGCGCGCTATATGTTTAAAATTAGCTTTATAAGTTGCAAAATAAGAGAATTTGACTTTTTTAAAATTATTTGGACAAAAGATATTCGCCTAAGTTCGATGAATATTTTAGGTTGATATTGGTAGTGTTGATTACTAGATTTTATAAAAAAAATGAGATTACATTTTATTGATTCAATTAAAATGTAACCTCATTAGGGTATAATATTGTTAGCGTACTACTATTTGTATTTTAATTTAAAATACAGTAGTGCTCCAGAACAAATAGCAGTAATGCCATTGGCAACTAAAAGAGGAGTACTTCCAATTTTAAAGGCGTAATACACCCATAAGCATACCCCTGTAAAAAACATAGAGAACATAGGTAATGATAAGCTCTCGGTTGATTTTGTTTTCCAAGTTTGGTATACCTGAGGTAAAAATGACCCCGTGGTTAATATGGCGGCAATAGTGCCTATGATTTCAATGATGTCCATATGCATTAACCAACTATATTTATAATTTTTCCGGGAACAATAATTACTTTTTTAGGCGTACGTCCATCTAATTGTTTTTGTGTTTTTTCATGAGCCATGACTACTTTTTCAATGTCGTCTTTACTCATATCTAATGGTAATTCGAGTTTAAAACGCATTTTTCCATTAAATGAAACAGGATATTCTTTAGCGCTTTCTACTAAATGAGAAGCCTCAAATACAGGGAATGTAGCTGTTGAAATAGATTCGATATTTCCTAATAAACTCCATAATTCTTCAGCAATATGTGGTGCATATGGCGAAATTAAAATAGCCAGAGGCTGTAGTATTTCTTTACTAGTACATTTTTGAGCGCTCAATTCGTTTACTGCTATCATAAAAGTACTTACAGAGGTATTGAAAGAAAAGTTTTCGATATCCTCAACTACTTTTTTGATGGTTTTATGTAGTGTTTTTAAATTATCCTTGGTAGGAGCAGCATCGGTGAATTTCACCCCATTTTCGCCCATATATAATTTCCATAATTTTTTAAGGAAATTATGTACCCCAGTAATACCAGCGGTGTTCCAAGGTTTAGCTTGCTCTAAGGGGCCTAAAAACATTTCATATAAGCGTAAAGTATCGGCACCGTATTGCTCGCAAATATCATCGGGATTAACTACGTTGAATTTTGATTTCGACATTTTTTCCACCTCGCGACCCACAATGTATTTGCCGTCTTTTAAAATAAATTGAGCCTCTTTAAAATCAGCTCTCCAGTTTTTAAAAGCTTCTATGTCAAGCTCGTCAGATGCGTTTACAAAAGAAACATCACTGTGAATAGGACTTTTGGCAATGGTTAAGATGTCGGTATCTAAACTGCTTATAATTTTATTGTCTATTAAATAGTTTAGTACGACTTCCTCAAATTCGTCATCGGATGTAAATGCATTTTTTGAAACAAAAATTGAAGGAATCTTTTTAGTAAGATCTTCGGCACTACCATCATCAAGACTACATCCTGTTTTTACAAAAGCTAAGGCCTTATATACAAAAGCAGAAGTTCCTAAGATCATCCCTTGGTTGATCATTTTTTGGAAAGGTTCTTCTACGGTAAGGAAACCACGGTCGTGTAAAAATTTTGTCCAAAAACGACTGTATAATAAATGTCCTGTTCCGTGCTCACTACCTCCTACATATAAGTCTACATTTTTCCAATACTGTAAAGCTTCCGCGGAAGCGAATTCGGTATCATTTTGTGCATCCATGTAGCGGAATAAATACCAGGAACTACCTGCCCAACCCGGCATGGTATTTAATTCTAAAGGAAATACACTAGTGTGATTTATTTTTTCATTAGAAACAACTTCATTATTTTCAATATCCCAAGCCCAAGTAGTGGCTCTACCCAAAGGTGGTTCTCCTTCTTCGGTAGGTAAATATTTTTCTACTTCGGGTAAATTGATAGGTAAATGTTGGGTGTCAATAAGCTGCGGCATGCCATCCACATAATAAATAGGAAAAGGTTCACCCCAGTAGCGCTGACGACTAAAAACAGCATCACGCAAACGGTAGTTTGTTTTTCCTTGACCGCAACCTAAAGATTCTAATGTTTTGATCAATACTTTAGTGGCTTCTTTTGGTGATAAACCATCTAAAAAATCTGAATTTGCAATAACGGCATTTACCTTATCGGTATAAGCTTCAGTAGTCACATCAACATTCTTAAAAATATTAATGATCGGAATATCAAAATGAGTAGCAAAATCATGATCGCGTTGATCACCACATGGTACCGCCATGACTGCTCCAGTACCATAGCTTGCTAACACATAATCGCCAATCCAAATAGGGATGCGTTTTTTGCTAATAGGATGCTCGGCATAACTACCTGTAAATACCCCCGAAATGGTTTTAACATCGGCCATACGCTCACGCTCACTACGTTTTGCAGTAGCTTTAAGGTAAGCTTCTACGGCTTCTTTATTTTTTGGAGTGGTAATTTTGGACACTAAAGGGTGCTCTGGTGCAATCGTCATAAAACTTACACCAAAAATGGTATCAGGTCGAGTGGTAAATACTTCAATTTTTGCATCAATATCTTGCACATCAAACGTAACGGAAGCTCCTACCGATTTCCCAATCCAGTTACGTTGTGTTTCTTTAATACTTTCGGTCCAATCAAGGCCTTGCAATCCTTGAAGCATACGTTCGGCATAGGCAGAAATTCGCATGCTCCATTGCGTCATTTTTTTGCGTACAACTGGGTGACTACCGCGTTCGGAAACGCCATTAACAATTTCATCGTTTGCTAAAACGGTTCCTAAAACTGGACACCAGTTTACTTCCGTTTCGGCTAAATAGGCCAAACGGTATTGTAATAGTATTTCTTGTTGTTTTTTTGTTGGAAAAACTTTCCATTCTATTTCAGAAAATATTTCAATATCTTCATCACATATGGCATTTACCTTTGTATTTCCACTGGTTTCAAACTTCGCGACAAGCGTATCAATAGCTTCTGCTTTATTGGTGTCAATATTATACCACGAATTGAATAACTCACCAAAAATCCATTGTGTCCATTTGTAATATTCGGGGCTACTTGTTTGTACTTCGCGACTCCAATCAAATGAAAAGCCTATTTTGTCCAATTGTTCGCGGTAACGCGTAATATTAGTTTGAGTAGTTAAGGCTGGGTGTTGCCCCGTTTGTATGGCATATTGTTCTGCGGGTAGTCCAAAGGAATCGTAACCTTGTGGATGTAATACATTAAAGCCTTGGTGGCGTTTGTAGCGGGCATAAATATCACTAGCTATATAGCCTAGCGGATGTCCAACGTGTAACCCAGCTCCCGAAGGATAGGGAAACATATCCAGTGTGTAGTATTTTGGTTTGCTGCTAGTGTTACTTGCTTTAAAAGTTTGGTTTTGCTCCCAATATGCTTGCCATTTGGATTCGATGGCGTTAAAATCGTAGTTCATGAATTGAATTTTGAATCCCTCACAGAGGGGCTAATACCTCAATGCTATTTATTTTGAGGTAATTGATTTTTTTGCAAATTTACAATTTTTAGGTGGTCATGAAACTTATTATGAAATAAATGAAGCTATCCCATTTTTTAGTTAAAATGAGCTTCTTAGATTCGTTTATTTTTTGTTGCTTTTAGTGAGAAATATGCAAAATAAAATGATCACGAGACGGTGTATATATTCTGGGCAAGATATTGTAAGTAAATTCTAGTATCCATACTATGGGTTTGTCATTCTTCGTTAATCACAAAAGCACAACTAATTTGCTCAACAATATGTATAACTTTCAGTCACTTGCTGCTATGAAATTAAGATTAATTTTTCTTACTGTATTAACTATGTTTGTTTCTTGTGTCACAGAACCTTTAGAGGGTGATTTTGTCACAAAAAAGGATCCGGTAGAGGATCCAAATACTGAGCAGCAAGTTCCTGAAAAACCGAATGGAGAACCCAATACTCCTAAACCGGAAGGAAAGCCAGTAACAAAACCGGAGCCAGCTCCAGTACCACCAAAACCAGTAACGAAACCAGTTCCAGTGCCGTCAAAGCCTGTACCGAAACCAACGACTCCTCCTGTTGTAAATAATCCTGTTGTTGATAGTAATACGAGTGAAGCACAGGAAATGCTTAAATTGGTGAATCAATTAAGAAAAAATGCAGGAGTAAAACCTGTGGTTTTAAATAATGCGTTAAATACTGCAGCATTTAAACATTCAAAGGATATGAATGATAATAGATATTTTGATCATAGAGGTAAAGATGGTTCTAGTTTTAGTCAACGTACTAAAAGAGAAAATTATCAAGGATTTGCCACGGGAGAAAATATAGCTCAGGCTTTTGGTACAGAACAAGTTTTTGGTTTGTGGAGAGATAGTCCGGGGCATAGACAAAATATGCTGAATCCAAATGTAAACGAAATGGGAATAGGAAAATCTGGAAATTATTGGACTCAGATTTTTGGACAAAAAAGATAACACTAATTAGAGTTGTCAATAAATAAAAAAAAGAGCATTTGAAAAAAATGCTCTTTTTTTGACTAACTAAACAAAATTTGATATATATAATAACTAGTGTTATTCGGTAATCCAGTTTCCTTCTGCATCACAAAGTACTGTAGTACCGTCGCTACCTTCTTTGATTAATACTAATTTGAATTTTGATGCATCCTTAGTAGTAAGTGCTTCGGCAATTGTCATGCCTGCATAATCTTTAGCTACGGCAGCTTTAACTGCTTCAGGTAAATCTTCGATAGAAACCACAACCATATCATCTTGTGCGACTACTTCTGTAGCAGCTACTTCAGCTGTTGCTTCTTGCGCATTCATTGCTTGTGTTGAAACTAATAATCCTAATGCTACTACCGGTAATAAAATTGACTTTTTCATTTTTAATGAGTTTTATATGTTTTAAAATAATTTGTATTAAGAATAAAGGAATAATTGTGCCATTAATTCGAATAGTTTTAAAATGCGTTGATATGTAGTGTTTTAAGATTTTTTTGAAATTAATGAATGGAATACTATTGTAGATTTTTGTGGAATTTGTCTACAAAAAACTGTGGAAATCTATTTTTTAAGTGAAATCGATTAGAATAATAATGCTTTTAGTTTAAATATATTGGATTTCAATAATTAAAGATTAAAAAAAGACACATTGGAATTGTTAATGTAATGGTAACACTAGTAGGTGGTTGTTTTTTTTTAAAATGATAAATTAGATGTTATTAACGCATAATTTTTTAAAAGAATTAAGAATGAAAATCAAATTATTTACATTACCAGTACTTTATTTACTATTAATTTCTTGTGAAAAGGGGGAAGCTATTCAAGAAGCAGAAACATTCAATGGAATTAAAGAATCTAAATTAATTAATAATAGTTCAAATCCACCATTATGGATTAGAGAGTATGGTCAAGATCAAGGATGGGTCGTATCTGAAAGGGGTAGAGATACAAGTATTTTACTTTCAGATGGGGAAGGGAATCTAACCCCTTTTAAAGTCGAAGATGGAGAGCTTTTGGGACATCCAAGAGAAGTTGCAGATGTGAATGGAGATGGAAAGGCAGATGTTATTGGTTTTGCTAATGAAGGAGTAAGAGTATCATTATCTACAGGAAGTAAATTTAACCCTCAAAAGTTATGGATTAGGGAATATGCTCAATATGCAGGCGGTTGGAGAATTGATAGACATGTAAGGAAAGTTGCAGATGTGAATGGAGATGGAAAGGCAGATGTTATTGGTTTTGCTAATGAAGGAGTAAGGGTTTCATTATCAACGGGGAATAGTTTTGGGAGCCCTAGATTATGGATCAGAGAATATGCTCAAGAATATGGTGGATGGAGAGTAGATAGAAACCCGAGAGAGGTTGCTGATGTAAATGGAGATGGGAAGGCTGATATTGTTGGTTTTGCAGAAGAAGGAGTAAGGGTCTCATTGTCAACAGGTAGTAGTTTTAGCGCACCTAAGTTGTGGATTAGAGATTTTGCAATTAGAGCTGGTGGGTGGACAACGGGTAATCATCCTAGAGTTTTAGCAGATGTAAATGGAGATGGAAAGGCTGATATTGTTGGTTTTGCTAATGAGGGAGTAAGGGTTTCATTGTCAACAGGAAATAGTTTTGGAACTCCAAAATTATGGATAAGAGAATATGCGCAAAATGCAGGCGGTTGGAGAGTTAATAGAAACCCAAGGATGGTTGCGGATGTAAATGGAGATGGAAAGGCTGATATTGTTGGTTTTGCAGAAGAAGGAGTAAGGGTTTCATTATCGACAGGAAATAGTTTTGGTAATCAAATATTGTGGATAAGACATTATTCTCCTCGTGCAGGCGGTTGGACAACTGGTCAACATCCTAGAGTAGTTAATGATGTAAATGGTGATGGTAAAGCTGATATTGTAGGCTTTTCAAATGCAGGAGCAAAAGTAACTACTTCTACTTTTTAAAAAATTTAAAAATCCAAGGCTTGATTTATTTCAAGTCTTGGATTTTTTATTGTTTTCAAAAAAACACAAACAGTTTTGTGCTTCTGGATTTAAGCTAGACGATGAGATTAGAGTAATTGAACTAGTCTTTGTGGAACAAGTAGTAGAAATTACAACAAATTTATTATCAGTATCTACTGAGCAACTTTTAAAAGTAATTTAATTTTTTTTCCATTATAAGTTTCCGATCCAATAGTTCCTTCAACTTTTTTACAGGAATAAAAATTATTATAACTTCTCAATATTAATCAGTTGATCTAGTTTTTCGAAAATCAAGTGATTTTCCCAACCACGATATTGCATATAGCTAATAAACTTTTGTTTTGCTTTGGTGACAGGTTCGTTTTTTAAGCTATTCCATTTTTTTTCGCTTAACGCAGAAAATGAGTTGAAGTAATCAGTATCATTAATTTCTTGAAGCCCTTTTTTGATATTGTAGGCAGAAATTTTGCGCAATTTCAGTTCACGGGTTATGCGGAGTTTCCCCCAGTGTTTATTGATAAATTTTCCGCGAGCAAAACTTTGCGAAAAACGCGTTTCATTTAAAAATTTATGCTCAATAAGGTGAATAATAATTTTTTCCCTAGCCTCTGGAATCAAATGAAACTCGTTGAGTTTTTGTTCCACTTCCCAATGACAACGCTCTTGATAAGCACAATAATGCTCAAGCTTTTTTTTAGCTTCGGGGTAAGTGGTTGATTTTTTTGGTGTAAACATTTATGATTTATTACAACACCATAGATTCCTTATTGTATTGTTTATAACTATAATAAAGTGTTGCTAAGGCTAAAATAATAAGTGACAAAAGTATGGCAAAATAATGCGAGATTTGAATAGTGCCCGCAATTATTTCCTTAGTAGCTAAAGCTAAATTAAGGATGGGTATAAAAACAGTATTCCAATTCAATTCAACACCAGGTAATAAAGCCATCATAGCAGGGAAAATTACAAGCATATTTACGGGAGTGGCAATACTTTGAGCTTCTTTAAAGGTTTTTGCTTTTACTATAAGCGCAGTGAGTAAACCTGCAAAAAATAGACTTAACGGAACCAGCATGGCAAATAGCATTGCAAGAAATTTAAGGCTTAAAATTTGATGTAACATTTCGGTAATTTCCACAGGAATTTCATTAATAAATTTGATGCCAATAAATATTCCCGTAACAGAAAGTGTAGCCAAGGTTAATCCCATTAAAGAAATACATAAAATTTTTCCTAAAAGGATATGAAATCGTGATGCGGGTGAACTTAATAGGGTTTCAACGGTACCTTTTTCTTTTTCGCCAGTAATTAAGTCAATGGAAGGATATAGGCAACCCAAAAAACAAATAATGATAAATATATAAGGAAGAAAACCGCCAATTAGTTGTCCAAATTTTTCTTGATCCGAGGTGAGGTCTATACCTTTAATTGCTATTGGATGTAATACTTTTTGATCGATGTTTAGTTGGGTGAGTCTTTTGCTAAGTAATGTCGCTTTTAAGGTTTCTATCTGTTGCGAAATTTTTTGAAATACAATAGGAGATTCCGATTTATGATAAACATTGATCGTACTTGTTTTTAGGGAATCTATATTTTTTAAATAATCGGCATTGGTTTCTATAACAGCATCTAAGCTATCCTTATGTAAGGCATCTAAGGCTGAAACTAAGTTGTGATTTTTCTTTATTTTAAAAGCTTTGGTTGTAAACTCATTTTTTAAAATTTCAGCATGTGCGCCTATAAAAGTTATGTTTAATTGTTTGTTATTCTCTTTATTAATAAAACTACTTTCAATTTTAAATACTGCAAAAAGTAATAATGGAATAGCTAGTGCAGAAATAAGCATGCTTTTCAAGGTTCTTTTATCACGTAACTGGCAAGTAAGTTCTTTTTTAAGTACAGTAAATACGGTTTTCATAAGTTGGTTTTGTGTTGTTGAGTGGCTTAATTTGCGTTAACAGTTGTGATAAAAGCTTCGGTGAGTGATTGTCCAGTACTTTGTGTTCTAAAACTATCCATGGTATCATTGTAAATGATTCTACCATGATTAATGATGGCTAAATCATCACAAAGTAAATCGACTTCGCTCATAATGTGTGATGAAAAAATAATTGTTTTTCCGGCTTCTTTACATTCTTTTATAAGTGTTATAATGCTATTGGCACTCACAATATCAAGCCCAGATGTGGGTTCGTCAAAAATAACTACATCGGGATCATGAATCATGCTTCGGGCAATGGATACTCGTTGTTTCATCCCCGTAGATAACTGGCTAATGCGTTTGGAGGAAAATTTATGAATATCCAATTGATCAAATAATAAATGAGTGCGTTTTTTAAGCTGTTCTTTGGGCATGCCATGTAATTGACCAAAATAGCTTACGGTTTCAGCTGGAGTAAGCCGGTCATATAAATTGGTGGAGCCGGTTAAAAAACCAATTGATTTTTGTACACCCTGTGCTTGCTTAACGGTATTTTTATCATTCACCAAAATAGAGCCCGAAGTAGGTTTTAAAATAGTAGCGACCATACGTAAAAGTGTGGTTTTACCAGCACCATTTGGACCCAATAATGAAAATACACGACCTGGTTTACAATAAATTGACACCTCATTAACTGCATTTATGGAGTTTGTATTTGCTTGTAATTCCTTTTGCTGCTTTTTGGTTAGCGTGTATTGCTTGGTTACATTTTGAATGTGAATCATAGATAAGTGTATTATATTGCTGGTAGACTTCAAATAAAAGCAAAATTTATTTGTTTTCAAATAGTTAAGGAGGTATTAAATCAAAAAAATAGTTTTGATTCTTTTTTGGGTTACAAATGCTTTTAAAACAAAACAGACTTCGAATATTCGAAGTCTGTTTTTTACTGTTTAATTTAAGTTTAGGCTCCCCACGGATTAAAAATATTTTGGGTTGCGGTGGCATACTCCAAAAGATTGATATGTGGTTGTACTTCTAACACGCCATGATATGAATTAAACTTGTCAAATAATTGAATCACTCTATTTATATGTTGAGCGCTTTTTAATAAAGCAATGGATGGTAGCATTTCATCAAAAGTAGCTACACCCCAATAGATAGCTTTATCAAGTGTTTTTGCCCACTCATCAAAATTATTTGATGTACCCGCACGTCCACCTACTTGCGAAAAGGAAGTAATTTGAAACTTATCCGAAGTGGTTGTGGTTTGTGTGCTTCCTTGTGCGTTGTTGTACGAGGCGCCACCACCAATACCATTGAATTCTGATTTAAAGGAACCTCCAAACTCTTGGATGTTAGTTTCCGATTCACTGTATTCACTTATAGTAGTGGAATCACTGGTAAAAAGTGCGCCTCCAACATTAAATTGTTTGGGTACATAGTAGCCATAGTCGTTCAATGCCTTTAATACCGCTATGCAAGTTTTAAAATCATTATCGGTATTGCTTTGTAAAGCCTTGCTAATAGCTTCATTAAATTCGGTAGTACTCTCATAATTTGATAAATCCATTTGTAAGGCTACTTTACGTACTAAATATTTACCCGTAATGTATTCGGTAATTTCCGTGCTCGAAGTGCTTTTACTTTGCTCGTGTTTAAACTCAGCCTCACTTCCTCCGTAAGGGGTATTTAATGAAACAGAACCACTATTGGTACTCGTTTCTTGTAGTGAATGGGTTACTTTTGAAAACGCTGAAGTGTATTTTACTTCGGTCAATACTCTGGGAGTTAGTGCATTTGGAAATTTATTGTTTTTCCAGGTGAACAATTTTTTAAATGATTTTTCAAAACCTGCCTCGGGCGAAAAGGTGAGCCCATTAAAAATTTCGATATTAGTAAATAAGGATTGCTTTTCGGCATCGCTTAAATCATTATAATGTTCCACACCATCTTGTGGATCCAAAGGATCAGTAACTTCGGGTGTACCAATAACTAGGGTGTTTTCTCCATTTAATACATCGTTTAATGTGACATATACTTCTGCAGAAAAAGGAATTTTACTCCCTTGATTCAAAAAATAATCATTTGGCTTCATGAAATTTAATGCCTCATCTGATGTGAGTGTGGTTCTAATTTCTGATAAATTATTTGCTGTATCTAACAAATAAGATATGGAGGCTACTCCCGATTTTTGAATGATAATTAATTTGGTGGTATTTGCTTTTTTAGTGGCCATAATTTCTAAAATTTAAAATGTGATACGAGCCTTGTTTTTTTGCTCGAAAAATAAAATGAATTTGTATGTTGGATTGCTTTTTAGTCTTCCCAAATACTTGGATCAATGTTGTTCATTTGTCCAAATACAGCGTCGGCATCTTCTCTTGTTTTAAAAACAAACACATAAAAAATAACTTCGCCAATGACACTTGCAGAATCTTGACTATCGTTTACATTGTAAATTGTACCAATAGTTTGACTCGATTGATCGCCACTAGGGGTAGTTGTTCCGGGTTCAATAGTACCTCCTGGAATAACCGTTTCATCGGCATTTACCAGTTTGCTGTATGGAATGTCCACATCAGAAAACTCATCTGTTGATTTTGAAGCGAAAGCTTTGGGTAGGGGTAAAGTCAAGTTACAGGTATGTTTTTTGCCTGCAGGTTTTTCAAAACTAGTAACTTTCCATGTTTTTAATGAGAACTTCATGTAGTTTAAAGTGTTGTCTCCTATGTTTAACTTATCGGTGGCTACAACTTTTATGGTGTTTCCATCTTGACTTTCGCCTGGCGCATAGTAACGTCGTAAACCTGTTCTTGCATACCTTCCTCCGTTAGGGCAATCGGTAAACGTGATGTATAAAGGTCTGCTGTTAATTGGAGTGGAGCCTACAGGTTTAATTTGATATCCGTAGCCCGCTGCAGCCCATGAGCTAATATCAAACTGTACAATACTATCTTGTTCACAAATCACCACGTTGTCCAAGGAAATACCAGCTATATTAGGGTTTGCAGTTTTTACGTTGGTTAGCATAAAGGGCTGAAACTTGCCACTATTGGATTTTTTGGCCTCTGTGTCCTGAGTATTTAATACCATTTTACATGACATGTATCGGTCAAACCACCAGTCGGTACTAAAACCGATTAGGTCTACATCCTTCACTTTATTTACATCAGTCAAGTAAATTTGGTCATTAATACCCGCTATGGCTTTTAAGGGCAGGTAAATTTCAATGCTGGACCCAACAATCATGGTTTCATGTTCGTAATCGGTGTTTTGATAATTGACAAAACGAAAGCTTTGTTCGCCATCAACAGCGGGTATAAATTGATCGCTTACCAATTGGTTTCTAACTTTATCAAGTGTGGTATTTGGATCAAACTCGTATGCTGTTGATTTTGTACCTCCGTTATAAAATGCGTATGTGTTCATTTTTAAAATAGTATAAGGATTAAACATGTATTTTTTGTCATTACAAATCATTTTTGCGCAATAGTGTTTTGAATCATTTTACTGAAATAGACACCAGATTTTAATGACATTCCGATCGGTTATCAAATTGAAAAAGCCACTTTAATAATGTATATGAGTTAGCTTTTTCGTTTCGATATCACAATATTACGTTCACTTTTGAGCAGAAATACTAAGAACCTATGCGAAGGAGAAAAAATAGCTGTGAAGGAGAAAAAATTGCCGTGAATGGGAAAAGAAAAAACAGCCTTAAGTGACTGTTTTGTTAGTGTTTATAGAAAATATAGTAGTGTAATTAAATATTAAGCCATTTTCGGAATTCGGCGGCTTTATGTTTGCTAATAATAATTTCCACATCGGCATCTTCAACCAAAATTTTTAGTTGGCTATTTCCGTATTTTATTATTTTTTTTATAGAAGTAATACTTATAATAAATTGTCGATTGGCTCTGAAAAATAATGAAGCTTGCAAGTCGACAAAAATTTCATCCAAACTGGAATTACTCGTAGATCTACTCCCATTGGTACAAACAATATAAGTGATCGTATTTTCGGTATATATGTAAGCAATGCTATTAATAGCTACGGGTACTAACTCATTTCTAATATAGGTAAGTAGTCTTATTTTATTGGTTTCATTGTTGGTATTGGCTTCTACGGCAGTGGGCTTTTGTGCTTCTTCTGTTTCATTAGCAGCTATTTTTTGTTGGTAAGCTACCAAATCCATGTTTAATTTAGAAAGATTGATCAACTCGCTTTCCAAATTGGTGTTTTTAAGCTCTAATTGTTTTTCATAATAACTCCCTATAAAACGCACTGCAAAAAACGAAGCAAGAATAATCAATATACCCATTAAAATAAATATGGTATAATAACGTCTTTTCAATTTGACGATCTGCGTAACCATTTTATCCAAATTAGTGTGTGCGGCAATGATCAAATCGGAGCTTTTTACAGGCGAAATATATACAATTTCGGATTCGACTTGTGTGACATTTGTTTCCTTACTTTTTTTGTGATCAATGAGTAAGTCGTATAATTTATTTAAACTACTACCATCTTTTAAGGATTCGAGTAAGTTTTGGTTCGAATTTACTTTTTGATTTACTTGTGTAATATCGGGGTGGCATACGGTTTTACCTGACCAATCAAATACAGATACAAATGAGGTGCCTTTATTGCTGTCATTCAGGGTGTTTTGTAAATTTTGAGTAATTGTATTTTTATCGAGACCGTTAATAAACTCATAATTCACCAGAGAGGCAATTTCGTCAGCTTCTCGTTTACTGGCTTCTAGTTGCACCTCAATTAATTGATTTACACTAATTTTTATAAAATAATTAATACCAAGCGAGGCGATAATTAAAAAAATAACAGCTATTGAAATAAAGGTTAAAAAATATAATTTATCTTTTCTCATATGATGAACCAGTGCTGTTTTAGTCAAAAACTAAAGTACAATTTAGTTGTGCTTTTGAGTAAATGAGTCTGTTTTTTAACAAAGCCTTAGCAAAATTTAAAGGGATTAATTGTCGGTTTGCTATATTTTTATTCAAGAGCCAAAATTATCAATCCGAGTATTTTTCAAAAGAAAATCGTGTAAATAGAAAAGCAATTTAGGTAGGAAAAAGAGGTTAATTTTAGTGAAATTCTGTAAGAATTTTGTGTCTAGAATCATCTTTTTCTCTTGTCGTGTTTATGTTTATTAGAACACTGTATTTTAAATATAGACTGGTGTAAATTTGTTTAGCTATTTTTAAACTGGAAATGAAAAACTATTTAAAAATACCTTACCTGTTAGTACTACTCGCGTTAAGTGTGGTTGTTTTCCTATTTTTTAGGATCAATTCAAACCATAAAGATACAAGTAAAAACCAAAGTATAAGTGCACCTCAATTAGTGCATTTATTTGTGACTAACGAGGTAGCAGCTAATACTATTTATAAAAGTAAACTTGTTGAAGTAGAAGGGGTAGTTAAAAAAGTAAACTTTTTAAATGGAAGAATTACCGTTTTTTTAAATGGAGTAAGTACTTCTAGTGTATTGTGCGATATGACCAAAAGTCAATTGAAAGTTGCTAAAAAATTAAAGAAAGATCAAAAAGTTAAGTTAAAAGGTGTTTGTAAAGGCTTTTTGAATGATGTTATAATGCTAAATTGTACGCTGATTAATTCTAAACATCAATGAATAAAATTATTGCCTTGCTTTTTCTTTTGGTTAATTTTTCCAATTTAAAAATAGCCTCAACTCAGTTGACCACTAATCAAGGGCAGGTTTCTTTTTTTTCATACACTTCTGTAGAAAATATAGAGGCCAAAAATAATCAAGTGTTGAGTGTTGTTGATTTGTCAAAAAATGAAATTGCCATAAGTATGTTGATGAATGCTTTTGTGTTCAAAAAGGCCTTAATGCAAGAACATTTTAATGAAAGTTATATAGAATCGGACTTGTATCCTAAAGCTGTTTTTGAAGGTGAAATTTTAGATTTTGATCCTACTGTTACTACTCCACAAATCAAACTTATAAAAGGAATATTAACCATGCGGGGTATAGCTAAGGAAGTGGAAGTAAAAACGAATATTACAATGGAGAACAATGCGTATGTATTCACTGGTACCTTTGATTTGGTTGTCAAAGACTTTGATATTAATATTCCGCCCTTATTAGTGCCTAATATTGCCAAAACCATAGCTGCAAAATTTAGATTTGAATATCCTACAGATGAAAAATAACAAATACATTATCTCATTTTTTTTCGCTTTGGTAGGAAGTATTACTTCTGTAGGAGCACAAAGCTTATTGGAAGCATTAGAAAAAAAATATCCCGAAACACCGCAATATGAGTCGGCAACATTTAAAGCCAGTCGTATTTCGATAGGACATTCTGTAGAAACGCGAAAAAAAGGCGTATTAGAAATACAAACGATGAGTAGGTTTTGGAAGCTGCCCAATTTTAATGCTCAAACTAGAAGTCAAAGTTTTATTGCCGATAAAATGAGTACGCGAATTGGATTGGAATATGGTATTTCGGACCGATTAACCTATGGTCTAGGTGGCACCACATTAGATGGTATTTTTGATTCCTTTTTAAAATATAAACTAGTTCGTCAAGTAAAAAGTGGCATGCCAATAAGCATTTCAGTTTTTCAGAATGTGAGTTACAACAGTAAAAGCGCTATAGCAAATAATGTGCATTTGACAAATGAATTTACCGATCGATTGGCTTTTACAAGTCAGGTATTGGTTGCACGTAAATTTTCAAAACAATTTTCATTGCAAATTATGCCAACATACATTTACAGAGCTTCGTCAAGATTTAGCGAAGATCCACAACATCATTTTGCCATTGGAGTAGGAGGTAGGTATAAATTAGGAGGTCATGTATCTGTGGTTTCCGAATATTATTACCAAGTTAATCCTTTACAGTCCAGAAAAACATACGATGCCTTTTCATTAGGAGTCAACTGGGAATTAAGTGATGTGATGTTGCAATTTCAATTAACCAATATCCGAAATGAGACCGAAGATGCTTTTATTACGCAAACTCCCAATAATTTCAATTTTAATGATGGGAATTTTGTTTTTGGCTTTACCGGAATTTTTATACTTCATTTGAATAATGGGCTGAAGTAGGTTGGTTTTTTATGAGTAAGACTGCAAGCATATTTTACCTAGCTTTGAATAATTGAGCCCCAAAAATAAGCATACCTTTTTTTTGAAGGCATATTTAAAAATCACACCGAAAGTAATATATAAATGAAGCCAGTTAGCATAGCTATATTAAAAAAAGAACTACATCAATGCACACAACAAGAGGTGATTGATCTTTGTTTGCAATTGGCAAAATTTAAAAAAGAAAATAAAGAATTGTTGAGCTATGCCCTTTTTGACTCATATAATGAAGATGAATATGTGCAACGGATTAAAGAGGAAATAGATACAGAGTTTTCAAACATAAATTACAGCAGTTTGTATTTTGTTAAAAAAGGAACGCGTAAAATTTTACGAAACATTAAAAAGTATGTGAGGTATTCTAAAAAGAAAGAAACCGAAGCAAGTGTACTGCTTTATTTTTGTGCTAAACTGCATGAGTTAAAACCCGCATTTAAGCAAAGTCAGCAAATGATAAATATGTACGATAGGCAATTGACTATGGCTAAAAAAGCGATAAGTACGCTGCATGAAGATTTACAATATGATTTTAATCTGGAGCTAGAAAAATTAGAAACTAATTAAAGTGAGTTAAAAATGATTCCCAATACAAAATTCTTGTAGAATTTCACTCAAATTGGCCTCTTCTTCCAAAATGGAACTGCTCTTGGTTGAGCAGTTAACAGTAAGACTGATTAAAAAGGAGGATTAATTTAATTTGGGATTGTTAATCAATTTTAAGGTGGTTTCGTACAAATCAGTTTTGTCAATTTTTGCTTTTAACCAAGCAAAAAAGCTAAGATTAAATAGGTCTTCGGTTTTTGGGTTTAGGGCATTGCTAATTTTTTGAACTTCGTTAATCATTTTTGGTGTGTTTGTATTCTTGTCATTAAAATAAAATTGACCAATACATTTTACAAAGTTGAGCACTAGGCTTTCGTTTTTTTCTTTAAGGTATTTGGAGTGTTTTTTTTGGAAACTTTTAAGTCTGGAGAAAACCAAGTCAAAATTATCCAGTTCCATATGGAGTAGTAGTTCAATGATGTTTTTTTTAATCACCCAAATCATGCTAGCTTTTTGTGTGTACCAAGTATCGCTATGATCTAATTGATTAATTAAGCCAGAGGCTATTTTAAATTGCGATTGTTGAAAAAGGCATACAATAAGACACAATTTCAAATCGAGTACATAGGAAATTTGATCAGTGTGTTTTTTAAAATTAAAATGAGTAAGTGTATCAATAGCTTTTTGAGGTTGGTTGGTGTAATTGAGCCATAGGGTTTTTAGTAAGGTGTATTGTGGAATAAAACGTGAGTAATATTTATTGTTTTGCTCTTGCATTTGAATCGCCATTAATTCTAAATAGTGTTGGCAATTATTAAAATTTCGACTTCTAAAATTAGAATTTGCCATATAGTAAAGCACCTGTATGTGGTAAAATAGTTGTTTGGATGCTTGTCTTTCGTTTTGATGAAGAGCTTGGTAATTTTTTTCAATAAAGCCAAGGATGCTATTATAGTCACGATTAATATTGGCTGATTTGGTGGTAATCTCTAAAATTTTAAATAAAGATTTATAGCTAAGATTTTGAGTTGGTGATATGTTGAATTTTAATAAATTTTCGCTAATAATTTCTTCGGTGGATTTAGAGTTGTTAGTTAATTGATTTTGGACAATGGCATAAAAAAGATTCAGATTTTCTTCTTGTTGTAAGGCGATCTTATTTTCGGTTAATTGATTTATGCATTGTTGTAAATCCACGCTAGGGTCTTCGTGCGCGTATTGGATTTGGGTGTAATAAATTTCGTCAAGTATGGAAAATAAATTGAGCTTTTTAGCTTGTAATGTTGCTTTTCTAAGGGTTTTGAAGCCTATTTTGTGTTTTTTTTGCTCAAAAAATACCCGACTAGCCATGAGTAGTTTAAGGACTTCTAATTCTTCGGAACTTTCATTGGAAAAACTTTGTATGGCGACAAAATCAATTAAACTATCATGTAGGCGTTTGCAAAGCGCATGAAAAGCACCGCAAGTTTTTTTTCCATAAAGAAGTATACTTAACTCCGCGTTATTGGTATTTCCTTTTTCAAGAAGTTTGAATAATTGAATATTTTTAGTATCGTTTCTTTTGTTCTTTTTTTTAAGCTGAAATAAAAAAGCACTGCGTTCTTCCAGTGTTAAATGTTGAATTATAGAATAAAGAGTGTTCATTTAATCGTAAGTTTTAATTTATAAAAAACCTTAATTAATTGGTTAAATTTTATTTATAAGTATAAATATATCATAAGTTTTCCAAAAAAATAGCTTTTTAATTTCTATGCAAAGGATGCAAATTTGTCCTGTCGAAACGAAGTAAATGAATAGGTTTTGATCATAGAATAAATCATCAAAAAAAACAGAAATTATGAAGTATCAATTTAGTAATGACGAAAAAGAAGAAAAGATAGTTGAAAATGCAACAACAAAAAAAGCGGTAGTATTTGATCAAAAACCAACGCCAGCTTTTATGGGAGCTTCATGGATTGCGCTTTTGGCAGGAATAGTTGCTTTTTGTATTGGATTGTTTAATGCCGAAATGGAATTGAATGAGAAGGGCTATTATTTTACGATTTTATTGTTTGGATTATTCTCGGCAGTTTCGGTACAAAAAAATGTGCGTGATAAAATAGAGGGCTTGGCGGTAACCGAAATGTATTATGGAATTAGTTGGTTTGCAGCCTTGGCTTCCATCACATTATTGGTTATTGGTTTGTGGAATGCGGACTTGGAATTAAGTGAAAAAGGATTTTATAGTATGTCTTTTATTTTGAGTTTATTTTCGGCCATAGCTGTACAAAAAAACACTCGTGATAAAAAGTTTATAGATAATCTAGAAGAAAAATAATAACAAAAGAAGGAGCTTCATTTTTAATGCGCTCCTTTTTTTGATGATGAAAATGACCGCTGTAGAGTGGTCATTTTTTATTTCAACCCAAATTCCGTCAAACGGCTCACGTACTTTCCAATAACATCAAATTCT
The DNA here is from genome assembly GCF_000255455.1 of Aquimarina agarilytica ZC1. Classification (GTDB taxonomy): domain Bacteria; phylum Bacteroidota; class Bacteroidia; order Flavobacteriales; family Flavobacteriaceae; genus Aquimarina; species Aquimarina agarilytica. Next base: position 54,362 of record NZ_JH621252.1, on the reverse strand, counting down.
AAATTAACTACTGTACCTACTTTAAAATTTTTAAAGTTAGTATGTTCGTAAGTGTAGGGAATAATGCAAACACTAAATTCATTGCGTTTTGAATTTACTACGGTTAAGCTGGTTCCGTTAACGGTAATAGATCCTTTTTCGATAGTAATATTGTTTAAAGTAGGATCATAACTAAAAGTAAATTGCCAACTGCCTTCGGTTTCCTCAATAGCACTACAGGTGGCAGTTTGGTCTACGTGGCCTTGAACAAGATGTCCGTCAAGCCGGTCGCCTAATTTCATACCGCGTTCCAAGTTTATAGTATCACCAACAGCTAGTGTGTTCAGATTTGTTTTGTCTAGAGTTTCCTTAATTGCAGTAACCGTGTATAGGTCGTTTTTTATTTCGACAACAGTCAAACAGACCCCATTATGAGCTACACTTTGGTCAATTTTTAATTCGTTAGTAAAATTTGAACGTATTTGTAGGTGTAAATTGTCTTTTTCTTGCTCTAGTGAAACTACTTCGCCAAAAGTTTCTACAATTCCAGTAAACATAAGATTGTTTTATTTAGTTAAATTTGCCTTTAAGGCAGCACAAATTTAGTGATTAGCTTTTATAGAAACTTGAATAATGATGAAAGAACATAAAATACGTGTGGCAATTTCTATTGGTGACTTAAATGGAATAGGTCCCGAGGTTGTTTTAAAAACTTTTGAAGATGCACGCATGTTTGATTTTTGTACACCTATAGTGTTTGCAAATTCGAAATTAGTATCCTTTTACAAAAAAAATAGTAAGACCAAAACGCATGTGCAGCAAATTAAATCATTAGATGATATTATTGATGGTAAGCTCAATGTAATTAATGTTTGGAATGAATCGGTATCTATTAATTTCGGAAAGGAAGATTCGAAAATAGGGGAGTATGCGATAAAATCATTAGTGGCAGCAACGGAAGCTCTGAAAACTGGGGCGGTTGATGTGTTGGTGACCGCACCAATTCATAAAACGGCGGTACAGTCAAAAGATTTTAAGTTCCCAGGACATACCGATTACTTAAACCAAGAATTGGAAGGAGACAGTTTGATGTTTATGGTTACCGATGGGTTAAAAGTAGGTTTACTTACAGATCATGTGGCTTTAACCGATGTGGTAAAACATTTAACACCTGGGGTAATTAGTCAAAAAATAAGTACGATCCACAATTCGTTAATAAAAGATTTTGGCATTGCTAAACCTAAAATTGCGGTATTAGGGATTAATCCACATACGGGTGATAATGGAGTGATTGGTAAAGAAGATGATGCAGTGCTAAGACCTACGCTAGAAAAAATTAAAGAAGCCGGAAAGTTGGTTTTTGGACCCTATGCGGCAGATAGTTTTTTTGGGTCAAATAATTACAAACAGTTTGATGCAGTGGTGGCAACATATCATGATCAAGGTTTGATTCCATTTAAAACATTGTCCTTTGGGCAAGGCGTAAATTTTACTGCGGGCTTATCGCATGTACGTACTTCGCCAGATCATGGAACGGCTTTTGAAATAGCAGGTCAAGCTAAGGCAGATCATAGTTCGTTTGCCGAAGCGGTGTTTAGAGCAATTAGTATTTTTAAACATCGAAATATGCACGTTGAGCTTACAAAAAATCCTTTAAAAAAGGTTGTAATTAAAAAAACACATGTAAAAAATAATTAATTTCAAATTTTTAGTATCTTTGCACCCGCCTTTATCGTGGGTAAAGTGCAACAAACTGAAGTAACTATGAAGGCATTCAAGGAGTATGTGATTCCTTTTGTTGGGTTGAAACAAGGGATTCATCAGTTTGATTATCAGATTGATAATGAGTTTTTAGGCTTGTTTGATTTTGAAGAATATAATAGTGCAAACGTAAAAGTTGCTTTAGAATTTAATAAAAAAAGTACTTTTTTCGAATTGCGTTTTAAAGCGGAAGGTAGCGTAAATGTGGATTGCGATGTCACCACAGAGCCTTTTGATTTGCCAATAAACAATGAATTGTTTATTGTAGTTAAGTTTGGAAACGAATTTAATAATGAAAATGAGGAAATTATAATCATCCCTCATGGATCGTATGAAGTTAATGTTTCACAATATATATATGAATGTATTGTGTTGGCAGTTCCTTCGAAAAGAGTACATCCTGGAGTTGAAGACGGAACATTAGAGTCGGATATTTTAGAGCATTTGGAAACATTAGCTCCAAAGGAAACAAAGGAAGAAAGTAAAAATGAGGAGGATATTGATCCTCGTTGGAATAAATTAAAGAATCTACTAAAAGATAATAAATAACTGAGTTATGGCACATCCTAAGAGAAAAATCTCCAAAACTAGAAGAGATAAGAGAAGAACACATTACAAAGCAACTGTACCACAAATTGGAACTGATGCAACTACTGGTGAAGCACACTTATACCACAGAGCACACTGGCATGAAGGAAAATTATATTACAGAGGTAATGTAGTTATCGATAATTCGGAAGAAGAAGCAGTAGCTTAATAATTTTTTGTTTACTGTTTTTAGCGGTTAAAAAACAATTTTGTCACATATAATAGAAGCTTTATTGATTTCTGTAGAATTTTTGTGTAAAGTATTTAAGTTACCAGTAGATTCTAAATTGTGTTACCTAACATTAAATGGATGTCTTTTTACTAGGCATGCATAACATTATATCGAAAAACGCTCACTTGTTGAGCGTTTTTTTTGTTTTTTGTTGAATATGTGTCAAAATCGACTTAATTTGCACAATATTTACTAAAAAAAGGTCATTTTTGCTTCGTTTCGAAGCATTTTTGTTCTTGTGAGTAAATTTTAACCTACTGTTATGAGTAAAATTACGGCGGCTATAACGGCTGTTGGTGCATATGTACCAGACTATAAATTGACCAATAAAGAATTAGAAGGTTTAGTGGATACTAATGATGAATGGATCACGACAAGGACGGGGATTAAAGAACGTCGTATTTTAAAGGATCCAGAAAAGGCTACTTCATATATGGCAATTAAAGCAGCCGAAGATGTATTAGCTAAACGTAAATTAGATCCAGCTGAAATTGAAATGATTATTGTAGCAACAGCTACACCAGATATGTCGGTGGCAGCTACAGCTGCACATGTAGCGACAGAGATTGGAGCGGTAAATGCTTTTGGTTATGATTTAGCTGCAGCATGTTCAAGCTTTTTGTACGGAATGTCCACAGCAGCAAGCTACGTGCAATCTGGAAGATATACTAAGGTGTTAGTCATTGGAGCAGATAAAATGTCGTCAATTGTAGATTATTCAGACCGTACTACGTGTATCATTTTTGGTGATGGTGCAGGAGCTGCGCTTTTTGAACCTAATGAAGAAGGTTTAGGATTGCAGGATGAATATTTACGTAGTGATGGCGTAGGGCGTAATTTTTTACGTATTGAAGCTGGAGGCTCTTTACATCCAGCAACACAGGAAACCATAGAAAATAAACAACATTTCATAAAACAAGACGGAAAAACAGTGTTTAAATATGCTGTTTCAAGTATGGCAAGTGCTTGCGAAAAAGTAATGGAACGCAATAACTTGACCAATAATGATGTCGATTGGTTAGTAGCACATCAAGCAAATAAACGTATTATTGATGCTACTGCTAACAGAATGGGGTTAAAAGATGCGAATAAAGTACTTATTAATATTGAAAAGTACGGAAACACCACATCGGCTACCATACCATTAGTGCTCAATGATTTTGAAAAGAAATTTAAAAAAGGAGATACTTTAGTATTTGCCTCTTTTGGAGGAGGATTTACTTGGGGATCTATTTATTTAAAATGGGCCTATAATTCTTAACTAACACAACAACAATTAACAACGTATCTATATCATGGATTTAAAGGAAATTCAAAACCTGATCAAGTTTGTTGCCAAATCTGGAGCAAGCGAAGTGAAATTAGAAATGGATGATGTTAAAATCACCATTAGAACAGGATCCGATGAAAAGGAAACAACCATTATTCAGCAAATGCCAACTGCAGCTGCTCCAGCAGCCCCTCAAGCAATTGCGCCTGCGGCACCAGTGCAAGAAGCAGCCCCTGTAGTTACTACAGATGCAGCAACAGCTGATGACGATTCAAAATATATTACAGTTAAGTCTCCTATAATTGGAACATTTTACCGTAAGCCATCGCCAGACAAGCCTAATTTTATTGAGGTAGGTGATAGCATTAGTGAAGGTGATGTGCTTTGTGTTATTGAAGCAATGAAGCTTTTCAATGAAATTGAAAGCGAAGTTTCGGGTAAAATTGTTAAAATTCTTGTGGATGATTCATCACCAGTTGAATTTGATCAACCCTTATTTTTAGTTGACCCATCTTAGGTCACTTTTTAGGTAACTAAACGTACTATAATTATGTTTAAAAAAATATTAATTGCCAACCGAGGCGAAATTGCACTTCGTGTTATTCGTACGTGTAAGGAAATGGGCATAAAAACAGTAGCTGTATATTCAACAGCAGACGCTGATAGTTTACATGTTCGCTTTGCAGATGAGGCGGTATGTATTGGTCCTGCACCAAGTAGTGAATCTTACTTGAAAATTTCGAGTATTATTGCTGCTGCGGAAATTACGAATGCCGATGCGATCCACCCAGGCTATGGATTTTTGTCTGAAAACGCTAATTTTTCAAAAATTTGCGAAGAGCATGACATTAAATTCATTGGGGCTAGTGCCGAAATGATTGATCGTATGGGAGATAAAGCTTCCGCAAAAGCGACAATGATTGAAGCAGGAGTACCTACCGTACCTGGATCCGAAGGTATTTTGGAAACTTTTGAAGAAACAGAAAAACTAGCTGAAGAAATAGGTTACCCCGTAATGCTAAAAGCTACCGCTGGTGGTGGAGGTAAAGGGATGCGTGCTGTTTGGGCTGCTGAAGATTTAAAGAAAGCTTGGGAAGATGCCAGACAAGAAGCGAAAGCTTGTTTTGGAAACGATGGCATGTATATGGAAAAGCTTATTGAAGAGCCTAGACATATCGAAATCCAAATTGTTGGAGATAGTAAAGGTAAAGCCTGTCATTTATCGGAAAGAGATTGTTCTGTACAACGACGTCATCAAAAATTGACCGAAGAGACACCATCGCCATTTATGACGGATAAGTTACGAAATGACATGGGGAATGCTGCCGTTAAAGCGGCCGAATTTATTAAGTATGAAGGTGCAGGAACCGTAGAGTTTTTGGTGGATAAACACCGAAATTTTTACTTTATGGAAATGAATACGCGTATTCAGGTAGAGCATCCAATTACGGAAGAGGTGGTAAACTACGATTTAATACAAGAGCAAATTTTAGTAGCCTCGGGAGTGCCAATTTCAGGAAAAAATTATTTTCCAGAATTACATTCTATTGAATGTCGTATTAATGCCGAAGATCCATACAATGGATTTAGACCTTCGCCAGGAAAAATAACCAATTTACATATCCCAGGAGGACATGGTGTACGTGTGGATACGCATGTATATAGCGGTTATATGATTCCACCAAATTACGATTCAATGATTGCAAAGTTGATTACCACGGCGCAAACACGTGAGGAGGCTATCAATAAAATGAAGCGTGCCTTGGATGAATTTATTATCGAAGGGATTAAAACTACCATTCCTTTCCACAGACAATTAATGGATCATCCGGATTATATTGCTGGTGATTACACCACTAAGTTTATGGAAGATTTTGAAATTCAATAAATGTTAAAACTATAGTATAAAAGATCTCTGCTAAAAGTAGGGATCTTTTTTTATTGGTCTCAGGAATAGTTAAAACGATATACTTTAATGCATTTGGCGGTTAGCTTTTAGCAGTTGGCTTTTTTATATACATTTATCAAAGTGCTAATGACTAATAGCAAAAATAGATGTTTAAAAAGTTGGTGACTTTCAGTCATCACAGAAACTTTGACACTTTTAGTCTATAGTACTTCATTTCAATAGTGCCTGTAATTAAGGGCAGTCCCATTTAAAATCAGCAATTTTATAGTTGCCAGTGCCTTTTAAATTATAGTGCCACCATTCGGTACGTATGGACCAAAAACCAAAGCGTTCCATGGTTGTTTTTAATAGTTTTCTGTTTTCTACTATTTTTTTTGGTAATGAAGTATTGGTGTGATAGGCTTTCCATCCAAAAAAATCAAAATCAGTACCCATATCTATTTCTTTGCCGTTAAGGTCAGTTAATGTAATGTCAACAGCACCTCCTTTGTTATGTATGGATCCTTTTTTGGGGTTAGCTACATATTGTGGATTTGGCATAATTTTCCACATTTTGTATTGTACAGAATTAGGCCGGTAACAATCAAAAAATTTGATTTTATAACCTTTGCTCATCAAGTATTTATTGGCTTTAATTAATGCTTTAGCAGTTTTGGCTCTGGTATAACATTGAGCGCACTCATATACTTTTTCTTTTAAAAAATTATTAGGGGTAGCATAGCGTAAATCGTAAAAAAAATTTGAGTTATAATCAGCAATTTTAATAAAAGTAGTATCGGAAACACTTGTTAAATTACTGATTTTGATAGGGGTTATTGCTGTCGCAGAAGAAATAGTATCCTTTAGTGGTAATTTAGAAGCAGTAGGTGCTGTTTCTGTTTTTTTAATAGGAGTGATGGTCTGATTACAACTTAAAAAGGAAAGAATAGAAATGAGCAAAGCGGGTAAAAAATATTTCATAAATATGTTTATCGGCAATAGCGGTTAACTTGATTAATATATGTATTTTTCTGAACTTATAATTTTCTGCAATAAACATGCCTAACTTATTAAGATTATATTGTTCTATCGAATCATCTGGGTTTATGTTGAGTTTAAAAAATTAGTATGTATTTATGACTAAGCTGAAGCAAGAACTATATAATCAGTGTGTACATTTTGTTTTGAATAAACGAAATAATATACAACGGATTATTGATGAAATCCATACTTCGATGACATCCGAAAGTAAAAGTACTGCAGGGGACAAACATGAAACCGGACGTGCTATGCTACAATTAGAACGTGAAAAAGCGGGAAACCAATTAAAAGAAGTAGAGCGTTTAGAAGCTGCTTTAAAGAAATTACAATGGGATAAATCAACGGTATTCATCACCTTGGGGAGCTATGTAGTTACGGATACTATGAGTTATTATATTAGTATTTCTGCGGGTGAGTTAGTGGTCGCTGGGAAGAAGGTTTATGCCATATCTATGCAATCCCCTATTGGTCAGCTTTTGCTAGGAAAAAAGAAAGGAGATTATTTTGTGTTTAGAGGGAAGTCTACTGAGATTGTTGAGGTGAGTTGAAATTATGATCTATCAAACGCCTTCCGAAGTTGATAAAAAAAGCGTTCAATGAGTCTGAGGTCTTCGGTAATGATTTGGGCACTACCGCTCATTTCTTGTTTAAAATCGAGGGATTTATTATAGCTTGTTACTAGTTTGTTAGGCAATAAAGCGTCAATTATATATTGCCCGTTAGCATCAGGTACTAATGATATGCGTTTAATTTCTCCGATGAGCATACCAAATTCTTGCTCGGGATAGGTGTCCAAATTGATATTGACGCGTTGTCCTTTTTTAATTTTGCCAGAATTTACTAATGGAGCTTTTAGTTTCACTACATAATCTTTATTTTTCTCAGGAATCACCGTAAACATAAAGTCTCCTTTGGTGACACTTTGATTGATGCTCCAATGGTTTAAAAAGGATAGAGTTCCTGTGGTTGACGCTTTGAGGACATAGTTGATTTCCCACTGTTGTAAAGCCGTTTTTAATTGATTGTATGATTGAATTACGTTTTTAAACAAACGCACCTCCTCTCGAGTGCTGTTTACCGTAGTACCTCGGTTATTTTTGTTGGCTTGGCTAATTTGTTCGTTAAGTTGTGATATGGTTAATGCAATGGAATTATACTCCCTTTCGGCTTGTAATAGGCTTAGTTTTCTATTTTCATAGGCTTGAGATGAAATGACTCCTTTGGAAAATAGTTGTTCTTGTCGACTTAAGTCTTTTTGTTGTAATTCGAGTTCTTGCTTTTGAATTTCCTTTTGATTGATAGTGGTATACAAGCGTTTTTTTAATTCGATCATCGAAATCTGATGCGCTCTTTTTTCATTGTCAAAGGGATTTAAATTTTTATTCAATACGTATTCTGAATAACTATTTTCAAATAGTATAAACGCCGTATTGATTTCTCCTAAATACAACACCGGTAATTCATCAAAAGGAAAGTCAAAAGTTTTGTTGTTGACTTTTAAAGTGTCTACAATGGACTTTAATAAAAAAACATCCTTATAATTAGCCGTGTTTTGTAAAATAGCAATGGGTGTATTTTCATTAACTAAACTATTATTTGGAGTAAGAATCTTTGCTATTTTTCCTGTTTTTTGAGCGTAAATTTTTTCGGGTGGGAGTTCCGAGGTTACTACTGCTTGGCAAGGAATGCTATCGGGGTATTTTACAAGGTAGGAAATGAGTAGTAACAGTACAATTAATATAAAAAAGAGTACGCTGCCCCACCGAATCATCCAATGAGGCACTTTGGTTAATAGCTCTTGGACTTCTTCGCTTCTAAGCTCAATATGCTGCAACTTATGTTCCATATTATGCCCCTAATTCTAGTTGATTTTTAACTAAACTATAATAAGCTTCTCGTTGTTTTACTAAACTTTCGTGATCACCTTGTTCTATAATAGCACCTTTGTTGAGTACCACAATTTGATCTGCATTTTTTACGGTGCTTAAACGATGTGCAATCACAACCACGGTTTTATCCTTAAAAAAGTGATTCAAGCGTTCAATAATTATTTTTTCATTATTGGCATCTAAAGCACTAGTAGCTTCGTCAAAAAACAAATAATCAGGATTTTTGTATACGGCTCTGGCAATTAAAATACGCTGTTTTTGACCCGTACTTAAGCCAATACCTTCGCTACCAATTTTAGTATTGTAACTCAAAGGCAATGATTCTATAAACTCGTTGATATTAGCCACATGTACAGCATGGGCTAGTTTGTCTTTGTCAACATGATCATCACCAACGGCAATGTTATGAGCAATGGTATCACTAAATATAAAGCCTTCTTGCATCACCACGCCTACTTTTGAGCGCCATGATCTTTGTGATATGTATTGTAAATTGTGTGGTCCAATGCTAATGTTACCCTCATTAGGTTCGTAAAACTTGAGTAACAATTTCATTAAGGTGGTTTTACCACTACCACTAGCCCCTACAATGGCTGTGATTTTTTTTGCAGGAATGCGTAATGTCAATTGATCGAGCACCTTATTTTCTGTGCCAATATATCTAAAAGACACTTTGGTTAACTCGAAGGAGAGGTTATCTGGTATGCTTTGAATTTGTTGTGCTATTTGCTGCTCTTCGTCTTTTTTGTTGTGAATTTCGGCAAGTCGATCCAATGAAATTTGAGCATCTTGTAATTCGCGTACAAAATTGATGAGCTGTGCAATGGGGGAGTTCAATTGACCTACAATGTAGGCTATGGCGAGCATCATTCCTAAAGTGATGTTGCCATCAATAACCAATTTTGCAGAAAACACCGTGATTAGGATGTTTTTAAATTCATTAATAAAACTGGAGCCTACACTTTGGTATTGTTCTAATTTTAATCCATCAATAGATACTTTGAACAAGCGGGCTTGCAAATATTCCCAGCCCCATCGTTTTTGTTTTTCGGCATTGTGTAATTTAATTTCCTGCATGCCATTAATGAGTTCAATGACTTTGCTTTGTTCCTGACTTACTTCGGTAAAACGTTGGTAATCTAGATCGGCTCTTTTTTTAAGAAAAATGCGAATCCATAAAAAATAAAATAGACTTCCCACTATAAAAATTCCGAAAATAGATAGGCTGTAAAAAGCCAATACCATTCCAAAAATAAAAAGATTCACCATGGAGAATAATACGTTTAGTGACGAGGTGGTGAGTAACTTTTCAATACGTTGATGGTCATTAATACGTTGCAGAATATCACCTGTCATACGCGTATCAAAAAAGGCAATGGGAAGCTTCATTAATTTGATGAAAAAATCGGAGATTAGTGAAATATTGATTCGAGTACTCAGGTGTAGTAAAATCCAACTCCGAATCATTTCTACGGCAGTTTTACCAATAAAAAGGAATAATTGGGCAAAAAGAATGAGGTAAATAAAGTGTACATCTTGGTTTTTTATCCCCACATCAACAATGCTTTGGGTTAAAAAAGGAAAAATGAGTTGTAACAGACTACCAGCAAGTAAGCCGATAATCAGCTGAACAATAAATTTTTTGTATTTAAATAGATATGGAGAAATAAACGAAATACCCAAGCGTTGATCTTGAGTTTCGTGTTGGATAATATCTTTATAAAACTTAGGAGTGGTTTCAAATAATAAGGCCACGCCTTCATTGGTGTTAGTGGTGGCATTATTGCCAATCCAATGTTTTAAAAATTCTTGTTCGTTGTATTTTAATAAACCATGTGCAGGGTCCGAAATGTAATAGATAGTTCCTTTTTTCGATGTTTTTACCTCATAGAGTACTACAAAATGTTGTTTGTTCCAATGCAATATACAAGGCAGGGGTGTTTCTACTAAAGTCTGGCTATCAATTTTAATCGCAAGTGTTCGAAAACCAATATGCTCTGCCGCTTCGCTCAATCCCAAAAGGCTACTCCCATCACGAATGGTCTCCGATAATTCTCTTAAAAAGGCTAATGGATAAAGTTTCCCATAAAACTTGGCAATGATTCTAATACATGTGGGTCCACAGTCTTTAGAATCGGGTTGGCGGTAATGTGGGAAGGTTTGTTTCAACTTTATAAGGGAATTTGAGATTAGTTACTATTTTCTTCCCATGCAGCTTCATATGGATTGTAATTACAGTGCAAGGGTTTAGAATACATCGAATTATCTTCTGTGAAAGCTCTACAATCAGAACAGATATATCTAAATTCACAGTCTTTACATTTATTGATAGCATCTTTTTTTATTGTCCAGAGGTGAGTAAATTTTTTATTTTCAATTACCTCACTAATTGTTTTAGTGGCTATGTTTCCATAATGATCTTTCATGGATGGACAGTTTTTTAAATTACCTTTTTTATCAATTGAAATTTTTCTATTAAGGCAATTGTTAAAATTTAAAGATTCAAAAAAGAAACTGTTCTCGAACCTGAAATGATTTGGTGAGATAAAACCACAATGAGTATCAGAGTCTAATGAATTAGTTATGAATTTTAATTCTATGGTGGAATTAAGATTTGGGGATACATTATTTATTGGTGAATCATAAATTGTTATAGAAGCTATTCGTTGAAATTTGTTTTTTAATTCAGTGAAATTTAAATTGTTATCAAATTCACCTGAGTACTTTAGTATTAATTCTATGTTTTCGATACTACTTTTATTTAATTTCTCAAGGATTCTTGTTAAATAAACAAGAGTGGTGTTGTCAAAAAATCTTAGAAGTACATCTTTACATCCTAAATCATTTAATTCTTGAAATATTGAATTAAAGTTATGATTGCTTTCAGAATCCACATCAATAATAGCATTGGTAATTACAGAAGGAGTATTCCAGTGGGTTTGAATTTCTGGAAATAATTCTAGTTCGTCTACTGTACAAAGAAAAATCACCTCGTGTTTTATTAAATAATTAAAATAATCATCTATTACTTTATTGTTTTTATGGCCATATTGAGATTTAATTTGTGCTATTGTATTGTTTTTATTTTTAGTTAAAATAGTATAAAGATCCTCATTAATTAGGAGTGCCGTTTTTCTTTCTAAGTCACATATTATAGCTCTTTTAGCACCTTTTACAGGCTTGCAGCTTTCAAATATTTTAAAGTTGAATTGATCGATATTTTTTTTCATAACTTAAAAGTTTTACAAATAGGCCTAATGATTTTAATATCTGGAATATTGTATTTGTTAGTTTGGTAATCTTTAACAGAAAGGAATTTTTGGTTCATTATAAATGAATCGTCTTCTTCATTAAGAAAAATGGGTTTAGTAAAAAAAACAGGTAATTCCCCTTCAATAGTTTTTTCCAGTAATAATTTTTTGAGTTTTTTCTTTTTCATCGGTTAAAAAATTGGCTATTATTTTTTCTAGATTATAATTGCATGGATAAGAGACCATATTAAATTGGCCCACAGGATTTACTTCCAGAAATATATGTTCTCCGTTTTTATTAACAATCATATCAATAGATCCACAGTTTAAATCTATACTGTCCATAAATTTTATTAATTTTTTTTCTATTTTTTTAGGTAACTTATATGGTGTTTTTCTATTAGGTTTATTTCCTTTGTACCTCCTAAAGTCAATTGATGTTTGCCTATCTCCTTGTGAAAAAATTGCCATAGAATAAAAAGCTTTATCCAAATAAAATATTCTAACTTCATATTTTTTATCAATTTTTTTTTGAAAAAGAGACATAAAAAAAGAAGGTGGGAGCTGTTCAATTTCTTTTTCTTTTATCTCTGAAGTATAAATATTAAAAGGCGGAAGTTTATCAATATATGGACTTTCATATATAGGTTTTGTAATAATATTTTTATGCTTGAGAAAAAAACACATTAGTTTTTTTTTCTCGGAGGTAATCAATGTTTCTGGAATAGCGATATCAAATTTAAGTGCTGTATTAAGGATATGTAATTTGTTAATTTTGTTATTATCAAAGTTGTTTATAGTTCTTTTGTTTTTTAAATAAAGATGTATGAACTGTTTGACTTTGATAAGTTCACTTTTTGAGGTATAAAGTAAATCTTTTGGAAGTTTTGTTTTTTTTAGCGCTATATCTTCAATAAAAGTAAACTGTCCTCTTCTATACCATAATGAAGTTACTTTTGATAAGAAAATTTTACGTCCATTGTTTAGATCTAAAATTAGTTCAATCTCATTGCTAGAAATAGTAATTGAATCTAGTCTTATTGATTGGTTTTCATTAATTCTTTCAAAAGGTATTTTATAATACTTTAACCATTTAATAACATCTGATGTACTGCCATCATCACTTTCGCTAATAATTAAAATCATTGTATTGGTTTTCTAATTGAATTCATATACGAGATGGTATATTTTTTTCCATAATTGTCAATCCATTTTATTAATGTCTCTTTACCCAAGTAATCATAAATTAATTGATATAATCTTTTTACAGCAGAAGAAACAGTTTGAGTGATGTCTTCATTTTTTGTGTTTAGCCCTTCTATAATAATCTGTTTTTTTTCTCTGTCAACTATATCGTGATCTATAATTTTTCCGAAATAAGTTTGGCAAAAATCTCTGTAATCTCTGGTGTAAAGAATAAAAGTGTGCCACATTTCATCGATAATCCAAAGAGGTTCATGAGTAAAAATATATTCGGAATCTCCATAATGATTCATTAAGTCCAGTAATTTTTTCATTTCCTGAAAGATATCAATGGCTTCTTCTTTTGTGATATTAAAAGAATCCATAAATCGCAAAACGGTTTCAGTGTGTATGTATTCTTTAAAACTTTGATTCATGATTTTTAATTTTTTATATCCCACCCAAATTTTGGATGGGATAATTAAATTTAGGTTTATTCAAACGCCGCAAGCATTTGTCCTGGACCATCTCGTTTACTATCTGTTGTGTTTGTTCCACCAGTAGTTCTTGCAGTCCACCCACAGCAACCACCTTTAATAGAATCAATCATTAATTCATCTATTAAATTTTCTTTTGATAGCTGTTCTAATTCCTTAATTGTTTTCATTTGTGATTTGTTTTAATGATGCTTACTCTATTAAAGGTTTTTCGGCTTCCCCCCTTTGGCTGCATGCCAATTTTCAAATCAATGAAAATGATGTATACATAGTATTGTTATATTGGGAAAAGATTCTTATCCTTATAAAATGTTAAAAAAAATAAAAAATTGATTTTTTGGAGTTTTTGTAGAGGTTCAGTTGTTTGATTGTGAGTTGTTAGAGGAGTTTTAAGTAAAGATTGGATTATAGATGTGCATTGTTTATTTTAAATCTAGATGGATTTATTTATTTGTAAAAAAGTACACTAAACAATAACAGCAACGGAGTCTTATTTTAGATAAACCGATCAGTTGAAAACTTACGAGACTAGAAGATTATAAATGAAATCGATTTTTTTTAAATAGGTATTAAAAAGAGCTTAAACCTAGGCTTAAGCTCTTAAATGATTAATGGTACATTTTACTGTTTGTCTTCTTCTCTTACAAGGCTTTTTACAACTGTAGGGCCGGTTGATCTAACCGTAGTTACCGTTATACGCTGTACACAATCACAACCTCCTTTAATTTTTTCAATGTTTTTTAAAGGATTAAATTTTTCTAAGCCTAATAACTCATCTAATTGTTTTTTACTCATAATTTATTTATTTTAAATTGATTACTTCGATGTAATCAATGCGTTATTCAATTGAGGTGTTCTTACTTTTTTTCTTTTAATGTTTTTTATTGAAATCCCATCGTTTTCATATAGGAGCTCAATAATTCTTAGGGGTACTTCTTTAGGGAAATCAATGAAAAGATCCTGAAGTAGTTCCGAAACACTACATGTTTTAGATTGGTTTATTCTAGTTACCAGTTCAATAATATCTTTAGAATAATTGAACATTAATTTTTGACCTTTAATAAACAAGTGAAGTTTGCTTGATATATCACTATGATACCATTCTATTTTATATGGATTATCCATTGAAATGAGACTTTCATTATAAATTTTAGGCGACTTTTTTTCTTTACTACTAAATAATGGGCTACTAAAATTTAAACTACTTTTTAATGAATGTTGATAATCAAGAGTCGCCATTTTGAATAGCTCTAGAAATGAAGTTTCTTTCAAGAAATCTTTCTTTTTGAATTCATTCGTTAGCTCTGAGAAAATATTTGTTAAGGGATTTTTTTGATAATCAATAGTTTTAATTTTTTCAGAATTAGTAATAAAAGAATCATGTTCTTTAAAAAAAGTTTTTTTTTCGTTTATAAATTCTAGATTTAAATTATCTGTTATTTTAGATATTAATTTTTGCTTTGTTGGTTTATTAAACCAAACTGAAACTCCAACAGAGAGTTCATCGGATTTACCAATATGTGGCATCCCCCATGGCATATAAAAAATATCGCCTTGATTAATAGTGAATTTAGTGGCTTTATCTAAAAAGAACTCAGGCCTTTTTTCACCTAAATTTCCTTTCAAATCATTTAAATACAGTTTTTTGTCCCATAAATACATCTCTTTTTTGGTAGGGCCTAAATGAAAATGCATCACGCTTTCACCCAGATAATCGATATGTATACCTAAGGGGGTCCAACCATAATTCCCAATAAAAATAGTAAGGTCCATACCCATCATAGGATACCCCGCTTTTTCTAATAAGGGTTTAACTTTTTTATAGATATCTATATTTAATTCTTTATTCCAAGATTCACTTTCATTAAAAATTATACCAAATTTTTGTTTTCCAAAAATTCGATTAGTCCAGCTCTCCAGAGTGTCATTTTTTTGAGGAGGGTTGTTCATTAAAGTCTTATTAAGATCATCACGTTGTTTATCGTTAACCCAAACCCTAAACATTGCCCTTTCATCAAAGGATTTAAAAATAGTTAGCGTTTTTTCTAGTAGTTGGGTTGAGGTTTGCCCAGAAAAAGCATTTTTTATTGAAGTAGGTTTGGTTAAATTTTTAGAGGTATCTAAAAATGTGTCCCACCATTGTGTTGTAAATTCATTATTTATGTTCTCCATTAGTGTATATCCTTTAAGGGTTATTATGTTTTATTGTTTAATGAAGATTGTGTCTACTCCATTTAAGATATTTCAAGTCAATGAAAAAAGATGTATATGTATACGTAGTATTGTTATGATGGAAATCGATTCTTATCCCTATAAAATGTTAAAAAAATCACAATTTATTTTTGAGCTCAGATTAATGAGCATTAACTTATTTTATTCAATAAGTTTTTATAAAGATTTAGGATTACTTATGAGATGAATTGTTATATCATTACCTATATGAATTTACCTTAAATAAAAATGATGGATTTACAAATCAGAAAAAATAAGCATGTGTTACGGTTCTTTTTTATGTTGACGTAGAATTTCTAAAGGCGCATTTTAATTCGATAAATTCATATAGGTAATGGTATTAATACGAAAATTTTGGAGCAACATAATAGTAATAGTATGTGCGTTACTCAATTAATAGATTAAAAGATATATTTTTTGAAAAACACCATAATAAAAAGGCTAATTGCTAAAGCGAGGAGTCCATACCACCAATTTGTATGTGAAGATTTTATTAAAGGATCATTAGCGCCCAAAAGTACTAAGGAAGCCCAATAGTAAGGCGCTTTTTCAGATAAGCTATGGTTTTTTAGATAGGTTAGCTTGGCGTTTCTTAACGCGGTAGCTTTAGACTTTCCGTTTTTTAATTGCGCATAAAAAGTATCCATTATTTTAGCTGTTGCCTTGTCGTCTACATTCCATAAAGAAGATACCACACTTTCTGCTCCCGAATGGAAAAATCCTCTGGCTAAACTCATTACACCTTCTCCTTGTTCTTGTTTTCCCAGTAACGTATTACAGGCACTTAATACAATTAGTTTAGCTTTGTTTTTATGTAAGTAAATTTCGTCTAATGTGAGTTTTTCTTTGTGAAAAGCAATCCAAGGCACTAATGAATCTTGAGCGTTGGCATGGGTAGCAAGGTGTATCACATCATATTTTGGCAATGCTGAGATAAAATTTGATTTTGTAGCATTATTAAAAATAAATTCAGTGTTTTTGAAATGTTTTTGAAGTTGATGTATTTCGTTTTTACTGTGATCTAATTTAGCTAATTTTAAATAATCAAATTGTATAGGAGCAACACTAAGAAGTGATAAATTTGATGTTGGTTTTTGTTTTTTAATTTGATTTAAAAACGTATTGGAATAGGTATAGCTAATTTCACTTTGTTCTATTAAATAGTTTGTTTTTTCATTTTCTTGTACCAATAAAGCATCAAAAGAGAGATAGTTTAAATAACTATCGGGAATGATGGTGAGCTTTTTATTTTTAATTTTTTCTAGAATATCTTTTGATGGAAATAAGTTTTTAAAAATCTGTAGCGCTTGTTTTTTATAGGTTAAAAAATCTTGGTTTAATTGAAATGGTTTAGAAATTTTAGTGGTAAATGATTGAAGTTCTTTTTGTAATGTTGAGGGGTTTTTAATGTTAAAAAAATCAACTGTATTGCGTGTAATTAGTATTCCGTAGGAATTATACACCTTTTTTATTCCATAATCACTTTCTGGAATAATATGTAGGTATTTATTTTGTGATGTTATTTTAGCATGATCATTATAGGTGTTAATGCTATATTCAATAATAACTTCATTCTCCTTTAGCGTTTGTTGCGTTTCTGCCAAACTTATAACATCAATTTTATATGTTGTATGTGGGTATTTTGATAACTCAAATTCAATACTATCTTGCACCTTTTTAAGGTGTCGTTGTTTTGAAAATAAAATTAAATTGACCGAATCTTTATGTTTAGGGTTTTGGTTGTTTTTTTCTAATTGATAAATTTCTTTTTTTAGTAGGTTTTCTTTTTCAATTAAGTAAGGATGTATTTTTAGTGACTGTTTTAAGTGTTGTGATTTTACATTCTCAATTAATAGCAAGGCCTTGCTTTTTTCCATAAAGTAAAAGGCTTGATTAGGTTTCTTTAATAAATAACAAATCTCAATGGCTTTACTATACACTTCGGAGCTTTGTTTACGCCAAAAAAGTTTAGATTTAAGCTCATTACTTTGAGTGCGAATCAATTCTAAAATTTGATCAGCAAAATGGTATAATTCTAAACAGTTTTTTAAATGAATTTGGTTACAATCTTTATTGTATTTTTTTAAATATAAAGTAGCTAACTCTTTTAATGCCTTTAAAAGATAATCGGTGTTATGTTGTAGCGTTATGCTTTTTCTTTTGTTTAATAAATAGGCTAGTTGTTGAATTTCAAATCCTGTGATATATTCAATAGCGGTGAAGTAATGCTTTAAAGAAGTGTCAAAATCTTCGTTAAGCATATGTGCAAATCCTAAATTTGCATGTATAGCATAATTTTGAATACTATCTTTTTGGTTGGAAAACACTAAGCTTTTTGATTGAAATTTTATGCTTAATGTTGGATTAGTCGTGTTATAAAGATTTCCCAGATGGCTATGTATTTCGGCAATTTTGAATGAATCTTGTAACTTTTTTGCAATTTTTAAAGCTTGTTGGTAATAAAAAGAAGCGGTATTGATATCTAAAGTTTCATCTCTATTATAAAACCGAGCAATCCCTTTTTTTATGTAATATGTATACTTGTCTTGTGTTTTTATTTTTTTTGATAGCGAATCTGCTTTAAGTTGATACTTTAATGATTCAAAATAACTGTTTTTTGTTTCTAAATTTACGTAAGCTTGACTCGTATTTATATAGTTTATAAGTAGTCTGTTTAGTTCGTTGTTTTTGATTAAAAGGGATTGTCCTAATTGGTAATTTTTAATAGCATTAAAGTAATCCCCTTTTTTATTGTAACAGCGGCCTAATTCGGTGTAGGATTTTGCAACTAATAAATTGCTTTTTGCATGGGTTAATGAAGTTAATAAATCAAAGGTTTTAATAGCCTGATCATAACGTTTGATTTTATATTCGCATAAGCCTACATAAAACAATTGATTGCAAAAAAGTAAGGTGTCAATTATTGGAGTACTAGAGCGGTGTTTTTTTAGTTCAATAGCCTTTACATATTGTTTGTTTTTATATAACCATTTGGCGTACTGGTTACTAAATTTTTCTTTTTCAGCATAAGCTTTTCTATTTGAAAAATTGTTGAGTAAAGCTACCGATTTGACTATTTTCTCAGTAATACTTTCATTTTTATTGTATAAATCAATAGTGTCATTATTTGTTTGAGAAAATGAACTTTCTTCAAACAAAAAAATAAATACGAACACTAAAAGCTTTTTAATAAACAATTGTTAAGCGTTATTAATGAACCGAATGTTAATCGGGAGAATCTAAATCATCTTGCTCTTCACCTCCTCTGGGAGCAGGTAATCCTACCGTTTTTTCCCAATATTCGATGTACGCTTTTAGTTTTGTATTATATTGTATTTTTTTTGTGTTGGGTATTTTTATATTAGGACAATTGCCCATTGTATCATACTTCTTTTTTAATTTATGCCTTTGTTCTAGTACTTTTTCAAAGTCTTTGATGGGTTGTGACTTTTTTATAGAATTCACTTTGGTTACAGGGTTTAAGCGATCAGTATCTGAGGTAATGGAAATTGGCAGAGCTATTTTAATTAATGTGGTCTCTGTGTATACATGCATAAATTGTTGGTATTCATGAGAGCAAAATACAGGGATTTGTTTTTTTTGTGAGTTTTTGGATATAATTAAATTAGTACTATTAGTAACATCTTCAAAATGATCTTCAGCGGTACAACTAATAATAGTTAGCAGTATAGCCATAGTTTGTGTTATTTTTTTGAGCATTGTAAATTTTTTAATGTTAATTTTTAATCAGAATCCACGTCGTCTTGTTCTTCGCCTCCACCTGGTTTTGCAGGTTTAAAATACCAGATTTCTTTGTATAATTGATCCGTAGTATCATAAAAAATATCAATTTTTAAAGGGATTTTAATAGAGGAACATGCTCCTTCGGATTGATATATTCGCAGTTGGTTTTCTCTTCTAATTTTTAAAGCTTTTCGGTAATAAGTTGGTGTATCTTGAGGCGCAATTACTTCTTTATATTTATGTAAAAATTCCCTATATGTAAACTCGTTGCATGGTCTTAAAAAAGTAGGAATATCATTTTTATTATTAAATTCGTTATGGTTTAATGTGTTATTTAATGAAAGCGCATTTGATATGCGAATATTTGTTTTATTAAGGGTTACCTGTTGTGGTATCGAAGGCGCTACATCGGTGTCTTCTATTAAAATATCATCATTAGAGCAGCTAATTAATAGAACGATAGCTGTTAATTTTAAAAAAATGCTTTTATAATTCATAAATTCTATAGTTTAAGAGTTATATTCTAAACATTGTTGATTCAAAACTATTTTCTTACCCAAAGAATACTATAATATTGATGCAAAAAGATAAAAATCAAATTTACTTAGAAGGACTTTTGTCTGGGGAAGAAAAAATCATTCTAAAGATATATGAAAAAAACTTTTCTAATATTGTTTCCTACATAAAATCTAATAATGGTACATACGAAGATGCTGAAGAAATATTTCACTCGGCACTGTTTCAATTGACAGCTAGAGTAAAAGTCAGAAATTTTGAAATTAAATCTAGTTTTGAAGGTTATTTGTATGTTGTTTGTAAGAATTTGTGGTTGAGAGAGTTATCTTTTAGAAAAAAAAGGGTAAGAAACGAGCAGATATTAGAACTAAATAATAAGGAGACGGACAATAGTAATTTTATTTTAGAACAAGAACGTTGGGAACTTTTTGAAGAAAAAATAGCACTTTTATCTGAGAATTGTAAGAAATTATTAGAGGCTTATTTTAAAAAAACACCCTACGCCGTAATTGTGAAAAAATTTAATTATGCTTCCGAAAATGTAGCTTTTCAACGAGTTTTTAAATGTAAAAAAAGTTTAGCAGCACTTGTAAAGAAAGATACAAGGTATACTAATTTGGCAAAATAATGGAAGAAGAAATATATCTGAAAATAGAAGCTTATTTAAATGAAAGTATGACCGCTGATCAAAAAGTGCTTTTTGAATCGGAATTAAAAAACAATGCCGAATTACGTGAGGAATTAGCCGTACATAAATCCATAAACTTACATTATAATACTCGTTCGTGGGATAGTTCAAATAACAGTTTTAATCCTAAAGATAAACAAGCACTAGAGGCTTATTTCAAGTCAGATGAAGCCATTGAAATTGAAAATAAATTAGTAAAAGCGAGGACAATTTTTACTAAAAAAAAGAAGCCTATTTTTTTTAAATATGTTTTAGCAGCAGCGGCTAGTTTTTTGCTTCTTTTTAGTTTGGTTACTTTATATGGTAAAAAGAGTTATAATGAATTATTTGAGCAGTATTATAATGAAAATGAACTGCCTTCATTTACCACTCGAGGGACTCAAATAAATAGTGACTTTGATAAAGGAATTAATGCTTTTAAAAAGCAGGATTATACAAAAACAGTAACTAGTTTAAAAGAATATTTGAGTCAACATAAAGATGCGAATCCAATAGTTTATGCCTATATCGGAATGTCCTATTTACAGCTAAACCAACCCGAGTTAGCACTTACAAATTTTGATTACTTATTGACTTCAGAATCCATAGATGCTCCTAAAGCTTTGTGGTATAAATCCTTAGTGTATCTTAAAATGGAAGAAAAGCTAAAGCTGGAAGAAACTTTAAATTTAGTAATTCGGCATCCATCACAATATAAAAGTGAAGCAGCAAAAAAAATGTTAAAAGAAATTAATTGATTTTAAAAGTAAGTCTAACTTCTTCCTCCACAGCTTGAGCATTTTTATAGGCAGGTTTCCAGTTGGGACTCTATGTTTTTTATCAAATCCTAGCACGTTGTTCAATAATGGTTCGACTAACTGTAATACCTACTAAAGTTTTTGGTGCAATATATGAATCGTGATGAAATAGCACACTTTTGTTATGTAGTTCGGCTTTTATTAAATAATGGGTGCCATTATAATAAGCGGCAACAACTTCAAGCTGAGTAGGGCTATCCTTTTTCAGTTTAATTTCGTGAGGATAAAGTAGGATGTTTTTTTCTTCTCTGGCAGGGTCAAAAAAAGTAAGTGGAACTATATTAATTTCGGAAAGTAACGAAGCCGAATATTGGTCAGTAGGGTTGGCAAACATTTCTTGCGGACTACGGGCAGAGATTTGTTTTCCTTGTTTAATAACAATAATGTTATCCGAAAAAGCCAGCGCATCATTTTTATCGTGAGTTGCAGTGATACAGGTAATGTTTTGCTTTTTTAGGTAACTAAAAAGGCGGTAACGTAATTCGTTTTTTTTAAAATTATCAATTTGACTAAAAGGTTCGTCTAGCAATAAAACTTCGGGTTCTTTTGCCAAAACACGTGCCAATGCAACACGTTGTTTTTGACCACCACTTAAAAAACGTACGTGGGTTTTAGCATGAGCAGTCATACCAACAATTTCCAAAAGTTCTTTTGTTCGCTGTTGTTTTTGATTTGGATAAAAATTAGATAAAAATTCGCCTACATTATCGGCAGCCGATATAAAAGGCATTAAATCAAATTCCTGTGCCAAATATTTCATAAATGGATGCCCAGGAACTAGATGATGTTCTGGGCCTAATAATTCTTTGTTGTTATAAACTATTTTTCCTTTAGGTAAGGAAAGTAAGCCGTATATAGCTTTTAACAAGGTGCTTTTTCCACAACCACTTTCGCCCATTAGGGTAATATGGGCTCCTTTTTTAGCCGTAAAACTAAGTGTGTCAATAACATTAGTTTTGTTATAAGCATATGAAATAGATTCTATGGAAAGCATTTGATTTTTTGTAAGCGACTAAAATACAAAATAGCAGGAAACCATTAAGGTATTGAAAATACTAAATAAGGCTGTAAAGGAATTCTATTTGGGTTTTTAAGGAGCTTAAAGATCGAATTTTATACCACTATAAATACCAAACAAATAAGGGTCAAATGCGGTATTACTATCAAAAGCATTGAATTGTAGTTTAAAAATAGGTTCAACACTTATTTTAAGATTTGGCGCTATTTTATAGTCCAATCCAATACCAAAGTTGCCAGAAAAACTGGTGTTGTTAAGATTTTTAGCTTCGCCAATTTCGGTTGATCTGTCTGAAGTTTCAAATAAAAGTTGATCGTTTTTTTGAGTTAAAATAAAGGAACTTACTCCGCCTATGAGCGAAATACCAAATTGCTTGTTTAGTAATCGATAAGCAAGCTCGATAGGAATTTCAATATAATTTATTTGCTGTTGCAGTGATCCTCTATTAATTACGTTAGTGTCTTGTATTGAAGGGGTGTCGTTTAGAGGTGCAAATATACTGGGGTTGATAATTTCTTCAGAATTTTCGGGAATGCTATTGGGGCCTATAGTTGGTGGGGTACTTCTACCAGTAAATTCGTCAAGATTCTTAAAAGCTTCTTCTCCAATAAGGGCACTTACGGCATCAGAATTGTTGAAAAGGATGGCGCTATTAGTTGAAGCTAAATTTGATGAATTTATATCATTGGTAGTTAAATTAATAGATGCGGTGCTTATACCCGAACGTATTTGGAGTTTGTTGGATAGCTGGTAAGCAATACGTATACCATAACTTAATGCGGTATTGGTGGTTTGTGGGTTATTAGAAAAATCGGAATTTATGGTGGAGCCTCCCGATAGCGAATTATATGCCAAAGGGGCTATTTGTGGTTGAATGCTCCAGTTTTTGTGATCATTTTTAGTGGGAAGAGTTTCTTTTTTTTCTTTGGTATCGGCTAACAGTTCGTCTAAAAGGTTTTCTTGCGCTTTTTCTTGATTTTTTTTAAACTCTTTTTCTAGATTTGGTTTTTTACCCGATATATTTAGGTTTTTTTTAATTGGAACTTGGGTTACCTGTTGCGGTGAACTTGTGTTGTTTTGTATGACAATCTGTTTTGTTGTTGGAGCGTTACTTTTTAAAGTTTTTTGAGGTAAAGGTGGCTTATTGTTTGAGTTGACTAATGCGTGGTAACTTTTAGACTTTTTAGTATCTTTTTTTATAAACTCATTTTTTACTTTAGGTGTATCATCAACTTCTTTTTGATTTGTAATAGTTGCTACTCCTTGATTGACATTTGTTTTTTCAATGTTTTTTACATTTGTAATACTATTTTCGCTAGGGATTACCGGGCAAGGACTATCGGAAAAAACGATACTTGTTTTAGGAATGCTTTCATTTTTAGATAAGGTGGTTAGCATAAAAAATAACGCTAATGAGGCCGCTATCCCCATGGGGAAGGCTAAAAAAAGTAAGCGGTTATTTTTCTTCTTTTTTTGAGGAATGTTTTTAGAAATTTCTTTCCACAAAGCTGCATTAGGAATAGCTTCATAATCTTGAAGCTTATCCTTAAAAAGGGCATCGATATGTGGTTTTTTGTTATCCATTAATCATGTTTTTTTGTTGCTTAAGTTTTTCTAATTCTTTTTTTAGAATAGCTCTTGCTCTAGATAAATTTGATTTAGATGTATTAACTGAAATATTTAAGGCATCAGCAATTTCTTGATGTGAATATTCATCAAGAACATACATATTAAATACTAATTTGTATTGATTAGGGAGTTTATGAATTAATGCTAATAATGTGTCTAGTGAAAAATTTGTGTGCTCAAACTCGTCGTCATCTTCAATAATTTCAATTTTTTCTTCATTAATAGGTTCTGTATTTGTTTTTTTTCTAAAATGACTTAAAATAGTATTAATAGTAATACGTTTTGCCCAGCCTTCAAATGATCCTGTGTGTTTAAATTGATCAATTTTATTAAAAATGATAATAAATGATTCTTGAAATAAATCTTCGGCATTAGCTTTATTTTTACAATACTTCATGCAAACCCCCAAAAGTACAGGCGCAAGCCTTCTGTAAAGAGCCTCTTGAGCTTTTACGTCACACTGTTTACATTTTTCAATAAGTTGTTCTATATCTAAGTTAGTTTAGCCAGCCGAATGTTAAAATTAATGTGTTTCTACTTACAAGAGTATTATTTAACAAAAAGGTTGCGTTGCATTATCCAAATTTTAACATTTTATAGTTATCTATTAATTTTTATAAAAAAGCACGCAACCAATTACTATAATTTGCATCTATAGTAAAAGAGGTTTAGATATTTATGAATATTTTGTATTGTTTAGTGCTTATTGTTCAATTTTGAGGGGGTATTATTGGGATAATAAGAACAAGCGACATTTTAAAAATAACTAAGCTTATTATTGATTGAGCATAAGTTTAATTGAAAGTACTCATGCAGTACATGTTTACATGTATTGCATGATTTTCAAAATAAGTACTCACTGCTCATAAGTACGTGTAAAAAATTAAATGTAACCAATCTTAATATATTACTCATGAAAAATATAATTAGAATATTCGTTTTGTTGTTGCTATTTGTTAGTTGTGAGCGGGTTTTGGAAACTCAAAAATGTAGTGATAATCCATTAGAAGAGATTGCTGTGTTAAAAAAATTAATAGCAAATGAAGAAGCTCAGACTCCTGGAACGTCCAATGGTCTTGAAATTATTCAATATACCTATCAAAATAAAGTGGTTTATTTTGTAGATGATTGTGTTAATAATTGTGCAGATTCGTTAGCCTTAGTTTATGATTGTGATGAAAATGTAATTTGTGAGTTTGGTGGAATAGCGGGAGTAAATACCTGTCCAGATTTTGAAGCCGAAGCCACAGATCGGGTAATTTTATTTTCAACAAGAGATGATATTACAAAATGTGATAAATCGGTAATTATTGATAAAAAATTGTTTGAAAGTGCTAAATCATCGTTGGTAGAAAAAGCCACAATTAATGGGGATTGTTTGCATATTACATTTAGTTTATTGGTCACTCAAGACCCTGTTAAAGATGTTGATTTAATTGATTCTGGAGCTGTATTAGAAAGTTTTCCAATACAGCGAAATATTAAGTTTACAGTAAAAGAAAATTTAACTAAACCTGCGACAACAAGTGCAACAACTTCTTTTGATCTTTCATCATTAGTATCTCCTGGGGAGACGGTTATTTTAAATTTAGAAAATTTTGATAAACCAATTAGCTATACACGGAGTAAAGAGTGCAAAAAATGTGAATTGACTCAAGGAGAGGAGCGCGAAGTATTAAATAAAATGTTAGCAGAACTCAAAGAAATTTCGGAAAGTGTAGTTTGTGAAAATGCAACGGAATGGGATTTTACAGCGGTGGGCAGTAAAGCCTGTGGTGGGCCCAATGGCTTTATCGCTTATTCCACAAAAATTGATGTGAAAGACTTTTTAGCCAAAGTAGCGAAGTATACAAAAGCTGAAGATGATTTTAATAAAAAATGGGGAGTAGTTTCTACGTGTGATGTGTTAGTGCCTCCAAGTACTATTGTTTGTAATGATGGCAAAGCGATTTTAGTGTTTTAATTGATCTTGTGTAAATTAATTTGAAACATTAAAGACTAATAATATTCAGTTTTAGAATATTTATTGATAGTAATGTTGTTGTGTAAAGACTGCCTGGAGAGGCAGTCTTTTGTTTTTTTGTTAAAATGTTATGGTAAATGTGGTTCCTTTTCCAACTTCACTTTCCACTCTAATGCTTCCATTAAGTGATTCAATTTGGTTTTTGGTTATAAATAAACCAATACCAACAGCATCGGTATTATTATGAAATGTTTTGTACATTCCAAAAATTTGCTCCCCAAAAGTATCTAAATCTATACCAATACCATTATCGGATATTTTTAAATAACCTCCTTTATTGTTTTCAGTGATTCCTGTTTTTAAATGTATTTTAGTGTCTCTGTCTGGGTGTTTGTATTTAATAGCATTGGTGATTAGGTTTAGAATAATACTTTCTAAATATGCTGCTATATAGCGTACTTGGGGGAACTCTTTAAAATCGGATGTAATTGTAGCATTACCACTTGTAATAATATTTCTAATGGAGTTGGTGACTAGTTGCAGCGTATCTTTAAATAGAATATCCTTACGTTTTTGTTTTTTATTGGTATGTATGGTAACAATTTCATTAAGGTGTTCAATAGTGGTGTTCAAATTTTCACCAATATTTTTTACTTCACTAATTAGTTCACCCTTTTCAGCGGGATCCTCGATACTTTCAATAAGTTGAACAAGTAAGCTTAAGTTACTAGAGTGGGAGCGTAAGTTGTGTGATACAATATGAGCAAAATTAAATAGCCTATTGTTTTGCGAAGCTATAATGTTTATGGATTTCTGAAGTGTAAGTTCTCTTTTTTTGGCTTCATCAATATTTTGAAAAACACCTTTAATACCTATAATGTTATGGTTAGTGTCATGTATTGGTTTTCCAACAGAACGAACCCAAATTTCGTCACCTTGTTGAGTAAGCATTTTAATTTCGGTATTAAAAGACTTACCGGTAGTACAACAGGATAAAAATAAATTAGAAGCCTGTTGCCTGCAATCTTCAGTATAGTATAAATGAGATTTATTCAATGAGGGTTCATAATCCTCTGGATATCCCAAAATCTTTTTAGCCTCTGGATCCCAATAACTTTTTTTATTTTTAAAATCAACAAACCAACTTCCGGTTGAGGACATTACGGCAGTTTCTTGATAATGGAAAGGATTACTGGATTCGTTAAATTCTGTTATTTTTTGAAAAAATAAAAGTTTAGTATCCGATTTAATGTTTACAGGAGCTTCTTCGGCCGTGTAACAAATGAAATCAAGGTAAGAGCTAAAACTGTCTTTTAGACGAATTTTTTGTCTAAAATTTAAATTATTCACACGGTAATTAGTGTAGTTTTTTTGAAAAAAATCATAGTCTTCGGGGTGAATAATTTCATTGTTAAAAAAATCAATTGAGGGACTAACTTTTGATGCATCTAACTTTAAATTGTTGTAAAATTCTTTGGACCAAATATCATTAGGCAAAAGGCTACCAAGCTCCCAATAGCCTATATCAAATTTTTTTAATGTATTTTCAAATAATTTATTCGCAAGCATAAGGTGGGGGACTTATTAATTAGTGTTGTTTTCTTCTAAGGAATTTAATTGAACAGATAATGCCTTTGTAGATAGTTGGACTTCGATTAGTGAAATGGTGAGCGATATAACTAGAGCAATTAAACTTAAACCAAATGCAAAATTAGCCCAATTGGTCATTTCTTTATATAAAAAACTCATTGTAATTACGGAGCCCAAAAAGCTTAAAATAGCGGTAGCTTGCATATTTCTAATTAAATACAGACGTTTTCTAAGTTGATTTATTTGAATTCCAATGCTTTTTGAATTGCTACTTAAATATTCCTTATGTAATTTTCTTATAAGAGCAGCAATAGCAAGATAACGTGCATTGTAAGCTAGCATTGTTAAGGAAATAGCAGGAAACAATAAGGCTGGGATGCTCATTTCAAGAATCATAGGAATTTTTTTTATAATTTGAGCGTATTTTAAATGACGTATAAATTACACTTTATGACGTTTAAAAGCAAATAAAAAGGATGAAAAACGCTTTTTTTAAGTTTTAATTAATATTTTTTGTAGGATTATACTTATTTACAATGTTCTTAAAGTTGATTATTCATTATCACTATTTTATTGTTAACTTTAATTTTATTAGTAAACGTCAATATTGTTGATTTCGTCTTTAATGAAGGCTTTTGTACTTGGTAAAATGGGTTCTTTTAAAAGGAGGGATTAATAAGTGTTTTAAATGGTTGACAATAAGGTAAATAATTAAAAATGAAATATACGCCAATTAAAGCTTCATTGTTTAAAAAAAACAGAAATAAATTTAATAAATTTCTGAATAATAGTAGTATAGCTATTTTTAATAGTAATGATATATATCCTGTAAGCGCAGATAGTATTTTGCCTTTTCAACAGCATAGAGATATTTATTATTTAAGTGGTTTAGATCAAGAAGAAAGTATATTGCTGTTATTTCCTGATGCTAATAATCCTGCACACAGGGAAATTGCTTTTGTAAAGGAAACTAGCGAACTTATTGCTATTTGGGAAGGAGAAAAGTTGACAAAGGAAAAGGTTACTGAACAATCAGGTATTGAAACGGTATATTGGTTGGATGATTTTCCAAAAATATTTGCCATGCTTATGGCAGAAGCAACCACAGTTTATTTTAATACTAATGAGCATTCTAGAGCCAATACTATCACACAAACACGTGAAGATCGTTTTATTGAATGGTGTAAAAAGAAATATCCAGCTCATAATGTAGCGAAGAGCAATCCTATTTTACACCAATTACGAGCAATAAAAGAACCCGAAGAAATTGAAATAATACAACAAGCCTGTTCCATTACCGAAATTGGATTTCGAAAGGTATTAGGAATGATCAAGCCCGGGGTATGGGAATATGAAATTGAAGCGGAGCTAATTTATGAATTTACAAAAAATAGGGCCGACGGTTTTGCTTATACACCCATAGTGGCAAGTGGAACAAACGCTAATGTACTTCATTATATAGAGAATAATAAGCAGTGCAAGGCTGGTGATGTGATTTTAATGGATGTAGCAGCTGCTTATGCTAAATACTCAAGTGATTTAACTAGAGTAGTTCCCGTTTCTGGAAAATTTACAAAAAGACAAAAGGAAGTATATAACGCATTACTCCATGTAAAAGCAGAAAGCACTAATTTATTGACCCCAGGACTTGAATGGAAAGATTATAATGAAGAGGTAGGGAAATTGATGACATCGGCATTATTAGATTTAAAATTACTTGACAAAGCGGATGTTAAAAATGCATCCAAAGAAACACCCGCTTACCGTAAGTACTTTATGCATGGAACATCACATTTTTTAGGCTTAGATACACATGATTATGGTTCGCAAAACGAGCCGATGAAAGCAAATATGGTAGTAACAGTAGAGCCTGGTATTTATATCCCCGAAGAAAAAATGGGGTTTCGTTTAGAAGATAATGTTGTGATTCAAAAGGAAGGAACACCATTGAACTTAATGAGTACGATACCTATAGAGGCAGATGAAATTGAAACATTAATGAATCAATGAAAATAGGCTATAAAAATATCCAAATAGGCTATACGGTTTCTGGAAAAGGACCTGCGGTGGTATGGTTGCATGGATTTATGGAAAGTAAATCTATTTGGACATCGCAAATCACTTTTTTTGATCATTATTTTACCAATATATGTGTTGATTTATTAGGACATGGGGAGTCAGGCAATTTGTGTTTGGTGCACTCTATGGAAATGCAAGCCGAAGCAGTCAAGGAGGTGTTACTTTATTTAAAAATCAAAGAATTTGCGATCATCGGTCATTCGATGGGAGGTTATGTGGCTTTAGCAGTACTGCAAATATGTAAAAAACAAGCTACTCATTTGGTGTTGCTCAATTCAACAAGTAATGCGGATAGTACAGAAAAAAGAATTAATAGAGATAGAGCTATAAAGGTTGTCGATGAGCAAAAGAGTACCTATGTACGTATGGGGATTGTAAATTTATTTTCAAATTCATTTAAAAAAGAGCGGGCGAATCAAATTGACGAACTTGTAAAGGAAGCTCAAAAAACTTCTGCAGAAGCTATAAAAGCAGCATTATTAGGTATGAAGGATCGACTTAGTAGAACCAAAGTTTTGGGGGATTTTAAAGGAAAAAAACTTATTGTTTCTGGTAAAAATGATCCCGTTCTTTTATATAATGATTCTGTTGCTGAAGCTGCTTTAACCAGTTCAAAATTAATTACTTTACAAAGTGGCCACATGAGTTATATGGAAGTGCCAAATGAATTAAACACGAGTTTATTTGAGTTTTTAACTTCTAATTAATGAAAGTTTCAATTCTTATATTAATACTATTATTTTCAGTAAATGCTTGCAAGCAGAAAGGATTTGAATTACCTGTGAATAATGCTATCGAGCTAAAAGCACCGCCTAATATTATTCTGTTATATGTAGATGATTTAGGATACGCCGATGTAGGTTGTTATGGTGCAAAAGGAGTAAACACACCAAATATTGATGCTATGGCTGCAAATGGAGTGCGTTTTACTGATGCGCATAGTGCTACAGCAACATGTACACCATCACGTTATAGCTTATTAACGGGTAATTATGCATTTCGAAAAAAGGCAAAAGTATTAAAAGGTGACGCTCCTTTATTGATTGATACGGTTTCGATCACTTTACCCAAAATGCTTAAAAAAGCAGGATATACAACTGCAGTAATAGGTAAATGGCATTTAGGCTTAGGAGATGGATATGTGGATTGGAACAAAAAAATAAATCCAGGGCCTAAGCAGATAGGTTTTGATTACAGCTTTTTATTACCAGCCACAGGAGATCGTGTTCCTACAGTGTACATGGAAAATGGGGAAGTGATAGGGAAATCAATAGAGGATCCTATACTTGTTAATTATGATAAAAAAGTAGGGAACCGACCTACAGGAGATCAAAATCCAGAACAGTTGCGTTTTAAGGCGGACCCACAACACAGTAATACAATTATAAATGGAGTGAGCAGAATAGGCTACATGCAAGGAGGGAAAGCAGCAGAGTGGGTTGATGAGGATATTCCTTATAAATTAACTCTAAAAGCAACTAAATTTATTCAGAATAACAGAAAAAACCTTTCTTTTTATATTATTCCTTTCACGATATTCATGTGCCAAGACTACCACATCAAAAATTTAAAGGAAAAAGTACTATGGGGCCTAGAGGTGATGCTATTGCTCAAGTAGATTTTGTTGTTGGTGAAATAATGAAAAGTGTCGAAAAACATGGGATTGCAGCTAATACAATGCTTATTTTTACTAGCGATAATGGACCGGTATTGAATGATGGATACGAAGATTTTTCGGTTGAAAAGTTAGGGAATCATAATCCTTCTGGACCTTTTAGAGGAGGTAAATATAGTATTTATGAGTCAGGTACTCGAGTACCCACTATAGTGTATTGGAAAGGAAAAATTATTCCGTTGGTATCGAATGCATTGCTAAGTCAGGTAGATTTTTATAGTTCTTTTGCTGCCTTGGTGGGTCAAAAAGTACCAGCTAATGTATTGGATAGTAAAAACCATTTAACAAGCCTTACGGGAGAAGATAAAAAAGGAAGAGATCAATTATTGGAAGAAGCGGGGACTTTGGCTTTACGTATAGGAGATTGGAAATATATAAAACCAAGTAAATATGAAAAGCATTTTTTATGGGTGACAACAAAGGGTATTGAATCGGGGATAATGGATAAAGCCCAGTTGTTTAATTTAAGAGATGATCCATCGGAGCAAGTTAACTTAGCAGATAAATATCCCGAAAAAGTAAAGGAATTGCATAAGGAATTGGAAAGGATTGAGAATAGAGGGGGAAGTTAAAATTAATTTATTCGTTAAATTCAGATGTTGAATAAAAGAATAGCGTAAATTGTATAAAACTACAACCACATAATTATGAAGACACTACGTTACAGGTCCAGAGGACAAGAAGTTTATTTTTTAGAAGAAATTTTGGAAAAATTAGGCTATAATGTATATGTGTCTAATTATTTTGGAAAAGACTCTCATGCAGCTATCATTGATTTTCAAAAAAAGAATAAGTTAGTAGCGGATGGTATTGTAGGTTTAAAAACATGGTCAAAACTCATTGAAAAGGAAAAAGAACTTATTGTATTTAATGATAAGTTGCTGTCCGAAAAAGATATTGAAGACTTTGCAACTACTTATGATTTAGAAGTCGCTGTAGTTAAAGCTGTGAATGAAATAGAGAGTAGTGGAAAAGGGTTTTTAGTGTACGGGCGCCCACGAATATTGTTTGAAGGACATGTGTTTTGGAAACAATTGAAAAGTAAAGGCTTAAATCCTTCCGATTTTTTAGAGGATAGGACAAAAGATGTATTGTATTCCCGTTGGACTAAAAAATACTACAAGGGTGGTGCAGGAGAATATACGCGTTTGGAAAAAGCAGCCGGAATGTCTGACTTACCCGAGGTTCATGATGCCGCATATGCATCTGCATCATGGGGAGCTTTCCAGATTATGGGATATCATTATAAAAAGTTGGGCTATGCTTCTGTTGATCATTTTGTTTCTGAAATGTATGAGCATGAACGTGAGCATTTAGCAGCATTTGGAAAATTTATAAAGGTAACGGTATTTAAAGGAAAACCATTATTAGATTGGGCTCGCGCTAAAAATTGGGCAAAGTTTGCCGAAGGCTATAATGGTAGTGGATACCGACAAAATAAATATGATGAAAAATTACAAAAAGCCTATTTGAGATATGCGGGTTTTTAATATTTT
>NZ_JH621252.1:2767-21343 GCF_000255455.1 Aquimarina agarilytica ZC1 | reverse complement strand
ATACGATTTACAGATAAGAATTTCGTATAAATATGTTGAATTATTTTTTGCTAGTCTAAGGCGAAAAAATCAAGCATAGCCTTAGCTACGGTTGTTTTTTTTAACGCAAAAATGGTGAAAAAGAAACAGCATATATGCGAAATTCTTATCTGTAAATCGTATTATATGGGCATCCGATTAAAATTTATTGAAATCTTGAACATCTTTAAAATAGTAGCTTTCTAAAGATTGAATTTTTTAGATAAGTATTATGGGAGAATTTTTAAAAAGGAAACTATTTATTTCCAATATGTTATGCATTTAATCTTGGTCCGAGCTTCTTGAAACAAAGCAATCTTCACTTATAATCGGACACCAATGATTTTTGATATTTCCGCAAAAAATAATTTTCTTAGTCTCATTAAATAATCGACAACAAACGATTACAAACGGAAGTAAACTTTTACCAACCAATTAAATTTTGATCACGATGTTATGTTTGCCCTGTTGGTAATCATAAGGTTACTGTAATTTAAATAATAATATCATGAGTTCATTAAGAAACAGAGTACAACTAATAGGAAACTTAGGTCAAGCACCAGAAATAATAAATTTAAATGATGGAAAAAAGCTAGCTAAGTTTAGTATGGCAACAAATGAAAAGTATAAAAATACACATGGAGAAATCATAACAGAGACGCAATGGCACAATATTGTAGCCTGGGGTAAAACAGTGGATGTTATTGAAAAATACCTTGAAAAAGGAAAAGAAGTGGCTGTGGAAGGAAAATTGACAAATAGGAGCTATGAAACTAAAGAGGGAGATAAAAGATACATTACAGAAATTGTAATTAATGAATTGCAGCTTTTAGGAGGGAAGTAATGAGGCTTAAATCAACACTTTCCTACATATAAATACAAAGCCTACATATGTAGGTATAAACGTCCTTAAATTTTAATTAATTGACAGTCAGTGTTTAATTGTTCTTATGTGGCTTTAGGATAGATTTTTAACTTAAAATATATAAAATGAAACACACAAAAATTACATTTATTTTCGCGTTAGTTTTAACGCTATTTTCTTTTCTGAATTCTCAAGCTCAGTTTAATGGAGTTTTTATAAGTGGTAGTGGGGCTAATTTAGGAGGAACTCAGAATTCTTTATTGATTTTAGTAGTTCCATAGCGGGTAAAGTAAATTATCTTATCGTGGATATTGAAGGAGGAGTTTTTAAAGCTACTAATGACAATAGAAAGATGTTTGGTATAAATAATGGGCAGACTTCTTTAATTATTGATGTGACTTGGACTGATTGTTCAGTGTTATCTGGTGGAGGTAAAATTACCGCATCAATCGCATCTTCATTAAATGGAGCAAATTTACGACCTGGTACTCCAAATAGTTTTTCGAATGGAGATATTTTAAGTGATTATTGCGCTCAAAAACAGAAAACGCTGGATAATGTAATTAATAGTCAGTCTATTAATTTTATTGGTTGTAATAATTTAGGTTCGTTTATATCTGCAATGATTGATCCATCAGGATGTTGTAACCTTGTTTACACAGGTGTTTGTGCCCCATGTACTATCGCTCAACAAGAAATTGATGATTTAGTTGAAAATGATGGGCTTTCGTTATTAGAAAAATGTAATAGAATCATAGCAATTATAAAAGCGAATCCAGATTGTGATTTAAAATTTAATTTGCCTAGTACGGGTAATTGCCCATAGTTAATGGCATTAAAATTTAATAAAAGGAAACTGAGTCGTTAACTTTTTAATTTTATCAGATAGCGAAGCCATAAATTTTTTATGCGCTTCGCTATTTGGGTTAAAGGCTTTGTGTTGTAGTCCACGTTGGATTTCCGAAACTTGTTTTATGGTTTTTTGTGTATCACTTTCGTAAAGCCAAGTTTGTTTAAAATGCTCCCAAATAAATTCAATTGCGGTGTCATTTGGGTGAATTAGATCGGGTTTATAAAAGCGATAATCACGCAAGCAGTCCAGCATTAGTTCATAGGCTGGATAGTATGATGTTTTATTGTTGAACTCAATAGTTTGATGGATCGCCGTAATTAAGTGAGATTTACTTTGGTTATTTTCAATAATGCCGTCTTTTATATGTCTAACAGGAGATACTGTAAAAATAATAGTAGCGGTATTGTTAATGCTTTTAATTAAATTAAGAGTGTTTTTTATGCATCTATTTAGTTCAGGAACTGAACTCAATTTTTTGTCAAATTCTTTTTGAGGTATTTTATGACAATTAGCAACTATGTGTTGTTCGTGTTCATAACCCCAAGCTGTTCCGTAAGTAATTACTATATGACTTGTTTGAGTGATCCATTGATGTGTTTGGGTAAGTTGTTCGTTAAGTTGATCAAGTAGAAGGTCTTTATTCTCGTTACTCAACTGCGAATGTACTTCAAAACTATGCCATTGTTCGTTATGGTAAAAAATGTCTTTTTCGGTATACAAACGTTGCGTTACTACTCGCTCTAGTAAATTGTAAATTGCGTGCGGATGAAATATAATTCCAAAAGGATTTACAAGATTTTGAAATTTATGATAGTTCAGCTGTGCTCCTATATTTTCCACAAAACAAGATCCCATTAAAAACAATTTGGAAGTATAACCAATACTTGGGCTTTGTTGTTTAGGAGGTAATGTTAGGAAAAAAGGTTGCATGTATAATTCGGGTTAAATAAAAAATCCCTAGATTTTTCTAGGGATTTTTTTAAATTATAAATAAGCTTTAGCGTCTTCTAAAGCTTGAGCAATTCCGGCTGGATTTTTACCTCCTGCGGTAGCAAAAAATGGTTGTCCACCGCCACCACCTTGGATGTGTTTTCCGAGCTCGCGGACTACTTGTCCGGCATTAAGCTTTTTGTCCGCTACTAATTCTTTCGAAATATAACAGCTTAATAAAGCTTTTCCATTAACAGCGCTTCCAAAAATAATAAAAGCGTTGGTTAAGTTATTACCTAAATCGAAACACAAGTCTTTAATGCCTTGAGCATCTAAATCCACTTCTTTAGCTAAAAACTGTACGCCATTAACATCGGTAAATTGGTTGGCTAGCTCAGCTTTTAAATTGCCTGCTTTTTCTTTTAGTAATTGCTCAATTTGTTTTTTTAGTTCGTTATTTTCATCTTGTAAATTAGTAATCGCTTTAACAGGGTCTTTAGCATTTTTTAATATCGCTTTTACTTCGCCAAAAGCTTTTGCTTGTGCCGTAAAAAATTCTTTAGCGGCATCGCTGGTAATAGCTTCAATTCTTCTAATACCCGAAGCTACTGCGCTTTCACTAGTAATTTTAAAATGCCAAATATCTGCTGTATTTGATACATGAATACCACCGCATAATTCCATTGATTTTCCGAATCGAATAGAGCGAACACTATCTCCATATTTTTCGCCAAATAATGCAATAGCACCTTCGGCTATAGCCTTATCATAGGTGTTGTTTCTGTTTTCTTCTAACGGAAGTTTTTCGCGGATACGTGCGTTTACAAAATTTTCAACTTCCAGTAGTTCATCGGCAGATACTTTTGAAAAATGAGAAAAATCAAAACGCAAATTTCCACTGTGTACCATAGAGCCTTTTTGCTCTACATGTGTACCTAATACGCTGCGTAAAGCTTGATGTAATAAGTGTGTTGCCGAGTGGTTAGATGCGGTGCGAATACGTTGTTTGGTGTCAACTACTGCCGTAAAGGTAGCGTTAGTGTTTTTAGGAAGGTTTTTGGTAATGTGTATAATTAGATTGTTTTCCTTTTTGGTATCAATAATATATACCACATCGCCATTAGCCGCTTCCAAATAGCCTTTGTCTCCTACTTGTCCACCACCTTCGGGATAAAAAGGGGTTTGATTAAACACCAATTGGAATAATTCGCCATCTTTTTTACTCACTACCTTTCGGTAACGAGTTAGCTGTACTTCTGCAGTAAGCTGATCATAGCCAATAAAGGCTTCGCTATTTTCGGTCCCTATTACTTCCCAGTCACCTGCAGATATTTTTGCTGCGGCACGGGAGCGATCTTTTTGTTTTTGTAATTCGGCTTTAAAACCGTTTTCGTCTAATTTTAATCCTTTTTCACTTAAAATAAGTGCTGTTAGGTCAATAGGGAAACCAAAAGTATCGTATAATTCAAAAGCTTTTTCGCCAGAAATAATGTCGCCTTTGGTTTGTTCAATAATTTGATCTAATAACAGCAAACCTTGATCTAATGTTTTTAGGAATGAATTTTCTTCTTCCTTAATTACATTTACAATAAGATTCTTCTGAGTTTTTAATTCGGGGAAGGCTTGGCCCAATTGACTGCTCAAAGTGTCAACTAATTTGTATATGAAAGCTTCTTTGGTGTCTAAAAATGTAAATCCATAACGTATAGCTCTACGCAGAATACGTCTTATTACATAACCTGCTCCATTGTTACTTGGTAATTGTCCATCGGCAATTGAAAAAGCCACGGCGCGAACGTGATCGGCAATAACACGAATGGCTACGCTTACTTTTCCATCCTGATTAGTAGGTAAGGAGTCTTTGTCGTAAACGGAATTCGTTATGGTTTCAATTTCGCGAATAAGTGGCGTAAATACATCGGTATCATAATTAGACTTTACGTTTTGCAATACCATACATAAACGTTCGAACCCCATTCCAGTATCCACATGTTGGGCAGGTAATTTTTCTAGAGATCCGTCTGCTTTACGGTTAAATTGCATGAAAACCAAGTTCCATATTTCAACCACTTGTGGGTGATCCATATTTACTAAATCACGCCCAGATACTTTTGCTTTTTCTTCGGCAGAACGAATATCAACATGAATTTCCGAACAAGGACCGCAAGGGCCTTGGTCACCCATTTCCCAAAAGTTGTCCTTTTTATTTCCCATGATAATGCGGTCTTCGGGTACAATGGCTTTCCATAAATCAAATGCTTCTTGATCTAATCCTAATCCGTCATCTTTGGCGCCTTCAAAAACAGATACATAAAGAATATCTTTATCAATTTTAAAAACTTCAGTTAGTAATTCCCAAGCCCATTGAATGGCTTCTTTTTTAAAATAATCACCAAAAGACCAGTTACCCAACATTTCAAACATGGTATGGTGATAGGTATCCATTCCCACTTCTTCCAGGTCGTTGTGTTTTCCACTCACACGTAAACACTTTTGAGTGTCGGTGATACGATTATTTTTGGGTGTTCCGTTACCTAAAAAGAATTCTTTAAACTGGTTCATTCCGGCATTAGTAAACATGAGCGTTGGGTCATTTTTAATAACCATAGGTGCAGATGGAACTATGCTATGTTTTTTTGATTCAAAAAACTCCAGAAACTGTTTACGGATCTCTTGTGATTTCATTTAAAAGATATTGTTTTATGATTAATTCCATAGACAGAAATTATGAAGTTGTTATAGCTTCATTACAATTTTAGTATCTTTGAAAATTAACCTCTAATGGTTAGCCAATAAGGCACGTGCAAAAATAGTATATTTTAAATTATGTCAAAGGTTAAATACTACTACGACAGTGAAACATTATCATACCGAAAAATAGAACCCAAAAAAGGACGTAAATGGGGAATAGCCTTGCTAAGTGTTTTGGGATTATTTTTAGCATCATTTGTATTATTAGTTACTTATTATAGTATTCCTAAAATAGAAACTCCTAAAGAAAAAAAATACCGAAGGGAGCTGGAAAACATGAAGTTGCAATATAAAATGCTGAATAATAAAATGGATCGGCAGGAAAAAGTATTGAATGAAATAGCTGATCGTGATAATACGATTTATCGTTTATATTTTGAAGCAGAACCCATAACAGAAGAGCAACGTAAAGCGGGTTTTGGAGGGGTAAATAGGTACAATAAGTTTGATGGTTTTGAAAACTCGGAATTGATTAAGGAGACCAACCAGCGGGTAGATCAAATTGCAAAACAAATTACCATTCAATCCAAATCCTTAGATGAGGTGGCTACATTAGCTAAGGAAAAAGAAAAACTATTAGCAGCTATCCCCGCAATACAACCCATTCAAAATAAAGATTTGAAGCGTATGGCTTCAGGGTACGGAATGCGGAGTGACCCATTTACTAAAGTGCGTAAAATGCACCGTGGAATGGATTTTAGTGCCCCTAGGGGAACACCAATTTTTGCGACAGGCGATGGGTTAGTGACCAGAGCCGATAATCGTTCATCGGGTTATGGAAATCACATACGTATTGAGCATGGTTATGGCTATAAAACACTATACGGGCATTTATATAAATACAATGTTCGAAAAGGCCAAAAGGTAAAGCGAGGTGATGTTATCGGTTTTGTAGGGAGTACGGGACGTTCACAAGCTCCACACTTACATTACGAGGTATTTAAAGATGGCAAACAAATTAATCCTATTAATTTTTATTACGGGAACTTATCTGCACAAGAATTTGCTACCTTGTTAGAGAAATCAAGAGAAGTAAACCAATCTTTAGACTAATATGCACTTAGACCTTCCCGAAAAATTGTATTACAGTATTGGTGAGGTGGCAAAAGCTTTTAATGTGAATACCTCCTTAATTCGCTTTTGGGAAAAGGAATTTACAGTAATCAAGCCCAAAAAGAATACCAATGGTATACGTTATTTTACCAAAGAAGATATACAAAATATAGAGCTTATTTACCATTTGGTAAAGGAACGTGGTTATAAGTTAGAAGGCGCAAAAACTTACTTAAAGTCGCATCAAAAGGAAAGCTTAGAAAATTTCGATATAATTCGTAAATTGAACTCAATAAAGGCATCGTTGTTAGCGTTAAAAGCGAGTCTGTAATTTTAAACACTTAACTATCATGAAATTAGTATTTCGTATCACAGGGCTTATTTTATTGGCACTTTCCTTAAATTCTTGCGATTATAATGCCTTAGTATCCTTA
Organism: Aquimarina agarilytica ZC1; assembly: GCF_000255455.1. Taxonomy (GTDB): domain Bacteria; phylum Bacteroidota; class Bacteroidia; order Flavobacteriales; family Flavobacteriaceae; genus Aquimarina; species Aquimarina agarilytica. The sequence continues at coordinate 14,439 of NZ_JH621252.1, read as the reverse complement.
AATGAGAATACAGCTGAGGCATGGGGAAATGTACAAACAGCATATCAACGTAGAAATGATCTTATCGGAAATTTAGTAAAAACAGTTCAAGGTGCCGCCGATTATGAAAAAGGAGCCTTGGTTGATGTTATTAATGCCAGAGCTAAGGCAACATCAGTTACCATAGATCCCTCTAATATTACACCCGAGCAGTTAGCACAGTTTAATAAAGTACAAGGTGGACTTAGTGGTGCCTTGAAAAGTTTATTAGTTACTGTAGAACGCTATCCTGACTTAAAGGCCAATCAAAATTTCTTGAAATTACAAGATGAAATTGCGAGTACAGAGAACCAGATTTTAACAGCACGTACACGTTTTAATGAAGCAATTAAACCCTATAACAACAAAGTGAAAAGTTTTCCAGGTTTGATAAGTGCAAAAATATTTGGTTTTGATGCTAAACCTTATTTTGACGCCGAAGCTGGTGCAGAAAAACCAGTAGATGTTAACTTTGATTTTAAGTAATGGCTAGTAGTGTTGAATCCTTTTTAACATATAGCCAAGAACAACAAGTTATTGAAGCGATTCGGTTAGCAGAAAAGCAAACTTCGGGTGAAATACGCGTACATCTGGAAGATTATGATCAAAGTAATGTATATGAACGCGCTCAAGAGGTATTTCATTTATTAAAAATGGATAATACAAAGCTAGAAAATGGAGTTATCCTTTACGTAGCCGTAAATTTAAAACAGTTTGTGGTATATGGCGATGCAGGGATTGATCAACTTGTTGGAAGTGATTTTTGGCACAGTACACGCGATGTTATTCAAGAACACTTTAAGAAACAACATTTTGGAAAAGGCTTGGTGTTGGGAGTGACTCAAATAGGCCAAGCACTCAAAAAACATTTTCCATGGGATGTTGATGATACTAATGAACTTTCGGATGAAATATCAAAGCTGTAATGAATAAAATAAGATTTCTTTTTGTTGTAGTTACAGCCTTTTTTATTGGGGTTACTGTTAGTTATGGGCAATTTACTATTCCTGTAAAGCCTGCAAAAGTTACGGAACAAGTAGCCGTTTATGATTATGCAAATATTTTAAGTGGAGCAGAAAAACGTGCCTTGGAAGTAAAATTGATTCGGTATGCAGATACGACAAGTACACAAATTGTTATAGCCACAATCAATAGTTTAAAAGGGGAAGATATTGGGATTCTAACACCAAAATGGGCGCATCAATGGGGTATTGGGCAAGCAGATAAGGATAATGGGGTGTTTATTTTACTTTCTAAAAACGATCGAAGAATACACATTTCTCCCGGTTATGGAGTAGAACAATATTTAACAGCTGGGCAATTAGGTGCGCTTACGCGAGAAGTAATCATTCCAGAATTTAAAGCTGGTAGTTATTATCGAGGTTTGAACAAGGGGACTACAGCTATAATTCAAATGCTCAATGGAACCTACAAAGGGACGCGTATTCGCAATCGAACAGAAGGTGATGCGGAAGGTTTTCCATTTATGTTTGTGGTTTTTCTAATTATTTTTTTATTGATTATTTGGTCTTCTAAAAAGAAGAGAAATGATGACGATGATCATACCAATGGAAATAGGCGTAAACGCTCCAGTTTATTGGATGTTATTATTTTAAGTAATATGGGACGTGGTGGTTACAGTGGCGGAAGCTTTGGAGGAGGTCGATCATCTGGCGGCGGCTTTGGTGGTGGTTTCGGAGGCGGCTTTGGCGGCGGTGGTTTTAGTGGTGGAGGTGCCGGAGGAAGTTGGTAAATAGTTGAGAGTAACTATTAGGAGATTACATCATACAACGAGCAGCAGTTTTTTATATATGATCAAATATTATTTAGTGACATATAAAAATTAGAGTTACAATGCATGGAATTGAAAATTACTTAGGGTTCTTAATGGCTGGCATACTTTTAAATATTACTCCAGGAGCCGATACTATTTATATACTTACCAGAAGCATTACTCAAGGAAAAAAGGCCGGAATATATTCGGTGTTGGGAATTGCTAGCGGCGCTGTTTTTCATATTCTTTTTGCAGCTTTTGGATTGTCTATGTTATTAATGAAATCTGTAATGCTTTTTACACTTGTAAAATGGTGTGGTGCTGGCTATTTAATTTATTTAGGACTTAAAATGTTATGGGATAAATCAAAATTAACAGTAGATCAAAATACAAGTGATAAGGAATTATACGATTTGTTGATAATAATTTCGTATAAATATGCTGAATTATTTTTTGTTAGTCTAAGGCAAAAAAATCAAGCATAGCCTTAGTTACGATTGCTTTTTTTAACGCCAGAATAGTGAAAAAGAAACAGCATATATACGAAATTTTTGTTAGTATATCGTATTAAACGTATTTAAAATTTACAAGCAAGGCTTTTGGACAAATTTACTTAATCCAAAAGTGGGAATTTTTTTCCTATCATTACTTCCTCAATTTATAGCCCCAGATTTTGTAAATAGTACGCTTCCTTTTTTGATTCTAGGAGGAACATTCATGCTTACAGGTACTATCTGGTGTTTGTTTTTAGTTTTCTCGGCTTCTTACATGACAAAAACATTTCGTAAAAATGAGTATGTAGGTATTGCAATGAAAAAAATTAGTGGATTTGTGTTTGTTGGTTTAGGCCTACAGCTTTTGTTGCAAAAGGAATAAAGGTTTTTATTATTGTCTATTATATTTCAAAATTCATGTTATATATAATGGGACCACTATTTGAAAACTTATCTTATAAAGTAAAATAAATTAGCGAAAGATCTTCTTCCATTTTTGGTATTTCTTATTCCAGTTTTATAATATTTTCGTTAAAAATAATTCTCAAAATCGAAAAAATAAGCTTAAAATGAAGAAATATCTTTTTTGATTTTTTGTTAAAATGGGTATTTTTTTTGAGAGGATATTGTTGGTGTATCTATGTTATAATAGATTCTATTACTGATTGTTTTACTTTTTTATAGTTGCAAATGAATATTATTTTAAATGTTAATGTTGATTGGGTATGGTAGGGATAATTCATTTTTAAGGGTTATATATTAAAGTTTAAATAAAAATATATGAAAAAGATTGCTTTAATGTCATTTGTAGTGTTAAACTCATTACAAGTGTTTGCGCAACCCGCAGCTCCAAAAGGATTTGAATGGAGTCCAGTTTGGGGATTAACAGATGAATTTAATGGGTTTTTAAACAGAGAGCGTTGGTATAATTACCATCCCGGATGGCCTGGAAGATTACCAAGTTTGTTTAAAAAACCTGATAGTAAAGGAAATAATCCAAATGTTTTTACAACCAATGGTAAATTGGCTTTAAGGTCTACTTTGCATAAAGATCCTAAAAAAGTTAAAAACCCTCTTAAGGATCATTGGGTAAATGCTGCAGCTGTTGTTTCTAAAAATAAAGCTGCAGGGCCAGGAATGTATTTTGAGGCGAGAATAAAAGCGTCTAACTTATCAATGACTTCTTCCTTTTGGTTCAGGCTTGGAAATTATTCAGAGATAGATGTTATTGAACATGTTGGAAATCCATCTAACAGGAGTAAAGCTTCTCAAGAATTTGAATATGCAGCAAACACACATTATTATGGACAATACAGGGAAGTACCTCGTTTGGGTAAGAAATGGATAATGCCTAAAAGAGGTAGGGAAGTTTTTCATAATTTTGGTATGTTTTGGGCACAAGATGGAAAAGAATTAAAATTTTACTATAATGGAAAACAGGTAATGAAAATTATTCCTCGTCGTCCACTTTTAGAAAAACTTCATATGATTTTTGATACCGAAGTATTTCCTTTTGCACAGGCTGGTGTCGCTAAGATTGGACTTCCAAGAGTGGGACATTTAAAGAATAATAAATTCAATACCATGTTGGTTGAATATGTGCGTACATGGAGTTTACAAAAAAAGAAGAAAGGTAAAAAAGAATTAAGTTTAGAAGAGGTAAATATTTCTGGAGTTGATAACAATATTGCAATAAAGCAAAACCCAATAAAGGATAATTTTGCTATAATCGAAGGAACAAATGATGTCGATGTAGAATTGTATAATTTACAAGGTGAAACGGTTCCTTCTAGGATTCAACTTGGTGCCGATGAAAAAAGTATTATTGTTGATTTTGATACCTCTGTTGTTGCAGGAGTTTATATTCTTAAAACCGCTTCAGGAAAAAGTTTAAAAATTATAAAAGAATAATTTTTAGGATATAATTTTTTTGATGAAACCTTAATGATTCAATTATGTCAGAATCATTAGGGTTTTTATTTTTGCTATAAAAATATAGTAAAAAGGGAATATTATTTTTCTTTTTTTTGGAAGGATATATTTTTTTTAGCATCGATGAAGTATTTTTTTATACCTATAAAATGGAGTTTAGTATGTAAGTTTTTTTAGGTATTTATATGTAGTCATTTAATTACAAAACATAGCTAGTTAGAATAAGTAAAGAATACGATTGGTGTTTTAAAGTGCGTTATAACAGCGCGCTAATCATCAAATTCTTTATTAATGCTCATTAAACGGAATTGTATTGCAATAATGCTATTTATAACCCTGACTAATGGATTGTGCTATTCGCAAAATTCAATTTTAGTGAATCCAGCTGGAAATCCAAGGACAGATTTGTCTGCAGCCGAATTAATAGAAGAGGTATTTATTGATAATGACAATATTACTTTTGACGAATCTTCATTAATTGTAAAAGGAGATTCTGGAGCTGCAGATGTTAGGAGTTGGGGATATTTTGAAAAGGGAGATACTAATTTTCCTTTTGAAAGTGGTATTGTATTAACAACTGGAATTGCCAAAGATGCAGAAGCCCCGAATGAAGGCCCAGGATCGGGTTTTGTATCTTTTGATAGCGTTGGAGATAATGATATTAAAATAATATTGGACGAAACTAATAGGGATAATTTTCCAACTTTTGATGTCACTTCCTTTGAGTTTGATTTTGTTCCCGATGGGGACCTACTTAAGTTTGATTTTATTTTTGCATCGGAGGAATATGAAAATGACTATGAATGTGACTCAAGTGTTAGAGATGGTTTCGCCTTTTTAATTAAAGGCCCAGGAATCCCCAATACATCAGGAACTCCATTTGGTGGAAAAAATATAGCCTCGGTACCTGGTTCAAATAATATTGTTGTAAATACAGGGTCAATACATGCAGATTTACTTCCCAATGGGACTCCTTTTCGTTGTGGAACAGAAGTACTTGGAACAAATTTTTTTCCTGATTTATATGTAAGCAATGATGGTCCAAATAATACCGACATCATGGAGTATGATGGATTTACCAAGGTGTTAAATACGCAAACATTAGTTCAATCTGGAGAAACTTATAGAATTAAATTCATAATAGCAGATAGAGGGGATTCTTTATTGGATTCAGCCGTTTTTTTGAGAGCACTAACGGTGAATTCAAATGTTAAAATTGTTGATAAAGATGATTCAGAATTGGATTTTGAAATTTGTGCAGGTGAAGTAGCCACACTTACGGCTAAGAATATTTCAGATCCCTATTCTGGTAGTGAAACTTATCAATGGGAGTTAGATGATGTAGTGTTGGCTGGAAAAACAACGCCAACAATAAGTATTGATCAAGGAGGTAAATATAAAGTTACTGTTACCGATTTAGGTAAAAAGTTTGTAGATACTATTAATGTAACACTGGCAGTATTTAATGCAGGTGATGATGCTGAAATAAGTTTTTGTTCCGGTGAAGGGACTACTCAAAATTTATTTGACCTTTTGGGTAGTGATGCGGATAGCGGAGGTACATGGAGTCCAGAATTAGATAGTAAAACAGGGGTTTTTGATCCATCAATAGATGCTGCCGGAGTGTATACATATACAGTAGGAGGTTCAAGTAAATGTGATAAGGATACTGCAACGGTTACTGTAGTCGTAGTAACAAGTCCTAGTTTGGCATTAGTAAATACCGAGTGTGCCAAAAACAGACTTAGTTACAATGTTAATTTTGAAACCAATGGAACTTGGGAAATAAGTACAACACCTAGTGGGTTGGGGCGTATTGATGTCACTAATTCTAAAATTACAGAAATTCCTACGGATACAGATTTTACCATTATAGCCATAAATAAAGCGGATATTGATTGCGAGGTCACATTAGATGTAAAAGCACCAAATTGTAATTGTCCTGTGGTTCCATTACCTGTAAATCCTTCAAATCAAATAATGTGTTATGGTGCTACTATTCCTAATTTATCGGTAGCGTTATTAGCGGGACAAACAGCTAATTGGTATTCAGTAGATGATGAACTATTGTTAGAAAACTCACCTACATATACTCCAGTTGAAACAGAAGTAGGAATATACATATTTAGAGTGAAAGCAGTAGATATTGACACACAATGTTTAAGTGACGCTGTTGAAGCATCATTACTAATTAATGATATACCTGAAATTACCTTGGAACCCTCAAGTGTTTGTGTTGACGAATCTGGAAATATTATTTCAGCGGATTTACCTGTTATTGACACACAATTAAACCCCAGTGAATATTCGTTTGAATGGAAATATAAAGGACAAGTATTGTCGGAAAAAACCGCAGCAATTACGGTAGATAAATTTGGAGCATATGAGGTAACCTATACAAATAGTATCGATTGCTCAAAAAGTGCTAGGGTTGTTGTAAATAAAATACCGTCAGCTAAAGGAATGAATTTATCACTATCATCGGGAAAATTCTCAGCGACTAATGATATTATTGCTACCCTAATTTCACCAGAAGGTGGGTATATGTATAGTTTAAATGATGGTCCGCTTCAAGAAAATAATGTTTTTAAAAATGTGAGTTTAGGTTTGCATACCGTAACGGCTACATCCATTGATAATTGTGGGAGTTTTACCGAGGATATATTTAATGTCGGTTTTCCTAATTTTTTTACACCAAACAATGATGGTAAGCATGATCATTGGAATGTAATTGCAAATTTTGATATTCCTGAAATGCAAATATTTATTTTTGACCGTTATGGTATGTTTATTAGGTCATTAAATGCTAATGAAGAAGGTTGGAATGGGAAGTATAATTTGCATGACATGCCAGCTGATGATTATTGGTTTACTGCTAAATTTGTTGGCGAATCGGAAGAATATAAGGGGCATTTTAGTTTAATAAGATAATTTTTATATAACAAGGCACTATTATTTTCCAAATGAATTTAGGGGATTAAAATGTGTCTTTATGAAATGCTATTTCAACATAAAAACGTAACCTAGCAAAGGCTTAGTCTAGTTTTTTTATTTCAGTAAATTCATTTAGGAACGAGTATAAATTTTATACCCATATATTACATTGTAATTTATGCGAAATTTTATCCATAAATCGTATTGTAGTGTTATTTTATGAATGAAACGGATCCTGTTCGTTTTTAGAAACTAAAAAATGAAAACATCAATTTTATACTTACTATTATTTATAAGCTACTTTATAAGTTTTTCGCAGCCTAATGTGGAGCAATTAATGAAAAGTGAAAAGGTACGTTCCTACATAGGAAAAAAATTACCTAGTATGAATCAATTTACATTAGAGGGGGAAATATACAATGCAGCAAAGTCAAATGGAAAACCAACACTTATAAATTTTTGGTTTATACATTGCAAACCTTGTGTGGATGAAATGCCGTATTTAAATAAATTAAAAGAAAAATATGATGGGCGAATGAATTTCATTTCCATGACTTTCGATAATGAGATTAATTTAAGAGAATTTTTAAAAACACATAAGTTTAATTTTACTCATGTTTCTACAGACACGAATTATATCAATGAGATAGGAGTTCGTTTTTTTCCAAAGAATGTTTTGTTAGATAAAAATGGAATAGTAAAAGTAGTTACCGAAGGTATTCCCGATTTTAAAGATGCTCATGGAAATACTTTGATAAATTTAGGTATTGAACGCTTTGAAACTTATTTAAATGAATTGTTTGATTAAAGTATTTTAAAGAGAATCAAACTCTTGTTTTAACCTGTAATAGCAAATGTGACTTAAATAGGTTCAACCTATTTAGGCATTCATTAATTTGATTTTCTTCGTCATTCTAGTTATTAACATAAAAGATAAAAGTTTTAAAAGGATTACATCTTTAGCTAAGCTATTTATATCATTAAAAAAGAGATTAATAGTTTGTTTTTTTGTTTTTAAAACAATGATTATCAGTATTTTATTTTTTTATTGTTGAACTTAATTGTTTTTAAACGATTTTTTAAGCATTTGGTCACTTATAAAGTTAATTTGTAATAAATTATATAGTTAGAATAGTCTATATCATTAGTTTAGTTAGTGTAACTAATTAAAAATAAGATGATTAAACACGCGTTTAAAAATGGATTTAAGTGGTATAGCTTCTTCCAATTAAAAATAGTTATACTATTTTTTTTATGTGATGTTTCTTATGCACAATTACCAAACTGTACTGTAAATGCAGGTGTTAGTCGTACCATATGCGCCAATGATAATTTTGTTCTTACTGGAAATATGCCTACACCGATTCAAAGTGGGCCTATGTGGACACAAGTTGGTGGCCCAACTGTAGTGATTGAAAATCCGAATTCACCAGTGACTAACGTACTTGGTTTTTCTGGAGGGAATAGTTACGATTTTAGGTTTGCAGCAGTTTGTGGGAATGGTATAGAAGGCTCTCAAACAATTACAATAACAGTAGAGCCTATTACCATAGCCGATGCAGGTAATGATGTTGAGTTTTGTCCAGATACAATGGGTAATGTTACAGTTTTTGCCAATACTCCTCTGAATCCAGGAGAAACAGGAAGGTGGGAAATTGATCCTTCGGGAAATCCAGCAGGTGTAGATATTGATTTTGAAGATTCGCCAATAACAACCTTAACAATGCCAGCAACTAGTTGTGGTGAAACTATATTGAATTGGATTATTGAAGGTCCATTTTATGCTCCTGGTCAACGTTGTCGATCTGTATCATCAATTAAAGTGACTAATTTTGGAGGAGTTTCTCCAGTTGATGCAGACTCTGGAGATGATGATAATATTAGAACTTTAGGAAATTGTTATACTACAACCACATCTACACGGCTTTTTGGAACCTTTGGGGGGTGTAGTTTGGGAGGACAAATAGGTGAGTGGAGTTTTGTAACAGGTCCTGCATATCCTGATTTTGTAAATAAAAATAATGGTATTACTCGAGTTAGAGGTTTGGTTGAGGGGACTTATGTTTTAAAATGGACAGTTACAGGGGGCTGTTCAACAAACTCCGATACAGTTACTATAATAGTACCACCAGCTACTCAGGATATTACTGGAGTTTCAGGCCCCGATGTTGAAGTTTTTTTATGTGAAAATATTACAGAAGTAACATTAGAGGGAGTTGTCCCAACATTTGCAGGAGAAACAGTTAGGTGGACACAACGTGGTGGTTCCGATGTGATACCTAATAATGCGCCGATTACTACAGTCAATGCGTTTTTGACGGGTTTAAATCCCGCTAATGCGCCTTACGTATTTAGGTATACTATTATAAATGGATTTTGTAATGATTCTAGAGATTATATAGTAGACTTTAGAGGTTCATCAAGAACTATTGAAGCAAATGGAGGTGAAGATATAATAGGTGATTGTGGAGTTTCTAATTTCACTTTTCCTGTAAATACAACGGGAACGGGATTTAACATCATTAATATTGTTGATGGTCCTCCGGAATATTTAGCAACATTGCCTCCATCTATGCCACCGGCAAGTTATCCAGTTTTAGTAACTGATAATGTGTCAACAGGTGGAATTAATTTGACAGCAGAAGGAATTTATGTGTTAGAATTTGTACGTACCGAAGGTGGAAGTTTACCAGTAGGCTGTACGGATGGATTTGACACCATGACTATTGCAGTTTCGGGAGCAGCTGATATGGCTAATGCGGGTACAGATACTAATTTGGCCTGTACTAGGACTTCTGTCCCTTTGGAAGGAAATGATCCAACATCATCGGCAAATATGGTATTATGGTCACAGATCTCAGGGCCGAATACTGCAAATATTGTTAATCCTTATACTTTTTCTACTACGGCAGATGGTTTAATTTCTGGTACGTATAAATTTATTTATACTATTAGTGGTGGACTTAATTGTCCAGAATTTACAAATACGGTAAATGTATTTGTAAATGCAGCTTCTATAACAGCATCAGCAACTGGAGTTTCTCAGAGTATATGTCCCGGAGCTCCAGCAACATTAACAGGGAACATGCCCAGTTTGGCAGAACAAGGAGAATGGACTCAGATTAATAACGGAGCTCCTATGACGGTGAGTTTTGTTGATGAAAATGATCCTAATTCATTAGCTACAGGTTTTAACGCTCCTAATACTACTTATCAATTACAATGGGAAATATCGTTTACTAATCCAGGTGATTCATGTAATGCACCATCAAGTGCAATTTTAGAAATAAGTACGGGTCCAGATGCTTCGCCAACCGTTGCAGAGGCAGGTCCAGATCAATGTTTGCCCGCAACTACCCCAGGAAATGTATCACTTTCCGCGAATGGAACTACACCATTAGATTCGCTAGATGAATCTGGTATGTGGAGTGTTAGTCCTAATGTTGGAGTGTCATTTAGTAGCGTTACAGATCCCAATGCCACAGCTACTGTAAATACACCCGGTGTGTATACCTTTACATGGACAGTAACCAGTGCGACATCAGCTTGTGCAGCAACTTCTGATGATATTATAGTGGCATTTGCAGATACGATAACAGCAAATGCAGGTGCCGATCAGTTAGATACTTGTTCAAGTAATGTAATGATGAATGCAGTTTCATCGTCAGGTGCTACAGGAACTTGGAGTTATGTTTCTGGTCCCGGAGGTTTTACAATTAATGATGCAAATGATCCAAATACATCTATTTCTTTTCAAAATAGTGGAGATTATGTGTTTAGTTGGATGGAAGAAGCTGGCTCATGTGTTTCTGATTCAGATGAGGTAATGGTAAAAGTTAGAATACCTCCAACTACTGCGGCTATAATAAACCCTGTTCCAGATGCAACTTCAGGAGTGTTTTTAGTATGTGATAGTAATGAGGTGACCTTAACAGGCTCTAATTTTGATGAAAACTTAGAAATTGTAAATTGGTCTTTAGTAACACCTCCTCCTCCAGCAAATGGAGCGCCCGGTACGCCTGTAATTGTAAGTCCAAATCAACGAATAACAAATATTACTGGATTAGTAACGGGTGATTATACTTTTAGGTATGAGGTTCGTAGAGCAGATTTTAATCCAGAAGAACCAGTAAATTCAAGTAACCCTAATTGTGCAGTAGATCAAGCAGAAATTACAATTCGTGTTTTTGATAGGGCAAGAGCAGGTGATGACCAAACTTTTTGTGATGTTCGTAATGTATTATTAGAAGGTACAGAAAATGCATCAGGGGTTTGGACTTATGCAGGAACATCTCCAGTTTCGGGTGCTATACAGACTATTAATGGTCATTTAGCAAATGTAGAATTACAACCAAACAATACTCCATATGAATTTACCTATACAGTAACTAATCCTAGTCCATGTGGTACAACATCGGATAACGTATTTATTAAAATCGATGCAATACCTAACCCACCTCCAAATGCAGGGGACGATCAATTTCTATGTATTGGTGACTTATCACCTGCTGGAGAAGTTA